>RAYM01000011.1 GCA_003611805.1 bacterium 1xD42-87 | reverse complement strand
GCAACTGATTAACTGGTTTGTATCCCAACCGGCATTTATCAAGGCTTTATTCCCGGAAGTAGTGTGGGAAGTTTGAGATATATAGATGATTTTATTTTTATTGAACAAGAATGGTATGATAAGTTGTTTGATTCAAATATTTTTTATATTTTAGGTGCTAAAGGTAGTGGTAAGACACTTTATGCAGCATATATGTGTGCAGAAAAAAGAAGAAATACAAAATCAAAAGCACATACAATTGACGTGGGGGATTATGGCAAATTGATTGCAATGAAGACTTCCAATCATTTAGATTATACTGCATATTTAACAATGTGGAAGGTTATTCTCATACAAAAATTTCTCTTAGGTATTGATGCCTCTGAAATTTCTTTTTTAGGCAGAACAAAAAACTTTAAAGAAATTCAAAATGTGATAAGTCAATGTTTTGGATATGATGTATCCGCAGATTCATTTAATCCAGTTACGATAATTGATAGTTATGGAAAACAAGCAGAAGTTACAAATTATTTATCGCAACAATTTTCTATAACCAATAACGCAAATTTGTTGAAAACAAACCTTAAATATGAAGATAATGAGTTATATAAGCAAACTGATAATTTTGATAAAAAAACACAAAAGGATTCTTTAATATATATTGATACATGGATGAGATCCATTAATGAGTTTTGTAAGGTTATAGAAAATATTGCATTCAAATATAATCATTTTCTTTTTATTGATGGGTTGGATGTAAGACCACGAGAAATAGACGCAAAAGAATATGGCGAATGTATTGGAGCGCTTGTTCGAGCAGTTTATGATATTAATACAAAAATTTTGGGAAATATGAATAGAAAAGATAAAAATGACTTCAAAATAATAGCTCTTACAAGAACAGATATCTTTTTAAATTCGGAGCTTGTAAATGTTACAAGTTGTATAAATGATAATTGTGTGGAACTTGATTGGACATATGGAAATGAGAGAGATTTCGTATATTCCAATTTATATAAAATGATGAACAGATTGCTTGGATGGGATGGCGTTAATGATGAAAGACCTGTTGAAACATATTTTAACTTTATGTTACCGTATCCCAAATATAAGCCTGTTAATGCATCAATTTATATTCAAAGACAATCCAGGCTTAGACCACGCGATATCGTAGTCATGCTCCGTTTAATACAACAGGAATGTAAAAAGAGGAGGGGCATTAATCCAAATGCTGATATTCTGGATTCTTCAAGTTTAAGTACAAATTATTCTAACTATTATACTGATCAAATCAAATCAGAAATGATGTTCAATTATTCAACTGATGAAATCAAGCAGATGTTTAGTTTAATTAAAATGATCAAAAAGTATATATTTGATGAAGAAGATTTTAAAGACATTTATGATAAATTTTGTACTAGACAAGCATCGTTTTCAAAATTATTTCCCAGCTATCAGCAGGTATTAGATACTTGGTATTCCTTAGACTTAATTGGGTGGCAAGAAGGGATTGGGCAAGGTAATCGTAAACACTGGCATTATAGAGAAGTTAAAGCAATTGACGAGACATATCGATTACCATGGGAATATATAGATGAAACTCAGCATGTAATGTTTATTGTTCACAGAGGTGCAAACAAAAATGTATTAGGATACACAAAAAAATAATGTAAGATATAAATGTTTACTTGGGATAAAAATGTAAGCAATATGTTTTTATCCCTCATACCCTCAATCAGTTTGCATATGATCAAAAAAGTGAGATACAAAACATTAGCCAAGGGATATAACCGCATGAAAGTCAGAATCAAATTCGCCAAATACGGCGCCATGAAATTTATCGGACATCTCGACATGATGCGCTTTTTCCAAAAAGCAGTCAGACGGGCGGAAATTGACGTGAAATATTCGGAAGGTTTCAGCCCCCATCAGATTATGTCCTTCGCCGCGCCGCTAGGCGTGGGAATCGAGAGCCGGGGAGAGTACATGGATCTGGAAGTTTTGTCCATGTCTGCGCCGGAGGACATGAAAGACGCGCTGAACCGGGTTATGGTGGAGGGCGTGGAAGTACTTGCCGTAAACGTCCTGCCGGACCAGACGAAAAACGCCATGGCAAGCGTGGCGGCGGCTTCCTACCAGATTCACCTGAAAGAGGGAAATTTCGGGGTTCCTGACCTTGCAAGTTCTGTGGCGTCCTTTTATGCGCAGGCGCAGATTCCCTATACGAAGGAGACAAAAAAGAGCACTCTTGAAATCGATTTGAAACAGGGAATTTATTCGATGGAGGCGGGCGAAACATCCGTGCTGACAGAGATCATGTCGGCGGCTGCGGCGATGCTTCTCCCCGAACCTACAGAGAACCGTATGACCGTTCCGTGTATCCGCATGACGGTGGACGCCAGCAGCGGCGGCAACATCAAACCGACGGTGGTTTTTGAAGAGTTCTGCGCCTTTGCGGGCTGTGACATACCTGTCTCCGACATACAAGTGACGCGACTTGAGACCTACACCAATCTCGCAAAAGATGGGGAGCCAAGACAGCTCGTGCCGCTTCTTCTACAAAATTAAATTTTTTTCAAATTTCCCTTGACCTTCCACCTAGTGGAAGCCTTATTCTGTCCGTAACAGGAGAAAACTGGCGGTTTCGGCAAGGAGGATGCAGCATGAAAATCAACGAAGTGGAACAGCGGGTAGACATCACGAAGAAAAATATCCGTTTCTATGAACAGCAGGGGCTCTTAAGTCCCAAGCGTAATATGGAAAACGGGTATCGGGATTATTCAGAGGAAGACGTCACCGAACTGAAGAAAATCAAGATGCTGCGGAAACTTTCCCTTCCCATCGAAGAGATCAGAAGGATCCAGAAAGGCGATCTGCTTCTTACAGATGCCCTGCAAAGGCAGGTCATCCTATTGGAGAGGGAAAGAGCAAGCCTCGAAGAGACCACCCGCCTGTGCCGGATGCTGAGCGAGGAAACATGCCAGTATGCCGCCTTTTCTCCTGACCAATACTTAGAAAGGATGGTAGTAATGGAACAGGAAGGCACAAAATTCTTAAATGTAAACAGACACGACATTCTGCAGAAGAAGCTGGCGCCCATGATTTTCAGCGGCCTGGTTATTTTGCTGATGGTTGGGATCATTGCCTTTACAATCTGGGCATATCTGGCTGACGACATGCCCTTGCTCGCAGCGGGACTGTTTATTCTGGTTCCTGTTGTTATGATTCTGGCGATTGTTGCCGTGCTGTTACAAAGAATGAAGGAGATTGAAGGAGGAGAAGAGGATGCTGCTCGTAAATACTGATTTTATCACAGGAAAAGAACTGGAAACATTGGGAATTGTCAAAGGGAACGTCGTCCAGTGCAGAAACGTGGGACGCGATTTCATGGCAGGCATCAAAACGCTTGTCGGCGGAGAACTGAAGGAATACACGGAAATGCTCAATCAGGCAAGGCAGATTGCCATCAAGCGCATGGTGGATGAGGCGGAAACTATGGGAGCGGATGCCATTATCAACATCCGCTACGCGTCTTCCTCCATCATGCAGGGCGCGGCGGAAGTGATCGCCTACGGGACGGCGGTGAAATATAAGCTTTGACTGACCCCGTTTTTCCATGAAACGCATTGACAACATGCAAGGGCTATGGCAACATAGTCCTTGAACTTTAAAATTAAAAAGGAGACAACCGCGCCATGGGTTCAAACGGCAAGATTCTTATTCTGAAACTGCATAAAAAACGCCTCAGTCTCCTAATAAGCGGCAATCGGATTCTTGCCGCCCGGGCGCAGCAGGAAGCGGCGGTCACATTAGGAGATATTTACATTGGCAAGGTACAGAGCATTTCCCCAAATATCAGCGCGGCTTTTGTCGACTTGGGCGGCAGGAACCTGACCTTTCTTCCGATCACCGACGCAGCCTCCGCTTTTGTGTTAAACAGAAAGCCGGACGGCAGCTTAAAGGCAGGTGATGAACTGCTCGTACAGGTCACCAAAGAGCCGATGAAAACGAAACTTGCCGGTGTGACGACGAAACTTTCCCTGTCCGGCCAGTATACGGTGGTCAGCATAAAACCGAAAGGCTCTAAGGACGGCGTGCAGGTTTCCGCCAAACTGGACGCTGCAAAACATGCGCATTTTCGGGAATTGGAAGAGCTGAAACAGATTTCCGGGCGTTTCCGGCTCATTGTGCGGACGAACGCCGGAACGCTTGACGGTGAGGACGCCCTTCTGGAGGAGGCGCGTTTCCTGGCGGATACGCTGGCTCATATTCTGGAGATTACGCCGTCCCGCACCTGTTACAGCTGTCTGTACCGGAATAAGCCGGATTATGTTTCCTTTGTGACAAACGCCTATCGGACCGAATATGAGGAGGTCATAACCGATCTCCCGGAAGTGTACGAAACCCTTCTGGAACCTTGCCGGAAGGCGGATATTTCGCTCCGGCTTTATGAGGATTCCCTTTTACCGCTCTATAAGCTGTACTCGGTGGAACAGCGCCTGCAGGAACTTACCGATAAAAAGGTATGGCTGAAATCGGGCGGTTATCTGGTGATCGAGCCTACGGAGGCATTGATTTCCATCGACGTCAATACGGGAAAGTATGAGTCCGGGAAAGACAGGGAGGAAACCTTTTACCGCATCAACAGGGAGGCGGCTGAAATGATCGCCGTGCATTTGCGGGCACGAAATCTGTCCGGCATGATTCTCGTGGATTTTATCAATCTGAAAAGCAGGGAACGGGAGACGGCGCTGTTAGAGTATATGCGGGAGCTCCTGAAGAAGGATCCCATTCCCGCAAGGGCGCTGGATATGACTGCCCTGGGGCTGATGGAGCTGACCCGAAAAAAGGTTGCGCCGAGTCTTGCCGAGCAGTTACGAAGCCAATAGGCGGCTGAAAAAAGACTTTGCCACAAGCTATGGAACAGAGAAAATGGGGATGCTGTAGAAAGGAAATGGGCTGGCATGAAACTATTACATATGGAAAAAGTAAAGGACGGGAAATACCTGAAAAACTATGAGCTGACCTACCAGAATAAGGCAGGGCATGAGAAAAAGTATGAGATCGTCAGCCGGCATGAGATTTCCGGTCCGGAAGCGATCGGACAGCATGTCAGCGGCGTCTCCATTGTCGCTTTCCATGAGGGGAAAATGCTGCTTCTCCGGGAATTTCGGATGGGTGTCAACCGTTTCGTGTACAATCTGTGCGCGGGTATGCTCAACGAGGGGGAGTCTCTGGAAGAATGCATCCAGAGAGAACTTTACGAGGAGACAGGGCTTGGCGTGAAAAAAATTCACAGCATTCTGCCGCCTTCCTTTGCCGCAGTCGCGTTCTCCGATGTGAAAACGCAGATTGCCTTTGTGGAGGCGGAAGGAAACTTTGAGGATCACACTTCGGAAAACGAACAGATTACCGCAGATTTTTATACGAAAGAGGAGGTGCGGGAACTGTTGGAGACGGAAGAGTTCAGTTCCCGCGCCCAGATCGCCGCTTACTTTTTTCAGGGAGTCCATGACGGGAATCCTTCATTTCTAAAATAGCGAATTTTTTGACTGGATCAGTCATTTCTTTGCGAAGCATTGGTAATTTCAGGAGAAAGGAACGTTCTGTTTTCAACATGAAAATAAAGAAACAACATCTTATTTTGTCCGTAATTGCATTATGCAGCCTGCTTCTTGCAGATCAGTACACCAAACGGCTTGCCATTTCCCACCTGAAAGGGCAGGAATCCTTCGTGATTATCCGCCGTGTGCTGGAATTTTCCTATCTGGAAAACACAGGGGCCGCCTTCAGTTCCTTTGCCGGCAGACAGACTCTTCTGATCTGCCTGACAACGCTTGTCACCTTGCTTCTTGTGTGGAAATATCTTACCCTGCCGGGCGGGAAGCGTTTTGTCCCGATGCGGCTCTGTATGCTGCTTATCATAAGCGGTGCGGTTGGGAACCTGATCGACAGGGTAAGCCGGAACTATGTGGTGGACTTTATCTATTTTGTGCCCATCGATTTTCCGAAATTCAACGTGGCGGACATTTATATTACCGTCGGTGTGGCGGTACTGGCGGTTCTTCTGTTTTTTTATTATACGGATGAAGAGCTGGAACCGTTGCTTACGTTACGCGCAAAGAACAGCCCGGATTAAGGCATTCCTTTATGCGGGCATGACTCGTCCCTCTTATCAGCTATGGCTGACCTGTTACAGGGAAAATAGAAATGGCGCAAAAAATTGATTGACAAACTGGCATAATATGTATATGATAATTAAGTGTGCCGCATAACGAGGTAGAAGTATGTCTTTTGGCATCACCACAGTTAGCGAGTAAATGGACGGATGTCCATGAATAGGAGGTGTGCAGATATGTACGCAATCATTGCAACAGGCGGAAAACAGTACAAGGTATCCGAGGGCGATGAGATCAGAGTGGAGAAGCTGGACGTTGAGGTTGGTTCTACCGTTACCTTCGATCAGGTGATCGCGGTCAGCGATAAGGAACTCAAAGTTGCAGGCGATGTGGCGAATGCGACTGTTACCGGAACCGTTACGGATCAGGGTAAGGGCAAGAAAGTCATCGTTTACAAGTATAAGAGAAAAACCGGCTACCACAAGAAAAATGGTCACAGACAGCTCTATACGCAGATCAAGATTGACAAGATCAACGCGTAATGACCGAGATTACCATTTATAAAAGCAAGGCAGGAGAATATCGGAAATTTATGTGCGACGGGCACGCGGCGTATGCAGACTACGGTCAGGATATCGTCTGCGCGGCTATTTCGGTTCTTGTGATCAACACGGTGAACGCCCTTGAGGAGATCACGAAGGAGCCGATACAGGTGGATGCGGATGAAAAGGCGGGAAGAATCAGTTGTACTTTCTTAAGGCAGCCTCTGCTTGAAACCTCCGTTGCATTAATGGATTCCCTTGCGCTCGGACTGAGCCGGATTGAGGCACAGTACGGGAAAAAACATTGTAAATTGACATTTAAGGAGGTGTAATACCATGTTGAATATGAACCTTCAATTTTTTGCTCATAAGAAGGGTGTCGGCTCCACCAAGAACGGACGCGATTCCGAATCCAAGAGATTAGGCGCGAAGAGAGCTGACGGTCAGTTTGTGAAGGCAGGAAACATCTTATACAGACAGCGCGGAACCAAGATTCATCCCGGCGTAAATGTGGGAAGAGGCGGGGACGATACGCTGTTTGCCTTGGTAGACGGTGTTCTTCGTTTCGAGAGAATGGGAAGAGACAAGAAAAAGGCGTCTGTTTATCCCGTAGAGAAGTAAGAAGCCTAAGAGACAGCTCCGAACATACTGGTGTTTGGAGCTTTTCTTTTATGCGCAGCCCATGCAGAGGAAACATGCCGCTAAAGCGGCGATGGGGCGCGCGGCGAGTAGGGAATATCGTTTCCCTGCTCGATTTTATGATAACGGAGAGAAATCATGTTTGCAGATCATGCGAAAATATATGTGAAAAGCGGCAAGGGCGGCGACGGTCACGTCTCTTTCCGGCGTGAGAAATATGTGCCGAACGGCGGTCCCGACGGCGGCGACGGCGGAAACGGCGGCAGCGTCTACTTTGAGGTGGACGAGGGATTGAATACGCTGACAGATTTCCGGCACGTCCGCAAATACTGTGCGAAAAACGGCGAGGAGGGCGGCAAGAAGAACTGTGCCGGCAAAAACGGCGAGGATATCGTCATCAAAGTGCCGGAGGGCACCGTAATCCGTGAGGCGGAGAGTGGCAAAGTCATCACCGACATGTCCGGCGAAAACAGACGTTTTCTTCTTCTGAAAGGCGGGCGCGGCGGCAGCGGCAACCAGCACTACGCCACTAGCACCATGCAGGCGCCCAAATACGCCCAGCCCGGTCAGCCCGCAAAAGAACTGGAACTGCTGTTAGAACTTAAAGTAATCGCTGACGTGGGGCTTGTGGGCTTTCCTAATGTGGGAAAATCCACCTTTTTGTCGAGGGTGACGAACGCCAGACCCAAAATCGCCAACTATCACTTTACCACCTTAAATCCCAATCTGGGCGTGGTGGATCTGGAGGACGCCAAGGGCTTTGTGATCGCCGATATCCCCGGACTGATCGAGGGCGCGTCGGAGGGCGTAGGGCTTGGGCACGAGTTTTTGCGCCATATTGAGCGGACCAGACTGATCGTGCATATCGTGGACGCGGCTTCCGCGGAGGGACGCGATCCCGTAGCGGATATCTACGCCATCAACAAAGAGCTCGCGGCCTACGACCAGACGCTTGCCGAAAGACCCCAGATCATTGCGGCAAACAAGATCGATATGATCTACGAGAAGGACGATGATCCCGTGGAGAAGCTGAAAGCGGAATTTGAGCCACAGGGCATTCCTGTCTACGCCATTTCCGCCGTCAGCGGCCAAGGCGTCAGAGAGCTTCTCTACGCTGTAAACAACCGTCTGGGCGAGATGGAAGACAGCAGACCGCTGACGTTTGAACAGGAGTTCTTCCCGGAGTTCCATTTTGACATTGATAAGGAGCCTTTTACCGTGGTCTACGACGAGGAGGCGGACGAGTATGTGGTGGAGGGGCCGCGCATTGAAAAGATGCTTTCCTACACCAATCTGGAATCTGAAAAGGGCTTCAAGTTCTTTCAGGATTTTTTGCGCAAACAGGGCATTTTAGAGCAGCTTGAGGCGCTTGACATCAAGGAGGGCAGCACCGTAAGGATGTATGGGCTTTCTTTTGATTACTACAAGTAGCGTGGTTTTGTGAGCAGGCAGACCAAGCTTTAGTTCGAGTACGAGAAGGAGATAGTAACATATGGAATTGACGAGCAAGCAGAGAGCGCATTTAAAGAGTCTGGCAAACGGCATAGACACAATTTTTCAGGTCGGAAAGTCCAGTCTGACGCCGGAATTTACTGAGTCGGTCGCGGACGCTTTCAACACGAGGGAGCTTTTAAAGATCGCGGTCCTGAAAAACTGTGCGGACGATCCACGGGCGATTGGGGAGATGGTGGCGGAGAGAACCCATTCCACAGTTGTGCAGGTAATTGGCAAGAAGATCATCCTCTACAAGCCGGATAAGAAGAATCCGAAGATTGTGCTGCCCAGGTAAAGCAGAAGCGCAGAGGGGGAACCGCATGAGACGAATCGGCATTATGGGAGGCACCTTTAATCCCATTCACAATGGACATCTGGCGATTGCAGATAAGGCGAGAGAGCAGTTTGCACTGGAAAAAGTGCTGTTCATGCCAAGCGGCATCCCTTACATGAAAGATCAGAGAGAAGTCCTGCCCATACAGACGCGCTGTGAGATGACAGCGCTTGCCATCAAAGATATTCCTGGTTTTGAGCTGTCTGAAATGGAGGCTTCGGACGCAGCGCTTGGGAAGAACACTTACACTTGTGATACCCTGCAAAAACTCAAAGCGGCCGATCCCGAAGCAGACTATTATTTTATTCTGGGAGCGGACAGCCTGTATGCCATGGAGGACTGGAAGAATCCGGCGCTGATTTTTCAGAACTGTACGGTTCTGGCGGCGGTGCGGACGACAGTAACACTTTCTGTAAAAGACGGGACTTCTGAGAGCGGAATGCGTAAATCAGGCAAGCAAACACAGGAACAGCAGCCGCACTTTAGCGAGCAGGTGCGGTATCTGCAGGAAAAATACCATGCTTCTGTGAAGTTGTTAGAATTTGCCGGTATGGACATATCCTCCACACAGATCCGGGCGATGGTGAAAGCAGGGAAATCCCTGCAAGGACTTGTGCCGGAGGCGGTTGCTGTATATATCTGGCAGAATCATCTCTATGAAAAGGATTCGTAATAAAACAATGTTTCCGGGAAGAGAAAGGATACTTTCATGAGTCAGAATCATCATCAGTCAGAAATAGAAAAACTGCGCCGGGCTATGGAAAAAGAACTGTCCACCGGACGCTACACGCACACTTTGGGAGTGGCTTATACAGCCGCTGCACTGGCAATGGCCCACGCTGAAGATATGGAAAAAGCCATGATCGCGGGGCTTTTGCACGACTGCGCCAAATCCATGCATGGGTCGGAGCTGGTAGCGATCTGCGAGAAAGCCCGACTCAACGTGACAGCAGTAGAGCGCAGCAATCCGACCGCGCTTTTACATGCAAAAGCCGGCGCTTATCTTGCGGAGCGCAAATATGGTGTGACGGATGGGGACATACTAAACGCAATCCGTTATCACACGACAGGCCGTCCCGATATGAGCAGGCTGGAGAAAATGGTCTATATTGCAGATTACATTGAACCCGGACGAAAGCAGAACAGAGACTTAAGTCTGATCCGAAGACTCGCTTATCAGGATCTGGACAGTGCCATGGAAAAAATACTGGCAGACACGCTTGCCTATCTGCGAACCACGGACGGACAGGTGGATGATATGACAAACAGGACATATCAGTACTATAAAAGATAGAGGAGCAGCATTTATAAAATTATGCTGTTATCAATATGACTCAAAGAAAGGTAAGGTACTTGTTATGAACACGAAGGAAACAGCACTTATGGCAGTAAATGCGCTGGAAGATAAAAAGGCGGAGGATATCCGTATCATTGATATCAGTGACATCTCTACCATTGCAGACTATTTTATCATTGCGGACGGCAGCAATAAAAGCCAGATACAGGCTATGTCGGACAATGTTTCGGAAGTGCTCGGCAGGGCAGGCGTAAACTTAAGACAGATGGAAGGTTACCAGAACGCTAACTGGATTCTGATGGACTTTCAGGACGTGATCATCCATATTTTTGACAGGGAGAACCGTCTGTTCTATGATCTGGAACGAATCTGGCGGGACGGCGTGCTGACAGACAAGAACGCACTGGAAGGCAAATAACCCGTTTAAAAAACAGAACCGGGGCATCTGATCAGACACCACCGGTTCTGTTTTTCTCTTTGCAGTTTTCTTCTGTCCGTACTTATGCCTTGTCTGACTCTGCCAAATTGCCGTTCGTGTACATATAGAATGTGATAATATACAGTCCGGCGATACCCACCAGGGCGTAAATGATTCTGGAAAACCATGACATGTTACCGAAAATAAATGCCACAAGGTCAAAGCTGAAAAGTCCGATCAATCCCCAGTTGATAGCGCCGATAATGGCAATCGTCAGGGCAAGGCAGTCCAATGCTCTGTTTCTCATTTCCCTTCCCCCTTCATAAGACATCAACCCCTGAATAATTAATGAGAGACTGATTGTTCATCATAACCACAAAAGCTGTGCAGTTACGATTACTATGTAGTATGTCTGAATCGTAAGCCGCTATGCTGGAAATAACTTCTCATGGTTTTTTCTATTTTTTTACAACAGGTATCCACACCTCGTATTTCGCATTCTGCGGATCAGGGCTGATGTAAACCTCAACATCAGGTGCATTTCCGTATTCATATCCTGACGTCGGCAGCCACTCTGTCACAATGCGCCGCTCAAGTTCCTGAATGGACTGATTCGTACCTTCACCGGGAAAGATTGCCCAGGTAGCCGCTGGCACCGTATATTCTTCAAATCCCGCCGCTTCCTGTGTGGAAGATACCGCAATATAGTATCTCCAGGGCTCCTCGTCATTGCAGGTGCTGATCCCCAGCACACCCATAAGCGGTGTATCCATCATGCCGGCCAGCCTCTGCAAAGTGCCGTCAGCGGAAACTTCTCCCCACTTAGACGGAATCACCGCAAAATTTTCCTCGATATTTTTTTGTAGCGGGACAGACACCCCGACAATACGGAATGCGTCCTTCGTTTCGATCCGATAATTCATTTCTTCCACTCCTTTGACAAATATTTTAAATGAAACAGGCGGGAAAGATTTTACGGATACCCCTTCGGTTTTTACGGCAGAGGGCGCTATCCCGTGAACAGACTGAAAGGCTCTGTTGAAAGCAGTGGGAGACTGATATCCGTATTTCGCCGCCACATCAATGATCTTTGCATTCTTATCCTGCAAATCCACAGCGGCAAGGGACATTTTTCTCCTGCGGATGTACTCAGAGAGAGGAACACCTGCCATGTAGGCAAACATTCTCTGAAAATGATAGGAGGAACAGCAGGCAATTTTTCCAAGCTGTTCGTAATCTATCTCATCTGTCAGATGCTCCTCCATATAGGTAATTGCCTCATTCAACTTTTCAATCCATTCCATACCGTAAAATCCTCCTGTCTCATTCAAGTATATAAAATCCTGACATAAGTTTCCTCTCAATTTCTGCACAAAAAAGAGAGTATCAGATCAAGCCGGATCATAGATCGTATGATGTATGTCAGAATAAAATATGCCCTGATCCTGTCCCTGCTATTCTCCAGAAATAAAGCAGCTACATCTGTCAGAGCATATATCATGTCAGCATTTCATTAAAACTGCCGACAGCTCAATATTATGAATCCAGTATCTGTTTTTTCATCAATGTTTGTAGAGGCGAAATACCCCGAACACTTTCCCAAGAATCTGGCAGTCATCCACGATAATGGGATCCATTGAGTCGTTTTCGGGCTGCAGGCGGATATGTCCATCCTCCTTATAGAACGTCTTCACCGTAGCCGAATCATCAATCAGCGCCACCACGGTGTCACCATTCGACGCGGTCTGACAACAGTTTACAAAAATCTGATCCCCGCTGTAGATTCCTACATTAATCATGGAATCGCCCTTTACTTTCAGTACAAAAGAATCGCCGCCCGGCACCATATCCGCCGGAACAGGAAAATAGCTGTCAATATTCTGCTCCGCAAGGATCGGCTGTCCCGCGGCCACCTGTCCAATGACCGGCAGGGAAACCATCTCGGTGCGCACCATCTGGAAATTATCATCGCAAATCTCGATGGCGCGGGGTTTCGTGGGGTCTCTTCTGATATAGCCGTTTTTCTCCAGCGTCTCCAAATGGGAGTGTACGGAGGAAGTAGATTTCAGATTCACCGCCTCACAGATTTCCCGTACAGCCGGAGGATATCCTCTTTTTAAAATTTCATCCTTAATATAATCAAGAATCTGCTGCTGTTTTACAGTGATCTTTCCCTGTGCCATACTTAAATCCTTATCCTTTCTCCGGGCTTCTCGGGCCGAAACATATTTTCTGACAATTTACATATTTTAATCATAGCACAGCAAGGCAGAAAAAGCAAACATATATTCAGAAAATTTGTTCGATTTTTTATCCATAAAGTATTGACATCCGAAAACATGTTCGATATAATACACCCATAAAGAACATTTGTTCGCAACATCTGTTCTGTGTCAAAAAACGTTACAAAATAGCAGCAGTCGATACGTTTTCCATGTTACATCGGACGGAAAGGAGTTTACTTATGAATAGAGCAGTGACACAGGGCCATAAAAGACCGCAGGATATCAGAAGCGAGAGAAGAATCCGCAATAACCGCATCCGAAGAAGACAGGAGATGAGAAGAAACTTCCTCCTGTTAGTGATGACTTTCTGTCTGATCATCACTGCATCCATCGCTGTCAGTTCCTTCCGTTCCAACGCAAAGAACGCTCCTTCTCAGGAGACTTCTAAATATTATAAGAGTATTGTGGTGTCGGACAGCGATACCCTCTGGTCCATCGCGGAAGAGTATATGGATGAAACACATTACGGGTCTATCTACGAGTATATCCGTGAAGTGATGCAGATCAACAGCCTGACGAATGACGCAATCTACGCGGACGCGCACCTGATTGTGCCGTATTATGATGTGGCGGATAAATAGCTGCTGATTTAAGCGGCATTGCCTATCCTATTTCCGTCTCCTTCCGCTTTTCCCTGTTTCGGTATCATAATTGCAAACAGGTTTTTTATCCATTGTTTCTTCCATCACAAAGCTTTTGATGCCACCGGCGCTGAGGAATCGTAAAACTGCCATAGCTATGAAAAGAACCCCGATATATATGATATCTTTATTTCTTTTGAAATTTGTCTCTTTGATCACGAAGGAGTCAATAAGGGCTTCTGTCCGAAAACCCTCTATTGAATCATACCATCTCCAATTTAATTCTACCAGCGGTTTGATAACCTCACCCTCAAAATAGACATTTTCACCGTGTCCTTCTTCAAAAGCCTCCAATTGTTCTTTTAAGGATTTGCTGGATGCCAAAATACAAATGTAAGAGTTTTTTCCGACAGGAATCGTGTAGAAATCATAGGATTGCCCGAAAAGAGTCAAGTGGGACTGCCCAACGCCGAAAAACTTATTGTTTCCAGATAAATGTTTCCCGATATATGAATCAATGTTACCACTTACACAGACTCCCTCCTTGAGTTCGTGCGCCTCCAACTCTTTCAGATTGAGAACATGATTACATTTATAAGTTGAGTGAATGCCATTTAGAAGAAACAGGAATCCGACAATAAAAAAGACACCCACTTCATGAAAGATTCCCTTTCAACCTTCACCTTTCTATGATATTTTAGTTATGAGTAATTATAACATAATGGATTGGTGATACAAATATTTAATTGCTCAATCAGTTATTTTCTATGGGAATGTAAAAGGAGAATGGCCATGAAAATCGACCGAATGATCGGCATTTTATCTATTCTGTTACAGCAGGAAAAAGTCACCGCTCCGTATCTTGCAGAAAAATTTGAGGTTTCCCGGCGCACCATAAACCGTGATATCGAAACTCTCTGCATGGCCGGGATTCCACTTGTGACGGAACCGGGCCAAAACGGCGGTGTCTCCATCATGGAGGGATATAAGATTGACCGCACCGTGTTTACCACACAGGATATGCAGGCCATTCAGGCAGGCCTTCGGAGCCTGGACAGCATAAGCGGTACGAACCAGTATCAGCAGCTTATGGAAAAGCTATCTGCCGGCGCGTCAAACCTGATTGCCGGGGACACCCACATTCTGATTGACCTGTCATCCTGGTATAAATCAGCATTATCTCCCAAAATTGAGCTTTTGCACAGTGCCATTCTTTCCACAAATAGAGTTGCCTTTACTTACCATTCCCCCAAAGGGGAGTCCCAGCGAACCGTAGAGCCCTATGATCTGATTTTCCAGTGGGCCGGATGGTATCTCTGGGGGTGGTGCGAGAGGAGAGAAGCGTTCCGGCTGTTTAAGCTGATGCGGATGACAGATCTCGTCCTGGGGCAGGCCTTTGAAAAACGAGCGGTTTCTCTTCCCGATCTGAGTCCCAATTTCCTGTTTTCACCACAGTTTCCAGTCACGGCAAAAGTGGATCCCGTATATAAGTGGCGGCTAGTAGAGGAGTTTGGCCCGGAAAGTTTTCACGTTCTACCTGATGGTATGCTGCTTTTTTCTGCTGAATTTTACGACAGACAGAGTGTCGTTGGATGGATCGTCTCTTTCGGCGGGGGAGCCGAGCTTTTAGAGCCTGCAGAACTGCGGCAGGAAGTTTTTCGCTTTGCGGAGAGTATTTATAAAAAATACAGTCCACTTTCTGAATGATGACATACAGTTGTCATGTTTGCCTTGGTACAATGAATCCATCAAACAACACACCCGTGTAAGAAGACAGGTTTATCGTCCTCATTACACGGAAACATAAGAAAGGATGGATTTGTGCATGAAAATGGACTACGAAATTGTAACTCTGGAAGAAAAAACAGCCGTAGGTGTGTCAGCGAGGACCAACAATACATCGCCGGAAATGAACGCGGTGATCGGCGGTCTGTGGAATCGTTTTTACAACGAAGGCATTTATGCCTCCATACCGAAAAAGGCAAATGCAAAGGCACTGGGAATATACACCGACTACGCCGGGGATGAAAAGGCGGATTACACTGCATTAGTTGCCTGTGAAACAGCCGAACTTCCTGCCGGAAACGATTATGCCGTGTGCCGCATCCCTGCCGGAAAGTATGCGAAGTTTGTAGTACGCGGAAATATGGTGCAGGCAGTGGCAGAGGCATGGCAGACAATCTGGCAGATGGAACTGCCCAGAGCCTTTCAATGCGATTTCGAGGAATACCAGAACGACGATATGGGAGACAACGCCGAGGTTCATATTTATATTGGACTGAAGGAAAAAGAAGATTAATCACAGACGGCTGCGACTGTGATAGGAAGGAAAAGGAGATGGCTTTCGACTACAAAAAAGAATACAAAGAATTTTATCTGCCGAAAAAACAGCCCTGCCTGGTCACAGTGCCAGCGATGAATTTTATTGCAGTGCGGGGCAGAGGCAATCCCAATGAGGAGGACGGCGCTTACAAGCAGTCGATCGGACTGCTTTACGGCATCGCCTTCACCATTAAAATGAGCAAGATGGGTGATCATCGGATCGAAGGCTATTTCGACTATGTGGTGCCGCCTCTGGAGGGACTGTGGTGGCAGGAAGGAGTCATCGGCGTCGACTATACCAGAAAAGAGGATTTCGAGTGGATTTCCATGATCCGCCTGCCGGAATTTGTGACGAAAGAAGAATTTGCATGGGCGGTCGCCGAGGCTTCCATGAAGAAAAACACCGACTTTTCCAAAGTGGAATTTCTGACCTATGACGAGGGGCTGTGCGTACAGTGTATGCACATAGGACCCTACGATGACGAGCCTGCTACCATAGATTCTATGGATGTCTTTGCCTGGGAACAGGGCTATGTTCTGGATATGGCTGACGGACGCCGCCACCATGAAATTTATTTAAGTGATGTCAGAAAATGCAGGCCGGAAAATTTGAAAACCGTGATCCGGCATCCCGTGAAGCCGGCACACTGCTAAGTCTGATTCCATTGTTTATCAGCAATTATATTAAAAAATTTCTACAGACAGACCTCAGAAACATCCATAGTATGTGTTGAGTGAGGATAAAAAACTGGATCTCCCATATGGTGCAGACGTCTATGACGTGAAGTGGCCACCGCGAAAACCTGCGCAAATGTAATTGTATTATAATCGAGCGATTTGAAAAAAGCCCTGGTAATCACTGGATATGGTTGATTATCGGGGCTTTTAGAGGAAATTAATGGGCACCACAACTATGAAACAAATACACATTTATTTCATAGTTGAGCGGGGCGTCTGCATTTTTACCTAAACAGAACGGTCTCCAAATACGGGCATATTTGCCTGCCCTTTCAACACCTGCATAATCTTATCATAGTTTTCCGGCCGATGGGGAAATGTACAGTTCGTACAGTCTTTTATCTTTTTTCCATTCTTTTCGATATAGCTGGGATTCCCCGGGCAGTTTTCCCGCAGATACATCGGACAGTAACAAAACAGGCAGTTAAAGTCTGTCAGGCCCTTATGACAGGGAAAATATTGACACGCTCTGTTCTCAAAAAAACGGTATGAGCTTTCCATATTATTTTTCTATGATCCTTTCCTTATATCGTCTTGCTTTTTCCACAAAAGACTCTGCAAAAACGGGATTCGACGGGTAATACAAATGCGGGAATCCCATCCAGTGGGTTTCATCTATGATCACACAGCAATAGGATTTCCCTGTCACCGGTTTCTGCGCAATGGCATCCGCGCCATTGTCTGTACTGTCAAAGTAATGAAATTCGTGTCCGCGGATGGATATATTTTCCGGCAAAAAGCAGTTTTTCTTTTCTTGCAGTTCTATATAGCCAAAACGCACGGATTTTCCCGTGTTATAACAGTCAGCATGGATCACGCCCGCCATAGGGTAACGGTTCCCCTCCCGGTCAGTCATTGTTCTGTGCAGATACAGAAACCCGCCGCATTCCGCCACAATAGGCATTCCGATTTCCGATGCTTTCCGTACCGCTTCACGCATTTTTTTATTTTCACTCAGCTTTTTTGCATACAGCTCCGGGTAACCGCCGCCAAGCAGAACCGCATGGCTGCCAGTCGGCAGTTCCTCATCCCTTAACGGAGAAAAATATCTGATATTCGCGCCGTTTTCTTTCATCAACGCTATATTGTCTTCATAATAAAAAGAAAAAGCTTCGTCTCTGGCTACGGCGATTGTGACTAAGCCGGCGGGCGTGGACATATGGCTGCTGTCTATCACCACCGGTTTGTTACATATTGTAGCTGTTCTCCGCGCTTTTGCCTGCGCTTCCGTTTTCTCTGCCGTTTGAAGTTCCTGCGCACTTTCGGCTATTTTTACTATTGTATCAACAGAGACGGTCTTTTGCAATTCTTCCGAGACGTCCTGCAGTCTTTCACGGATATCGCCCAATTCATCCGGCATGAAAAGCCCCAGGTGTCTGCTTTCGATCCGGTATATTTCCTTTTCCGGCAAAAATCCTGCCACCGTAACCGGCAGTTCTGCCTCAATCAGCGGCTTGATGGTCTCAAAGTATCCCTTGGAAATTCGGTTTAGTATCACGCCCCGGATCAAATGCTCTGTATCATATTGAAGGAAGCCTGTCAGCAAAGGGATGATGGAGCGCCCCATACCTTTTGCATCCACAACGAACACAACCGGCGTTTTCGTCACGCACGCCAGATGGTACGAGGAACCTTCCCTGCGCACGCCGCCCAATCCGTCATAAATTCCCATAACGCCTTCTAAAACGGCAAAGTCATTTTCCATCCGATCGCACAGAAACAGCCTTTTTGTCTGTTCCTCATCTGTAAAGAAGGTGTCCAGATTTTTGGAGGGGACGCCGATTACCTGTTTGTGAAACATTGGGTCTATATAATCGGGACCACATTTATAGGCCGCAGTCTGCCATCCTCTATTTTTTAGTGCCTGTAAAAGCGCACAGGCGACCAATGTTTTTCCGCTGCCGCTCTTCGGCGCGGCAATCATTACTCTGCTGATATTCATTTTGCCTCCGTAGGGCAAGCGATGCCCCTCAAATTCAAAACAATGTTGAAAAATTTTCTTTCTACCTTCCTCCATTTCAAAGCAAATAAATTCTATCGAAGTTTGCTCATCAGAGCATTTATTCAGCCTTGTCTCCGTCAAAAGTAAACGCACAGATCCACACCGGATTCTCCGCCTGCATCAATTGGTAACCTCCGGCTTTCCGAACCCGGCTTACCTGTAGCTGTACCGTTTCTTCTTCCTTCATTTGATACAGAGTCAGTATTTCCTTAATTTCACATAGGGTCTCCATGCTGACTGCGGTAATGACAATGCGCAAATTCTTGTTTTTCTCCCAGAGAGCCGCCATGATTTCCTTTAATCTGCCGCCGCTTCCGCCGATAAAAGCCTGTGTGGGCATTGGCAGCCCGGACAGTCCTTCCGGCGCCGCAGCTTTTACCAAATGGATGTTCTGCAGGCCGAATTTTTCCTTGTTTCTTGCCATCAATGAAACGGCCTCTTCCTTCTGTTCCACCGCATACACCTGTATCTCATCCGAAAGCCTCGCGATTTCCACCGCCACGGAACCGGTGCCGCCGCCGATATCGTAAACCACCGCCCGCTCCCGCAGGTGCAGCTTACAGATGCTGACTTCACGCACCTCCTCCTTGGTCATGGGAATTTTTACCGCTGCGCTACATCCCCCGGAGGCTGTTCCCCTGACAAACAGCTCGTCAGCCATACCATGCGTCAATTTTCTTTCCTCCGCATACGGGTTTTTTACGAGGCAGGTGTACAATCGTTGCTCTTTGATCTCCACACACTCTGACGGTGAAAGACGCATGATCCGCTGTTCGGCGTAGGAGAGCTGACAGCCTGTGATAATCTCACAAAAATCCAGACCAGCATCCAGCAGGATTTTGCCGATACGGTTGATATCCTTTACGCCCGATGTCAGCAGAAAGGTCTTGGGATTTTGCCGGATGCGGTTCGCCAGATTACAGAGCTCTTTTCCGTGGAGACTGTAGACCGCCGCATCGTGATAACTCTCTCCGGTACAGGCCGCCAAATACGCTACAGATGATATTCCGGGCAAAATACACAGCGTTCCCGCCAGACGTTCTTCCTGTATTTCCTTTTCCAGCGCGGCATACAGAGACTGGCATCCGCTGTAAAATCCGCTGTCTCCGGAAAAGAGAATAACTATTTTCTTCCTGCATACAAAGCAGTCTGCTTCCTGCATTTTCCGCAGACGGGGAATCACCTCTTTGGCACCATAAAAAGGATACTTCTTCAGGCTTCCGGGAAAGCCCGCCAGCAGGCGCTTTGCGCCGAATAGAATATCGGCCTCCCGCACGGCCTGCGCCACCTCCTTTGTCAGCCCCTTCTCACTTCCCATACCAATTCCGGCCAAGGTAATTTCCAACGACTCCGTTACGGCAAGCGACTTTCCCAACAGGTTTTCCAGTTCACGGCATATTTCGGAACAAGATGCCCCCTCCTCTTCCGGACGTCCTATGACAAAGACGGATGCGTCGGCTCTCACTGCCGCTTCTATCTTTTCCGGAAAGCCTCCCGATACACCGCTCTCCTTTGTCACCACGCAGGAAATATGATACTGGCGGATCACGGCTTCATTCATCTCTACGGTAAAGGGGCCCTGCATCGCGATAATCTGCTTTCCCCGGATGCCCCGCTCCATGCAGAGGGCAAAACTCTCCGCACTCGGCAGGATTCTCACGTACAGTCTGTCTCTTATCGACTCGCTTTTGCAGTAACAGGACAATTCCTTGCTTCCGGTAGTTAAGAGAATATTGCCTTCAATATGCTCCAAAGCTTCGGCACATGCCTCATTTGACGCAAAATAAGTGACGCCCTCCCGCCGTGCCATTTCATTCCGTTTCAGCCGCAGATAAGAAACTGCTATTTCTTCCAGGCTAAGCTGTTCAACTGCTGTACTGATATTTCTGGTAATCTCCCCGGCAAAGGGATGGGTTGCGTCGATCACAACCGAAAACTGCCCTTCTTTTAAAAATGACAGAATCTCCGCCTGATCCATTCTTCCACGGTGAATGTGTACAGACGGATGCCTGTTTAAGACGATTTCTCCATATTCCGTGGCAACACAGACGGTATGCCCGATTCCCGCCGCCGCAAGAAGCTCCGAGAGTCTTCTCCCCTCCGTCGTCCCTGCAAATATTACGATTTTATGTGTCATGCTGCCCTCCATGTGATTTCGCTTTGCGACATCTTAACTCAATTGAACAACGCCTGCTTTTAACGTTTTTTCGAGTGAAACGGAGCCGCCCTGAAAGCTGTGTTAACTTTGCGAAACAGCCTTTGCTGTGACTCAAATCAATGCGGAAACTTCTCACACTGATATCCTCGCTTCGTCACAAATCTGCCGTCTATGATCTCCGAACCGCTGTTGCCGATAAACACCGTCGTGAACATGCTGACTTCCCTGTCCTGCAGTTCTTCCAGCGTACAGATTTCCGACTTTGTACCGTCCCTGCCGATATTTTCCACATAGCCGCACACCCTGTCGCCTTCCACACTGCGAAGCAAAATGCGGCAGGCTTTTTTCAGGTAATCTTTCCTCTTATGGCTGGACGGGTTATAGAGCACGATGACGAAGTCCCCTTCCGCTGCCGCCCTTAATCTTTTTTCAATGGTCTCCCAAGGCGTCAGCAGATCGCTTAGGCTGACCGAGCAGAAGTCATGTCCGAGCGGCGCGCCCAGAACAGCCGCCCCGCTGCTTGCGGCGGTAACGCCCGCAATTACCGAAAGCTCTGTATGCGGGTATGCGCTGCCAATCTCAAGCATCAGGGACGCCATCCCGTAAATTCCGGCATCCCCGCTGCATATGAGAGCAACGGTTCGGCCTTTTTCCGCTTCTGAAAAGCAGAGACGGCACCGTTCCACTTCCTGCCGCATGGACGTGGCACGCAGTTCTTTCCCTTGAAACCGCTCGCCAAGCAGCTTTACATATGTCGTATAGCCGACGATGACGTCCGCCTGTTCCAGCGCATACAGGGCTTCTCCTGTCATCATTTCCTCTTTTCCCGGTCCGATCCCCACGATATAAATTCGATTTTTCACTTCGGTTTCCATATTGTTCTCATACCTTTCGTTTAAAAGCCCGCCGCAATCAGCGGAGCGCATCAAACTTGATACGCCTCAAGGAACGGGGTATTCTTTGTGGCAGTCGCCAAATGCTTACAGACAATCACTTGCCTCGTTGCTCGCGGGGATAAAGTTCCCGGACTCTCCTCGCGACAGCGATCGTCATGCCGTTTTCCGCACATTTACGCACAATCAGCTCCCCGCCTGCGCCACAGGCTTTCAGCGCCGCCCGCTCACAGACATTGTCCACGCCCACCTGTTTTTCCACAAAATCGGACGCGGTAAACTCTCCGTCCACCTGCCGTAATTCCTCTGCAGAATACGTCAGAAACGGAATGTTTTCCCGGCGGCACCACTCTTTGATTCCGGCTTCCTCCCTTTTTTGGGAAATGGAGGCGAGGGCAAATATCTGCGTTTTTAGAATGCCGTTTTCCTGTATCACTTTTTCCACAAATTGTGCCATTTCCCCTGCGTCTTTTCCCTTTTTACAGCCAAACCCGATGCTGTATTCCCGGGGGCGCAGAACCAGAACCGCGCCATAAATATTTTCTTCCGATGTAATGACAAGATCAACCGATTCCTCTGGCGGATAAGGGACGACACGGAGCCCGTTCCGCTCCAATAGCATCTTTTCATGCCCCGTCTCCGCCGATGCGGTGACCGCCTCCCCGGCAAGTATTTTGGATGAAATTTTTGCAATCCCGCTCTTATTTTCGATGGCAAAGCCATTTTCCGCAGCGAATACATCCACGGCAAAGGCAAGATTCAGGTCGGTTGCCGTGGTGATCACCGTCTGCGCGCCGACTGCCTGTGCGAGCATTCCGGCGAGGGCGTTTGCGCCGCCCACATGCCCGGACAAAATCGGCACGACATAGTTTCCTTTCTCATCCATAACCAATACCGGGGGATCCTGCAGCTTATCTGTCAGAAAAGGGGCGATCGCCCGGACGGCAATCCCACAGGCGCCGATAAAGAGAATCGCGCTTTTTTCCCTCATCTGACGACCTGCCCACTCTTCCACAGATGTTTCCACGAACCGGACAGGCACACTCTTGTCCCGCGTGCCGACGGAAGTCTCCCTCTCACGAACGGCTAAATTTCCGCCGCTGTTTTCGCAGGCTTTACACTTTGTATACAGACCGACTTCCATTCTGCCGCCAAGAGCTTCCCTCACACGCACGGAGAGCCGCATCCCGGCGGCTGTAAAACTGATGATTTGTAAGCAGCTGGGCACTTGACGCTCGCCACCGCCGCCCAACGTCTGCCAACAGTCATCTGCCCCGGTACACGCAGGTTCAAAACGGGAACCTTCCCTGCCTGTATCGTCTGCAGTCCCGGAAGCGTCCCTTGATAGGCGGTACGCCGTCGAAAAATCATCGGCATGCAGTCTCGATTTTCGGTGATAGTGATGTGTCACCGCATCTCCCACAATCACCAGCGCCGTTCTGGTAATGCCATGTTCTCCCGCAACAGCCGCCAGCGTCTCAACCGTGCAGACATAGGCTTCTTCCTCTGGCCACGTAGCTTTATAGACAAGGGCGGCGGGCGTGGTTTTGTCATAGCCTCCCGCAATCAGTCTTCGGCACAGCTCCTCCAGCATTCCCGCACTCAGATAGATCGCCATGGACGCTCGGTGCGCCGCCAGACTTTCTATACTCTCTTTTTCCGGCACGTCGGTTTTTCCCGCCATCCTCGTGATGATCAGGGATTGGGAGACACCCGGCAGGGTATATTCCAGATTTAAGGAAGCCGCCGCCCCGAAGCAGGCGCTGACGCCCGGACAGCTTTCATAGGAAATGCCAAGGCTGTCCAGCTCATCCATCTGCTCCCGGACAGCCCCATAAACGCTCGGGTCTCCCGTGTGAAGCCGTACCGTCATTTTCCCCTGCGCCTCCGCTTCTTTTATCATCCGAATCACTTCCGTAAGGGTTAAGCGGGCGCTGTTATGTACTTCACATCCCTTTTTTGCATAGGAAAGCAGCTCCGGATTCACGAGAGAGCCTGCGTAGATCACGACATCCGCCTGTGCAATCAAATCTTTTCCCCTAACGGTAATCAGATCTGCCGCCCCTGTTCCTGCGCCAACAAAGTAAACCATGTTTCCACCCCTTCACTTTTTGCCAGTTCCCCAAATTCGTTTGCGTATATGATGCAGTCCGCTTTCAGCTGTCCTCCGGCACGGGTCTCCAGATAATAGCAGACGCGCCTGACTGCCCGCTTCATAACCGAATCCAGTTTTCCGTTCTCCTGCAAAATGAGAAGCACTTCCTCCGTGGTCGCACACGCCATTATCCTGCAGAGCGGCTCACTGTCAAGCCCTTCCCATGCGGCAAAGGCAGCAAGAAGCTCCATCCGGCAGTCCGCCTCTTTAGAATGGGTGTTCATAATACCGCCGGCAACCTTGATCAGTTTGCCGATATGTCCCGTCAGAAGTATCCTCTGAAATCCAAGCTCCACCGCCATATCCACCGTTGCTCCGATAAAATTGCTGCATTTCACGCTCCTGTCCAGATCGTAGCCATAGGTCTGTCTCATAAAATCCTGACCGTAATTTCCCGGTGCGACAGCCACATAGGAAAAGCCCTCTTCCCTTCTCTGCCGCAGCGCCACCCGGATCGTGTCCAGAACCGCCTGTGTGCTCATGGGCTCCACAACGCCGCTTGTGCCCAGAATGGATATGCCTCCTTTTATGCCAAGCCGGGGATTGAAGGTCTGCGCCGCAAGCCGTTCCCCGTCCGGCACGGAAATCTCTATTTTCAGACCGCCGTCATAATCAGCCACCCGACAGACTTCCAATACCTCTTTTTCTATCATTTCCCTTGGCACACGGTTGATCGCCGCGTTTCCCACCGGCTGATCCAGCCCCTTTCTGGTCACCCTTCCCACGCCGCTTCCGCCTTCTATGACAATACACGGTTTTCTATTTTCAAAATCTTCCGTATTCTTTTCGCATCCCTCACCATTTTGACCTTCCCAATTTCTACGGTTGCCGAAAGAAGAAACCTCCTGCGCATATTCCGGATAGGAAACTTTCACGTAAATCCATGCGCCCGTCGTAATATCCGGATCGTCCCCGCCGTCCTTTTCCACAGCGCAGCTCACTTCTTTTTCCGCCCGGCGGATATCCAGAATTTCCGCGTTATACAAAATTCCCTTTGGCGTCTCGATGGTAATGCTTCTTTTTATATTTCCCGTCAAAAGCATATATGCCGCAGCCTTTGCCGCCGCAGTCGCACAGCTTCCCGTTGTAAAACCATATCGCATACCACGTTCCTTCCTGCAATTGCATAGTAACCTTCTTTTTTCACAATCAGTATCTTATTTCATCCGATGCGACTACGTCTTTCTTCTATAGTTATATCGCTCCGCAATCCCTTTGCCAAAGATATTTTTGTCAACTACGCCTTTGTTTTTCCCGCAGCCGGTACAGGACGGCGTTGCAGATTGCCGCGGCGATACCGCTCCCGCCCTTTCTTCCGCGGTTGACAATATAAGGAATCGGCGTGTCCAAACTCAGCTCTTTTGCCGCCTCCACATTGACGAAACCGACAGGGACACCGATCACAAAAGCCGGTTTCCAGTCCGTTTCCCTCGTCATTTCGTACAGTTTTATCAACGCCGTCGGCGCGTTTCCGATGGCAAAAACGACAGGCTTTTCCAGTTTTGCCGCTTTTTCCATGCTGACCGCCGCCCGCGTCATATTTTTTGACTTTGCCATGAGCGCGACATCCTCGTCCGCCATAAAGCAATGCGCCTGTCCGCCAAAAGAAGCCAGCACTTTTTTGTTGATGCCCGCAAGCGCCATATTCGTGTCAGTCACAATATCCGCCCCGTCTCTGAGCAGATCTTCCAGCGTCTGCACCGCCCCATCCGAGAAACAGAGCGTTTCCGCATAGTCAAAATCCGCGCTGGTATGGATGACGCGCATGACAATACTTTTCTCTCTCTCCGGAATACATATGTTTCTCTGCGACAGTTCTTCGCCGATAATTGCAAAACTGCGCTTTTCAATTTCTTCCGGCAGTACATAGTCTATCTCTTTCATTGGTATTCGCTCCGTTTTGCTGCCCGTCACAGACACACAGTGAAAGGAATTGCCGTCACTTTTCAAGCCTGCGTCATGCGCCTGTTTAAGCGCCTGCTCGAGCTTTATATTTTCTTCCCTCTTCTTCACTGCAATCCGGTAGAATCCTCTGCCAAGCCCCCGGAAATTCTGACAGTCCCGGATCAGGATCCCCTGCCGTAAAAGCTGTTCATACAGGGATATCCCGCACGGCGTCTCTTTTGTGTCGAACAAAATGAAATTTGCTGCGGAAGGGAACACCCGAAACCCTTCTTTTTTTAATACTTCTTCCAGAAATGCCCGCTCCCGCGCTATATACCTTTCGGTCTCCTCCATGAACGCTTTTTGTTTGGCACAGGCGCATCCTGCCTCCTGTGCAAAGCAGGAAAGATTCCATTCCGGCAGCTGCCCGGCAATTCTTGCAAGAAGCGGTTCGTTTTTACAGACCAGATAGCCCAGACGGACACCGGGAATCGAAAAACTTTTGGTAAATGACCTGACTACCAGAAGGCGGTCATTGTTTTCTGTTTCAGAAAGCAGGGACGGGTTTCCCGCACAGAAATCAACAAAGCATTCATCCAGCACGACATAAATCCCCATTTCTTTGCAATGCCGCAATATGTGGAGTCCCGTTTCACAGTCCAAAAGGCAGCCTGTGGGGTTGTTTGGATTTGCCAGAAAGAGCAGATCCACATCTTCTGTCAAGTTGTCACACAAATCCTTTGTCACATGAAACCCGTTTTCCCGGTTCAGCCCACAGTAGCGTATTTCGCTTTCCGCCGCTCTCGCCGCATACTCGTAGCCATAAAAAGAAGGGGCGGGTATCACTGTTTTTTTCGGACGAATCCCATGCACAACCGCCATAAAGAGTTCTGACGCCCCGTTTCCGAAGAGCAGGTATTCTTTCGGGACAGCAAGCATTCTGGCGACTGCCTCCTTCAATGCCGCTGTCTCCATATCGGGGTATGCGCTGCACTGTCCGACCGCCCGGAGCAGGGCTTCCCTGACAGACTGCGGCACGCCCAAAGGATTGCCGTTGACAGAGAAATCAATCTCGACCTTATTCCTGTATATGTCCCCTCCGTGGAGCGCCATTTTGCCACCATCCTCCCTCATCCGAAATTTCATAGTAAAATATTTTTTTACCGCTTTCCCGACAATTATAAAGGAAAACAACGGGCGAAGCCCCATAAAAGTAACAGACAAATGCCCTCGCAAATCCACGCCGTTCCATACAGCAGGCGGTTGGCACGCTTCATGTCCTCATATTCCACGCTACGCAGCGCGTCCCCGATATACGGTTTCTTTACTGTTTTTCCAAAATAACTGGCGTCTCCCGCAAGCCGGATGCCAAGCGCGCCGGCGCATACGGCTTCTGTCTGCGCGGAATTGGGGCTGGCATGGTTTCTGCGGTCCCGCCGATAAATGTAGACCGCATTTTTGCCAGAGAAACCGCCGCCGGACAGAAACGCTGCCGCGATCATCAGACAAGCGCTGACCCTTGCGGGAATAAAATTGACAATATCATCCAGCTTTGCCGCCGCCCTGCCAAAGTACAGATACGTTTCATTCTTGTAGCCGACCATGGAATCCATGGTGTTTACCGCCTTATAGAAAAATCCCAGAACCGGTCCGCCAAGCGCCAGATACAGCATCGGCGCGATCACCCCGTCAGACGTGTTTTCCGCCACCGTCTCTATCGCCGCCTTTGCAATGCCTTCCTCATCCAATTTGTCCGTATCCCTGCCCACAATCATGGAAACCGCTGTCCGCGCCTGTTCTACATTTTCATCTTTCAGACTCTGGTAAACTTTCATGCTCTCCACTTTCAGACATTTTACTGCCAGAATCTGGTATGTCATCAGGCATTCTGCGAATGTGCCGACATACGGATGGATACGGTATGCCGCCCATAAAAACGCGCCCGCAGTGACTGCGACAATACCGCAGACGACAAGCACCATAAGGGCTCCCCGCCAAACTTCTTCTCCTGTTTCTATGCCTTTTTGGGGCGGCAGCTTGCTTCGCAGTTTCTTTTCCATCACGGTAATCAATTTCCCGATCAGCCGCACGGGATGCGGAAGGAAAGGGGGATCTCCCAGAAGCAGATCCAGTATAAAGCCCCCGAAGAAGGCAATCGCATGATATTTCATAGGGCTTTTATATCCTCAATCATAATCTCAGTTTCTCCCTCTTTTTCTTTCAGACGTTGCACAGCCGTATTTTCCTTTCGGCAATCTTCCGCTCCGGGGACGGCATCCCCTGCTCCGTGTCCGCATGAGCCCTTTGCGTAGGTTATGCGTGTCAGATATCCCCTGCCGTTTGCAGTTTGATAGTCAAAATAATCCTTATGTCCATCGATGCCATAGGCGCTTAACAGCGCCATAATAACTCCCCCGTGGACAACAGCTGCGGCTCTGACAGGCTCCCTCCGCTCCCCATCTGTTTTCCCGCCTGCTCCTTTTCCTGTTCTTCTGTCTGCCCCGATGTCTGTTTCTCCGCCTTGTTCCCTGTCTGCCTTTTTATCTGGCAGCCTCTCTGCCTGTTCCTCCGCCTGCGTCTGCCATAATATGCCGCACATTCTTTGGAAACCGTCCTTACATCGTTTGACAAACGCCTCACGGCTCTCGCCGCCCGGAAAGGCAGTCGTCCCGCCGCTGTTCATCCACCGCCGATAGGCAAGGTCATCTTTTAACTCCTCATAATTCTTATATTCAAAGCGTCCGAAATCCATCTCCTCCCACTCCGGGATGACAACAGGCGGTAACATAGGATACAGAATCCGCGCCGTTTCCAGACACCGTTTCATCGGACTGCAAAACAGGCAGTCCGCCTGCGGATAAACATGCTGTTTCTGACAGGACAACAAAAGCAGCTGTTTCCCGCGTTCCGAGAGGGATTCGTCCGTTTTCCCGAGATAGCGGCGCTGTGCGTTCGCCTGTGTCTCGCCGTGGCGGATGAACGCCAGTATCATTTGATCCTCTGTCCGATTCCGCATATCACCCGTTCCACCTCCTCCGCTTCCTGTGCAAGCCGTATCAGAATCCTGCCGGTGCGTTCCCGGTATTCCCTTTCAAACGCGTCCACCGGCACAATCCCGTTTCCGATCTCATCACAGATGATGATGCAGTTTTCACAGCGGTTCAAAAACGACTGCACGTCCTTCTCCGGGCATTCCCCTTCCGACAGCCTGCGCCTTACCCACTGGTGGAAGTGGTTGACCACAATCGGTTCCACTGATGCTGCTGTCTGATCCGGCAGGACACCGTGTTCCACACAATGCATCCTCTGTTTCCGCCGCAGTTCCGTCTCTTCCGGCAAAACGCTGTCCCACACCGCATCTTCGCTTAGCTGATATTTTAGAAGAACATACGAAAGTTTCCCCTGTGCGTAACCGCCTATCATTAACTTCATCGGCAACCTCATTTCTGTATTTCACTTTCCTCAGTCATCTGTATCCTGCACTACTGCTCAAATTTGTCACACCCTGCTCTCCGAAGGACAAACTTATATATTGATATACAGCTCATCTTAGGATGAAATTTCACATTTATTTTGGGACTTCTGTGTGAAAAAACCAACCTCTCTACAAAAAGAAAATGTCAAAAAACGCCGCAGCCACAACCATACACCCCTCACAGAGAACGACAAAACAGCCCGCCGTATCGCCCGTAACGCCCCCAAATTCTCTTCTGCTTCTATAATAATAGTAGACAAGCAAGCCGACTGCGCATCCAGCCACCAGAAGCCCCGCAAAGAAATGCCAGTAAAGCATCAGTCCAATACAGACAACGCTTTGTATATACAGTGCGATTTTTACCACATTTTTCCGTGCCCGGTCAGCGAAGAGAAAGAGCGTCCCCTCCCTTTTTGCCGTGGGAAAAGAGACCGCGCTGATCCCGCACAGACATCGTGACAGGAAAAAACCGCCGCACACAATTTTCTGTAACGCCCTGTTCTCTACCTCGGACAGCGCGCTTAAGAATGCCAGCCCATACAGAACCAGCATGATGACCGCAAACGCGCCGATGTGGGAATCCTTCAAAATTTCCAGTTTCCGCTCCCTTGGCTGGTACGAATGTACAGCGTCCATCGTGTCCATAAAACCGTCCACATGAAATCCTCCCGTGATCAGAAGCGGAATCGCCGCCCCTGTCATGGTGCGGCACAGACTGCCGATCTGCAGCCTACCGCACAGATACAGCCAGAGGAAAAGACAGCCGCCGATCAGCGCCCCGACCCAGGGGAAAAAACAGTAAACATATTTCATGTCATCCTCTTCCCAAGCACACTGCAAGAGCGGAATTTTTGAATAGAGGGAAAACGCAATAAAAACGGACTTTACGATATGCATACTGTCTCCTCACTAAAACGGTACATCCGGCACAGCTTCCGGGTTCACGCCTCTAACCGGCACAGGAATCCCAGCCACCACTTCCACCACACGGTCGGCACATGCCGCGAGCTGTCTGTTGATCTCCCCCATGGCATATATATAATCCATAGTCGTCCTGTTATATACGATGCCGTCCTCAAACACATTACCGCTGACGACAACCAGATGCGCGGTTTCCCGCATGAGCTGCGAAACGCCTCGCAGAATACATGCTGTGACTGCCTCTTTCGGTCTGATCTGTGTGCCCGTAAACATCTCGTTTGCCGTCAGATTCGATATACATTCAAGCAGAACCGATTTCCCTCCGCTTTTCATCTGAAAAAGCGCGTCCTCGATCCGCACCGGCTGTTCGATGGTAAGAAAGCCTTTCCCTTTCCGGCGTTCCCTGTGCTTTTCCACCTTCCTTGTTCCCTCCTCGTCATAGACCCGCATTGCCGCCAGATAATATTTTGTTGTCTGCGATTTTCCGGCAAGCGTGCAGAGCAGCTCCTCCGCATAGGCGGACTTTCCGCTCCCGCTTCCCCCAAGGACGAGAACCATCATAACAGCCTCCCGCCGAACTTCTTCGGCGTATTCTTTCACATAACTTCCATACATAAGCCAACTTTCAGGTTTTCAGCTAAGGACTTACTTTCCATATCTTTCATAGGGTTTTACCGCAATTTCGGAAAAGGAAGTCTTTCCCTGATAAACGGACAGCGCCAGGTCGAGAAGCGACAGCATCATCACCGCCCCCGTCCCCTCGCCCAGCGCCATCCCGGCATCTATCACAGGCTGTAAGCCAAGCGCATCAGTCAGCTTTTCCACGGCAGGCTCCTTTCCTCTATGGGATGCGATCAGATATGCCGCCGTGCCCGACAGGAGCTTTTCCGCCAGCAGAGCCGCCGTCATGCTGATCACCCCGTCCAGCACAATCGGTATGTGGAACAGGGCGCCGCCCATACATACGCCGGCAAGCCCGGCGATATCCAGCCCGCCCACCGTGTGGAGGATACGCAGAGGCTCCGCCCCATAAAGCCCGTATTTTTTGATTGCCTCCGCAATCACCTTCTTTTTGTGCAGCAGCCTTTCATCATCGAGACCAGCCCCTCGTCCCGTCATCTCCCCGGCATCACAGGACAGCAGAGCCGCCGCCACCGCGCTGCTGGTGGTCGTATTTCCAATACCCATTTCCCCCGTAGCAAGAATCCGGTAACCTTTTTGCTTACATTCGGACACCATGCCGATGCCTGTCCCTATCGCCCGGACAGCCTCGGATTCGGTCATTGCCGGTTCAATTCTGAAATTGTTGGTGCCGCAGCGGATTTTGCGGTCGAGAACACCCGGTATCCGTTCTGTTTCGCTCATCCCGATATCTGTCGAAATCGTTTCCACACCGATCAGAGCCGCCATTTTCCCCACCGAGGACGCACCCTTCGCCATCTGCCTTACCACTGCCGTGGTCACTTCCTGCCCGGACTGGCTGACCCCTTCTGCCACAATCCCGTTGTCCGCGCACATGATAACAACGGCTTTTCTGGAAAGGTCGAGCTGATCCGTTCCCAGAATTGCGCCGATCTGTGCCGTCAATGTCTCGAACCGCCCCAGCCCGTCGAGCGGCTTGGCAATGGCGTCCCAATTTTTCAATACTCTTTCATATATCTTCTGGTTCGGCGCGGACACAGACAGTTTTTTTAGAGATTCTTTTGTCGTATCCTCCCATATCTGGTTTCCTGTGATTTTCTCCGCGGCGACATCCAATATGTGATTTTTTGCGATTTCCGCTGTGGCGTTATCTGATGTGATCTTTTTCGTACTTTCTGCAGTACTGTCACCTGATATGCGCTTTCCTGAGTAGTCCATAAATATGCTCCCTGTCCAGATGCTCTGTTAAAATATCCGCCAGTTTATCGTACTGTTTTTCCTTGTATTCCCGGTAATCCATGCAGGCGCGATTTCCCGGAACAAGCCCTTTTTTCCGCGCCAGCTCCCCCACAAGGGCGGACACGGTCTCCCCTTTGTCAAATATCCCGTGCACATAGGTTCCATACACCTCGGGTATTTCTCCGCCCACCAAAACCTCCTCCGTCACATGCGCCACCCCGTCATCGGAATACAGGCGGCTGCGTCCCATATGAATTTCATATCCCGCATAGGCAAGTCCTGAAAGCACGGAGAACGTGCCGCTTATCCGGTTTATGGTTCCCTGTACCTGACGGCGCACCTTCTCCTTTTGCAGCTTTGTTGTAACTGGCAGAAGGCCCATGCCTTTCACGGCGCCTCCGGACTCCATACCCTCGGAATCCGTGATTTCTTCCCCCAGCATCTGGTACCCGCCGCAGATGCCGCAGACCGGTATTTTCCCCACCAATCCTTTCACCTTTTCCTCCAGACCGTTTCGCCGCATCCAGTTCAGATCGCCTGTCGTGTTTTTGCTGCCGGGCAGAAAGACCAGATCCGGGCATCCAAATTCTGCCGCAGATGTGACGTAGCGCACCGACACTTCCGGGATCTGCGCAAACACATTGAAATCCGTAAAATTGGATATCCTTGGATAGCGGATCACCACAATGTCTATTTTTCCCTGCTTCTTTTTAACAAAGCGGTCTGTGAGACTGTCCTCATCTTCCAAATCTATTTCCATGTAAGGGATGACTCCGGCAACGGGAATCCCTCCCTTTTTCTCCAGAATCTCTATGCCGGAAGTCAGCAGGGACGCGTCCCCTCTGAATTTATTGATCAACAGCCCCTTCACCCTGTCCCGCTCCTCTTCCCGGAGCAGCATCAGTGTGCCCAGAAGCTGTGCGAAGACGCCTCCTCTGTCGATATCTCCCACAAGTAGTACCGGCGCGTCCACAAGTTCCGCCAGTCCCATATTCACGATATCGTTTTCCCGCAGATTGATTTCCGCCGGGCTGCCCGCCCCCTCGATCACAATCATGTCCGCCCGTTCTTCCAGCCTGTGAAACGCCTTTACAATATCCGGGATGAGCTTACGCTTATACGCAAAATAGTCCCTCGCGCTCATATTGCCGATTACCCGCCCGTTTACAATCACCTGCGAGCCTGTGTGGTCTGTCGGTTTTAATAAAATCGGATTCATGCACACAAGGGGCTCGATACCCGCCGCCTCCGCCTGCATGACCTGCGCCCTTCCCATCTCAAGCCCCTCTTTCGTGACAAAGGAGTTTAAGGCCATATTCTGGGATTTAAAGGGCGCCACACGGTATCCGTCCCGCCGCATAATGCGGCACAGCCCTGCCACGATCAGACTCTTGCCCGCGCCGGACATGGTTCCCTGCACCATAATTACTTTCGCCATATTTGTCTCCATGGGTCAGGCAATGACCCTCCAATCAAGTTTAAAAAATGTTATATTTATATTTTCGGGATGCTTTTTCATTCCATAGAAAATAATGCCAACGCTCGATTTTTTATATCTGCCCAATCTGCCGGATATACGCCTGAAACTTCTTGTCGCCAGAAAAAATACCGTCGTCTATCCCGTAGAGTTCTCTGATAAAATCCCCCTCGAAAATTTCTTCCGGCGTGCCGTACCGCTCCACATATGCCCCTTTCAGACAAAGTATCTGATCCGAAATCATTTTGGCAAGCTCCAGTTCATGCAGGGACATGACCACCGTCAGGTTCTTTTTATCCCGCATCTCCTCCAATATCGCCAAAAATTCAAGCTTATACCTGATATCCAGATAGGAGGTGGGCTCGTCCAGCACAAGGATCTCCGGTTCCTGACAGATCGCCCTTGCCAGCATCACGCGCTGTTTCTGCCCGTCACTGACGGTGTCAAAATCCTGTCCGGCGATATTTGCGGTACGGGTCAGTTCCAACACCTCATCCACAAGCCGCCAGTCTTCCTTCGACAGCACGCCAAAGCGTCCCGTATACGGATAACGCCCTGTTGCCGCCACATCCCGGCATGTTTTCAGCTCAGCCCGCACCTTCTGCGTAAATACCACCGACATTTTCCGCGCCAGTTCATTTCTTTTCATTTCCGATAAAACGTTTTCACCCAGACAAACGCTTCCCCCAAGTAGACGAAGCTGTCCAGCAATGCTTTTCAGAACGGTCGATTTCCCTGCGCCGTTTGGACCGATCAGCGTTAAAAATTCTCCCTGTTCCAGTGCGATTTCCACATCTTTTATAAGCGGTCTGCCATCATAGCCAACGCACATTTTCTGTGTTGTAAAGTAATATTGTTCCATATCGACAGCCATTCCTTTTGCGCGGCATATCTGTTCCATCTGATTCACAAGGAACCCTATGCTTTCTTTGTTCTGGTGCACCATTTACCAATTAGCTATATTTTTTGTCTGCAAAAATTGTCTACGGCAGCACTGTTTTCGGTCAACGATGCCTCTCAACTTTTGTATTTACATCTACTGCTTCCGTCATGGATCATTTACATGTCTGTCAGCATGTTTGCGCCCCATCATCCACAGAACCACCGGCGCGCCAAAGATGGCGGTCACAGTGCTGATGGAAAGCTCCGTCGGCGCCAGCATGGTGCGCGCAAGCAGATCGCAGAACAGACAGAACACGCTCCCGCCAAGAAAACAAGCCGGTATCATCAGAAGCGGTTCCGCCGTGCCCAGAAGCTTTTTGACCAGATGGGGCGCAGCAATGCCCACAAAGGAAACCGGACCGGCAAACGCGACAATACACGCCGACAACATACTGGAAAGGATGACGATGCCCGCCCGCAGAAGTCTGAGATTGACGCCCACGCCCGCCGCATATGTCTCTCCCATCTGGTAAGCGCCAAGGGGTTTTGCTATCCGGAATACTAAGAACACGGTCACAAAGACAACTGCAGCCATGACCTTTACATTCTCCCATGTCATACCCGAGAAACTGCCCCGCGACCAGTTGTGCAGATTGACAATGTCCGCATCCTCTGCAAAAGTAACCACCAGCTCTGTGACGGCGGAGCAGATATAACCGATGATCACCCCGCAGACCACCAGCATGGACATGCCGCGCACCCTGCGCGAAAGCAGGAGCACAACCCCCATGGACAGGAGCGCGCCCGTGAAAGCGGCGGCAATCAGATCTGCCGACGTTACCCGGACCGTCCTTCCCATCAGAAAGATCATCACAAGGGCGACCGTCATCTTTGCGCCGGAAGAAATGCCGAGGACAAAAGGACCCGCAATCGGGTTATGGAAGAAGGTCTGCAGCAGATACCCGGCAAGCGCCAGGGCGCCGCCCAGAATCAGAGCCGCCATGGCCCGCGGGAACCGGATGTCCCACAGAATCCGCCGTTTGGTTTCCATATCGTCCACCCCGGCAAAGGCACGCATCATTTCCCGCACGGAAATCTCCACGCTCCCCATACAGATATAGAGGACAAAAAAGACAAAAACACCCGCACCCAGCATACAAAACGCCGCTATGTATCTGTATTTCCTGTGTTTATCCATAGCCTGACTCCAACACTATTTCAATTGGAAGAGATAGTGCATTCCCTCCGTTTTCCCCAAAAACATACCATGGATATCCTCTGTCAGATAACCGATAGAAAGCGACTGCTGGTACATATCGTTTGTCGTGCACCAGACATTTCCCTCCTTCACCGCCTTAAAATCCGCCAGCAGTTCACATTTATCCAACAGCTCCTCCATGTCTGAGACGCCGCCGTCGATGGAACTGTTGTAAATCAAAAAGTCCGCGTCCTTTGCGGCGGCATAGAACTCTTCTACCTGTATGTTCATGGTTGACCGTCTCGTTCCGGGATCCCCCAGATTCTCAAAAACATACTTTCCTCCCGCCAGTTCTATCATTTTCGGAATATAATCCGACGACTGGCGCACCTGAATCAGACCGTTTGCCGTGACAAAAAAGAAGGCTGCCGTCTTTTCGGTCTCCACGTCCTCCGTCACCCGGTCAAAAATAGCCGCCTGCTCCGAAAAGATCCGTTCCGCTTCCTCCTCCCTGCCAAGCAGCGCCCCGTAGAATTTGATCCACTCCACCCTGCCAAGCGGATGCGGCTCATAGCTGGAATATTCAATCATCACGGGAATCCTGAACTCTTCCAGCTTTTCCATGACCTCCGGCGAATGGGATATCATCATGTTTTCTATGGCAAGCGTACATCCTCCGGAGACAATCATCTCATAATCCGGCATATTGTATTTGCCGGCGTAGAGCAGGCCGCCTCTCCTCATGGCGTCCCTCGCTTCCTCGATGTACCAGCCGTCCTCCTTCTGACCGGAAAAGGAAATACTGTCCATTCCATCCAGCGCACGGAACATATCCATCGCCGAGGACGCCACCAAATAAAGGTCTTTTACGGGACGCTTTAACACCACGGTTTCTTTCTCCAAATCCTGCGGCGTTTCCCGGTCTTCCGGAACGATCAGAAATCTTCTGCCGTCCGTCGTTGTGGTGAGCAGGACATACCCGCCCTTGTAATAGTCCACCGTGAAATTTTCGGCATACTGTAATGCCATGCTGCTTTCGTGGACAAGCGCCCCGGCGGTCCCAGCCTCCGCGCCCGGCATATCCGTCGCAGCCTGTTCCCTCTTCGTTTCCAGGCCATCCGCTTCGACTTGATTCTCTGTTCCCGCCACTGTTTCCTGTACCAAAGTTTCTTGTTTCTCACCAGATACATCCGCAGAATTGAAAGAAGTTTCCCCGCAGCCATGCAGTCCGACCATTCCCAAAAGTAACAGGATCAATAATGCTTCTTTTCTACACATCACACTCATTTTTTCTTTCATCTGTCCCTTACTGTTTCTTTATCGTCTCCGACCGAAACGTAATCTCATATGTCACCTCGTGCGGCTTGCTCATCGCCACGGTGTCCCCGACTACCTGCATCGGCTTGTCAAAACAGAGTACGGGAATCTCAAATACGGAATCCCCCTCTTTATTTACAGGCAGATATTTTTTCCCGTCCACCAGCATATAGTCGTAATTCGGGCTATTCCACCGTGCCGTTGCGGTTGCGTTTCCCCCTGTGACATTGACGGTTACAGGGGACAGGATCTGCGCCTTTCCGCTGCCGCCCTCAAAGGCAATCTCCACGCTGTAGGAACCGTCCTCCAGGACATCCGTCTTCGCCGTCTGCGCACCGCCATCCGCCGACTCGGCGCCTGAAACGCTGACCTTATGGTCGTACCACTTTCCCTTTGTGCCGATCAGCGCCAGGTCAAACGCCGTGTCCAGAGCCGGGACAGGCACGTCAAAGCCGTAAACTTCTTCCGTCATGCCATCGCTGTAGGTAACGGTATCCTCCGTCGGTTCAAGTAATGCCGCGCCGTCTTTTTGGGCATCCGCCGCCAGCCCCGGATACAGGTTTACAATCTTTTTCGAGCCGAGGGAAATGTGTATCACCATTTCCCCGTTCTTTACAGTCAGCATCCCTTTCCCGTCACATGCCTCATTGACACGGAACATACTGCTGTCCGTCTTAAAGTCTGCGCTGTATACGCCATCCTGCAGATTCTGGGTCTGCCCGCCCCCTGCGCCTGCCAAATCTGCTAAAGCAGCCAAATCCAGCGCATCCCTTGTATGCTGTGCATAGATCTGCTGGATAGACGGAATGGAACCCATGCCGGTAATCTGTGCTTCCACACTCTCAAATTTGTCGGATGCCTTGAAGATGCTGCGCCAAGAATCTTCCTCCTCCCCCGCCATGTCATTGTTGGCATGGTCGCCTGCCACTACCATCAGCGGGCGCAGGATGACTTTCTGATACCCGGCTTCCGCAATGGCGTTCATTACTTCTTCACAGGCGGTTTCTTCCGGGTCGCCTTCCACTGTCCCGATGAACACGTTGTCAAAGCCAAGCCTGTCCATCTGGGTCTGCATCTGGCTGTAAGATACCTTTGCCGTATGAAAGGTGCCATGCCCTAAAAACACAAACGCCACACCGTCCGCTTTCGCCGCTTCCAGTCCTTCCGTGCCTGCATCCAGCGTGTCATAACCGGCATCTTTTAATGCTTCGCTTGTCATTTCCTTTGCGACCGCTTCCTTGTCCCCATTGATCGCTGTGGCATCCGTTCCCACTTCGCCGAGCAGGGGCTCCGCAACCGTTACCGTCTCAAACTGATCCCGGTAAGCTTCCAGCGCCTCCACAATTTCGTCATACTCCGCGCCGTGCATCAGATGCGTGGGCTGTACCACCAGATTTTTGACGCCGTTTTTCACGGCGCGCTCCAGCGCCTGATCCATGTTGTCAATAAACTCATTATCCCGCGCCTGCACATGGTTGATGATAATCTGCGCCGTAAACGCCCTCCTCACCGACCAGTCGGGGTTTGCCTCCTGTATCGCATCCTCGATCCCCCTGATATCCGCCACGCGGCTGTCATTGAAGGATGTGCCGAAGCTGACTACCAGAATCTCCTTTTCCCCGATCCCGTCCTGATTTCGCGGATCGTCCTTCGAGGCATCGCCGGTATCCCTGCCGAAATAATCCGGGTCGGCGTTCTCGCCCTCCACCAGCTCCTTCTGGGCATCCGTGAGCGCATCCCACGCCGCCTTTGCCTGCGCGCACTGTTCGTCGGTATTCTCTGTCCGCTCCTGCACATAGATTGCATCGATCAGCGCGGCGACGTTATCCGCTGCTTCCTGATCACTGACGGTTTCTTCCGCGACCGATTCTGCCGCTGCCCCTGCGTCTTCTGCAGACCCATCTGTTGCCGCAGGCGCCTCCGTCTGCACAGTGCTTTCCGTGGTCGCCGGGGCTTCCCCCTGTCCGCCGCAGCCCGCAAGCATCAGGGAACAGACCATAACGCCGCCAAGTACCATTATAACTAGTTTCTTTTTCATAATTGCTGTCTCCTCTTCTCGTTTTATTCCTGCGAGCAACGAGCCAAAGCCGTGTTTCGGGCCTGCGCAACCAAGTAGGGAAGATTCTTCTTCCCCTACTCGCCGCGCGTCCCATGCGCCGCTTTAGCGGCATACTACCTCTGCATGGGGCTGCGCATAAAAAAACCTCTACCGCTGCCTGTCCGCTACGGTAAAGGTTTCCTACACAAAATAAGCCTGTAAAACGCCATCCGGCATTTTTACAAGATCAAAACGTACAACCAATTACTCGTGGCTTGAAACAAAAGTTTCCGTACAGCATACAGGCAGGTCTCCCGGCTTATAGATCTCGGTTTCACAACCATCGCCTCTGCCATCTTCCCGGTTTCCCAGTGATATAGCGGCTTCGGCTCTCTAATTACGGTGACGAGTTCGTACAGGATTTTCACCTGTTTCCCTTTTCACCAAAACCAATGCCCTGCGCATTGGTTTGACACCTGAATGCTATCTATGTAATTGTCCAAAGTATACCACATATTTTCGGGATGTCAACATCCGCAATCGAAATTCACACTCACGCCAGATTGCGCACTCATTTATAATGATTCCGTACGAGCTACAACAATTCGTTGTAAATCCCAAAAATTCTGCTGTACCCGTAGGTCAAAGGCATGTCCGCCACCCTTCTTCTGATGAGAGGATTCTCATCGACCCGGTTCGGACATGCCGCATTCCCGCACCCGACACAGATCCCCTGACAGCGCACACTTTCATCCTGTGTCAGCTCTGAGATAAATACCACACTCTTTTTCGGAACCATACAGAAAGCCGCATTGCATGTGATCTCCTGCGTGAGGTCTTTTAACAGCTCCGGCAGCATTCCCAGGGGAAACGCCTCCTCGCTGCCCGGAAAATGATACCGCGCCACATGCCTGTCCGTATATGCCGCAACATATCTGTTATAGGCGTCATACCCCCGCATCAGCAGTTCGCCCGCCAGTGCCTCAACAATATAACTTTGCAGAAGCCGCCCTTTTTCACTGTAATTCTCCTGCAAAAGATCCACGCCATGCCCGAGGGATATTGCCGCCTTTTCATACGCAGCATATAACATAGCCGGCTGTGCACCGTCCTCGTTTATGCCAGAGGTTTCTACATGACTTAAATTTTCCGACGGATAGACCGCCCTCGCCCAGAAGGCTTCTTTTTGAAGCACAGGCAGCATTTCCTCCGCCACTTCCCTGATTTCCGCAAGCTGACCCCCATCAAAATGAAATTTTCTGCGCACGCCCTCTAAAAAAACGGGGGTGACAAATTCCTCCAGCAAAGCGGGAAAAAACCGCTCCGTCTGTACATTTTCCTGTATCATCCGCTTCTCCAAAACAGCGCCAGCCGTTTCCCTTTCGCATGAAAATTCGCCGTAAGCCACATCCATACAGGGCTTCGCCCATATTTACATTGATTTGTTGTACCTCAACTGTCCCGCAGTTTAATGGTGCGCGCCGCCTTCCGCCGGTTCTGGTCCTTGATCGCCGCGTAGTGTTTTCTGGTCGTCCCCACATCCGAGTGTCCCAGCACATCCGCCACCAGATAGATATCCTCCGTCTCCTGATACAGGGACGTGCCGAAGGTGGAGCGCAGCTTATGGGGCGTGATCTTTTTCTGGGGCACAAATTCTCTCGCGTACTTTTCCACCAGATTCTCCACCGCGTGCACGCTGATCCTCTTTTTCTGCAAAGAGAAAAATAATGCGTTTTCTTCCCCGGGAAGCGCCTGTGCGGCTATCGCGGCGCGGGGTCCCTCTATGTAATCAAACAGCGCCTTTTCCACCTCTTCGCCGAAATAGAGAACTGCCTCGTTGCCGCCTTTTCGGATAATGCGGATGCTGTTTTCACGGAAATTCACATCGTTTAAATCAAGCCCTACACACTCCGAAACACGGATGCCGGTTCCCAGAAACAGGGTGACGATGGCGATATCCCGCACTTTGGTCTTTAAGAAAAAATCCTTTTTCTTCCCCGTCAGCTCCTTCTCATAGGTGTCCAGACTGTCCAGAAAAATTGCCACCTCGTCGGGTTCCAGATGGATGATTGCCTTCTCGTGAATCTTCGGCATGTCCACCTGCATCGCCACATTCTTTGCCAGCAGTTCCTTTTTGAAAAAATAGTCAAACATGCTGCGCAGGGACGACATTTTTCTGGCAATGCTGTTCGCCCCGTTTTTCTGTTCCCCGCTTTCCGACTCATAATATTTCAGATATTCCTGATATTCCTCTATGTCGAGCGCAGTCAGCGCGTTCAGGTCGTCAAACGTAATTTCCCTCATACTTTTGTCTTTCAGAGCCGGGTTTTTCTCAATCAAAAAGCGCAGAAACACCTGAAAATCATAGGCGTAAGATATCCTTGTCTTCGCGCTTGACTTCTGCTCAATCGCCCGGAAATAGTCCCGCGCATAGGGGGGCAGCTCCTCCAGCAGCCCGCGGAGCTGCAGGACATACTCGGTATCTCTCTTTTCATGGTAAGTTCGGTTTTTTCCCGCCATCTTTATCTCCATTTCCCTGTTTCATTGATCCATTTTGTTTTGCCAAATATTCAACTTTATAGGTCGTTTACAAGTCTAAAATCATATCATCCGTTTACGGCTCAGTTTTTGCACGCTTTTCCGGCTTCTCCCAGCCATCGATATTTCCTCCCAGAATCGCCGTAAACATGCGCTCTTTCACACCCGGCGCCTCCTTATTGATCTGCTGTACCAGATTTTTTACGGTCTCACGCTTGGTGTGCCCGTCCGCCGGGCAGGGGCTTTTTACCACGGGAACTTTGTTTTTTCGCACAAAACCAACTACATCCGCCTCGTTCATATAGATGAGCGGGCGGATCACGGTAATTTCCGTGCGGTCCAGATAAGTCACCGGACGGAAGGTGTGAAATCTGCCCTCATAAATTAACGACATCATCATGGTTTCCACCACATCGTCCTTGTGGTGCGCATACGCCACCTTATTGCAGCCGATGGCTTTCATGGCGTCGTTTAATGCGCCCTTGCGCATCTTCGCGCACAGGGAACAGGGATTGGACTCCTTTCTGTCCTCAAAGACAATTTTTCCAATATCGGTTTTCACAATATGATACGGAACGTCCAGTTCCCGGCACAGTTTCTCTATTTCGGATAAATCCAGATTCCCGAAACCAAGATCCACTGTCACCGCACTGAGCGTAAACGCCGCCGGATAAAACCGGCGCAGTCCCTGCAGGGCATAGAGCAGGGTCAGGCTGTCCTTTCCGCCGGAAATGCCGACCGCAATGTGATCGCCTGCCTCAATCATCTGATAATCGTCCACAGCCTTTCTCGTAAGACTGAGTACTTGCTGTAACTTCATACTAAATATTTTCCTTTTCTGGTTCTTTGCGACTTCTACATTATACAGAATATTTGTTCTTTTCGCAATTGCAACTTGTGTCCCTGTTTCCAAATTGCTATAATAAACTTATATATTGTTTTATCCATATTTATCTTTTATCAGAAAGGCTCTGCATATGAAATTCAAATTCGACAAAAAATACTTATATTGGGGGATCACGGGATTTCTCGCTCTGGCGGGAGCGATTCTCTTTTACTACATCCTCTTCCACCGCTCCAACTTCATGGGCGGGCTTGACCGCTTCATCACCATCGCCATGCCGATCATCGACGGTTTTGTGCTTGCCTACCTGTTTACGCCGATCTTAAACGCCATTGAAAATAAAATTATGAAACCGCTCTACAAAAAAACAGGCATTGAAATAACCCCGAAGGTAAAAAAACGTATGCGTGCCTGCTCCATTCTTGCCACGCTGGTTGTCGTTATTCTGGTATTATATGAACTCTTTGCGCTGATCCTGCCGGAAGTGGTCCGCAGCATACAGAGCATTATTTTCCAGTTCCCCATTTACGTCAACAACCTCTCGAACTGGGCTCTTCTTTTACTGAAAGACAATCCGGACCTGGAGGCTACCGTGGACGCGCTGATCAACCAGTATTCCTCAAAGATGATGGAGTATGTGAACACCAATCTTTTGCCCCACATCAACGAAGTCTTAAAAACCGTCTCCTTAAGTGTGCTCGGCGTGTTTAAGGCACTCTGGAACCTTGTGATCGGCTTTATCATCTCCGTATACCTGCTGGGGAGCAAAGAGAAATTTGCCGGGCAGGCGAAAAAGATCGTCTACGCCCTGTTTGACCGCAAGGCAGGCAATGAGATCGTCTCCAATTTCCGCTTTATCCATGGCACGTTTATCGGTTTCCTCGGCGGCAAGATTGTGGACTCCATTATCATAGGCATTATCTGCTTTATCTGTACAAGTATCATAGGCACGCCTTACGCAATTCTGGTAAGCGTGATTATCGGCGTGACCAACGTAATCCCATTCTTCGGTCCGTGGATCGGCGGTATTCCAAGCGCCCTCCTCGTGCTGATGGTGGATCCCAGACAGGCGCTCTACTTCGGCATCCTGATTATCGTTCTCCAGCAGTTCGACGGCAATATCCTCGGTCCGAAGATTCTCGGTGACTCCACGGGGCTTTCCGGCTTCTGGGTTATCTTCTCGATTACCATATTCGGCGGTCTGTTCGGCGTCCTCGGCATGATTGTGGGTGTACCGATCTTCGCCGTATTCTATGCGGGCGTCAAGTCCCTGGTGAACAAAGTGCTGCATAAGAAGAGTCTGCCGACGGATCTCGGTCCCTATATGACAGTCGGACGGATTGAGGAATCCATGGCGTTCACGGAATATGTGCCGCCTGTGAAAAAAAAGTCGTCCAGCAAAATGAAAACCGCCGGTTTGAAGAAGAATGACAAAGACGACGGTTCCGCGGAAAGTCAGGTGAGAAAAAAATGATCAGTGTGATTATCTTTACTATCCTGATTGCCGTTCTCATCTTCTTTTACATGCGCCACACGACAAAAAAGAGGAAAAAACAGTCTTCGCAGTTAAACTCTGTCAGGGATTTCCATGCCTCTTACGACCGTGTGAAAACCCGCAGGGAGCTGCGCGACAGGCACAGCGGCTATCAAACCTATGTCACAAAATATAACAGCACGGAGGACTATCGCGAACGCGGCGAATAAGAAAAGGGAGCGGATATACACCGCTCCCTCATGATTCATCTGTTTTCAAAATCTTCCACAAACTGCGTAATCAGCTTCACCGTCCCGTCGATCCCAAGAATGCTGCTGTTGATGGAAAGGTCATAACTGTCCACGCGTCCCCACTTTTTGGAGGAATAATAGTTGTAATAGCTCTGTCTCTGCTTATCCTTCTTGTTCATCATATCGAGCGCCTTCTGCTCCGTGTTGATATCCTCGAAACGCTCCATAATCCGCTTTATCTTGCACTTTTCTTCTCCGTGGATAAAAATGTGCAGACAGTTCTGATAGTCGTGCAGCGCATAGTCCGCGCAGCGCCCTACAATCACACATGGACCTTCGCTTGCAATCTTCTTAATCGTGTCAAACTGTGCAAGAAATACTTTGTGGCTGATGGGCATATCCACAAAGGAGGAAGAGTTATAGCCGAAAGAATAGGTGTCCATCACCAGATTGTAGAGAAAGGAATTGGTGGGACGCTCGTCGTGGCTCTGGATCATCTCCTCGCAGAATCCGCTCTCCTTCGCTGCCCTTGTCAGCAAATCCTTATCGTAAAATTTTATTCCGAAATGCTCTGCCACCTTTTTTCCGATCTCACGGCCCCCGGAACCAAATTGACGTCCTATCGTAATAATCGTATTCATATATACATCCCCTTTCTATACTTCACATATGATATGCTATTGATCTCTTTTCCCACGCTAACCATCATGATTCCGCACAGCGGAATCTCAAATCAATGCGGAGAATGCTGCTATTCTTTTATCCTGTCAAGCTCTGTCAAATTGACACCGGACGCGTTAAGTATCGCTTTCAAATCCACATATCTTTCATACATTTCTTTATATGCCGCCGATTCTTTATCTTGTGTTAATATCATGTACTTCTGGAGACGTGAAAATTCTTCAATATTTTTTTGTATCATTTCCTTTTCTGTCATAGAACCACCGTCCTTATTTCATACATATTAACGTCTGTTACGTAACTATTATATCAGATTTTGAAAAGAATAACAAGAGGGCGGAAATTCCGCCCTCCTATAATGTAGATATCCGTCAGTTATATTTTTATGCTTTCTTCTGCTTGGATAATGTCTGAATACCCTCGATTACCAGCACAATCGCAAGGACAATCAGGATAACCGCCAGAATCGCCTGTGCGTAAGGACCCCAGTCTGCGCCGCCTGCGGAAATGATACCGAGCTGATTCTTAACGGTCACACACAGGGAGCAGATGGTAACGATGATCATAAAGCCCATCGGGAACAGGAACATCTTGTTGTTCTTGCCCACATTGCCGAGCCATGTAGCGACTGCAAGCAGACCGATGCCTGCAAGAAGCTGGTTTGCCGCGCCGAACAAGCCCCAAATCTTGGAATAACCCGTCATACCGAGCACAACGCCGAGAATCACAGTGATGATGGTTGCTACATATGGATTCACCAATGTCTTTTTCCAGCCGTCCTTGATATCGTCCACAGTCTGGCCAGGCTCAAGGAAGAACTCCTGGAACATGAAACGTGCCAGACGGGTCGCCGTATCCAGAGACGTCAGACAGAATGCCGAGTAGGTAAGCACCAGCAGCGTGTTCAAAACAGTCACCACGCCTTCCGATGCGATACCGCCGTACATCTGGGAAATACCGCCCGCGAAAATTGCCGTTGCGCCTGCGGTGATGCCGTTCTTGTATGCGAAGTTGATCGCGCATACGGTGATCACAGCCAGCACACACTCAAGGAGCATACCGCCGTAAGCGATAGGCTTCGCATCCGTCTCCTTGTCGAGCTGCTTGGAAGTGGTTCCCGAAGATACCAGAGAGTGGAAACCGGAAATCGCACCGCATGCAACTGTCGTAAAGAGCACAGGGAACAGATACTGCATACCGTTGCCGTTGTCAACCGCAAAACCGTTGAAAGCGGCAAGACCGTCCGCACCGCCCATACCCGCATGGGAAATGACCACGCCTACCAGAGCCACCGCCAACATTGCATAAAGCAGGAAAGAACTCAGATAGTCACGGGGCTGTAACAGAATCCATACCGGCGTCACGGATGCGATGGCGATATAGATACCCACGATGATCATCCATGTGTTTGTGGTCAAGTAAATCGGATGGAAATTCATGCCGATGACCATACAGAGCGCGATGGCAACCACACCGAGAATCGTGGAAACAGCCATGGATGCGTTGCGGCGGTACACCATGAAACCAAAAACAATAGCAATTACGATAAACAGCAGGGATACCATAGCGACAGATGCGTTTGTCGCGGAGGCTGCCTGATCAATTGCACCCGCTTCGTCCACCACTGCGCCGAAGGTAGTCGCCACGATGGATGCAAATGCGGCAACCACAAGGATCAGTGTCAAATAAGCAAAAATGGTAAACAGCATCTTCGCTCTCTTGCTCATGTTGGTGGAAATGATCTCACCGATGGACTGTCCTTTGTGACGGATGGATGCGAAAAGCGCGCCAAAGTCATGAACGCCGCCGAAGAAGATACCACCGATCAGAATCCAGAGCACAACAGGAACCCAGCCGAACATAGCCGCGCCAATCGGTCCGGTGATCGGGCCTGCACCCGCGATAGACGAGAAGTGGTGACCCATCAGCACGGGCGCCTTAGCGGGAACATAGTCCACACCGTCTTCCATCTCATGAGCAGGGGTCGGCTTCTTGCTTTCGCCCACACCCCACTGTTTGCAAAGCCATCCGCCGTAGAATATGTAGCCGACGACAAGAATTGCAATACAGATGATTAACAGTAATAATGAATTCATACAAACTCTCCCTTTCTTTTTTTGGAATATAATACTTTTTTCAAAATTTTCGCAGTCGGACGTCCGGCACGGTTACTTTCAATCCGATCACTATCCCCAATGACCGCCGCCGCATGAAAGTCCATCCAGCCGTGAAGCGAAAATCGAAAACTTTTGTAAATGTGACACTTCTTTAATGCCTTTACCGCCTCCTCGTCACAGGTGTCACAGACAATGATGGGAGTAATATAGGAATACATGTGACCCGGACCGATATGCAGACGGTTCATGCCATCCTCGTAAGCTGTTTTTTTGCAGGCTTCAAAAATCTCCGGCGTAAGGCGCGGCACGTCGAAAAGGTAGATAAACTCCTCGCTGTCTGCCGCCCAGAGCGAAATCTTTTTGGAAACCATATATTTCTCGGCGTGCTCATAATACTCGCACAGCGCCCGGAGCGGCGCCCGTTCGTTTCCGTAATCGGTTATGTTGTAATAAGCCACATAGCTCTTTAGTAAAATATCTATGATGTTCTGTCTCGTATATTTCATATTCCCTCAGATTTTAACAAAATCCATGTTTTTAATAGTAACATTTTACGACTGCTATTTCAAGATATTTTAACAGTTTATTCATCATTTGTTTATAATTATTTCATTTAAAGAACCTTGAGCAGGTGCATAAAATAAGCCGGAAGAGGCGCCTTCACCTCTATATACCCCCCGTTTACAGGGTGCATAAATCCAAGGCAGTATGCATGGAGCGTCTGTCCATCCAGTTGAAAAGCCGTCTTTCTCGTCCCATAAACCGCATCTCCAAGAAGCGGATGCCCGATGGACGTCATATGTACCCGAATCTGGTGGGTGCGTCCTGTCTCCAGACGGCACTCAATATAGGTATAATCCTGAAAACGTTCCAACACCTTATAATGTGTGACAGCTTCTTTTCCGTTTTTCTCGTTGACCGCCATCCGCTTTCTGTCCTTCTCATCCCTGCCGATGGGCGCACGTACTGTCCCCTCGTTCTCTTCTATCACGCCGTGTACGATGGCACGGTAACTCCGGTTCAGGGAATGTGCCTTCAGCTGCTCCGCTATCCCCCTGTGTGCCGCGTCGTTTTTACAGACAATGAGGGAACCAGTCGTGTCCCTGTCGATCCGGTGCACGATTCCCGGGCGCAGAACGCCGTTAATCCCGGAAAGCTGCCCCTTGCAGTGATACAAGGCCGCGTTGACCAGCGTCCCGCTGTAATGTCCGGGCGCCGGATGCACCACCATCCCTTTGGGTTTATCAATCACAAGTACGTCGGCGTCCTCGTAGAGCACGGAAAGCGGTATATTTTCCGCCTTTACAGAAGGTTCCACCGCCTCCGGAATCTGGAAACACACCTCGTCGTCCACACGCAGCCGGTAATTCGCCTTGCAGGGCAGACCGCCCACCATGACCTGCCCCTCCTTGATACACTTCTGAATATAAGAACGGGAAAGGTTCGGAACCGCGTCGCAAAGCCACTTGTCAAGACGCTCTCCGTCCTCCCCCACCCCGATCTGGCAGCTGAATCGATCCATCTTTATTCTCCAATTGTCAGCGAAATTCCCGGTAACGTTTCTGTTTGAAGCTGATAAAATAGAGATCCCTCTCCTTATAGGCAAACAGAAGCAGAAAAAGCAGCACAATGGCTGAGACCGTCGCATAGATATCAGCCACATTGAAAATCGGGAAATTAATCCGCACAAAATAAATGAAATCCACCACATAATCATAGCGTACCCGGTCAATCATATTGCCGATGGAACCCGCCACGATCAGGCTGAACAGAAAATGCAGTATCGTGTATTTCTTCTGATCCGGCACCTTTAAAAGGACATAGCCTACCACAAACAGGATCACGAACGCCACAAAGATAAAAAACACTTTCTGGTTCGGCAGCATCCCGAAAGCCGCGCCCTGATTTTCCAGATAATTCAGTTCCAGTATCCCGTTAATCAGGTTGTAGGCAGGCTTATCCTTCAGATAAACTTTCGCCCACTGCTTTGTGTACTGGTCAAGAGCGATCAGCCCGGCAATCATAAGCAGATCCAGAAACAGAAAAAACTTCTTTTTTAGACTCATTCCCGCATATCCTCATCACTAAAATAAATTTCTTGCACCGCATCCAGAATTTCCGCATCCGTGACGGCCCTGTCCACATAAGCCTTTCCGACTTTTTTGAGCAGCACAAACTTGATCTGTCCCGCCTCCATTTTTTTGTCCGACTTGGTCAATGAAAGAATCTCCTCCGGATCAATGTCATCGATACTGATCGGCAGGTTAAACGGCACGAACATATCACGCACTTCGTAATACTCCTCCATGGAAATATTCTCCCGTTTCCATGAGATAAACGCCGCCGCCACCATGCCAAGCGCGATGCATTCCCCGTGCACCATCTCAAAATTCTTTGCTTTCTCGATCGCGTGCCCGATGGTGTGCCCAAAATTGAGAAGAGCGCGGTCGCCCTGTTCTTTCGGGTCTTTCTCCACCACAAGCTTTTTCACGCCGCAGCTTTTCATTACCATCTCCAGAAGCACCTCCGTGTCCCGGTCGTGAATCTCATACATATGGTCGAGCAGCCACTCGTAAAACAGTGCATCCCTGATCAGCCCGTGCTTCATCACCTCGGCAAATCCCGCATAGAACTGTCTGTCGTCCAGGTTCTTAAGTGTTCCCACATTCATGTAGACAAGCTTCGGCATGTAGAACGCGCCCACCATGTTTTTGTAGCCGTCAAAATCGACGCCTGTCTTTCCGCCGATGCTGCTGTCTGACTGTGCGATCAATGTGGTGGGAATCTGGATAAAATCTATGCCGCGCAGGTAAGTTGCCGCCGCATAGCCGGTTATATCCCCCACTACGCCGCCGCCCAGCGCCACAATCATATCTTTTCTGTCAAATTTTTCCTCAATCAGTTTCCTGTATATTTCCTTCACCGTATCCAGTGTCTTGTTCGCTTCCCCGGCAGGAAAAGCGTGCAGAATTACCTTTTTACAGCATTTTTCAAATATTTCCGTAACCTCCCCGCCGAACAGTTTCTCCGTATTGCTGTCACAGATCACGGCAACCCTGCGGTCCGCTATCCCCAGATCCGCCAGCTCCTCCGCCAGTAAGCTGAAATCCCCTGCGAAAACAATGTCATAGCAGGGCTTTTTTTCGTAGTTGATCGTCATTCGGTTCGCCATAGTGTGTTATTTTCCTCCTCATCCGCATTTTTCCTTCTCTGTTTATACGCGAAAAAAACGAGCGCCGGCGCGCTCGATTTTTTAATATCTTTTGTCTATCGGCACATCGAAGGAACCTGACAGGATGTCCTGAAAGTCGCCGGAAATATCAACGCTTGCCGGCGTAATAATGAAAATATAATGGGATATCTTCTGCAGATTGCCCGAGATCGCGAAACAGGAACCCGAAGTAAAGTCTATAATTCGCTGGGCTATGTCCACATCCAGCCCTTCCAGATTTAAAACTACCGTTCTGTTCGCCAGAAGCGTTTCCGTAATCTCCCTTGCATCCTCCACCGTTGTCGGCTTAATTACGCATACCTCCATGCCAGCCCCCATCTTTTTCGTCTGTCTGAGGGGCGTTACCTTCGGTGTGATCTTTCTGACCTTATCTTCCTCCGCATTATCCGTATCTTTGCCGGAAACAGGCTTGCGCATCGGTTCCGGGTCATCATCATAAAAATCGTCATCGTAGTATCCGTCGTCCTCGTCTTCACTCAGTTTCATGGCGCTGATAAACTTGTCCATAACACCCATCTGTAAAATCCTCCATTTACTCTACTGATTTTGATGCCACAACTCATCTTGACTTATGTATACTAAATTACCGCGTATTCTCTTTCTCCAAAAATGCCCGTTCCGACTCTGACATAGGTCGCGCCCTCTGTTATCGCGACTTCGTAGTCTCCGGTCATGCCCATTGAAAGTTCCTCCATAAAAACATTATCAATGTTTTTATGTATTATGTCAACATAAATTTGTTTTAATTTTGCAAAATACCGTCTGTTTTCTTCCGAATCCTCTACATAGGGCGCTATCGTCATCAATCCTCTGACACTGATATGAGGTAATTTTGCAATCTCTTCCACCAGTGTAGCAGCCTCCTCTGACGTGGCGCCGAATTTGCTCTCCTCCCCCGCCACATTCACTTCCACAAGAATATTGACGTTTACATCCTTCTTTGCGGCTTCCTTCTCAATCTCCTGCGCAAGACGCAGGGAATCCACGCTGTGAATCATAAAAACCTTGTCCACAATATACTTCACCTTGTTGCGCTGCAGGTGTCCGATCATATGCCAGCGGATGTCCTTCGGCATAACCTCATACTTATCCACGAGCTCCTGCACCTTGTTTTCCCCAAAATCGCGGCAGCCGCACGCATACGCCTCTTCCAGCATGGGAACCGGCTTCGTCTTGCTCACCGCGATCAGCTTCACCCCGCCTGTCTCCTTGCCGCACGCCGCGCAGGCATCTTCGATATTTTTTCTAATGATGTCAAGATTTTCTTTTATGTCCATATCCGCTCCTGTTTACAACAATATCATCATTGCGAAACGCTTCTTTAAACGTGGATACAATGTTGACATTGACCTTACCGCGTTTCGCACTTTTCAATCATTCGTAAATAAATTCATTATCCTTTACCATATCCGCATTCAGCACAATATAGTCGTATACACTGAGCCCATAGGTCGTGTTTGACTTCACCACGGAATACTCCTCATTTTCGTACAGAATGCTGATCTGCTTGAAGTCCGCGTAACCTTTATTGATATTGTAAACGCCCTGCAGGGAACCTGTCCTGCTGACCGCATATTTTTCCCCTGTCTCCGGCATGACAATGTAATTCCCGGATCTGAGCGTGGAATTATCCAGATAATAATCCGTCTCTGTCTCCTCGTAAATCTCCGTCTCCACAAACTGCGTGGTTGCCTCGCCCTCCTCATTGTAGGTTTCCAGCAGTACGCCGTCGCCGCCGTTATTGCCGCCCCTTGTCACATACGCTTTCGGCACAATGAAAAATTCCTTCTGTACAATGGCGGAATTTGGAATTTTCAGCCCTTTCTCCTCCTCCAGAAGAAGTTCAATATCAATGAAGCGGTCCGTGCAGAAAGTAATCATGGAATTGGTAAAGGTGAGGGACGCGAACGTCTCGCCCGCCTCGTTGGTGTAAACCGCCACCTCGCCCCATGCCGTATACTGATTCTTTAAAAACCGTACTTCCACATACTCCTTTTCCAGAAGCTGGTCCGCCAGCTCCTTTTCCACCGGGATCACAATAGACCAGTCTTCCGAAGTTGCCAGCTTATAGACCGGCTCACCCGCGGCAATCAGCCCGTTGTTCACCAGATACTTGCGCTCATAGTTTTCCTCGTCAAACAGTTCCGACGTCATATCCTCCAGTTTTAATTCCTCATAGCCGTCCGTGGAATAGAGCACGATACCGCTCTTTGCCGCATATCGGTAGTTAATGAGCACCGTACCCGAAGCGTCGTTTAAAGCATCCGCATTTTCCAGAATATTATAGTTTGCGAGCTTGACCGCCATGCTCTCCATACTGTGCCGGAAATTGTAAACCTCGTCGAAATGTTTCCTGTCAAAACCGTGCATAAAGGCGGTAATATCCGTCTTAAGCTCGGACAAATCGCTGTCGGAAAGGGAATTTTCCCCATTGGACCCCGCATTGATATAGTCAGACAGCCTTCCCGTCTCATCCACAGTATATATGAGATCGCCCACCGCCGTGCGCTCGCCCTCTCTGGCAAAATAATTCACATAACCAGCGTCCTGGCCGGTCACAATCTGCTCATCCCTCAAAGCGATTCCCTTGTAGATGCTGTTTGAAGTAAGGGAGCCTTCCTGCACGCTGTAACGGACGATATGATCCGTCCGAAAGTACATGACAACACAGATCACCACATAGACAAGGATGACGGCAAAAACCATCATGCCGATATTCAGATTGATGGGTCTTCTGTATTTAGTTATCTTATTATTCTGATTATCTGCCACCGGATGTTCTCCATTACTGACTCATAAGTCGGCAAAAGCATTCATGCAGGCATGTTGCCTGCTTCATCAGCCTTCCGACTCTGCTTATGCGCGTACAAAGCGAAAACCCCGGAAAATCCTCCGAGGTTTACTATTGTTTTATATCATGTTTATGTACATATCAGAGGGAAACAATAACGTTTTTTCGCATATTCTCAGGAAGCTCGCTCTCGTCGCGCGACACACTGATAACGAAATCCACATGGAACTTCTCACTGATCTTCTCAATCTTCTCAATCACTTTCTCAAGCTCGTCCGCCTCCACACAGGCAATTTTTAAGAAACTGTCAAAGTACATTTTCTGTAAATCATGGTCCTGAGAAATAATGCCGCAGATAAAGCCGATGAATTCGTCGCTGTCCGTCACCATATACTCCGGCACGTCAATGAGTCTGATTTTGTTATTCAGTTCAAACATATGCTTCGTGCTCTTATCCAGATACACGACATTGCCCTGTGCATCCTTGATCTCCGCATTGACTTTATCTAATAAATGCTTGGTCTTTCCCTTTCCTTCCCTTCCTACAATAAACTGAACCATGTCGATACCCTCCTAGCGTATATTATTTTACTGCCCTGACCGCTCCATACATTAACTGTATGATCTTACTGTCAATTATACAGGAACTCCCCTGAAAAAACAACTACCTTATTTGATGATTCCAAGCAGTTCTCCCATATCACCGTACAGCCCTTCCCTGGACTCGTCTTTTAGGATCACGGAAATATAAGGCGTTCCGCTGCTGCTTCTTGAAAGCAGTATCAGACAGTGCCCCGCCGCGCTGGTAGTGCCTGTTTTTCCGCCCACTACCGTCACATTTGCCGGCGGCTCATAAGTCCCCCGCAGGAAAAGATTGGAATTTTCTATCTCCAGCGTCTTTTCGGAGCCGTCCGCCGCCGTGTAGACGGTGCTGTAGGATGACATCTGTATGATCTGGTTAAACAGTTCGTATTTCAAAGCCTCCTGGAAAATCAGGTAGAGGTCATATGCCGTCACATAGTGCCCTTCCTCCGTCAGCCCGTTCGGATTCATAAAATGACAGTTCGTCGCGCCAATTTCCTGCGCCTCCTGGTTCATCAGTTCCACAAATGCTTCCACGGAACCTGCACCGCCGTTCAGGTTGCCAGAAACCCCCTCCGCAATCAATATGGCGACATCATTGCCCGAAGCAATCAGCAGCGCATGAACCGCCTGGTCTAGCGTCATCCTGTCTCCCGGTTTAATACCTGCCAAAACGGCGCCGGATTCTGTGACCAAAACGTTCTCCGAAGCTGTGTAGATATCGTCCGGCGATCCGTATTTCAGAGCCACAAGCGCTGTCATGACTTTCGTCAGACTTGCCGGGTTCATCTGGTTATGCGCGTTTTTCGCATACAGCGTATTCAGATCCTTCGTGTCAAAGAGCGCCGCCGCCCCCACCTGCTGCAGATCCGGACCACCTGCCGTCACATCCCCTGCCGTCACGCACAGATCCTTGGCAAAAGGCTCTATCGTCTCCCTGTTTGCAATGTTGATAAGCTGATAACTGCTGACACTCCCCTGCTGCTCGTAAGGCATGTCATACTTCGCGCTCCCGCACCCCGTAAGGGCAAGAGCCGCCGCAGCCAAAAGCGCACATATTCTCAATTTATCACTTGTACATCTCACGCCACTCCATGTCTCCTCTATCAAGTGATTTAATCAAAAGCTCCGCGGACGCCAGATTCGTCGCCAACGGAATATTGTGCCTGTCACAGAGCATAACTACATTGTTGACGTCCGGCTCATGTGACTTCGGATAGAGCGGATCGCGCAGGAAAATCACGAGATCGATCTGGTTGTGCTCAATCTGCGCACCGATCTGCTGTGCCCCGCCCAGATGTCCTGCCAAATACTTGTGGATGGTCAGATTCGTCACTTCCTCAATCAGCCTGCCCGTCGTCCCTGTCGCATAAAGTTCATTTTTGCTCAAAATCCCCCGGTAAGCGATGCAGAAATTCTGCATCAGTTTTTTCTTTGCATCATGTGCGATCAACGCAATATTCATTTGCCAACACCCCTGTCATTTTTGCATTGCAGCCGTATGTTCAGCACGAACCCGATTCCGATATAAAGACTGACGACCGAAGTCAGCCCATAACTGACAAACGGAAGCGGAATCCCCGTATTCGGGCTTGCGCCGGTGGCAACCGCAATGTTAAGCATCCCCTGAAAGCCGACCAGCGCCGCAACCCCCGCTGCGATAATGGTACCCGCCAGGTCTTTTGCCTTCCTAGATACTATAATACATTCAAATGAGATGAAAATCAATAACACAATTACCACACAGCCGCCGACAAAACCAAATTCTTCGCCGATTACCGCATAAATAAAGTCCGTTTCCACCTCAGCGATAAAGTTGCCGTTTTTTACGGAACTGATTTCATTGGTATTGTACCCCTTGCCATAGAGCATCCCGGAGCCGATCGCCATCATGGAATTGGTCTGCTGGTATGCCTCCGTATCGGAATATTCCTCCGGATAAAGCCATGCAAGAATACGCCTCTGCTGGAAATCGTTGATGATCTCCTGCTCCGGCTGCAAAATCAGCGTCAGCGCGATAATAAACGCCGGCACCGCGATGGAAATCGCCAATATCACGTATTTCCAGCTTACGCCGCCCACAAACATCACCACGCAGAACAGGATCACTACCATGATACTCGTGGAAAGATCCGGCTGCTTGAGAATCAGATAGATCGACGGCACAAACAATAGCACGCAGCTTCCGACAATCTTAAGCGTTCCCATCTCCTCTTTATGTTTCATGATAAACTGTGCAAAGAACAAAATCAACAGAATCTTAGCGGTCTCTGACGGCTGGAACTGGATACCGAAGAGATTCAGCCACCGCTGGGCGCCCGCCACCTCCACACCGGCAACCCGCACCAGCCATAGCAGAACGAGATTCACCACATACATAATCCAGTAAAACTTAAGAATTACCGAATAGTCAAACAGGGACAGAACAAGCATCAGGAAGAACCCGAATACAGCCCCGGCAATCTGTCTGGACTGCAGGGATTCCTTCGCGCTGCCGATGGCAAGAACACCCACCGCCGTGAGCGCCACCACCAAAATAATCAATTTAAAATCGTAGTCCCTGATGTGGTAATGTTTCAGCATTCCTTTTCCTCTTTTGCCGAGTTTGCCACAGGCAAACCATATAATTATCCTCAGTTTTCCACCGAGGCTGCCGTAGGCAGATCTCGTGATTGAGCTTTGCTCAATCGGCTCGAATTTGCTATTGTTTTAGGTCTAAAATCGGTATGTTCGCGTAGAGTGTGGGATTTTTGATGCCATGACCCTTGCCGCTTGTCTGGGTAATCTGTATCTCCATGCTCTCGGCGTCTATCTTCATGTACTTGGATATCACCTTTGCGATATCGTTCTTGATCATCTCCATCATCTCCTGCGAGCAGTTGACCCTGTCGGAGATAAGCAGTATCTTAAGCCGATCCTTGGCTATTTGTCTCGAGCTTTTCCGCTTTAACAAACTTTTAAACACAACAATCCCCCCTAACCTTTATGGAAAATACCCGTTACCCTCGTCCAGAACGAGACGCCCTTGTCAAAATCCATGAAAGGGACTTCCTCGCCTATGATCCGATAACAGATATTCTGGTATGCCTTCCCCGCAAGCGTATTGCTTCCCACAAGCGGCTCGCCCTGATTTGTGGCTATTACCACATTCTCATCATCCGGCACCCTTCCGATCAGAGGCAGCGATAAGATATCCACCACATCCTCCGAGGACATCATATCGCCCCTTTTTATCATATCCTGTCTGATTCGGTTGATAATCAGATCCATTCTGTGTATTTCGTTTGCTTCCAGAAGCCCGATGATCCGATCCGCATCCCGGATCGCGGAAACTTCCGGGGTTGTCACCACAAGCGCCCTGTCCGCGCCCGCGATGGCATTCTGGAACCCCTGTTCAATCCCTGCCGGGCAGTCCAGAATAATATAGTCAAACTGATCCCGCAGATGGCTGATCATGCGCACCATCTGAGAGGGATTGACTGCGCTTTTATCCTTCGTCTGTGCCGACGGTAAGAGAAACAGTGTCGGGTAACGCTTGTCCCGTATAATCGCCTGCTTGATGCGGCAGTTTCCCTCCACCACATCCACCAGATTATAGACGATCCTGTTCTCAAGCCCCATCACAACATCGAGGTTTCTGAGACCGATGTCCGTGTCGATGAGGATCACTTTTTTTCCCATGGCAGCAAGACCTGTTCCGACGTTTGCAGAGGTGGTGGTCTTTCCCACCCCGCCTTTCCCTGACGTGACGACAATCACTTCACTCATAGCAAGTCCTCCATTGATGAATTGTTATCGTCCCCTGAACCTCTCCGCCCGAGTTTGCGAAGCAAATCTCGAGTAGTCAATGCCGCAGGCATTTACTACGTTTAGAACGGCAGATCATTCAGTAATTCTTTGGTAATTGGCTCAATCTTTACTCTGGCGTCGTTCACAAAAGCAATTTTCGGCTGGATCTTCGGTTTGATCGACCATTTGCTCTGTTTCTCTGATGTTTTATATTTGAAATCGCCGATCTTTAACTTCTCCGGCGACATTTCAAGCGCCACGACAAAATGCCCTTCCTCACCGTTACCGCCGGCGTACGCCTGCCCGTAGAGCCCGCCCAGCACCACGATATCCTTGCTGGATATGATGCATGCGCCCGGATAGACGTCCCCCAGCACAATGATGCTGTTCTCCGTCTCCAGAATCTGTCCGTCTTTTAAGGTTCCCTTATAGAACTGTCCTGCGTTCTCCATCACTTCCTGATGGAAGGAAAGCTGCTGCAGCGCCTTGACGAAGTTCCGTTCTGTCTCCTCGTCTTTCCCCATAATACAGACAATCTTCAGCCGGGAATTTGCCGATATGATGTCCACAATCTGCCGCTCCTCCTGATCGGAAAGCACCCTGCCCTCAAAGGAGAGCACCATGCTGGCATCCTTAAAAAAGTTGGCGGACTCGCTGAATTTCACCGCAATTTCCTCCAGGAGCTGCGAAAAAGGAAGCTCACTGTCCAGAAAGATGGAAAGCCCGTTTGGAAAACTCTTGATAATCACTGCATTTTTCATATTCACACCTCTATCCTCACATTGCCGGTCATCAGTCGGCATTTATTTCGCCGCCGGCAAGCTCGCCTGCCGTACCGGTAATGATTTCCTCCTCCTCTTTCAACCCATAATGGTACTCATATACGTCCTTGGCGATCTGCGCCGCATAATCAGACGTATAACCGTTCGCCACACGCACCGTCACCGATATTTCCGGCGCCTCATAGGGCGCATAGCTGATAAAAAGCGCATGGTTCGGGCGGTTTCTGTTCTCCTGCGCCGTACCTGTCTTTCCTGCCACATTCACATCCAGATCGGAGAAATACCTTTTGTTCTCCACCACCCCGCGCATCCCTGTATGAATCGCGTCCCAGTACGCCGGATCCATATCGATCCGGTTTCTGACTGCAGCCTCATTTTCCCGGATCAGGCCGCCGTTCTGGTCCTCCACCCTGTCCACCAGAGTTAAATTATAACATGTCCCGCTGTTTGCAACGGTTGTAACGTATCGCGCAAGCCCTGCCGTGGTATAGTTGTTGGTACCGTGGCCGATAGCGGAACGGACCGCGTCCAGATCGGATACGCCCGGCGCATACTCCTCAATCTCAATGCCGGAGGTTTCTGAAAGACCGTACATATCCGCATATTTTGCCAGCTTATTCAAGCCGACGCTGTCATTGTAAGTATCTCCGACTGTACCCAGACGGTATCCAACCTCATAGAAATAGGCGTTGCAGGAATAGCGGATGCCTCCAGTTACATTTAAGGAGCCGTGCGCACCGGGATAAATATGGCATCGGGCTGGCGGGGATATTTTATCAAAAATACCGGCACATGTGATGATATCCGAAAGACTGATTACGCCTTCCAAAAGCCCCGCTGTAGCGGAAACAGGCTTAAACGTGGAACCCGGCGCCGTCCTCTGCTGTGTCGCATAGTTTAACATCGGGCTGGACAGGTCGTTCCTCAGACTTGCGAAATAATCCGCGTCCACGCCGTTTGCCATCCGATTATTGTCATAGCTCGGATAGGAGGAAATTGCCAGCACATCCCCCGTATTTACATCCGTGACCACAATGGAGCCTGAATAGGGGTCAAGCGCAAGCTGCGCCGGCGTAAGGTCGAGCTGTTCGATACGGTTTCGCATGAAAGCATAAGGCGTGATAGCTCCGGCTTCAAACTGCGCGATTTCCTCCTCTGTGGGTTCCACCACATACTGCTCCATCAGGAGCTCGCAGATCTGCCGTCCGGAAATCTCATCGTTCAAAATCATGTAGCGGTAAATTCTTTTGTCAAAGTCCAGATCGCTGTCCAGCACATCGAAAATGTATTCCAGAATCTTATTGTAAATCTCCACGGAATCGGAATACCGCGAGTCAATATCCAGCTTGGAGACATTGATCCAGTTCTGCGCGATGGCATAATTCAGATACTCGTTTAAACTGATGACCTCATCCTTTGTCCATGCGATGTAAGTGGCGTCGTTTTTATCCACCACATCCTCCATCAGGATATCCCTGTCATACAGCGCCGCCGCCACATAGCTCTCGTATACCTGATACTCCTCCGTAAGCGCCTCGTAGGGCGTGCAGCTCTCCGTCAGCTCATCCTGTAAAGTGGCGAAAACCCGCGCCTTTTTATCCAGATATGCCTCCTGCACAGCCTTTTCCGTCTCCCCTGCGTACTCCGTCGTGAAGTGGGTGGTGTCAATCACATTGTTGTTGATGCAGGCATAGTACACATCGTAGATGGGAATGGGAATATTCCCGCCGCTGCCGCCTTCCGGGGGCGTATATTCCTTGATATTTTCTATCTTATTTAACAGAATGGCGGCAAGTTTGGATTCCAGAATATGGTAACACGCTTTCTGCAGCCCGGTATCCATCGTCAGCACGATGTCGTTGCCCGCTGCCGGCTCCACCCGGTCGCTTGTCTCCACCACTTTGCCCATATTGTCTACATACACGGTCTCTGAGCCTTTTTTGCCCTGCAGCTCCATCTCCATGGAAGCTTCAATCCCGGATTTACCCACAGTGTCGTTCAAATCGTAGGACGGATCCTGCGCCTGCAGCTCCTGCAGTTCCTCCTGTGCCACCCGGCCCGTATAGCCGATTACCTGCGCATAATAGACGCTCTCATTATATTTGCGGATCGTTCCCTCAGCGATGGATACGCCGTCCAGCGTATCCGCATTCTCCATAATGACCGCCACCGTCTCCTGAGAGACATTTTCCGCCACCGTGGTTGCAATATACCTCTGGTAGCTGTTGGCGCTCATGGCATAGCGGATGGTGATGACTTTTAAAACTTCCTCTTTGGAAAAGCCAAGCCCCTCCACAAAGCTGTCCGAATCCTCATCGTCCGTATAGTCACCGATCCCGTAACGGCTCGTCCCGCACAGATACTTGACCAGATCCTCCGGCGCGGCAGCTTTCTCCCTCTCTTTCAGGTCATCAATGGAGGCGTAACCGTAAACGTCCGCCAGAAACCGCAGGAGCTGCGTGCCCTCCACGTTGTATACATACTGTCCGCTCTTGTTGACCTCGATATGGAAATCGCTGATCACATGGTCGCCGTTTTCCTCAATCATGGCAATCAGCCTGCGGATGGTATCGTTCAGCTTCGCATTTTTGCCCCTTCCCGACTCGTACACGTCCTCGATGGTGACGGAGTACGCCAGCTCATTGTAGGCAAGCAGATTCCCGTCCCTGTCCAGAATATTGCCTCTGGTGGCGGGAAGCGTCCTCTCCTTCCGAATCTTTAACTGAAAGTCATTGTAATACTGTTCTCCGTTTACAATCTGGAGCTGGAAAATCCAGTAAATCAGATATCCGCCCATGCCGGCGATCACAAGCATCAGCACAAGAAGCCGTGAAGTGACCATATTCATAAAGTTTTCTTTAAAATGCTCTAAAAGTTCCTCAAACAAACTTCTTTCCGCTCCTCAGTTCGCTTCGCTCAAGCCCCGTGTTAATCCAGAGAATGAGCGGATATAAAAGCAAAGTAACCGCAATGGTGTAGACAATTTCCGGCAAAATAATGTGCAGCAGGTAGTATGTAAATTCAAAACGTGCCCGCAGAAGAAAAAGGATTACATAGCAGCCGATCCCGTAGAGAAAATCGCTGCACAGGATAAGAGCCACCGGCAGTTTGATGTCCTGCGGATAAAAAATCTGTGCAAACTTGCCGTTCATATAACCGATATACATGTACAGGAGCGCATAAAAACCAATCACACTGGCAAAGAAAATATCCACCAGCAGACCGCAGAAAAAACCGATCAGAAGCCCCGTCTTTTCCCCCCGCATAAAGCCGAAGGAAGCCGTCAGCACAATGAGCAGATTGGGAACAATCCCCCCGAAAGCCAGCGCTCGGAAAACCGTACATTGCAACAAAAAACATATAAAAATCATTAATGCGGTAATGATGCCACGTTTCACGTTAATCCTCCGTCTGAACGTTCTGTTTCAGCTGCCGGATCACCAGAACCTCCTCCAGATGCTCAAAATCCACCGCCGGGGTTATGTATCCGGATTTGGTCAGATTGTTAGCATCCCTGTTAATCGTGTTGATGTATCCGATCAGAATGCCCGGCAGATACTTATCGCTGATATCGGAGGTAACTACCTTATCTCCCTCCACCACCACATCGTCGCTGTCAACGAGCTGCCCGAATTCAATAACACCCGATGCGTAAAGCTTCAGGTTCCCGGAGACGACCATGCGGTCAGCGCTGGCGAGCACCATGGCGCTCACGTTGGAATCGTCTGCGATGATGGACTTCACTTTCGCCCAGTTGGGACCGACGTCCACCACGCGCCCCACAAGACCGCTCCCTGCCATCACGTTCATATCCACGGCAATACCGTCGCTGGCGCCCTTATTGATCACAAAGGAGTAAAACCAGTTGCCGGGATCTCTGGCGATAATGCGCGCGCCCGTCTTTTCGTACTCGTCGTACTGGGCGTCCAGGCTGTACAGCTCCCGCAAATTGGTCAGTTCATAGCGGTCCTGCTGGAGCCTGGTGTTCTCTATCGTCAGCTCATCCACCTTCGCCCTAAGCTGCTCATTCTGTGCCAGAAGCTCCCTGATCTGCACAAGCTCCTCCGACCTTCCGGAAAGCCAGCTTCCCACCGCGCTGATCCCCTCCTCAAAGGGAACCACAATATACCCCGCAACGGCGGACAGAGGTCCGCTGAACACTTTTGTGTTAAAAGTCAGCAGCACCATTGCCGTGCAGAGGATTGTTAAAATAAAAAGGAGATATTTACCGGGTAACGTAAATTTCTCTCCTTTTCTTTTGACGATTGGACTCATTTACTCATTCCTTCTATCGCATAAGCAACCGATTTATAATTTTCTTCCTTGATGATCTTCGCAAGCCCGAGCGCCACGCTGGTCACCGGGTTCTCGGAAACATTCACCTGCAGACCAGTGCCTTTGCTCATAAGCTGCGCCAGCTTGCTCACCTGGGAAGCGCCGCCCGTCAGGTAAATGCCGTGACGGTAGATATCCGCCGCCAGTTCCGGCGGCGTGCGTTCCAGAATCACCTTGATGTTGTCAATAATCGAATTAAAATGCTCGATCAGGCACTCGTCCACAAGCGCGGTGGGAATTTCCCTCTCCACCGGCAGCCCCGTCACGATATCCCTGCCGTAGACCACAGCGCCCACCCTCTGGTCTTCCAGGTCAAGAAGGGACATTTTTACGATCTCCGCTGTCTTTCCGCCAATAATCAGGCTGTACTCACGGCGCACCGCCGCCTTGATTGCCTCGTCAAACTTGCGGCCGCCCACTTTGATCAGGCGGCTTAATACGATGCCGCCCAAGGAGAGAATGGATATCTCCGTTGTGTCAAAGCCTACGTTGACCACTAAAACACCCTGCGAATTTTTCACGTCGATGCCAAGCCCGAGACCGTCCGCCACGGCTTTATCCACAACCATGACCTTCTTCGCCTTCACGTTGGATTCCTTGATCAGATCCTTGAAGGCGCGCTTTTCCACCTCCGTCACATCCCAGGGAACGGCGATGTAGTAATCGGCAGGACGCACATTATTCTTCATCATGCCGCCCAAAAAATACTTGACCAGCGTCTCCATGTTCTGGATATCCGCGATCACGCCGTTGCTTAAGGGATAGGTAATGTTTATGTTGCCTGGCGCCTTCTCGTACATCTCAAACGCCGCGTCGCCGTATGCGAAAAGCGTCTTTTTGTTCTCGATGGCGATCATGTTTTTTTCCACAAAAACGTCGTCGTCTGCTCGGTTGTAAATTTTGATATTGCTTGTGCCAAGATCAATCCCAAATGCGTTGTTTGCCAAGGTAAATATACCCCTTTCTTTCTGTTGAAATCTTTACGGAGATTGTGTATCCGTCAGTAATTTACTCTCTTTAAAGCTGAAGTAACTGTTGTCACCCAGAATGATGTGGTCAATCAGCGGAATATCCGCAAGCGCCCCCGTCCGGCTGATACGCTCCGTGACCAGAAGGTCATTCTCACTCGGGACAGGATTCCCACCCGGATGGTTATGCAGCAGCATAATACCCGCCGCTCCGTTTCTGAAGGCGTGTGCAAACACCTCCCTGGGTGACAGGATCGAAGCGTTTACCGTACCTTTTGAGATGATTTCCTCCCCGATCAGATGGTATCCCGAATCGAGAAGTAAAAGCAGGATATACTCCACATTCTCATGGCGAAACCGCTCCATATAGTAATCCGCAACCGAATAAGGATCGTGAAAAGAAAGCCCGTTCTTCGCTTTTGCCCGTGCCATTCTCCTGGCAAATTCAGCGATCGCCTTGAGCTGAACCGCCTTTACCTTGCCGATTCCCTCAATCTTCTGCAGATCCTTCACGGATATGTGGTACAGCCCCAGAAGCCCGTTTCCGTATCGCGCCGTCTGTGCCAGCACCCGCTCGCCAAGCTCCCTCGCGTTCACGCCTCTCGTTCCCGTGCGAAGAAGGATTGCCAGAAGCTCCGAGTCCGTAAGACTCTCGCTTCCGAAGGCGGCAAACTTCTCAAATGGAAGATTTTGCTGCCTGTAATAATCATTGTTCTCATACTTTGCTGTTTTCATGCAGTCTCTTTCCCGACAGCTTCTCTCCAAAAGGACGGTCAGATCATGCGGTATATGATGATCGCCAAGGCGATCCCCAAAATGCTTGCAATCGTGATCTTTATCGACAGGGCGAACGTTATGCTCAGAATACCCAGATCCAGCACCAGCGGCTGTGACAGACCGAAAGACTGCCCATAATTCAGCCAAGTGGAGGGGAACAGGCTGCCGATAAAACCACCGATCACGATTCCCGCCAGAATCAGCAGGAAACAAGCCCAGTTATTTTTGCGCATAAAAAGTACAATCTCCTTTCTCCAAGGCTCATTTTAACACAATCGGTATTTGATGTACATAAAAAAAATGGAATATTTTTCTTACAAACGGCGCGGGCTAAACTTTCACAATGCCGCGGTCCACCAGATTCTGCAAGCTCTTCAGGATACCCATTTTCGCGTGGGGGAAGGTCAGCCCTCCCTGAAAGTAAACCGCGTAGGGCGGCGCAATGGGACCGTCTGCGGAAAGTTCGATGGACGAGCCGGAAACAAAGGCACCCGCCGCCATAATCACCTTGGAGTCATAGCCCGGCATATCCCACGGTTCCGGCTTCACGAAACTGTCCACCGGCGCCGCCGCCTGAATGCCCTCGCAGAAGGCGCATACCCCCTCCGGCGTGCCGAAGGTCACAGCCTGTATGATGTCGTGGCGGCTCTCCGTCCCGTCAGGCACCACGGCAAATCCAAGCTTTTCATAGATATTCGCCGCAAAGACAGCGCCTTTTAAGGCGGATGCAGTCACCGTGGGAGCAAGGAAAAGCCCCTGATAAAATGCGGGCAGGATGCCCAGGGACGCGCCCACTTCCTTTGCCAGTCCGGGGGAAGTCAGCCGGCACGCCGCATTCTCAATACACTCTGTTTTCCCGGCAATATAACCGCCGATCGGCGCCAGCCCGCCGCCCGGGTTCTTGATGAGGGAACCGACCACCATATCCGCCCCCACTTCGGACGGCTCCGTGGTCTCCACAAACTCCCCGTAACAGTTGTCCACCATCACAAGAACGTCTGGCTTAATCTGCTTTACAAAGGAGATCAGCTCGCCGATCCGCGCCACGGACAATGTCGGCCTCGTCTGGTAGCCTTTCGATCTCTGGATGGTGACAAGCCGGGTCCTCTCGTTTATGGCGCTGCGGATGCCCTCGAAGTCAAATCCCCCGTCCGGCAGAAGGTCCACCTGTCTGTAAGTGACGCCGTACTCCGCAAGGGAGCCTCTGGACGGACGTATGCCGATCACCTCCTCCAGCGTGTCATAGGGCTTTCCCACCGGGGATAAGAGTTCGTCGCCGGGACGCAGATTGCTCATCAGCGCAAGCGCAAGCGCATGGGTACCGCAGGTGATCTGGGGACGCACCAGCGCATCCTCTGTCCGAAATACGTCCGCATACACGCTTTCCAGCGTATCCCGTCCCAGATCATTATATCCGTACCCCGTAGTCCCCAGAAGGCACGCCTCACTGACACTCGCCGCCTGCATCGCCCATATCACTTTAAGCTGGTTGTACTCCGCGGTTTCGTCAATCTGTGCAAAGCGCGGCGCAAGCGCGTCAAGGATCTCCTCCCCAAATTGATACACTTTCTCCGAAATGCCAAACCAACTGTACATTTCTTTTATATCCGTTTTCATACGCTGTATTTCCTTTCCGCTTCTGTCTCAGGTTTTTCTTGCCATCCCGACCGCAGACGGCTTTTCTGCCTTTGTCTATTTTGCACACCAAATATAATTATTTTTCGTTCAATAACAAGATATATTTCAAATAACACAGTCTATCAAATCGCAATTTCGTTATTTTGTCGAGCTATTCCTCGGGAAATCCTATATTTCATGGGCATTTTACATATTGTTACAGGATAATCCCCTTTTCGCGCAGGAAATCCTGCATAAAATTTAATATTTTTTGACTATCATGGTCAAAAACGGTTTTATCTACCCAAATTACCTCTTTTTCGCGCCGGAACCATGTGAGCTGTCTTTTGGCAAAATGTCTCGTGTCCCGTTTTATCAGGTAAACAGCCTCCTCCATGGAAGTTTCCCCTTCCAGATAAGACAAAAGCTCTTTGTAGCCGAGCCCCTGCATGGAGACCATTTCTTTCCGGCAGCCCGACTCACGCAGGGCGCGCACTTCCTCCACCAGCCCCTGTGCCATCATCAGATCCACTCTCACGTTAATCCGCTCATAAATTCGCTCTCTGTCGTCATTCAGGACAAAGTAGGCAAAGTTGTAGGGAGAGTCGTTCTGCCGCTGCTCCCTGTTGTGCTCGGAAATCTTCTTTCCTGTCTTTTCATAAAATTCAATGGCGCGGATCACCCGCTTGATATTATGGGCATGGATGCTTTCACAGGACTCCGGGTCTACGGCGCGCAGTCTCTCATAGAGCGCTTCCGCCCCCTCCCGTTTTGCCTGTTCCTCAAGCGTTCGACGGAATGCCGTGTCCTCATCGTTTTCCGTAAAATCAATGTCATACACGAGCGCCTGGATATAAAACCCGGTGCCGCCCGCCACAATGGGGATATGCCCCCGGCTGTATATCTCCGCCGCCGCCTGTTTCGCCAGTTCCTGAAACACCACCACATTAAATTCCTGGTCCGGCTCCAGCACGTCGATCAGATAGTGGGGGATCCCCTCCATCTCCTCCGGCGTAATCTTGGCGGAGCCGATGTCCATATGGCGGTACACCTGCATGGAATCGGCGGAGATAATCTCCCCGCCTATGGCTTTCGCAAGCGCGATGGACAGCGCCGTCTTCCCCACCGCTGTCGGACCCGTCAGAATGACTAAAGGGCGCTTTGTCGTTTCCAAACCTCTTCCTCCTGTCACTGCGGGGAATGCCGCTTTCTGGCATTCTCCTGTGTAAGACTTAGAACTTCCAGGTCAGCTATGCTGACTTTGCGATACAGCCCTTGCTGCGAGTGATTAGAAGTTTTAGACAATCCGTTTAAACTTCCTCTCCAGCTCCTGTCTGCTCATGGATATGATCGTCGGTCTGCCATGAGGGCAGTTATATGGGTTATCAAGTGTCAGCAGCTCGTCAATCAGTGTCTCCATCTCCGTCCGGCTCATGCGCATATTACCTTTGACAGCCGCCTTGCACGCCATGGTTGCGATGCGCATACGGACACTCTCGGGCGTGCCTGCCACCGTCTCCGCAACAAGCTCGTCCAGTATCTCGTAGAAAAATGTCCCCTCGGCATACCCGTACAGGTCCAGCGGCACACCCCGTATCGCGTAGTCGTTTCCGCCAAACTCTTCGATCGCAAATCCAAGCGCCTCAAAATCCTCCATGCGGCTCAGCAGACACTCCTTCTCCTGATTGTTCAAGGTCACGATCATGGGCGGGTTGATCTGCTGGGATACAACCTCCTTCTCCCGGAAACGCCGCATCAGCCGCTCATACCTGACCTTTTCATGGGCGGCGTGCTGGTCTACGATCAGAAGCTTGTCCTGATAGGAAATCAGCCAGTATGTCTCAAAGAGCTGCCCGATGATTTCATACTGCTCCTTCGCCTTCGCGGAGAGGAGCTTATCGTCGAACATGTTCATCTGCTCCGGCTTCCCGGCAGCCGCCTGTTCCTCCACTGCTTCCGCCGGCATCTGCGCTATGGGAACCGCTGTCTGCATACCCCTGCCTGTCCCTGTGGGCATTGTCTGCGCCGCCGGGACACCCAGCTCTTCTGCATTCTCCCCGCGCACCGTGCCTTTTCCGCCATTAGCACGATAGACTGCTGTCTGTCTGAGAACATTCGCTTCCGCCGGACGGCTCTTCTCATAGATCGCGCGTATGGACGCCGCCTGCGCCGGCTGTCCCGCCACTTCCGGGAACGGCATTTCCGCCACGTCCGGAACCGGCTGTCCCGGCATAACGCCGCCGGATGCATCATGGACACGCGCAATCCTTCTTTTCTCGAACGGTTCCGGCGCTGTCTCTCTCTCTCGTCCGCCGCTTCCTCCCGCCGCTTTTTCTTTTGTTTTCTCAGGTTCAGACAGGCTTACCTCGGGAATCATCTCCCGTTCCCGCAGCGCATCCTCCACCGCCGCCCGCACCGTCTCATAAAAATCCGGCGCGTCCGCAATCCGTACCTCCATCTTGGACGGGTGGACATTCACGTCGATCTTCTCCGTATCAATCTGAAAATGCAGGATACAGAAAGGAAATTTGTGCTGCATCAGGTATTCCCGGTAGCCTTCCTCCACCGCTTTGCTGATTAACGTACTGCGGATATACCTGCCGTTGATATAAAAAATCTCATAGGAACGGTTGGCACGGTTGATCACCGGCTTCCCCAGAAGCCCTGTCACCGTCATCCCGTCCTGCCCGCAATGAAAATCCATGAGCGCGTCCGCAATATCCTTCCCGTAAATGCGGTAAACGATCTCCCGCAAGTCGCCGCTGCCCGTCGTATAAAACCGATTCTGCCCGTTCAAAAGAAACTTAAAGGAAACCTGCGGATTTGACATTGCCAGATGCTCCATCAGATCAGCCACATAGGAGCCCTCCGTCCGGGGCTGCTTCAGGAACTTTTTGCGGGGCGGCGTATTGTAAAAAAGATTCCGTACAAGCATCGTCGTGCCGCCCGGTGCGCCGATCTCCTCCCGCTCTTTCTCCACGCCTCCCTCAATCAGGAACCGCACACCCGTCAGATCCTCCGGCGTCTTTGTAATCAGCTCCACCTGTGCCACCGCCGCGATGCTTGCAAGCGCCTCACCACGGAACCCGAGACTGACCAGTTTGGTCAAATCATCGGCAGACGCTATTTTACTGGTTGCATGACGCAGGAAAGCGTTCTCCACCTGCGATTTCTCAATGCCCCCGCCATTGTCCGTCACACGGATCAGACTCGTGCCGCCGTCCTTGATCTCCACCGTTATGGCATCCGCCCCCGCGTCAATGGCATTTTCCACCAGCTCCTTCACCACGCTTGCCGGACGCTCCACCACCTCTCCCGCAGCGATCTTATCTATGGTCTGGTTGTCGAGTATGTTTATTTTGGCCATAGTTTTAAATTCCTCACCGTATTTTTAATCAGTACTTGATAGCTGCGAAACCTCTCGACACTTTAATTAATTGTGCAAATGGTATAACCATAAGCAGACCCTTGTAGAGCGTCAGCGCTTAACGAGGTCTTTCACGAGTTTAGCGCCTGCTACGCTCGGAGTGGAGCGAAAGCGCGTCTGCGTTGGTTATGCCATTTGTGCAATTTCGATAACCTACAAGAGGTTTCGCTTCTTCAACCCCACCTGTTTTTCAACCTGTTTTGCAGCCGGTAAAGTGTATTCAGCGCATCCACCGGCGTCAGATTGCTCACGTCAATCTCTTTTAACTCCTGTATCACATCCTCGTCCGTCACCGTGTCAAACAGGGAAATCTGCTCCAGATCCACCTCGTCATACCTGACGCTCTTTTTCTTCTCGCCCTTTCCCCTGTCAATCTCTATGCTCTGCACCTTCTCGGTGATATCGTTATCGCTCAGCTGCTCCACAATCTCTTTTGCCCGGTCGATCACCATATCGGGCACACCGGCCAGCTTCGCCACCTGAATACCGTAGCTCTTATCCGCTCCGCCCTTCACGATTTTTCGCAGGAATACGATATCGTCCCCCTTCTCCTTGACCGCGATACAGTAATTGTTCACATTGTCCATCTTGCCTTCCAGCTCAGTCAGCTCGTGGTAATGGGTGGCAAACAACGTCTTGGCGCCGAGAATCCGCCGGTTGCTGATATGCTCAATCACCGCCCAGGCGATGCTTAAGCCGTCAAAAGTGGACGTGCCGCGCCCGATTTCGTCTAGCACCAGCAGGCTGTCAGGCGTGGCGTTCCTTAAAATATTCGCCACCTCGTTCATCTCCACCATAAACGTGGACTGCCCGCTTGCCAGATCGTCGGAAGCCCCGACTCTTGTAAAAATTCGGTCCACAATGCCGATATCCGCCTTCTTCGCGGGCACGAAGGAGCCAATCTGGGTCATTAAAACAATCAGCGCCACCTGCCGCATGTAAGTGGACTTTCCCGCCATATTGGGACCCGTGATCACCGCGATACAGTGCTTTTTGTCATCCAGATGGGTGTCGTTTGCGATGAACATGTCGTTCTGGATCATCTGCTCCACCACGGGATGCCGCCCCTCCTTGATGTCAATCGCCCCTTTTTCGTTGAGCGCCGGACGCACATAATGATTCTGCTCCGCCACAAAAGCAAGAGAAGTGAACACATCAAGCTTTGCCACAGCCCGGGCGGTCTTTTGAATCCGCTCCACCTCCCCGGCAATCGCCTCCCGTATCTCGCAGAACAGGTCGTACTCCAGCGTAAAGAGCTTATCCTCCGCATTCAGGATGGAATCCTCCAGCTCTTTTAATTTGGGTGTCGTGTACCGCTCCGCGTTGGCTAGCGTCTGCTTGCGCACATAATCCTCCGGCACCTGGTCCCGGTAAGAGTTTGTCACCTCAAAATAATAACCGAACACCTTATTGTACTTGATGCGCAGGTTTCTGATGCCCGTGCGCTCCCTGTCTTCCTCCTCCAGAGCCGCCAGCCACTTTTTCCCGTCGGTCTTCGCTTTTTTCAGGGAATCGATGGTCTCGTTAAAGCCCTCCCTGATAATGCCGCCCTCCCTGACGGCAATAGGCGGCTCCTCCGTAATCGCATCGTCAATCAGCTTATGAATATCCTGCAGCGGGTCCATGTTCTCCCGTATTTCCCGAAGAAGCGGCACGTCAAAATCGGCAAGCACCGTCCGCAGGGAAGGCAGCATCGCCAGGGAATTGCGAAGCGCAATCAAATCTCTTGGATTCGCAGTCTTATAGCTCACCCTGCCGAGAAGCCTTTCCAGATCGTAAATGGTGTGCAGGTATTCCCTCAGCTCCTCCCTGTCCACACTCCTTTGGCAGAGCGCTTCCACTGCATCCAGCCGTTTTTCTATCCTCTTACTGTCAATCAGGGGCTGTTCTATGTATTTGCGGAGGAGCCGACCGCCGAGCGCCGTTTTCGTGCGGTCAAGCACGCCCAGAAGAGAGCCTTTCTTCTGTTTCTCCCGCAGGGTTTCGAGCAGCTCCAGATTCCGCCTTGTGGAGCTGTCTAAGAGCATGTATTTGCTGCTCAGATAGGGATAGATATGCGTAAAATGAGAAAGGGACGTTTTCTGCGTCTCGTAAAGATAAGTAAGCAGCGCCCCCGCCGCGGTGATTCCCACCGGAAAATCCTCTATTCCCAGACCCTTCAGCGTATTCACCCGGAAATGGCGCACCAGCGTTTTTTTACAGCTCTCCTCGTCAAAATAATGGGGAGCCAGAGAATAGACAGACACGTTCAGCCTGTTCTTTAAATCTTCCATGTCGTATCCGCTGACGAAAAACTGTTCGTTGCAGATGACCTCCGAGGGCGCGTATTTGTTGATTTCGTCCTGCAGCCTGCGGATATCCTCCACTTCCGTCAGATAATAGTCCCCGGTAGTCACGTCCGCCACCGACAGGCCGATTTTTCCGGGAAAATAGGCGACGCAGAGCAGGTAATTATTCTTGGAATCATCCAGCGCCTGTATATTCAGGTTTGTCCCCGGTGTCACCACCCGGATGACCTCCCGCTTTACAATGCCTTTCGCGCTCTTGGGATCCTCCACCTGTTCGCAGATCGCCACCTTGTAGCCCTTGGAAACAAGCTTGTTCAGATAACTGTCCACCGCGTGATGGGGAACGCCGCACATGGGCGCGCGCTCCTCCTGCCCGCAGCTTTTTCCCGTCAGTGTGATTTCCAGCTCCTTGGACGCCGTCAGTGCGTCCTCAAAAAACATTTCGTAAAAATCCCCTAGTCTGTAAAATAAAATGCAGTCCTGATAGTCCTTCTTCGTCTCCAGATACTGCCGCATCATCGGTGTCAGTTCAGCCATTGGTTATCAACCATCTTTCCTAATCTCGTATGCTTGGTTTGACCCAGCCAGTCAACCATCCGCCCTGTATAATAAAAGCCGTGGCAGGTGTCCAGCACCACCATGACAAATTTACCCACAAGCCGCCTGTCCGCTTTAAAGTGCACCAGCATGTTATTGCCAAGCCGCCCGGTGACAAAGGCTGGATCCTGTTCATTTACCTCTTCCACAAGGGCTTCCATGACTTTACCCTCCAAAAGCGCGGCGCGCGCTTTCGCCGTCTCCTGCACCACGGCAAGAAGCCTGTCAAAGCCCTCGTGCACGATTTCCTCAGGCACCTGATTTTCCATTGCCGCGGCAGGGGTGCCTTCCCTCGGCGAATAGATAAACGTAAAAGCATTGTCAAACTGTACTTTTCTCACCACATCGATGGTCTCTTCCACATCCTCCAAAGTTTCCCCCGGAAAGCCCACGATCAGGTCCGTGGTGATCGCGATATCGGGAATAGCATGTTTCAGCTTCTCCACAAGCGCCAGATACTGCGCCTTCGTATAACGCCTGTTCATCGCCTGCAAGATGCGGTCGGACCCTGCCTGCAGCGGTAAATGCAGATGGCGGCATATTTTCGTGGAACACCGCATCACCTCGATCAGCTCGTCCGACAGATCCTTCGGATGGGATGTCATAAAGCGGATGCGCCTAAGCCCCTCGATTTTTTCCACCTCTTCTAACAGCCCGGCAAAGGACATGGGATGTTCCAGGTTTTTTCCATAAGAGTTGACATTCTGTCCGAGCAGCATAATTTCCGACACACCGTCCTCCACCAGAGCCCCAATCTCCCGCAGGATATCCCCCGGCTCCCGGCTCCTCTCCCGCCCGCGCACATAGGGCACGATACAATAGCTGCAAAAATTATTGCAGCCAAACATAATATTCACGCCGGACTTATAGCTGTACTTGCGTTTTACCGGCAGATTTTCCACGATTTTGTCCGTCTCTTCCCAGATATCCACAACCATATCCTCGGAAGCCTGCATCCTTGACAAAAGCTCGGCAAACTGAAAAATATTATGAGTGCCAAAAATCAAATCCACAAACCGATAACTTTTTTGGATTTTCTCAATTACGTTCTTTTCCTGCATCATACAGCCGCAGAGCGCGATTTTCAGATGCGGTTTTTTCTTTTTCAGGCTGTTTAAAAAGCCCAGCCGCCCGTAAACACGCTGGTTGGCGTTATCCCGCACGGTGCAGGTGTTGTAGAGGACAAAATCCGCCTCCTCCTCTATGTCGGTCATCTCATAGCCCGCCTGCTCAAGAATGCCGTACAGTTTCTCGGAATCCCTGGCGTTCATCTGGCAGCCGAAGGTCACCACGCAGGCTCTCGGAGCGCGTCCATGCTCCACCTGAAAAGCCGAGACATAAACCCGGCATTTTTCTATATATTCTTTTTGGCGCTCCTGTTCTTCTGCGGAAGAGCTCCCATTTATATCTATTTCATCATACATTTTCTCTTGACTTTTTTCCTTCCCATCATACAATCAGCTAAAGAAATGAGTTTTTTACCGTACGGCTTTTGCTCAAGCGGAGTACTTGTTTCTTTTTTATCTTCCTGATGTTTATATTTTTCTGGAACATGCCAGTGCAAGCGACCCTGGTCCGATATGACAGGCGATGCTTAAGGAAAGAGGATCCGTGTGCACGTCAAAACCCGGAAACGCCTCGAGCACCTGCTCCTTAAACTGCTCCGCCACCGCCCTGTCATAGGTGTAGGCGATCTGCAGCCAGATGTGATCCGCCGACACGCCGCCGAACCGTTTTTCCATGTCCGCCTTGATGGCGTTTATCATAATAGTCTTTCCCTGTGTGACCGTTCTTGCCTTGGCAAAAGCATCCAGCTTCTCCCCCTGAATCTGCAGAACGGGCTTCAGCCTTAAAATTGTGCCGAGCGCAGCCGCCGCAGGCGTGATTCTGCCACCTTTTTTCAGATAGTACAGCGTATCCAGCATGATATAAATGCTGGAATTGAACTTATCCTCCTCCAGAAATTCCCGGACCGCCGCCGCATCCATCCCCCGTTCAATCAGCACAAGCGCATCCAGCGCCGACTGTCTCTGGGTCACGGAGATCCGCTGGTTGTTGACCACCTGCACCCTGCCGTCATAATTTTCCGAAAGCATCCTCGCGCTCTGGCAGGAACCGCTAAGCCCGCTTGACATCGGTATATGCACGATCTCATCATATGTCTCAAGCAGCTCATCCCAGAGATTCATCACCGCTTCCGGACTTGGCTGGCTCGTAATCACATCCGCATTCTCGGCGAGCCGTTCATAGAACTGCTCCTGCGTCAGTGTAATATCCTCAAAAAAGGTCTCCTCATTGATCATAAACGGCATAGGCAGCACATAAAGCCCCATCTCCTTCGCCTGAGACTGCGTAATGCCGCTGTTACTGTCTGTCACCACTGCTATTTTCTTACCCATAATCATCCTCATTTTCTATTATCGCAAATACCAGTCCGCGCGGAGAATGCCGCTCTTTGGCATTCTCCCGAGTGAGATATAATGTTTCTTAACGAAGCAGCCTCTGCTGCTGAGTTTTAGAAATACTTCTCACTTTGTTCTCACTCAGTGTAACGTCAGATGCTTCTAAAGTCAACCTCATTTGTCCCCGGCAGAGTCAACGATCGCTTAAGCGCCGCATACGCTTCCCCGGCAAGTTCCGCATCCTCCGCAAGCACCCTGTCCGCCCATTCGCTTGCACTCTGTAAAACTGCCGCGTCCCGGTAGATATCGCCCAGCGCAAACTGCAAATCCCCGCTCTGCCTGATCCCGAAAAGGTCTCCCGGTCCCCGGAGCGCCAGATCTTTGCCCGCAATGTAGAAACCGTCGTTGGACTCGTTCAGAATCTTTAACCGCTCCATGGTTTCCGGGCGCTCCGATTTGCTGATAAAGATACAGTAGGACTGCTTATCTCCCCGTCCGACCCTGCCCCTGAGCTGATGCAGCTGCGCCAGGCCGAAGCGCTCCGCGTTCTCCACGAGCATCACCGTGGCATTCGGCACGTTGATCCCCACCTCGATCACCGTGGTGGACACAAGCACGTCGATATGATGCGCCCCAAACGCCTCCATAATCCGCGTTTTCTCCGCCGGGCGCATCCTGCCGTGAAGCGTTTCCACGCGGATGGAATCAGGGAGCGCGCTCTTAAGCTTCTTCGCGTAGGAAGCCACGTCCTCCAGCTCCTGTTCCTCCCCCTCCTCCACCATGGGACAGATCACATAGACCTGACTGCCCTGCGCCACTTCCTTCTCGATAAATTTATAGGCGGTATTCCGATACGAGGTATTCACCACGCAGTTTTTGATGGGAAGCCTGTCCGCCGGCAGCTCGTCCAAAACGGAAATATGCAGGTCTCCGTACAAAATGATGGCGAGCGTCCGCGGGATGGGCGTCGCGCTCATCACAAGCACATGGACAGAACTACCCTTCTCCGCCAGCGTCTCCCGCTGTCTGACCCCGAAACGGTGCTGTTCGTCGGTGATGACAAGCGAAAGGCTTTTATAAACCACTTTCTCCTGAATCAGGGCGTGGGTGCCGATGACGATATCCGCCTCCCCGCTCTCGATCTGCGCGTAAATTTCACGTCTGTCCTTCGCGCCGACCGAGCCGGTCAAAAGAACGGGATGTATCTGCAGACCGTACTCTGTGTTCAATTTCATCAGACTCTCGTAATGCTGTCTCGCCAGAACCTCTGTGGGCGCCATCATCGCGCCCTGATACCCGTTCGCCGCGCACATGACAAGCGAAAGGAACGCCAGAATCGTCTTCCCGGAACCCACATCTCCCTGTACCAGCCTGTTCATGGCATATTCGGAAGTTAAGTCCGCCCGGATTTCCGCCCACACCTTCTGCTGCGCCTTTGTAAGCCGGTAAGGCAGCGCCTCAATCAAACGCTCCGTCTGCGCCACCTCGATCATAGGGCGCAAACTCTTCATCCGCTCGTTAGATTCACGCATCCTGCGTAGCGCCAGTATAAAGCGGAAAAACTCGTCAAACACAAGCCTTCTTCTGGCGGCAAGAAGCGACTCCCGTCCTGTGGGGAAGTGCATCTGCTCCACCGCCTCACGATAGGACGGAAACCCTTCTTCCGCCCGGATCCTTTCGGGAAGCGGATCCTCCGACAGATCCACCAGACCGATCGCCTGCTTTACCGCTTTTGTGATGGCATTGTTTGTCAGCCCTTTCGTGGTGGCATAACGGGGCTGCATACAGTCCGTCAGCTTCCCGTACTCCTCCGGCTTATAAATCCGCGCCTGCTCCATCACATACCTGTCTTTCCTGCGGTGCAGACACCCCCTGAAAATATAGGGCTGACCGCGCTTCAGGCTGTTTTTCAGATAGGGCATGTTGAAATAAGTCATATGCAGACTGCCGCCCTCGCAGGACACATCAAAGGTGGTGAGGGAAAGCCCTCTCACATGTCTCGTCGCCACGTTGCCGGCAAGACGCCCTTCCACCGCTGTGACCTCCTCGACAGGCGCCTGATCCAGAGGAACCGGGACGGAAAACTGCTCGTAATCCCTGGGGTAATAGGATACCAGCTCCTCCGCCGTATATACATGCAATTTTTCAAAGAGGGCGGCGGTTTTTTCACCGACGCCCTTCAAAGTCCTGATATCCATAAATGCCTGCTTATTCCGCCGAAATGATATAGTAGTAAATCGGCTGTCCGCCGTACTGCAGTTCAATATCGCAGTCGGGGTATCTCTCCCCGATCTGTTCACGCAGCTTCCCGGCGTCCTCCTCCGCGATCTCCTCGCCGTAGTAAATGCTGATCAGCTCTTTCCCCTCCGTCATCATGGCTCCTACCATATTGAGAGCCACCGAGGAAATCGCCGTTCCCACGGAAAGAATGCCGTGATCTCCAAGCCCCATGAAATCGCCCTGCCTGATTTCCTGCCCGTCGATGTTTGTATCGCGCACCGCGTAGGTGACCTGACCCGTGGCAACCGCTTTCATCTCCGAGACCATAGTCTCCTCGTTCTCCTCAGCCGACAAGCCCGGCGCATAGTTGATTACCGCCGTAATCCCCTGCGGAACAGTCTTGGTGGGAATCACCACGATTTTCTTGTCCTTTACAAGCGACTGCGCCTGATTTGCCGCCAAAATAATATTCTTGTTGTTCGGCAGGATAAAGATCGTGTCCGCGTTCACCTTGTCGATCGCGTTTAACATGTCTTCCGTGCTCGGATTCATGGTCTGACCGCCCTCGATAATATAATCCACGCCCAGCCCCTTAAAGATCTCCGCTATGCCGTCTCCCACGGAAACGGCGATAAAACCGACATCCTTCTTCGGCCCCGGCAGGTCCTCATCCTCCACTGCCGGCTTTTCCTCCTGTTTGGACATCCGGAAGAGCTTTTCCTGATGCTCCAGCCGCATATTGTCAATTTTCATATTGGAGAGCGCACCGTACTTTAATGCCTTCTGGATCGCCAGACCGGGATCGTTGGTATGTACGTGCACCTTTACCACGTCCTCGTCCGCAACCACTACGATGGAATCCCCGATGGACTCCAGATACGCCTTAAAATCCATCTCTGTCTTGATATTAAACACCCTGTTTAGCATGATGATAAACTCGGTGCAGTAGCCAAATCTGATATCCGCGTTCGCCTGCGCCTCGTAACCGGAAGCGCCCGCGGCCCCGTCGGAGACCTTCACGGTTCCCTTATCCACCGTCAGGTCAATCTCTTTCCCGAGATAAGCGTCATAAGCGCCCTTCAACACCTGCATCAGTCCTTGACCGCCGGAGTCAACCACACCCGCCTGTTTTAACACCGGCAAAAGTTCCGGCGTCTGCAAAAGCACCTCATCCGCGTGGGAAATCACCTGTCCCAAAAATTCGGACATATCCGTAACGCCCGCGTCCGCAAGTTCCCTCGCCTTGGCCGCGCCGCCCTTCGCCACGGTGAGGATCGTACCCTCCTTTGGCTTCATAACCGCCTTATATGCCGTCTCCACCGCTTTCTCAAATGCCGCCGCCAGCACGGGAACCGTAATTTCCTGGCATTCCTTCACACTCTTCGTAAAGCCTCTGAAAAGCTGGGACAGAATGACGCCCGAATTTCCCCTCGCCCCTCGGAGAGACCCGGAAGAAATCGCCTTACACAGGGAAACCATGTCGATATCTCCCATATCGTAAAGGGCGGACACCTCTCTTGCCGCCGCCATAATTGTCATCGTCATATTCGTGCCCGTATCGCCGTCCGGCACCGGGAACACGTTCAACTCATTGATCCATTCTTTTTTGCTCTCAAGATTTTTCGCTCCGGCAAGGAACATTCTCGCCATCAAGCCGGCATCTATCGTATTTGAATCCACTTATTTGATCCTCCCTCTAATCGATTACTTTCACGCCTTCCACAAAAATATTGATCTTTTCCACTTCTATCCCGGCAAACTCCTCAACCTTATACTTAACACTATCGATCAGATTATCCGCCACCGCCAGAATACTTACGCCGTAGGACACAATAATATGGAAATTGATGGTGAGTTTATTGTTGTTCAGAAGAACCTGTATGCCGCGCGTCATGCTGTCCTTTTTTAAAAGTTTAACCAGCCCGTCCCTGACGCTCATGCTCGCCATACCGACCACACCGAAACACTCCATCGCCGCGTTTCCCGCAAACTGCGCGATCACGTCCTGGTCGATCGAGATATTTCCCATATGGGTATCCATTGAAGAGACTTTCATAGACTACCTCCTAATCCTAAATTATAAGACTCACGAACCTAATGATAACATTATACCCCGATATCTGAAAAAAAGAAACCGAAAAAAATTCTGCAAATTATACTTGCATTCTCTTCCACTTTCTGCTATTATACAAATGTTGCGAAAATCGAATAATTTCGATTATGAGGCGCGCTTAGCGACCTCGGTACTATATTAAAATAATTCTAAATTCGTTAGGAGGTGCGAAGATGGCTAAATGTGATATTTGTGGTAAGGGCGCTCACTTCGGTAACAACGTCAGCCATTCTCATAGAAGATCAAACAGAATCTGGAATTCCAACATTCAGAAAGTGAAATGTAAAGTGAATGGCGCAAACAAGCGTCTGCATGTGTGCACGCGCTGCCTGAGATCCGGCGCTGTGGAGCGCGCTTAATTTTCAGAAAATGCTTTTTAAGAGAGTCGGCTGCGTCCGGCTCTTTTTCCTTTCCACAGAAATAGCAGGCGCGACTCTACGCCTGCTTAAATGTCTCATACTCTCTTTTCAGTCTGTCGTATTCCCTGTTGATCCGCTGAATGACTTCCGTATCCCCAGCCACGTTGTCGGGGTGGAAAATCTTCGTCAGATCCTTATACCGCTTCTTGAGTGTCAGCAGATTTTTCACACCGTGGAAAAAGACACTGGTTTCCGGATAGCTGTCATACAGCCCCCGCTCCTCCAGAAATTCTTTCTCCGCCGCAAGCCTTGCCCACTCCTTGTCAAGCCTCCTGCGGTCCATGTCCAGTTTCCGAAACCCGTCCTTTATGATCTCCAGCCGCTCGTCCACAAGCTGATTGTCTTTCCGAATCCTGCTCTGTTCCGCGGACATCTTCCGGTTCAGATTCTTCATTTCCTCTTTAAACTGGTCTTTTTCCAGTTCAAACTTCTCCCGCTGCTCTGCAAGCTCCGCGGAAGCAGTCATAATTCTGATATTCTCCTTAAAAAGCCAGGACTTTAATTCCTGCAGGCCGTCCTCAGCCAATCCCTCTTCCAGAAGTATTTCTTCGATATTCTCCATCGTAATCCTCATCCATTCCCCGCCCGGCGTACCATTACCAACTGCATACATTTTTGTGAAATCCATCTAATTGGTAAAAGGATACATCAGCAGCAGAAAAAGCTGTATCCGATCAGCAAAAGCAATATAATCAACAGAAGCCCCAGAAAACGGTTCATCAGAAAAAGCATGATAATCATGCCTGCTGCGACACAAAACGCCACAAATCCGATCATTTTTTTCATGGGCTACCCCTGTCTATGCTCTTATGATACTATATGCATCTGCTCCCGAAATGTGCTATTTGTTTTCCTCCGGGAAGGCAATGTCGACAGCCGTGTCATCGGCCAGCATCTCTTCCTTGGGAGATGTAAATTTCTCCACGATATCGGGAATCATGTCGAGCACCTTGGTGACCGTATCCTGATTCTTGATATTGACAAGCTTGGTGGTACCGTTCTTAATCACAAGCACTGCGCTGGGCGTCATCTTTGCCGAAAAGCCGCCGGCCCCGCTGCTCTTCTTACCGTCGGTGCCAGTGCCGGCGCCCGCGCCCACGCCGAAGCTCACATCCACCAAAGGCAGGATGATGGTATCTCCGACCTGTGTGGCATCGCCCACCACCGTCTTCGTTCCGATCACGGCATTCATGCCCTTCATCAGAGACTCGATTACACCGCTAAAATTATTCTCAGCCATTTATACTGCCTCCTTTTTCAACAAACCGTACAGTTTCCTGATATCCTTATTAAAGTAAACACGCACCGCTACCCGGACAAATGTGAAAAACCGAAGTTTCCCTCTGATAAACACACGCCCTTCCAGACGTTTTTTTTCAAAATCCCCGACTACATTCACCCCGGAACCGAGAACCGGATACAGCATGCCGCAAACGGCAAGAATCTCCCCGGTTGCCGCCGGATCATCCATTCCGACGATAAGCGATACCTCGAATCTGTCCGGCTTTAACTGCTTAAAAATCGTCAGAAGCTCCTTCTTGCAGAGGGCGAAAGAACGTCTGAACGGCTCTCCCTCTATCACACCCCTGTAATACTGTATAGTATCCGATACAGACCTTATTTTATCACAGATATTTTGGATTGTGTACTGTATATTTTCAAAGATACTCTTAATTTTCCCTAAAATCCCGCGAAGAATCTCCGGGATCGCGCACAGCTTTTCCCATAATGTGGGCTTTTTGCCGGATTCAGCATCATCCTCTGTCTCATCCGCCTCATTTTCGCGTTTATTCGTCGCGCCGGGGGCATCCGTTTCTTTCCGTCCGTCCGAATATTCGGCTCTTTGTTTTTTTTCTGCCGCTTTGCCGTCTTCCCGGTACTCCGTCTCCGTCCCCAGGGCAGATGTTCCCTCCGCCATGGTCTTCCCGCTTTCATTTTCTGTCCCGCTCTTCCTGCCCTTATGCTCCCTGTCTGGCAATTCCGTCCCGGTTACCTCATCTGCAGTATCGCTCCCGGGCTCCGGCTGTCTGTCTTTCTTCCGCTTTTTCCCGCCTTTACCGCTTTCCGACTTCCCAGACACGCCGCGCTTCTCACGCTTCGGCAGCCGAAAAAACGTAATAAAAATAAGCCTTGCCCGCACAGACAGGCTTTTGTTAAAACGAACCAGCACATTCACAAAATGCAGAAGCCAGGTGATCTTCACCGTGACAGTGACGGGCGGCTCGCCCTCCCCCTCTTTCCTCACCGCCTCGATCCGATAACGGACCGGCACAAAGAGGACGCAGGCAATGCACAAAAGCAGCACGCCCAGTATGCACAAAAGCACAATTCCTATAATCTTTAAAATTAGCAGCAGTATATGTAGCATTTCGTCTCCAAGTATCCGAATTCAGATCCTATTTTCGAAAGTTTTCCGGGTCCATCCCGGAAAGATACGTCACAAGCTGTGCCTGTCCTGTCGCGGCAAGCGATTCCTGTGCGATCTGTTCGATCACGTCAAAAGCTTCCTCCCTGCCGTTTGCCAGTCCGACAATGCATCCGGGCGGATTTTCCTTATAGTACCACTGGGAAAGCATCAGGCTGTGATACACCGTAAGCCGTTCTGTCTCACTCTCGTAGGCGATCACGTAAAGCCATGGCTGCTTTTTGTGGCGTTTCAGTTTCTTTATAGCCTTTCCGGGCTTTTTTACAGTATCCCCAATATAGAGGTTTTTATAAAAGTTCATTGCAAAATCCCTTTTACTTTAAATCCTAGTCTGCGTTTAGTATATCACATTCAAATATAATAGGACAGGGAAATTTCCCGCGCCGCGTAACGGCTCAGCCTTCGGCATCACATCTGCTTTCTCACCACCGCATACTCGTCGTCGCGCTGGTAAAACGAACACGCAAAACTGCCGCCCTGCAGGAACCGGCTCATCTCGTCCTCGTCCAGATCTACCATGCACACATAACACTCATAATCTTCGTCGTACTGATAATTGCTGCAAGTATCGCAAATACTCATGCTTTCCGCCTTTCTCAGATGTCTCTGTCCCTGCTTTTTTGCCTGTCTTTTGCAATCCGTACCATTTTTTATACAATTTGTACCGTTTTACCCATAACCCGGCAGGAAATGATTGACTTCTCATGCAGAAGTTTTATACTAAATATGTAAATTATTAACAAAAGCAAATGATTTTAATACAACATATAGGGGCGCGCCCACTGCGTACAGCCCCGCAGAAACGGAGGTTTCTTATGAGAGATGTAGCACGCATGGCACTGGAAAACGGCATGATAATCGGCGAGGACATCTACAACTACCAGAACGAACTGGTTATCCCGAGGGACACCACGGTGGACGCCAGGGTCATCAAAAAGCTGGAGCGCCACTCCATTATCTGCGTTCCCGTCAAGGAAGAGATCGACTTCGCCACCACCCACTTTGAAAAAGTGCGTCTGAGCAAGGAGTTTCAGACCTTCCAGCTCACCTACAACAACTGTATGCCGATCTACTCCAAACTGATGAACCGTTTCGTGGAAACCGGCGTATGGAAAAGCACGAGCCAGCTGAATGATATCTATCTGAAAATCGCGGCATGCGCGAAAACCGGGGAGGCGCTTCTCGACTTCCTGTACAACATGCTTCCGAGGGAAGACACCATGACCCATGCCCACTGTCTCAATTCTGCCCTGCTCGCCGGCGTTTTCGGCACCTGGTGGGAATTGCCGCAGGAGGATATGCTGCTTCTGGTCCAGTGTGGTTTCTTCTACGACATCGGAAAGCTAAGGCTCCCGCAGGATCTTCTCTGGAAATCCGAGAAGCTGACCGATCTGGAATACACCAAACTGAAAACACACACCATGCTCGGGTTTGAACTGTTAAAGGACCAGCCCGAAATCAGCGAGTCCGTCATCAAGGCTACACTGCAGCACCATGAACGCTGCGACGGCTCCGGCTATCCCTCCAGGCTGCGGGGCGATAAGATCAACATCTTTGCCAAGTATATCGCCATCATAGATGCTTATGAGGCGATGACATCCGCCCGTACCTACAGACAGCCGCTCAATCCCTTTCAGGTCATTGCAAATTTCGAGCAGGAAGGCTATGAAAAATACGACAAAACGCTTCTGCAGCCCATTCTTTACCACATTGCAGCGACCCAGCTCGGTTTTATGGTGCGCCTGAACAACGACGAGGAGGCGAGAGTGTCCAGTATCATCAACAAAAATCACCTGTCGAGACCCCTCTTAAAGCGGGAAGACGGAAGCACAATCGACCTCTCCGCCAACCCGGAGCTGTCTATCGCCGCCATCTTCTGAGTGCAGAGAATACGAAACATTCGCTCAATTTGTTACTGCGCAAAACAGGCATCCAGAATCCGCTTCGCAATGGGCACGGCATAATCTCCGCCGCTGCCCGCCCCTTCTATAATGATCGTCACACACACCTGCGGCTCCTCCACCGGCGCAAAACCCGTAAACCATGCGTGGGAGTCAGTCTTGACTTTATTGTATTCCGCAGATCCGGTCTTTCCCGCCGCCGTGTAGGAGAGCCCGGAAAGTTTGGTGCCCGTGCCGCTCTTAACCACTTCCTCCATAAGACCTGTCATAATCTGCGCCTCTTCCTCGCTCATAAGCCGCTTATAAGAATCCGATGAGAACTGCCTGACCACCGTTCTCTCGCTTGTCTCCACCCGTTCCAGAAGATAGGGCTTCATCAGCATGCCGCCGTTGGCGATGGCGCAGGTGATCATATTGAGCTGCAGGGGCGTCATCTGCGTGGTTCCCTGCCCGATCGCCGCCTGCATCACGTCCCCGTCCGAAGTGTCCGCATCAATCACAAGCCTGCTCTGATTATAGGCAAAATCCACTTTTAACTCCCTGTTAAACAACAAATCGTTAAGCGTATCCCCGAATCTCTTCCGATCCAGCGAAAGACCGATATTTGCAAAGGCAGCGTTACATGATTTCGCGAAAGCCCTGGAAAAATCCTCGCTGCCGTGCGCCGTGCCGTGATAACAGTTGATCCTCTCCTCCCCGTGGGTGAAGCTTCCGCCGCACTGGTATCGGAACTGATTATAGGAGTCGGGATTTTCCCTGATGTATTCCAGCGCCGTCACAATCTTAAAGGTGGAGCCTGGCGGATATAAGCCCTGCGTCACCCTGTTTAACAGGACACTGCTCTCCTTGTCGGCAATCAGCCCGTCCCAGATCTCATCAATCTCGTTCGGATCAAAATCCGGCTTCGAAACCATTGCCAGAATCCGCCCTGTGGACGGCTCCGACACGATCACTGCCCCGCTGTACATGCCGAGGGAATCGTAGGCAATCTGCTGTAAATCCACGTCCAGCGTGGTGATCACGCTGTCACCCGGATACTTTTTCCCCGCCACGTCGTTTGCAACCTTTTCAGAAAATCTGGTGTTGGAGTTGATCAGATAATAATTTGCCTGCGCCTCTATGCCAAATCTGCCGTTGGAGGCGTAGCCCACCGCATGGGAAAACATATTGGCGTAAGGGTACACCCTGACTTCTTCTCCATCTTCGTCCGTCGCCGTCTCCGCCAGAATCTGCCCGCCTGCCGCATAAATCGTCCCCCGGCTGTTCTGTGCCACGAGAATCTCCTGTCTCGTGTTGTAGCTGTTATTCATCAGCGTCTGTCTGTGGGTAACCGCATAGTGGCACGTATAACCCATCATCACAAAAAACAGCCCCACAAAGAACCAGGTAACCGCCATAATCTGCCGGTTACGCTTCTTCCTCGTCCTCCCGGTCCTGCGCTCTGTCTCCCGCTCTTCGCTCTCTCTTCTTTCCGTTCTTTCGTTTTCTGTTCTTGGCACGTCTGTCTCCTTCGTCCCGTCTGATAATATAAAGCCCCTCTATGATGAAGAACATGACCAGTGTAGTCAATACCGAACTGCCCCCATAACTGATAAAAGGCAGCGTCACACCTGTCATGGGAATAAACTTAGTCCCCCCGCCAACGGTCAGGAACACCTGAAAAATGTAGGTCACGCCCAGACCGAAAGCGATCAGCCTGTAAAAACGGTCCTGCAGCTTTAAGGCGATGTTCATGCACATGATAAAACTGCTGATACAGATCAGAATCATGCACATGGAAAAGAGAATGCCCAGTTCCTCCGCCACCGCCGAGAAAACAAAGTCCGCCTCCACCAAAGGAATCGATGTGGGATTTCCCCGGAAAAGCCCCAGACCGAACCACCCGCCGCTGCTGATGCCAAACAGGGACTGGGTAATCTGGAACCCTGCGTCGTCAATACAGCTGAACGGGTCCCGCCACGCCTGTACGCGCACCTGCACATGAGAAAACATCTGAAAGGCAACAACCGCCGCCCCCGCGCCGCCTGCCACGCCGAGAAACAGGTAAATCCACCTGCCTGTGGCGATAAACACCATGAGCACATACACCACAAAGAAAATCAGCGCGCTCCCCAGATCCTTGGACGCCACCAAAATCAATACATGGGCGCCCGCCAGCACCGCTGTCACCGCGACCCGCAGGAAATCCCACGTTTCGCCAAACGCGCTGGCAACGAAAAAGACGAATACAATCTTCACAAACTCTGAGGGCTGGAAAGTCACTCCCGCCACCGAGTAGGAAATCTTTGACCCGTAAGTGACGGAACCAAGGATCAGCACCACACCAAGCGCCGCAATGCCGATTCCCGCATACACCCACGTCAGACTTTTCAGAAATTTCAGATTCCGTATAAAAAAGGGAACCGCCATACCGATGATGATGGACGCCGTCACAATGAAAAACTGTTTGATCGCCCGCTCATAGGACAGCCTTGTGAGAATCACGAAACCGATACTCAGGAGCATACACATATTGTTAATAATCAGAAGATTCCCCTTCGGATAGATCATGCGGAACAGCATGACAGTGGAAAAAAGAAGAATCTGCTGCAATACATAGAAGAGCAGGTACTCAATCTTTCCCGTCTCAAAACAGATCACAAGAAAGCACGAAAAATGCACCAGAAACATCCAGATGTTCTGGCGGAAATACCCGGCTTTACGCCGTTCCTCATCCTGAAACCGAAACACCAGAAAGCATTCCAGCGTATAACAGGCAATAAACAGCGTAATAAAATATTTAGAAAGCTCTGTGATATACAGCTCCATCATACCTACCATCATTCCATATCTACAATATGCGGAGAATGCCGCTTTTCGGGCATTCTCCTGAGTGAAACATAGAACTTCTCCACGAAACAGCCTCTGCTGTGAGTGGCTAGAAGTTCTTTTCACTCTACGCCTCTTTTACAATGTCCTGTCGTATAGTCCGCAAAGGGAAAATTCCCTTCTAAAATCTTAATGCACTGCGCCCTGTCCTCCGTCGTAAAATCACAGCGCAGCGCGTCCGCGGCAATCCTCTCCCGCTCCTTCTTTGCACTGTGCAGGGAGTAAGGGACACAATTATATATGACATTATAGCAGTGTTCACAGTTTATCTCCACAGGAAATGTATTTCCACGACGGTCTTTCAGAGCAAACTGCCGGTTTTCCCCCTCTTTCGGACCACATTGCCCTGCCGTCTTTTTCAGGCAGTTTGCCGTAATCATCATGGGAATCCGGCTGTATACAGGCAGCGTGGCGCACATGCCCTGTTCTTTTGCCGCCCGGACAAGATGCGCCGCCTCGCCCGCGTTCAGTTCATAGGGAAGCGTGATCTCCTCCGAAAAATCCTTTAAAAACGCCAGTGCATCCGCGTTAAAACAGTAAAGCCCCGCGTCCGGCACGATTTCATAAACCGCGCCGCCGCTATCTTTCCCCAGAAAAGCCGTGCGCTCCCGACAGATTCTCTGCGCCCATCCAAGCCCTTCCAGACCGCGGACAAGAAACCCCCTCACAAAATCCCCCGCCTGCTCCAACAGCTCCGGCAGCCGCCGCAGATAAGTTTCATCCCGCTTCCGCAGAATATAGGGCAGCGCCAGATATAAGGCAGGCGTTGCCCCGGCAGTCCGCTCCCTTGCCGCCGCCCCTGCCATCTCCATGATTTCCGCATGGGACTCCGAAAAAAGGTCACTGTCTATATAAATCCGCCTGCAGCCGCCCCACGAAAGAACTGCCCGCAACTGTCCGAGGGTACGTACCGTCGTATCGACCGCCGGTTTTCCCATAGCCTGATTTTCTCTGCCAGACTTTTCCGTGCCAGAACTTTCGCAGGTGATGTTCTTTTTCGACTGACTTGGTCGGTCTAATTCCATCTCAGTATCAGACGGATTCTCAGGGAGCGAAACCGCCCTTTGCCGCCCGGCTTTCCCCCGGCTTTCAGCCACAGCCGCCTCAAACTTCTCCACTGCCGCCCGCCGCAATTCCTTCAGGGCACGGACGGGTACAAAACACGCGCCCTCCATGGAAACTTCGCAGTCTGTCACCGTCAGAAAGCTGTCCCCGGTCTTGCAGAGCCGGTTTCTGACTTCCTCCTCAGACAAAGGCGCATTTTTTGCAGTCTGGATCACGTCACCCACAACCGCAGCCGTAAGACATGCCGAGCCCGTTCTCTCTTCTTCCGCCGCATCATGCCCGCTCTGTCCCGCCATCAGCCCCTCATCCATAACGCGCAGCCGCAAAGCTTCCCCTTCCTTCACCACCGCCTGCATACGCACCGGCATTTTCTCTGGCTCACCGATATATCTTTCCCGCAGTCGCGCAAGCAGCGTCTCGTCGCAGCTCTCATAACCGGGCTTATCCATCGTGACCATCTCTTTTCCGTTGTGCCGCTCGTAATAGCCCGTCTGTATCTCGCTGCGGATGTAGAGTCTGCGGAGCCTGTCCATGTCCTCCGGCGCCACCCGGTAGCCCGCAGCACCTTCCCGGTAATACAGATCAATGTATTTGCGGTACACCGCCGTGACGCCCGCTGCGTACTCCGGACGCTTCATCCGCCCCTCGATCTTAAACGAGTCGATTCCCGCCTCCAATAACGCCGGCAGATATTCCAGTGTGCACATATCTTTCAGGCTTAAGGGATAACCGCTCCCGGAAAGCCTCCTTTTCCCGTCATATATCTCATAGGGCAGCCTGCACGGCTGGGCGCACCGCCCCCGGTTCCCGCTTCTGCCACCCAGAATGCTGCTGAACAGGCACTGCCCCGAATAACAGTAACACATGGCGCCGTGGATGAAGCACTCCACCTCCACGCCCGCCTCTTCCTTGATTTTCCGCACTTCTTCCAGGGAAAGTTCACGCGCCGGCACAATTCTGACCGCTCCCTGCTCTTTCAAAAGCGACGCCCCGTGCACTCCCGTCACCGTCATCTGGGTGCTCACATGCAGGGGCAGACCCGGAAAATGCTCCCTGATATAGCGAAAAACACCGAAATCCTGTACGATCACGCCGTCGAGCCCCGCCTCGTAAAAAGGTGCCAGATGCTCGGAAAGGACCGCCATCTCCCGCTCTTTTAGAAGCGTATTCACCGTCAGATATATCCTTTTCCCGTAAAAATGGGCAAGACGGAGCGCACGGATAATCTCCTCTCTGGTAAAATTATCCGCGTATGCACGGGCGCCAAACTTCTGTCCGCCCAGATATACCGCATCCGCCCCGGCATTTACCGCGCCCAGAAATGCCTCATAGCTCCCCGCTGGGGCAAGCAGCTCCACACGTTCTCCCATATCATCTCTCCGTCTCTTCCCAAAACCGCCGCCAGACAGCGGCGTTTCAATGATTTGCGCTGTCACATTTTCCTGTCGAGTAAAAAGAGCAGACCCTGGGATCTGCTCCATACTTTTACCGTTCTGTTATTTCCCTTTGCGCTCCTTCAGTTCCGTCTCCATGCGAACGATCTGCTTCGCATTTTCAGTCGCCTCCTTTTGGAGACTCTTCACGCTTTTTTCCATATTTTCCAGTTTCATCTGCGCCGCGATCAAATCATGTTTCAGCGCGTAAACCTCATCGTTCTTACTTTTCAAATCCTCTTCCAGAATACCGATCTGTTTCTTTGCCTTAAAATAATCATCCGCGATGTTGAGCTGCAGCAGCACATTCTGTGTATCCATCGGCTGCCGTCTGAAACTTTCTATCTTGTTATACTCGGCTATTTTGTTGTTTATGTAGGACGCCACCTTCTGCAGGTACTCCTCACTCTCATAACCGCTCAGCGTGAAAACCTTGCCGGCGATGATCACTTCTGTATCAGTTTTTGTTGACATAGGAGCGCCCCCTCCATCGCTGTACCGTAACTATTCATCCTTCGGCTTCATAGTAAAAGAATCCGGTCTATTCCAGTTTTGCCTTCAGCAAAGAGATCGGATTCTTCCCAACCTTTACATATGCTTACAGGCTTTGCAGCAGATGCAAAGTCCTAAGCTGAACGGTAACACTATATCTATACTATCATTCCTATTATAGCCGTCACATGGCGGAATTTCAAGCCTTACTTTCCTAAATATGTAACATTTCTGTAACATATTGGAAAAATATGTCATAAGTAATAATCTCTACTGCGCCCCGGTAAACAGCATGTAATCACTGCTCTCCGCATCCACATCAAACGCGCGCGCCACGGCAAAGGGATTGTGAAGCTGCGGGAAATCCCAGTTTTCCCTGCCGTAAAAAGTTTCCGTGTCAAACTGCGTTTCCTCAATCTTTGCGCTGGTGTCCACGAACGCCGCCATATAAGGCACCCGCAGCAGCACATCATGGCTTTGTCCTATGTGCCAGTGCGGATCCAGCGGCTGCACGCCGATGAACTCCACAAGCATGTTGTCGCAGAGACGGTAAGCGACCTGGCAGACCAGTTTCTCTTCTTTCCGATACACCACAAAGGCATAACAGTAAAGATGTTCGCCATTATCCAACGTATAACAGTCAAAGGTAAAGGTATCCGCCGAATCTCCCCAGTACGCGGCGGCGCTCCTTCTGATGCTCTCCTGCACTTCCGGCCATCTGCCGTCAAAAAAATCCCCGTCCGGGTTGGCATCCATTCGGTAAAAAATACGGATATCTTGCGACTCGGCGGCGTCCGGCGTTTTCGGCCACAGCGTTTCCAGACCCGCGCAGGCTGCAAAATCCGTGCTGCCGTAATACCAGTCGATGGGCTTGGAGAGCACATAGCGGGTGGGGAAAATTTCGCCGGATGGCAGCCCGCAAAATGCCCATCCAAAGCCTTCCTCGTCATAGTGGCGCAGCCATGCCATATCCCTGTGGGGGATGGTAATCTGCATCCCCGGCATCAGAAAGCCATCCGCCGGAAGCTCATTTTTCCACACTAAATTGCCATAATAACGCCCGTCACCATAATATTTTTTCGCAATGTTCCACAAATTATCTCCCGGAACCACTTCGTACAGCACATCCTCTTCCGGACCGAATGCTACATGCACATATTCTTTGTCAGGCGGCTCGGCCTCTCCATCCCCGGATGTCTCAGGCTCAAGAGGAATGAGACTCCAGAAGTCCATAAAATCCTCCCGCTCCAGCCGATTCACCCCGGAAAAGTATGCGGCATACTGCGGCATCTCGTCAGCCGAAAGCCTGCGTACGCCACGCTGCGGATAAACCTGCTCTGCCGTCCCATCAAGATAGAAACTGTTTTCAATCGTGCCCTTGCCGGGATTCACAGTGTTACATGCCACACCGTAGATGGGATTTCCAAAGGACAGTCGTTTCTGGCTGATGGTGACGGCGCCAGTGTTGACGCAGGTGTCCACCGTCCCGCCGTTGGAGGCGCACACGCCCGCGCTGACCAGCGTTTCCACATAATCCCTCTCCATCTGTTCCAGATGAACGCCCCCACTGTTCTGGCATTTGTACAGACTGCCCCAGTTTGCGCCCACGATGCCGCCCGAAAGCTGGACGCCGGTCACGTCTCCCAAATTCCGGGAATCTTCTATGGTTCCTTCCTCCGTGTTACACCCGGATATGCCCCCTGCGGCGAAATCATGCACATAAAAGGTCTCTGAGATGGCGCCAAGCGACACCGCTCCCTCGTTGACACAGTTTTTTATGGTTCCAAAATTGGAGCGGCAGATGCCGCCCGCGAACATGGAATGTTTGGTGAACGTGTTCTCGGGAGATTCCGTGCCCTGGTCCGTTCCGCCTTCCACGGTTCCCGTAAATTTACAGCCAGTCATCTGCCCGTGATTGATGCCTGCGATGCCGCCCGCGTCCCACGCGCCTATTACCTTTGCCTCCACCTCGCAGTTCTCAACCACACCATAGTTGGCAAAACAGAGCGCAGCGGAGGTAATCACATCCGTGTGCCCGTTCTCATTCTCGTACATGCAGTCCTCATAGGTGGTGACAAACAGGCTGTCGCGGATCGTGAGGTCCGTAACTTTTGCGTCCTCCTCCAGTATCATAAAGAGGGAACTCAGCCAGCTGTCGTACGTCGTGCAGTACCCTACCAAAGCATGGCCGTTCCCGTCAAAATGCCCGTAATAGTTAGGAATAGACCCATATGTATATTCGGGAGGCGTCTTGTCCCAGTTCTCCCACCCCTGCGTGTCATTCAAAATCAGGTCGTTTGCAAGGCGGACATTGGAATGCGGATCCATCTTTTTGGAAATAAACCACATGAAATCCTCTTTCGTGGACAGCAGATAGTAGCCGTCCGCATCTTGCGGCGGCGCCTCGCCAAGTTTCCTTTCCACACCGCCCGTATCAGATGAGAGCCTTTCCGTCGCCCACATCGCAAACGTCGAACCATCTTCCCTCGCACAAAATCCGTACCCGACCAGCAGCCAGACGCAGAGGCAGACCGGAACGGCAGCCGTCCGCGACAGCCGTTTCCACGGAATTTTCTTTTTCCGGCTTCCTTTCTTCCATGGGTTCCTTCTCAATTTCATTCCCCCTGTTCAGCGTACAACTGAACGTTGTCCCATTCTGTTGCCAAATCGCTTATATTCCCGCGAGCAACGAGCTAGTGCTCCATTTACCAATTAACTATCCTTTTTTGCCTGCCAGCCTGCCTTTCTACTGCATTGTTTTCGGCGGGCGTGCCACTCTGTCTCAGGACGGAATTTCCAGCCCGAAATGCCGGTATGCCAAATCCGTGACCATCCGCCCCCTCGGCGTGCGGTTCAAAAACCCATTCTGGATCAGATAAGGCTCATACACATCCTCGATCGTCCCGGCGTCCTCGCCGATCGCCGCCGCCAGCGTGTCAAGCCCTACGGGACCGCCTTTAAATTTCTCCATCATGGTCATCAGAATATTCCTGTCCACATGATCCAGCCCCATCTTATCCACATCCATCAGGTCAAGCGCCACCTTCGCGACCTCTTCCGTGATCGCGCCGTCATACTTTACCTGCGCGAAATCCCGCACACGCTTCAGAATGCGGTTCGCCAGACGCGGCGTCCCCCGGCTCCTCTTTGCCAGCTCCACGGCTCCCTTCCCGTCAATCTCCACGCCCAGCTTTTTCGCCGACTGTCTGATGATGACCGTAAGCTCCTCCACCGTGTAAAACTCCAGTCTGTGAATCACGCCGAAGCGGTCCCTGAGCGGCGCGGTCAGAAGCCCCGCCCTGGTCGTCGCCCCCACCAGCGTAAACCGGGGCAGGTCCAGACGGATGGAACGCGCCGTGGGACCCTTGCCGATCATAATGTCAATGGCGTAATCCTCCATTGCCGGATACAGCACTTCCTCCACCTGCCGGTTCAGCCTGTGAATCTCGTCCACAAAGAGCAGGTCGCCCTCCTGCAGATTGTTGAGGATCGCCGCCATCTCACCCGGTTTCTCGATCGCCGGGCCGCTTGTCACTTTCATATGTACACCCATCTCATTGGCGATAATGCCCGCGAGGGTTGTCTTGCCAAGCCCGGGCGGTCCGTAAAACAGCACATGGTCCAGCGCGTCCCCCCTCTGTTTCGCCGCCTCAATATAAATTTTGAGATTGTCCTTCACCTTTTCCTGACCAATATAGTCAACAAGCTTCTGTGGGCGCAACGACCCTTCTATTTTAATGTCTTCCTCTATCAGGTTTGTCTCGATCGTTCTTCCGGACATCTTTCCCTCCATGTCACAGCCTTGTTGTACTCAAATATAGAACTTCTTAGCGAAGCAGCCTTTGCTGCTGAGCTTTAGAAGTTCTTTTCACTCTAATCATAGCATTTTCCCACCCGCTTCGCAAGCCGACTCCATTTTTCTGCACCGTCCGCCTGCCTACCCGATTTTTTGCTCTTGCCAAGCATCACGATTCATTATAAGATAATGTCATAGGTAGTTTTAAAATGATATTAAACGGGGTGACTTTTTGCAGATAAGAACAATTTTGCACGGAAAACTCATGGAAAAACTGCGCGAGGCATTGGTGGCTGTGCTGCCGATCATTGTTATCGTGCTTTTTTTGTGCTTCTCCGTCGCTCCGATCTCCCCCAGCATTCTTTTATGCTTTCTGATCGGCGCGGTCCTGCTGATTCTGGGCATGATGTTTTTCACGCTCGGCGCGGAGCTTGCCATGTCTCCCATGGGCGAAAAGGTAGGTACCTGCATGACCAAAAGCAAAAAGGTGAGCGTTATCGTTTCCCTTTCTTTCCTTTTGGGCTTTATCATCACCGTATCAGAGCCGGACCTGCAGGTGCTTGCCGGGCAGGTGCCCTCCATTCCGAACGGCATCCTGATCGGAGCTGTGGCGGGCGGCGTGGCCCTCTTTCTGGTCATTGCGCTGCTCCGTATGCTGTTTCGCATCCCCCTGCCGCCCCTTTTAATCTTCTTCTATATTCTTGTCTTTGTGCTGGCGCTTTTCGTGCCGGATGATTTTTTAAGCGTGGCATTTGATTCCGGCGGTGTGACCACCGGTCCAATGACGGTGCCCTTCATTATGGCGCTCGGCGTGGGCGTCGCCGCCATCCGTAACGACCGCCATGCCGCGGACGACAGCTTCGGTCTGGTAGCGCTCTGCTCCATCGGTCCTATCGTGTCTGTCCTGATCCTCGGCATGATCTATCACCCCGGCGAGAGCAGCTATGTGCCGCCGGTGATTCCCTCCGTAGAGACTTCCGTGGAGCTGTGGTCGCTGTTCCATCAGGGATTTCCTACCTACATAGCAGAGATTGCAGTCTCCCTCTTTCCGATCGTACTCTTTTTCGGGCTGTTCCAACTTGCGGTGCTGAAACTTTCCAGACGCACCCTCTCCAAAATGCTGGTCGGTCTCGCCTATACATACATCGGGCTGGTTTTGTTTATGACAGGCGTAAACGTGGGCTTCATGCCTGCCGGAAACTATCTGGGGCAGATACTTGGCTCCTCCTCCAATCCGTGGCTGCTCATTCCCATCGCCATGGTTATGGGCTTCTTTATCGTAAAGGCGGAGCCTGCCGTCTACGTGCTGAACAAACAGGTGGAGGAGATCACCGACGGCGCCATCTCCGCGTCTTCCATGGGGACCTGTCTCTCCATTGGTGTCGCCATTTCCCTTGGGATCGCCATGCTGCGCGTGCTGACCGGCATCTCCGTCATGTGGTTTCTGATTCCCGGCTATGCCTTTGCCCTCGGCATTTCTTTCTTCGTGCCGAAAATCTATACCGCCATCGCCTTCGACTCCGGCGGCGTTGCCTCCGGTCCCATGACCGCGGCATTTCTGCTCCCACTCGCGCAGGGTGCGTGCGGCGCTGTCGGCGGCAGCATCGTGACGGACGCTTTCGGCATTGTGGCGATGGTGGCAATGACGCCTCTTATCACCATTCAGCTTCTCGGACTGCTGTCCCAGCGGCAGAAAGCATCCGGCAGGAAGAAACGCCGGCTCGCCGGGCAGCTCGCGGGACTGGTGCCTGCAGTCACATCCGAGGCGGAAGATGTTATTATCGAACTTTAGTCGTAAAGACGGAGGATAGCCATGAGTGAACTATATATGATGACAGCCATCATCACAAGGGACCGCACGAAGGAATTTGCGGCATTTTACGACAGATACAACGTTCCGGTCAACTTCATCACGCTCGGTAACGGGACCGCCACCAACGAGTTGATGGACTATTTCGGTCTGGACGGCACGGAAAAGGCAGTGATCTTCTCTGTCGTCACAAGAAAGACATGGAAAAAACTGAAAAGCGGTCTGGAACGGGAAATGCGTATCGACATTCCCGGCACAGGCGTCGCGTTTATCATTCCGCTTGCAAGTATCGGCGGCCTTCGTCAGCTCCGTTTCCTGACGGGGGAAGAGACCTTTGAAAATGAGGAGGAAACAGTTTTGAAGGATACCAAAAATGAACTTTTAGTCATCATCGCCAACCAGGGTTATACCGAAATGATTATGGACGCCGCCAGAAAAATGCAGGCGGGCGGCGGTACCGTGATCCACGCCAAAGGCACCGGCATGGAGAGCGCCGACAAATTCTTAGGCGTCACCCTTGCCTCCGAGAAGGAAATCATCTTTATCGTTGTAAAAAAAGAACAGAAAAACGCCATCATGCGCGCCGTTATGGATGAAGCAGGACTCAGCACAAAAGCAAAATCCGTGGCATTCTCTCTGCCCGTAACGGAAACCGCAGGCATGCGCCTGTTGGAACAGTATGCGGCGGAAGATGCCGAGCAGGAAGCTGCAAAACCTGCGCAAAATTAACTCTATTCCCGAAAATTCCGCTATGTGCCCCCCGGAATCCACGGACAGACTCGTCCTTTATAATATAATACCGTCTCCCCAGCCGGACGGCGCTGGCTCCGACACCATGCAGCAAGTGCATGGCGCGGGTGTAAAAGTAACCGGTTTATCAGCCTGTGCCGCCTTTTTTCCGTTCCATCTCTTCTTTTCTGTACTGCAGATGATATAATTTAAAATACTTTCCGCGCTTTTCAAGCAGTTCCTGATGAGTTCCCTGCTCGACAATTTTTCCATGGGACAACACGACAATATTGTCCGCATTCTGAATCGTGGAAAGCCTGTGCGCCACCATCAGCATGGTTCCGATATTCTGCATCTTTTCCAGTGAATCCTGGATCAAAAGCTCTGTTTCGGTATCAATGTTCGCCGTCGCTTCGTCCAGAATCATCACCGCCGGTTTATGCACAATGGTCCTGGCAAAGGACAGAAGCTGCCGCTGTCCCGCGGAAAAATTGTTTCCCCTCTCCCGCACTTCCTCATCCAGCCCCTTTTCCAGCTTATCAATAAAATGGTCCGCGTTCACATAGCGGCATGCCTCCCGGATCTCCTCGTCGGAAATATGTTCCGCCCGCAGCGCGATATTACTGCGGATCGTCCCCGAAAACAGGAACACATCCTGCAGCATCTGCCCGAAATGCCTTCGCAGGGAGGAAATTTTAATCTTGCGGATGTCAATCCCGTCGATCAGGATTTCCCCTTTCTGGAACTCGTAATTCCTGCAAAGAAGTGACAGAATCGTCGTCTTGCCCGATCCTGTGGAACCGACGAAGGCAACGGTCTCCTTCGGCATCACATGGAAGGAAACGCCCTTTAACACCCACTCTCCCTCCACATAGGAGAACCAGACATCCCGAAACTCGATCTCACCCCTCACCGTCCCCAGCTCCACCGCGTCCGGCGCATCCTGTATGACAGGTTCCATATCCAGAATCGCAAAAACCTTCTCGGCTGAAGCAAACGCCGACTGCAGCCAGTTAAACTGCTCCGCCAGATTCTGGATCGGATTGTAAAACTTGGAAATGTACATATAAAAGGACACCAGCATGCCGCTTGTGATCACCTGCCCCATAAACACCTGATGTTCCAAATACCCTCTGCCGCCCAGATACAAAAGGCAGAGAATGGAGCTGACATAGAGCATGTATACCAGCGGACGGAAAATACCGAACACCAGTATCTGCTCCTGCTTCGCCCTCCCCAGCGCGTTGCTCTTTTCCCGGAATTCCTGCATCTTCACCTCCTCCCTGTTAAAAATCTGGGTGATCTTGATGCCGGAAAGATTCTCGGACAGATAGGTGTTGATATCCGTGGTACAGTCCTTCACTTTTCGGTAAGCGCGTCTGGAAAACTTGCGGAAAATCACCGTAAACAGCACAATGAAAGGCACAAAGCAGAGGATCATCAGCGTCAGCTCATAGCTCAGCACGAGCATCGCCGCAAACACGCCGATAATCACGAATATATTTTTCACGAAATTGACCAGCAGATTGGTAAACATCATGGAGATCGCGTTGGTGTCGTTGGTCACGCGGGTCACAAGCTTACCGACGGGTATCGCGTTTAACTGCTCATGAGAAAGGCTCTCGATCTTCACAAACAGGTCTTCCCTCATAACGGAAATAATCCGCTGCCCCGTCTTTTGCAGCACCACCGCCTGTATGTATGCGCACACCATGGAGACGATCAGAATACTCACATAGACCGCTAATGCCCTGTAAATATGCGGCATCTCAAAATCTCCCGCGACCGTCTCCTCAATCCGCCCAATGATGAAAGGGGAAACCACATCATAGGCGATGGTAAAAAGCATCACGGCGCCCACCAGAAGAAACCGCGTCAGATACGGCTTCGCATAATGCAGGAGACGCCCCATAATCTCCCGGTCTCCGATCTGACGTTCAAACCCCATCGTCTGCTTCTTATCTTTCACCGTCAGGTAGGCGATCAGAAGGACGAGGGAAAACAGCCCGACTATCGCTCCCACCACGATCAACGGATAATACTCATACATCTGCCTCACCCCCTTCTTCCTCCTCCATTCGCTGCAGATCAACCATGCGCCTGTAATCCGCACATGTCTCATAGAGGGTTTCATGGCTGCCCACCGCGCGGACACACCCTTCGTCTATGAATATAATTTTATCCATGTGCTCCACCGTGGAGATTCTGTGGGCAATCAGTATCGTTGTCCTGCCCCTTCTGTTCTCCAGAAGGTTTTTTAAAATGATTTTCTCGGTCTTCATGTCCACCGCCGAAACCGAATCGTCCAGAATCAGAACCGCCGACTCCTTGATCAGCGCGCGGGCAATGGAAATCCGCTGTTTCTGCCCGCCGGAAACCGTCACGCCCCGCTCGCCCAGCACCGTTCGGTATCCGGCAGTAAAATCCATGATATCATCATGCACGTCGGACAGCCTCGCGGCCCGCTCCACCAGCGCATCGCAAACTTCGTCCACCGCGAAGGAAATATTGTTTTCAATAGTATCGGAAAAGAGAAAATTGTCCTGCGGCACATAGGAACACCCCTCCCGCACGGAGCGGATGGAAACCGTGTTCACGTCGTGCCCGTCGATAAAGAGCATGCCGTCCGGCACATTGTAGGCGCGCAGGATCAGATCCACGAGAATGGTCTTCCCGGAGCCGGTCCTTCCCACCACACCCACGCTCTCTCCCGCGTGAATGGTAAAGGATACGTCCTTAAGCGCATCTGTCTCCCCGTCGGGATAACGGAAGGTAAGGCGCCTGAACTCGATCTCCCCCTTCATGTCATGCAGCCGCGTCACATTCTCCCTGTCTTTTACTGTAACCTCTGCGTCCAGGAGCTCACTGACACGGTTTAAGGACGCCTTTCCGCGTGAAGTCTTCTCAATCAGCATGGACACCGCCATAACCGGCCAGATGATCGAATCAAAATAAACAATATATTCCACAAGCTGCCCTGCGTCAAACCTGCCGCAGTAAACCAGATAGCCGCCGTAACCCAGAATCACGCAGATCACCGACTCCACAAGCAGGAACGTCAGACAATCGAGCAGCGTGGCAATCCGGGTATACGCCACATTGATATCCTCGTTTTCCCGGTTCAGTTTCTCAAACTCCCTAAGTTCCAGATACTCCTTCACAAAAGCCTTGATTACTGCAATGCCCGAAAAATTTTCCTGAGAAAAATCGGAAAGTCTGGAAAACGCCTCCTGCCTGACCTCCCATTTCGCTTTCATCGCCTTAAACATCACCGTACCAAACAAAAACAGAATCACCATGGGAATTATGGAAAGCCCCGTCAGCCTCCTGTCCATGTTCCACATTTTAAAGAAGGCGAGCAGCCCCAGAAACAGCGCGTCGCAGAACATCAGTATCCCATCCCCGAAGCACTCCTGTATGGTGTCCAGATCGTTGGTAAACAGACTCATCAGATTTCCGACCTTGTTCACCTGAAAGTAATCCTGCGAGAGATTTTTGCAATGGTCAAACATACGGTTGCGCAAATCGGTCTCCACCCTGATCGCCGCCCCGTAAAAACTGACGCGCCAGAGAAAACGCCCCACCACCATGACAAGAATAACCACAATGGCGCGCCGGCACACCTCGTTTAACAGCACGTCCATGGTAAAGGGCACAAGTTTCCCGCCCACTTCCACGAGGCCGCCGTTCATACCGTTCACCACGATACGGTAAAGCTCCGGCAGGATCAGCTGGAAGTAGTCCACAAAAATAAGCGCAAGGATACCCACAATCAGAATCGGTGCGTGTTTGAGATAATATTTATTTATGTGTTTTCCGAAAATCACTGTGTATTCCTCCCATGTGTTCAGCCCACGCCCATTCGCAAAACCGTGCCTCAGGCACTATCCGCTGCTTCGCAAGCTCAGATGGAGCAAAATGCCATCGGCTCATAAGATGACGCTCCGAGCGAACTGTCAGAACATATGTTTTAGTGCGAGCTTTAAGATCGTTTCGGATGTGGCGTCCTCCGCAATCTCCACCTTCTTCACCGCAGCCGTGGCGTCGGAAGCGGAATAGCCGAGAGCCACAAGAGCCTCGATCGCCTCCCGCCTCATCAGATTGTCGCCGCCCTGTGCGCCTGATGCGGCAGCTCCCGACGCGCCTGCTGGCTCGCCAAGCCCCCTCAAGGTATCCTCCAGGGAAATCTTATCCCGCAGCTCCAGAATCACCCGCTCCGCCGTCTTCGCGCCAACACCCGGCGCTTTGGCGATGGCTTTGGCATCCCCCGCCATAACGGCGAACCGCAAATCATCCGCGCTCATCACCGACAGAATCGCAAGACCGCCCTTGGGACCGATCCCACTTACAGCGATCAGCTTTTTGAAAATCTCCAGATCATCCCTTGTCAGGAAGCCGAAAAGAGCAAACGCGTCCTCCCTGACAAGCGTATAAGTATATATTTTCACCTCGCTTCCTACGCCGGGCAGAAGCGCCGCCGTGGCTGTGGAAACCCTGATGTTATAGCCGATTCCTCCCGCTTCCACGACAACCGCGTCCTCCGCGACTTCTGCAAGCGTTCCCCTTATGTATGCGTACATGGCTCCCGTTCCTCCATATTTTACTTAAACCGATAAACTCACTTTCTCTGTTCTCTTTCCTCTTCAAGCCGCCTCAGATAAGGCAGAAGTGTCGTTCCCGCAATCCCGAGAACCGCCCCCGTCACCGTGCCTGCCACGATCAGAAACGGCACATAGTAAGCAACCGCCAGCGTCTCCACCACCGCCATCGCCACCAGAAGCTGCCCCACATTGTGGAACACGCCGCCGAACACGCTTACTCCGATCATGGAAAAGCGTTTCGTCCGCCTGCCAAGAGCCATGGCTGCAAAGCTGAATGCGGCTCCCGCAAGGGCGTACAAAATGGTATAAAGATTGCTGAACAGAAAGCCGGACAGGACAATGCGCAAGACATTTACCAAAAGCGCTTCCCGCTCTCCCCCTGTGTTCGGCTTCTCATATAAAAGCAGCAGCACGATCAGATTGGGCAGCCCCAGCTTAATCCCCGGTATCCCGAAAGAAAAGGGAATCATGGATTCCACATAGGACAGGATCAGCGCAAGCGCCAGCATAAGACCAAGTTCAGCCGTCCGTCTCATGGCTGCCTCCATTCCGAAACGTACCATTGCTCCATCCCGTTTCTCCCTCTATTCCCTGCGCTTTTGCTGTCACATCCAGCGTTTCCGTACCCGCCGCGCCCACAATCTCCGCCACAAGCCTGTGCGGCAGACAGATAATGCTTTCCCCGCCGCCCGAAATGGGTATGTGGTGCACGCAGATCTGATCCCGGCAGTCGGCGGCTTCCATCCATACATCCTCTTCGGAGACAGCCAGAAGATTGAAACTGTTTCCTTCCGGAACCGCTGCCGCAAGATCCGGTCTTTCCCCATACCACTGGCAGGAGGCGCTCCCGTTCACATAAAGAAGCAGACAATAGCGGACTGTTTCTGATGCGCTCCCAAGCTCCGCCCCCACCGGGTCATGTCGTTTCATCTGTGCCAGTGCTACTTTCTCAATAACCACCCCGTCACAGGATATCTGCAAAGACCGCCCTTCCCTAAGGCTCACGGCAGACCAGACAAAACCTCCCAGCGCCAGAAGCAGAAAAAATGCCACGAGACATATGTCCGCCCTGCGGAGCCGTCCGCCCTCTCTTCTGTTTTTTTCCCTTCTGTTTTCAGACATATTGATATATTACCACAACCGAACATACGTTTCAAGTCCTCCTGTAGCTTAAATAGAACTGGAATGCAAGCGTTCCTTGCTTGCTATTGCGAAATATCATTGATAAAATCAGTACCAGAAGGAGGCACTATTTTGAACCAAGAACAGAAACAGACGGATATTACAACGGGAAAGCAAATACGTCATCTGCGAACACAGTCGGGAATGACACAAGAAGAATTGACCGGACAGGCGGCTGTCTGTAGCCGCCTGTGTTTTAGAAAAAATTATAGCCGCTCCAAACGATCAATAAACGCCAGATAGAATTTCCTTTCCTGCATGCGGCTGTTCTGCACCTCGATGCTTCGTGCATGTCCTGCCGCAAGCGGATGATCCAGATCATAAAGCGCCTCCTTCGCGGCACGGAGCGCGGACTGCACACTGCTTCCCAAAATATCATTCGGATTGCCGCCGTTCCATCCTCTCTCGACGCGCTCCACCATCATCTGGGAAATATGCGTCATCATACCGTTTTTCCCGATTCCGAGTCCATTTGCTCCGATTTCCTTCGCCGCCTCCATCCATGCCTGCTTCACTTCCTCAGGCGCGTTGGCGCCCACGCTTTCAAAAGCTTCCTCATCATAATCCCTTTCTTTATGCAGTATCTGTTCAGATGCCGCCTCTAAAAACCGACTCTGCTGCACGCGCTTTGCCGTTTTTCCTGCCATATATCCCGTCGCCTGACAGTTTGCCGTTCCATATCCGTTTACATGCATTTTAAGTTTCCTCCTGTCGCCGTTTTCTGCGTCACAATGTTAAATAAATTCTGTCTTTTTCCATTTTATCTTTCAACAGTAATACGAATCACCCCTGCCAAAAGTTTCATCAAAGGAAATATTATTCTTTCCCACAGGCACAAATTCACTTCCCCCACATAAGATAAACCATAACTAACATTTGGAGGGCACTAACATGAGTGATCTTACAGCTACACACTGCGGATGCAGCACCCCCGCACCTGCCAACAACGGATGCGGTTCCTGGATTTGGATTCTGATCCTGTTATCCTGCTGCGGCGGTAACGGCGACGGCTGCGGCTGTGGCGGCGGCTTCTTCGGCGGCAACAGCCTCTTTGGCGGCAACGACAATAACTGCTGTTCCTGGATCTGGATTCTGATCCTCTTATCCTGCTGCTGCAACAACTAAGCGGCACAATTAACCATCCCCACGCGTAACAGCCCGTCCTTACGGGCGGGCTGCTGACGCCAGTCACATCTTTTACACACATCCGAGAAATAGGCTCCGATTATCCACGTCAGAGCCGGAGCCTATTTTTCTCTTATGTGTCATATACTATAGAGAAAAACGGCATCAGAAAGGCATAGCTTATGGCAGAAAAAAGGGAAGACGCGTCAAATGTTATGGCATTCGATGCCTTATACACCACTAACCAGATCCAGAAGCTCAAGGTTCTTCTCCCCTACATAGAACCTTCCATGCAGAAACATCTGGCAGTATACATCAAATATATGGAGCTGCAATACACGATAAATCTCACCAAAAAACGCACTGCTGCGCTTAGCGGATGCGGGCTTTCCCAGCCGGAAAAACCCGACCTGAAAAAGCTCTGTAAGGAACTCTGCCTCTACTCCACCCCGGAGGAAATCCGGCAGTTAGAGCAGATACAGAACATGCTTCAGACGCTAGAGACCGTACAGGAAATGACCCAGACCATGAGCGCCATGCAGGAAATCTTCCCCGACATGAATATGGATTCCCTGTTTGGAAATCCGCTTTCCGGGTCAGATCCGCCCGGGGATGCCGCGGACAGTTCCGAAAGCGCAGCGTCTCCCGGCTCTCCCATGATGGATATGCTGATGCAGATGCTCACCCCGGAGCAGCGGGAAATGTACGAAATGTTTCAGCAGCAGCCATCCGGCGCCGAACCGTAGGCTGCGCCGTATTCTCCCCAAAATAGTTATCCCGAACTACCAAATTTGATTCACACGGGAGGTTTTACCATGAATAATGACTGGATGAACGACCCATCCCTCGCCGGAATCGACAAGGCGAAACTGGACTTCCTGCAGGCTCTCGTCTTTGAGAGCCGCGGTATGAGCCGGGAGCAGATGCTGCCTTTCCTGATGGCGGTCGCCAAGAGAGGACAGGCGGATCACATTACTTTTACCAATGCGGAGATCGATACAATCGTCGCCGTCATCAAAAAGGAATCCTCGCCGGAGGAAGCCGCAACCATAGATAAAATGATGCGGATGAGAAAGAAATAGAACGCAGAGCAGCAGAAAGCCGAAGCCATCCCTACAATGACTCCGGCTTTTTCTTATGATTGCATCATAGTTCATGAAAAACTGGCTGCATCTTTTCATAAGTACAAAAAGACCGAAAGCCGATCTCTTTTAGCAGCTTTTTCGACTCCTCCATATATGTCCCGAGATGCGCCGGCGCGTGGCTGTCGCTGCCAAGCGTCAGGATTTCTCCGCCCATCTCATGATACATCGTAAGTATTTTCTTGGAAGGTGTGGAATCTGCAACTCCATAACGGTGGGAAGAGGTATTGATCTCAACGCCCTTCCCGTTTTTAATGACCTCCGCAAGAATTTCCTCCACATAATGTTTCACATAGTGAAAAGGATAAATGCCCTGTTTATCGTATCTTAACACCAGATCCAGATGTCCGAGCACACTGTAATTCTGGTAATGCCTTACAAGATATAAAAGCTCCTCATAATATCGTTCGTTGTACTCTTTCTGCGTCCGTCCCTGCTGGAACTCCTGCGACCAGAATCCTTTATCCTCGATCTGATGAACCGACAATATAATAAAATCGAAGGGATATCTCCGATATAAGGCTTCAAACTGAGGGATTGTGTGCTTCTGCATCCCAAATTCCAGCCCCATTTTTATGGCAAGCCGTCTGCCATACCGCTCCCCCAGGCTCCGAATTTCCTCTACATAAGCGGGATAATCCACATTCACCATGGCATGACCATTGCAATAGGGAATCTCCTCCCCGCTGTCCCAGTCCACCTTCGCCCCGTAGTCCACATGGTCCGTAAAGCAGATTTCGTCCATACCAAGCCGGATGGCGTCTTTCACCACATCCTCCATGGGATAGTCGGAATCGTCGCTGTAATCTGTGTGCACATGATAATCAACAAACATCTCAGCCTCCGCCCTATTCTAAAGTAAAATGCCAGCGGGCATCCCCCATTGTGACAGCGGCGCTTTTACTTCTGCACGATATTTACCAGTCTCCCGGGCACGTAAATCTCCTTCACGATCGTTCCCGTCAGTTTGTCTGCGATCGCTTCCTTCGCCTTCGTGATCACCTCGTCCTTCGGGTCGTCCTTGCCGATATTTAAGGTCGCCCGGTTCTTGCCGTTAATCTGCACCATGATCTCCACCGTGGACTCCACAGTCTTGGCTTCCTCGTATGTGGGCCATACAGTCTGGTAAACCCTGCCCTCAAAGCCCACCGTCTGCCACAGTTCCTCGGTGATATGCGGTGCAACAGGGTTCAGCAGGGCAAGAAGTGTCTTAAACTCGCCCTTCGTCACCGCGTTCTTCTTATAAAATTCATTTACAAGCGTCATCATTGCCGCAATCGCCGTATTGTATTTGAGATTTTCAAAGTCGCTGCTGACCTTCTTGATGGTCTGGTGCATCTTAATCTCCATATCTTTGGAATAATCCATGCCTTCCGTCAGGATATCCTGCAGTTTCCACACTCTCTCGAGGAACCTGCGGCAGCCCTTCACGCCGTCCTCGCTCCAGCCCGCACTCAGCTCAAACGCGCCGATGAACATTTCGTATGTCCGCAGGGTGTCCGCGCCGTAATCCGCCACGATATCGTCGGGATTCACCACGTTGCCGAGAGACTTGGACATCTTCACCACTGGGTGCTCCGCCATCTCACCGTATTTTTCTTTCAGAGCCTGTCTTGCCGCCTTCTCGCTGCCGTGCTCCTTAAGAAGCGACTCCTGCTCCGCCGCCGGAAGATTCGAGAAACAGTGGGGATTCAAGCCCAGAATCATGCCGTGGGACGTCCGCTTCGCGTAAGGCTCCGGGCAGGGCACCACCTTCTGGTCATAGAGGAACTTGTGCCAGAACCGGGAATACAGCAGATGCAAAGTCGTATGCTCCATACCGCCGTTGTACCAGTCCACGGGCATCCAGTAATCTAATGCCTCTTTGCTTGCCAGCGCGTTCTCGTTCTTCGGGTCCGTGTAGCGCAGGAAATACCAGGACGATCCCGCCCACTGGGGCATCGTGTCCGTCTCCCGCTTCGCGGGACCGCCGCAGCACGGGCAAGTGGTATTGACCCAATCGGTCATAGCCGCCAGCGGCGACTCGCCCGTGTCGGTCGGCATATAGCTCTCCACCTCGGGAAGCTCCAGAGGCAGCTCGCTCTCGTCAAGCGGCACAAAACCGCATTTCTCACATTCTACAATCGGAATCGGCTCACCCCAGTAACGCTGTCTGGAGAATACCCAGTCGCGCAGCTTAAAGTTGGTCTTGGCACAGCCGACGCCCTTCTCTTCAAGAAAAGCAATCATTTTCTCCTTGGCGTCCGCCACGCTTAAACCGTTCAGGAAATCCGAGTTCACAAGCGTGCCCTCCGCCACGTCCGTGTAAACTTCCTCCTGCACGTCCTTTCCGCCCGCAACCACCTCGACGATGGGCAGCCCGAATTTCTTCGCGAACTCCCAGTCTCTCTCATCGTGCGCCGGCACCGCCATGATCGCGCCCGTGCCGTAGCTCATCAGCACATAATCGGAAATATAGATCGGTATCTCCTTGCCGTTCACCGGGTTCACAGCGGACATGCCGTCAATGCGCACACCGGTCTTCTCCTTCGCAAGCTCCGCCCGCTCAAAGTCGGACTTTCTCGCCGCCTGCTCACGGTAAGCGCAGATGTCGTCCCAGTTTTTCAGCTCGTCCTTATATTTGTCAATGATCGGATGCTCCGGGGACACCACCATGTAGGTCGCGCCGAACAGCGTATCACAGCGGGTCGTATAGACACGCAGCTTATCCTCCTTATCCTTGATGGAGAAATCCACCTCCGCGCCCATGGACTTCCCGATCCAGTTCTTCTGGGAAACCTTGACGCGCTCCACATAATCCACCGTGTCAAGCCCTTCGATCAGCTTGTCCGCGTACTCCGTGATCTTTAACATCCACTGGCTCTTTACCTTGCGGACCACCTCGGAGCCGCAGCGCTCGCAGACGCCGTTCACCACTTCCTCGTTGGCAAGCCCCACTTTACAGGAAGTGCACCAGTTGATCGGCATCTCGGATTTATAGGCAAGCCCCGCCTTAAACAGTTTCAGGAAAATCCACTGTGTCCACTTATAATAGTTGGGATCGGTGGTGTTGACCTCCCGCTCCCAGTCAAAGGAATAGCCCAGGGAATGCAGCTGGCTCTTGAAACGCGCCACGTTGTTCTGTGTCACGATCTTCGGGTGAATATGATTCTTGATCGCATAGTTTTCCGTTGGAAGACCAAACGCGTCCCAGCCCATGGGATAGAGCACGTTGTAGCCCTGCATCCTTCTCTTTCTCGCCACAATGTCAAGCGCCGTGTAGGGACGCGGATGTCCCACATGAAGCCCCTGCCCCGATGGGTAAGGGAACTCCACCAGCGCGTAGTATTTCGGTTTGGAGTAGTCCTCCGAAGTCTGGAAAGCCTTCTCGCCGTCCCAGATCTTCTGCCATTTTGTCTCCACTTCTCTGTGATTATACACTTCTGCCATTTTACTGCCCGATCCTTTCCCGCCGCGTACGGCTTTTACTTTACTTATTTTATTATACTTGTCGGATTTGTCAACTGTTTTCTTACTGTCCACGACCTGTTTCGCGCTCCGTGTATCCCCGTTTCGCGAAGCATCCAAGGTCTGTCCGTAACCGGTTATGCGTAATTTTATTTTTTAGAAATACATTGATTTTTACTTTATTATTGTTATGTGTGCGGTCATAGGGATCAATTCCTACACCCGCATCAAAACTGGCATGATCCAGCTTGGTGTGGAAGAAGCGCAGATGGCGGCTTCCATTGCTGGATTTGCGGTGGACGGGGATAACAGTATCAAGGAAGCCGTAGGCGCCGTCAATATAGCCGTCTCCGAAAGCGCAAACGGCATTGTTGGTGTCACGGAAATGGCTTCCGACATGACTGTGAGCATGGAAAGCATCAAAGACGAAGCAGAAAGCAACCGGGACATTGCCGGACAGCTTGAGTCGGAAGCCGGAAAATTCAAATTGTGATCAAGGATCTCACCAGCCGGGGATGTAGAAACCGGCTGGTGAAACTTGTTTTTATGACTTTCTCCCCCTCATATCCTGATAGCATCGAAACAGGCAGAGCCACTGGATGTAGAGCGTGACACCGTCCTCGTAGGCATGATACAGCCCTGCCCTCTTTAGAGCCGCCGACGCCTGTCTTGTGGTCAGCAGTCCGCCTTTTCCCATGACACCGTACTTCATGCCCTGCTCTACAAACTTCTTAAACGCACGGTATTCCCTTTCGCCCAGATCGGGAACCGCCTTCTTTGAGAAATGCGCCAGCACGGAGTCCACGGACGGCTTCGGATGAAAATCCTCCCTGCGGAAATGGTACACAATCTTCATCTCCCACCGCACCTTAAGTTCCAGAGACTTCTTCGTCTCCCGAGGCAGGCCCGTGAACCGTTTTGCCGCCCCCTTCTCCATCACAAGCCACATATCCGACGGCGCATTCTTCCCCTGCGTCAGTTTCTCGACAATCTGTGTCGTCAGGAAGAACGGAATGTTTGCAAATACCTTATAATTCCCTTTTTCCGGCAGACGGTATCTCATAAAATCTCCCGGAATCAACTCTGCATTTTCAAATTTTGACAGCCGCTTTTTTGCCCTCTCCAAAAGATTTCTGTCGATTTCCACCGAGCATACTTTCCCCGCTCTCTGGCAAATGGCTTCCGTCAGATGCCCTTTCCCGGTGCCGATTTCCAGCACCGTATCCTCCTTCCGTATATCCGTCAGACGGATAATCCTCTGTATCAGTTTCCGTTCCGTCAGAAAATTCTGTGAATCCGATACCTGTTTTATATAGTCATAGTCTGCCTGTCTCCTATTTTTCTGCATAGCGCGCCTCCTTTTTATCCTGTACACCCGGATTCGCCTGCCGGCAAATCCATTTCCCGATAAAAAGACAGTAAAAAAGCAGGACAGACCCCGTAAACAAAATCTTCCTGCTTTACGCTATGATTCCGCTCTGCGGAGAATGCCGTATTTCAGGCACTCTCTGTTTTTATTCGCACGCAAAAAAGACCCCATCTACATGAGACGATACTATCCGCTTTTTACTGCCCCTGATAACGGGTACGTGCACACTGAATAAAAACTCCCACGCTTAAGCCGCCTTTCTGACTATATATTTTACTGTTGCTGAAACATGGTAAATATAACACAGGTACGGCAGAGATGTCAACGCAGGAAAATAAGAGACGGCAAAATATTCCAGCCCCTTCCCGCCTGCTATGTGTTATAATCGCATAAATTGCGCACTTACAACAAAATATGATTTGAAAGAACACATATGATACAGTTATTTTCAGACATGCAGAAGAAAGCAGGAGGAATTGATGGATGCGATATAAAAACAGATGGCTTGCGGCAGCGCTTGTCATAGCGGTCGCGCTTGGCGACTGCTGCGGCATGACGGCATTTGCCGCAGAGAACGCCCTGTATGCAGGAAATACGGTTTCTGAAAACACTATGTTTTTTAATGAAACGCCGGAAACGAATGACGCTGCACCCGAAGATGACAACGCACTCTCCCATTCCTCAGCCGATCATAACACTGTTGGGGAATCGAATCCCCTGCCGTACGCGGATACCCTGTCAGAACCGGGCGAAACTGACGGCAGCGTGGAAACAGACGGCAGCATGGACATTGACGGAGCCGGGGAAACAGAAAAAACGGACAGAACAGAAAAACTGCCCGCTTTACATATCGGACAGATTTCCGACAAAGAAGCGCTCCCCTCTGCGGACGACGACACTTTTATCTACGATCGCCCTGTGTCCTTTGAGACCGGAGAAAATCTGATTCTGTTTGTGAATTATAATCTGGAAGCCGCGCTCGAATATAAAGATGCAGGCGCGCTGGAATGGAGTATACTGCGCGGTGAAAAGGGGATGGAACTCGGGAGCGCAAGCCTTCTCGATGAGGAGGACGACTGGGACGGCTTTGAGACAGTGCTCTCTTCGCCTTACTTTATCATGGAAGAAATGACGGACGCAGAGAGCGAATGTGACGGAATGATGACACTTGTCCCCGAAGCGCTCTCCTCTGTCGTTAAAGAGAATCCGAATGATGTATTCGAAGCGGAGACTGAGAATTACGACTACTATATCCGGGCGGCATACTACCTGGAAATCGGTGACGGAAAAGCGGAAACTTTCTATTCTGCCGCCACCGTGCCTTTTTTACCCAAAAATGACGCCGACGCAGACACAGACCAGACAGCCGACGGCTCTGCCGATGCAGCAGAAGCCGACGCAGACCCCGCGCAGGACGGCTTATCCGTCTCGGAAAATTCTACTGCCCCGGAAAACAGCGCCGATGCGTTTTTCGTGGACGCTTTCCCCGAAGACGATGCTTTGATTGCGGATAAGAACAGCAGTGCGACTGGTATCTCCATGCCTGCCGAGAGTACCGTACTGTCACTGGAGTCAGAAAAAGCAGACGTTATGTCGGCCACACTATCCTGCGGCGGCAAAACCGCGTCCGTCGCGGTGGACGTCGTGCCGGATGCAGCAGACTCCGGCAGCAAACTGCTTGATCTCTCCAACGAAATCCGGGTGGCAGGTTTTGAAAGAGAAAGCGACAAGCTTGTCTATACAGGTCAGCAGGTCAGGCAGAACCTCCGCGTCTACTATAAAGAAAACCTGATGACAGAAAAAACGGATTATACCCTGACTTACAGAAATAACACCAATGCCGCCAGATGGAATACAGTCAACGCCCCCAGCGTGACCATCACCCTCAGAGGACAGTATCAGGGCAGCGTGACCCTGTACTATACGATCAAGCCGCTGGATATCAACCAGATTGATATCTATGCTGCAGACAGCGCAAAAACACCCGCTTATGAGCAGACGGTCAACTATGGCAAAAGAATAAATATCCCCGCTCCTGTCCTGAACTTCGGCAAAAAAAGGCTGGCGTTAAAGAGAGATTTCGTCTGTGACTATGCGCCCCTGACCAAGGAGCTAAATGGGGCAGATTATACAAAGGGCGACTCCTATGAGCCTGGCGTGGTCTATCACTATACAGTCAGCGGAACAGGTAATTTTGCAGGCTCGTTTCAGATGGAACTTGTCGTACTGGACAATGATCTGAAAAAGAAGAATTTCGGCACCGCACTGGTAAAGCTTGACAAAGCCCGGTACGATTACTGCGGAACGCCTCTGTCCAAAACAGATGTAAAAATTGAGACGCTTAGAATAAGCAACGTGACTCTGGATGCAGGGCTTTTTGATTACGAAGTCTGCGCAAGCGGAATCGAAGGCGCCTATTTGACGGTATTCCCTACAGTTGCCGGCAGAGACGCCGGTTACCGCGGCTGTAAGAAAATCAGTCTGAGACTTGCCGGGGACAGGAAAATCAGCGGCGCTGTCTTCGGCGCGAACTGGAAGGATGAGATAACCTTCTCCCAACAGACCGCAGATAAAAACGGCGGCATATTCCAGGAAAAAGCGGATTTGCTGCGATTCGGTTCCGATGCCCTCGTGGAGGGAACCGATTATACCATAAAATACGGCAATGCAAAAAATGTCGGAAACGTGGCGGTCACTTTTAAGGGCATCGGCAGATACACAGGCGCCGTCACAAAAAGATACCGTATTACGCCAAACAGCGACAGCCGGAACCTGACCATTGTCTGGGGTGACAATGTGACAGAAAACGCCGACGGTTCCCTTGCCATCCCCTATCAGAAAAACGGCGCAGAGCCGGAATTTTATATACGGGATGAAAATTATACCGTATTAAACAGCAGGACCGATTATACCGTGCAGCTAAAGGACAACCGAAAACCCACGGCGGAGACGCAGAAAGACATGACCTGCACCATCAGTGGAAAAGGCAATTATAAGGGCTATGAACAGGTGGTGACTCTCACTGTGACAAAGGCTGACATCAGCAAGGCAAACCTGACGATTCCCGATAAACAGTATAACGCAAGACCCAATACATGGAAGGCAAACGTCACCGTGACGGATACGAACGGAAAAAGACTGGCGGCAAGAACAGATTACATCCGGGACATCGAATACTACTATGACGGCATGGAGCCGGAAAATCCGAATGCCGTCCCCCCTGTCGGCACAACCGTTACCGTGAAGGTTACGGGAACCGGCTTTTATGAAGGTACGCTTACGGGCACATACCGAATCTATGACAGGATGAACGATATCGGCAGACTGAGGATTGATATTGATCCGCAGACCTACACAGGCAGGGAAATCCGGCTGGAAAAAAGTGATATTCATGTGTATGCAAACACCGCGGACCAAAGAGCCAAAAAAGAACTGGCGGAAAAAGACGCCTGCTTTGAAATCTTGGAATCCACATATATAAACAATATCAGGACAGGCACAGCGAGAGTAACCCTGCACGGGACCGGGGCGTACGGCGGCACAAGAACCTGTTCTTTCAGAATCCAGAAGAAGGTTTACGTCGTCAACCGCGTGAAAGGAATCCGATTGGACAAAACAAGCCATAAATTCTCTCTCGCTTCAAATGAAGAACAGAGAAAACTGACCGCCATACTTACGCCGGAGACAACGGCACAGCCCTTAACAAATGCGACTGTGATCTGGACCAGCTCAAACAGTAAGGTTGCCACGGTGGATCCCGTCAGCGCTGATATGGACGGCAGTCCGCAAAACAGTTTTTCGTCTTCCGCCATCATCCGCGCACAGAGCACGGGAACGGTAACCATAACGGCAGCCACACAGGACGGAAACAGAAAAGCGTCATGTAAAATAACCATAGGCGTGTCCTTTTTCACACAGGCGGGTCAGACCATCATGGGGAAAGTCGGCGGCACGTATCAATTGACGCTGGATGGAAATGTAAATCAGGAAATTCTTGCCGACAGCGTTACCTTTGAGAGCGACAACCCAAATGCGGTTTCTGTCAGTGACAGAGGTCTGCTCACCATGAAAAGAGTGGGCGCCGCCGCCATAAAAGTTTATATAGGCAGTAGAGATAATATGCATCTGTGCTATGTTATCGTGGAAGGGGACACGGCTGATCCGGGAAATAACTCCAAAGCCCTTATCTATCGTCAGGAACCGGGCTGTACTGACGACACAGAAAAGATCAACGGTCTGTTATGGATCTGGGAGCATGATCCCGGCAAATATGATTATATGTATCTGCCGGAAGGGGGTTACCATATTGATGTGACGGACGGTATTGTGCTGAGAGACAACCAGGCTTTCATCATGTCGCCCGACGCGCAGCTTGTGGCAATCGGAAATGATAAGGCAAATTCCCAAATCATATGGGCTTTTGGTCGTAAAAACGTAGTGATTTCCGGCGGCAGGCTCATCGGCGAACGCAGCTCCCACACAGGCAGCAGCGGCGAATGGGGACACGGCATTAACATTGCAGGCTGCACGAACGTTCACATTCAGGACGTGGAAATTTCTGAGTGCTGGGGCGACGGTATTTATCTGGGCTTGTACGATGGCTGGGATTCTGACGGAAACAGAAAGAGATTTTACAGCAGCGGCATAAACATTACGAACTGTAATCTCCATCATAACAGAAGAAACAATCTGTCCATCACGGACGCATCCAATGTCACGGTCGAAAACTGCGAGTTTAACTATGCCAGCGGCACTTCCCCGGAGTACGGCATCGACATTGAGCCAAACAATGGCTATACCTGCAGCAATATAACAATCTCCCATTCCCGGTTTCAGGGAAACGCCGGCGGAACCATTCAGATTCTCGGACAGTCGAATGCCCATGTGAAAGACGTCACGCTCGAAAACTGCACCGGCGACAAAGCGCCCGTCATATGGCAGGGGTTCGGCGGCAGCGTGCGCGGTGTGACACAAAAAAACAACAAGTGGAACTAATCCGTATGCCAAGAGGAGCAGGCTCATCACCTGCTCCTTCTCTTTGTCCCTACGTCCAGCCTTCCACCCACCAGTCCGCCACGCGGCACACGCCGTCCGCGTCCCAGGCGAGGATAAACACCGCCTCGCCGACACCGTGCGCGTTTCCGCCTTCCCCGCTCAGATACTCCCGGCATTTAAGGGCGTTCTTCCCCTGATACGTGACTCGCTCGAAATCAAAAAACCCCCTGATGTTTGCACCGCCCGTGTGCCCATACTCGTTTTCCCCAATTTCACGAATATTCCATCCGTCAAATTCGATGCGCTCGTCCAGATAGGGGCAGTATGCCTCATAGCGATTCACGCCGATACATGTCACATCAATATGCAGTTCGGGCTCTCCAGCCCATTCCCGCTCATTTGGAATCTCCTTCAGACAGTCCACCCACTCATCCCCCACACGCCGGAACAGACAATGGTCTCTTCCACCCGGTCCGCCGTTGCCGCCATTAAACACCGCAAACAGCAGCTCCGGCCTGCCGTCATTATCTAAATCTGCCATAAAAGGCGCTTCCCAAAAAGTAGAGCCAAAGCAAAAATGGTCCTCATAGAAAGCGCTTTCATCCTTCAGGACATAAGCCGGTTCCTCGTTGAAATAGAGCCAGATTTCACCGGGAACAAGCAGGCTCCCCTCCCCTGCCATCACAACCATGTCCGCCTGTCCGTTTCCGTCCAGGTCGGCAATCACCCAGTCGTTAATCTGCCTGTGGGAATCCTTCGACGCGCCTTCCCGCTTCCATACCACACCGTTCCACAGGTCATCCGCAAGCAGTCTGCGAAAAAAACGCTTTAACTCTTCCTTCGCCAAACCCCGCTTTTTTCCTTCCTCCAGAAAAGCCTGTTCCTGCTCCCAGATATTCCCCCTCGACGCGTAGTCAGCCTGCGACGCGTTCACCGTGATCTCCAGATCCGTCCCTGCCGCGAGCAGACTCGCGTCTTTGCCGATATGCTTCTGATTCTCCTCATAAATCTGTGTCCAGAAATGCCCGTCCCCGTACATCTGATCAGCAAGCTCCCACAGGCTGTCCCCCGCCTGCACCGTGGTGGTGACTGTATAACCGAACCGTCTCTCCTTCTCCCATGAAAGATTGGGATAGGCATCGTCAGCCGCACAGCGCCACACATCCTGCTCTGTTTTTTCCATAAATTCTTTAAAGTCTGTTATATCTTCCCCTTCCGACAGACAGTTTTCGATTTCGACCTCGTCAGACGCACCTTCCGGCAATGGTATCCCATCAAACTTTTGCGGATAGCCGAGCAGCTCACCCGTGTACTTATCTCCCGTCACATCCGCCCTTGCATAGCAGCCGGTCAAACAGGATCCCCTGCCTGCAATACCGCCAATATTGTCAGTCCCCGTCACGGTGCCGACCGTATAGCTGTCCCGCACGCAGATGGCAACTCCGCCAATACCGCCCGTGTCGCCGCCCGACTGGTCAAAGCCGCCCTCTACCATGGCATGTACGGCGCACCCACGGATGTAATATGCGATTCCCGCAATACCGCCCACCGCGCTGTAAGCTTCCACAGTACCCGCAAAACTGCAGTTTTCCACAACAGAAGCCGCTCCTGTGATACCGCCTGCCGAGTCAAAGCCGGTAATCTTCCCCGTCACATGGCAGTTTTCTATCAATAAATCTCCCCCGCTTCGCAGACCGCTCGTAATCGTCATGCCACCCATGACGCCGCCCACATTCAGCCCGCCCGTAATGTCGCAGTCCTTAATGTAAAGATTTTTTATCACGGTGCGTCCGCTTTCCCGATATGCCGCACTGTCGCACTCTTCAGACAGATAAGTCCTTGTTCCAAACAGTCCTTGATCTTCTCCGCCGGGTAAATTGATATATAATCCCTCCACCACATGCTCCCCGCCGTCAAAGGTGCCGTTAAATTCCCTCACAAACGTTTCGTCCTCTCCCTCATCACGCCCGCATCCGATGGGTTCCCAGCCCGCCGCTCCTTTGCAGTAAGCAGACAAGTCAATATCGCGGGTCAGCCGGTATGAAGCGCTGTGCGCCGCCACCCCCGGCTCCACTTCCCTGTTTCCGTTCACCAGGAGCGCCAGCGTCCGCATGTCCTGCGCGGACCGGATCAGATAAACTTCCCCGTCCTTCTCAAAGACCGCTTCTCCTGCATGGACATAAAGCCCCTGTCCGAGACACAGAAAAAAGAAAAGACCGACTACTGTCTTTCGCAATAAATTTAATTTGGTCGTGGCACTGCCTGTATATTTCAACGGTAAACTCCCTCTCTTTTCTTCTTTCCCTGTGCAGGCGTGTTCATAAAAAGCGGATACCCTCTCCAAAAACCGAAAGGATATCCGCCATCATACCTCAACTATCTGTTATGCCTCCGCACTCGCCTCCGCAACAGCCTTCGCTCTCGCCGCCACTTCCTTTTCCTGCACATCGCTGGGCGCCTGCTCGTATCTCGCGAACTCATACTTGTAAGTGCCGCGTCCGCCGGTCATGGAACGGAGGTCGGTGCAGTAACCGCTTAAGCATGCCACCGGAATATCCGCCTCAACCACGGTCTTGCCGTCCCCTGCGGGATTCATGCCGAGCACCCTGCCCCTTCTCTTATTCAGGTCGCCCATCACGTCGCCTGTATAGGATTCGGGTACGGTCACCTGCAGGTTTGCAATCGGCTCAAGAAGTACGGGTCCTGCCTCCATGAATCCCTTCTTGAACGCCTGAATCGTCGCCATCTTGAACGCCATCTCTGAGGAATCCACCGGGTGATAGGATCCGTCGTAGAGAACCGCCTTCACGCCCACCACGGGGTAAGCTGCCAGAGGCCCCGCCTGAACGGAATCCTGCAAGCCCTTCTCTACCGCCGGGAAGTAATTCTTCGGCACCGCGCCGCCCACTACTTCCTGTGTAAATTCGAAAGGTGTCTCCAGATCGCCCGACGGCTCAAAGCGCATCTTTACATGACCGTACTGGCCATGACCGCCGGACTGCTTTTTATACTTGTGCTCCACATCGGATTTCTTGCGGATCGTCTCCTTGTATGCAATCTTCGGCTCAGTGAGCTCGATCTCCACCTTATATTCATTGAGAAGGCGGCTGACAACCACATCCAGATGCAGATCGCCCATGCCGTAGAGCAGGGACTGTTTGTTCTCCGCGTCATTGACCACCTGAAGCGTCTGGTCCTCATGGCGCATCTTCTGCAGTGCCTGGGAAACCTTATCCACATCTCCCTTGTTCTTTGCCTTATATCGTTTGTATGTATAAGGTGTGGAGATCTCTGTCTTTCCGTAACGGATAATGCGTGCCTTGGTGGAAAGGGTATTGCCGGTCCGCGCCGCCGTCAGCTTCGCAATCGCGCCGATATCACCCGCATGAAGCTCCTTGACCTCGATGGGCTTGCTGCCCTGCATCACATAGAGCTTGCTGATCTTCTCCTCCACTTCCTTCTCGTCGTTGTAGATCATGTCGTCGCTCTTGAATACGCCGGAGCACACCTTAATCAGCGAATATTTGCCGATAAAGGGATCCACGATGGTCTTAAAGATATAAGCCGACTTCGCCTTGGAGAAGTCAAAGTTCGCCTGAAAAACTTCGTTGGTCTTTAAGTCAACGCCCGCAATCTCCCGGTTTTCCGGGCTGGGCATATATTTTACGATATCGTCAAGCAGCGTGAAGATTCCCTGACAGAGCACGTTGGAACCCATGGACATAGGCACCACACTGCCGTCCATCACGTTGGTGCGCATAGCCGAACGAATCTCCGCCTCCGAGAAAGTATCACCGTTAAAGTAGCGTTCCATGAAATCCTCGCTCGTCTCGGCAACCGCCTCCATCAGCGTGTCGCGGCACAGCTGCAGGTTTTCCTTGCTGTACTCTGGCATCTCGCACTCTACGACTTCCTTGCCTTCCCAGCGGTATGCCTGCTCGGTAATCACATTGATATAGCCCACAAACTTCTCATTTTCACGGATCGGCAGATGGAAGGGAGCGATTTTCTTCCCGTACTTTTCGGTCATATCCTCCACAACCTGTCTGAAAGATGCGTTGTCGATATCCATATCCGTCACAAACACAAAACGGGGCAGCTTATATTTCTCGCAGATCTCCCACGCCTTCTCTGTACCGACCTCCAAGCCAGCCTTGCCGGAAACGACGATGATCGCCGCATCCGCCGCGCTGACTGCCTCTTCCACTTCACCTACGAAATCAAAAAAGCCCGGGGAATCCAGCACATTGATCTTCGTGCCTTCCCACTCAATCGGAACAACAGACGTGGCGATGGAAATATGGCGCTTCTGTTCCTCCTTACCGAAATCGCTCACCGTGTTCCCATCGTCTATCTTACCCATTCTGGATGTGATACCGGAAAGGTAAGCCATCGCTTCCACCAGACTGGTCTTGCCGCATCCCCCATGTCCCAGCAAAACCACATTACGAATCTTATCCGTTGTGTAAACATTCATGCCTTGTAACCCTCCAATTCTGTTGTTCTTTATTCACCACCCAAAGCCAAACAAAATCATGGCGCTAAGTTGTAAATACATTTTACTAAATTTTCAGAACAATTTCAACAACTATTTATACATTCTGCACAGATTGTGAAAACACGATTCTATCAACAGCCATGCCTTTCGTATTTTTTTAGAAAACATATATATGAAATACCATTGAGCGCCAATGCTCCTATCCAGGCTATGCCTTCAGCATATATGGCCGCCGCAAATCCAAATATAGGTAATCCGAAGTAAACAGCCGGTATGCGAATCAGCATTTCAACGATGCCGGAACACATAGGTACAGCCGGTTTCCCTAATCCCTGAACACAGCTTCGAAAAACAAACAATGCATTCAGAAGAACCATAAATAATGCTAAAAATCTCAGATATATGGAAGCACAGGCAGCCGCTTCCTGCCCGGTAAGCATAATTTTTGCCAGTAAATCGGAGAAGAAAAACAGTACCATTCCAAGTAACAGCGCTGAGAGAACCGCCATTATGCACGCCATTTTTGTACCGCCGCGAATTCTTTTAAACTCCTTGCCGCCAAAATTCTGACCTGTAAACGAAGATATGGTAAAGCCGATCGTTATTCCCGGCAGCATAAAAAAATTCAGATATTTATTGCAGACTGCATATGCCGATGTATAAGCAACACCATAACCGTTAATACAGCTTTGAACAAATATGCAGCCGACTGAAGTCATTGCATGCATAAATGCCATTGGCAAGCCGTTTTTCAACAATTCCATATCCAATCTGAAATGGAACACGAAATCACTTCTGGTAATCTTTCGTTCCTTCATCCTATGTAATCGAAAATAACAAATGCCTGCAGCGAGTAATTGTGAAAGGACTGTTGCATAAGCCGGTCCAGAAATGCCGGAATGGAATAAATAAAGAAACAATATATCTAATATTATGTTGCATGCGGATGAAACACCGATTGCGAATAAGGGCGTTTTACTGTCGCCAACTCCCCTTAAAACGGAGGACAGTAACTGGTATGCCGCCAGAATGGGCAAACCGCCGAATATGATACAGCCGTACGCCATACAATCGTTTAAAAGTTCCTGGTCTGTCTGCATGATCTGTAACATTGGTTTTAGAAGCAGCAACCCTATCATCGAAAAAAGAACCGCAAATACAGCAGTTATTTTTAGCGAAGATGCAATTATTTTTTTCAGCTTACCAGACTCCTTTTCGCCACAAGCTTGAGATATATTGACAGAAAAGCCGTTTGTGATTCCCATAATAAACCCTGTTAAGAAAAAGGAAATAGTTGTAAAGTTACCGACAGCGGCAAGGGAACGGTCTCCCAGGCCCTGCCCGATGATAACCATGTCCGTAAAGGAATATACCTGTTGTAATATATTGGCCAACAGCATTGGAAAGAAAAACCTGCAGAATGACTTTGTTATGGAACCTCTGGTAAAATCTATTTGATCCATGATGACACCTTCCTCAAACCAATTTTATTTCGTTTTATCATCATTGATATAAAATTTATATCGAAACCCTCGCCTTTTTATCAAAACTATGGTATTATCACAAATACTTAAGATGATGCTGCTTTAGGAATGCAGCATTGATTATGAGATAAAGGAGTCTCTTATGAAAATAAGAATAGAACTTAACAGGCAGCTATATCTGCAAAAGGTACATGGATATCAAAAGAAACCATACTATTTGGAAGATGGTATATTGGAAGCCATAACGAGCGGCGATACAGAAAAGTTGAACACTTTTATTTCTTCTGGAGAAGTAAAGCTTTCTGCCGTAGGAAGAATTTTATCTGAAAATCAATTACACAATATGAAGTATCATTTTGTGATTATCGCAACACTCCTTGCAGAATCGGGTTTGGGAAGCGGCCTGGGACATGATGAAGCTTATATGATTGCAGATATCTACAGTCAAAAATCTGATGCTGCTTCCACATGTGATGATCTGCAGCTTTTGCTTGAGGATATGTGTCTGGATTTTGCGAAACGGATAGGCGAAATAAAAAAGGACGACATCATATCCATTCATGTCAGAAAATGTATCGATCATATTTATGAAGATCTAAACGCAGACTTATCTGCGAAAGGATTAGCTGATTTTACAAATCTAAATGTATCCTATCTGTCCAAATTATTTAAGCAGGATACCGGGCAAACCATCAAAGCTTATGTCACTGCCGCCAAAATGGATACGGCGCAAAATCTGTTAAAATACAGTAATCTGAGTTATTTTGAAATCTCTGCGTCGCTTGGATATTCTTCACAAAGCGCTTTTACCTATGCTTTTAGAAAATTTACAGGCATCACTCCAGGAAAATACCGTGAAAGAAATTATGCCGTTTGATTTCCCTCCCGTTTTGTGATATCTTAAAAACGAAAAATAAACTTACGAGGTACTGACATGATAAACACACTCACCTGCGGTTTTATCGGGCTCGGGCTGATCGGCGGCTCCATCGCCAAAGCAATCAGGCACCATCTGCCGGACGCCCGCCTTATCGCCTACGATATCCATACAGAGTCTCTTAATCTCGCGGTCAAGGAACAGGTGATCGACCAAATCTGTCCTGCCGTTGACGATTCCTTCGAAAACTGCGACTATATCTTTTTGTGCGCGCCGGTTTCCCGCAATGCGGAAAATCTGCTGGCACTGAAACCCCACCTCTCCCCCGACACCATTCTGACGGACGTGGGGAGTGTCAAGACCGGCATTCATAAGCAGATTGAAGAACTGCAGCTACAAAAGCAGTTTATCGGCGGTCACCCCATGGCGGGTTCCGAGCGTTTCGGCTACCAGAATGCCAATGCATCCCTTCTGGAAAACGCCTACTACATTCTGACGCCTTCCGCCGAAGCCCCTGCCGAAAAGGTGGAGACATACCGTGCGCTTGTGGAGAGCATAGGCGCGATTCCGCTTATTTTATCTTACGGGGAACACGACTATGTGACTGCCGCCATCTCCCATCTGCCTCACGTGATCGCCGCCTCTTTGGTCAATCTGGTGAAAAGCAGCGACTCCGAGGACGGGGTGATGAAAATGATCGCCGCAGGCGGTTTCAAGGATATTACAAGAATCGCCTCCTCCTCCCCGGAAATGTGGCAGCAGATCTGCCTGACCAACGCGGATAATATTTCCAAACTGCTTCGGGCGTACATTCAGTACCTCAGGACAATTGCAGATGATATAGACAAACATAAAAAAGACACCCTTTACCGTTTCTTTGATACGGCAAGAAATTACAGGGAATCCTTTATCAGCGCGCCAAGCGGTCCCATCAAGGCGGAGTATGTGTTTACCGTGGACATCGCCGACAAACCTGGCGCCATTGCTGCCATCGCCTCCCTTCTGGCAATGCACGACGTGAGCATCAAGAATATCGGCATCAACCACAACAGGGAACTGGCAGAAGGGACGCTGCGTATCGAGTTTTACAGTCAGGACACGCTTTCCCGTGCCATGGAAATTATGACAGAGCACGGCTACAAAATACACACCCATTGAAAAAGAAAAGCGAAAAACGCTTCTAAAAGCTTCACGCCATAGGACAGGAACAAAACAGCAAAGCTTACTTAAAAGCACTGCATATTGCGTAAGTGATTGAAAAAAATACGGCATTGTACACAATGAAAGAAAACAACACGACGCAGAAGCGTCATAAGCTCAGCAGTTGGCGCTTCAGAATGGAGTAAACCATGAAATTTCAGAAAACACATACAATGAGAGGGGAAGTGACGATCCCCGGCGATAAATCCATCTCCCACCGGGCTGTGATGTTCGGATCACTGTCCGAAGGCACGACCGAAGTCACCAACTTTTTGCAGGGCGCGGACTGTCTCTCCACCATCGACGCCTTTCGGAAGATGGGTATTGAAATTGAAAATACCCCGGATAAAATTCTGATTCACGGCAAAGGGCTGCACGGACTGCAGGCGCCCTCTTCCGTGCTTGACATGGGCAACAGCGGCACCACCACCAGACTGATCAGCGGCATCCTTGCCGGACAGACTTTTACAAGTACCCTCACGGGCGACGCCTCCATCCAGAAACGTCCCATGCGGCGCATTATGGAGCCGCTGTCCATGATGGGCGGGAAAATCGAAAGCGTAAACGGCAACGACTGCGCGCCCCTTCGCATCACAGGCGCGCCTCTGCACGGCATCCACTATCACTCCAAAGTTGCCTCCGCACAGGTGAAGTCCGCCGTCCTGCTTGCAGGACTCTACGCCGACGGCGAAACTCTTGTGACTGAACCGACCTTAAGCCGCAACCACACAGAAATCATGCTGCGCTATTTTGGCGCAGATTTACAGTCGGAAGGAAAAACGGCGCGCATCCTTCCCGAGCCACGTCTGGAAGGCCGAAAAATTGACGTGCCCGGCGACATTTCCTCCGCCGCTTACTTTATTGCCGCGGGACTGCTCGTTCCCGGCTCTGAAATCCTCATTAAAAACGTGGGAATCAATCCCACCAGAGACGGTATTTTAAGAGTGGCAAAAGAAATGGGCGGCAGCATTACGCTTTTAAACGAAAATCATGACGGAGAACCGACCGCCGACCTGCTGGTAAAACACAGCGTGCTCCACGGTATTACCATTGAGGGCGATATCATTCCCACACTGATCGACGAACTGCCCGTCATCAATATTATGGCGGCATGTGCGGAGGGCACTACCATAATCCGGGACGCCGCCGAGTTAAAGGTCAAGGAATCCAACCGCATCGACGTGATGGTGCAGTATCTTAGCGCCATGGGCTGCGATATCACGGGAACCGACGACGGCATGATCATCCACGGCGGACAGCCCCTCCGCGGAACCGAGGTGGACTCCCATCTCGACCACCGCATTGCCATGAGTTTTGCCGTGGCTTCGCTTGTTGCGGAGGGCGAGACAACAATTAAGGGCAGCGATGTGGTCACCATCAGCTACCCCGGGTTTTTTGAAGATCTTGCACGACTGTGCGCTATGTAAATTTTTCGGGGAAATGCCTTGAGTAGGCATTTCCCCGGTCAGTTAAGCCGCCAAGTCACCACTCAGCCTTTCTGATTTCCCGATTCCATCATACCAGTTTCTGTCATGGTACCGCCTGTAGCTTCCATCTGCGCTACCGACTCTTTAAGCCTGATCATATTTTCCTGCGAATAAAAAAGATCCACAGCCACTTCAAAAGGTATTAGATTCCATGATTGCCCGCATAACACAACACATCTTTGTAAAACCTCCGCTTCACGCAAACCATTATTTTACCTCATGACAGTTTCACCAACAGCCGGTTCAATAAATACGACCCAACCATACAGAAAATACCCGCCAGACTCCCGTACCAGTTGAGCGCCGCGTCGGACTGTTGGAAATGCCTGCCCTCCACAAACTGCTTGTAATATTCCGTGTAATAGGCAAGCACATAGCAGACCGCTCCCGCCCCGATCACACCGAGTATTCTGTAATATCTTCTGAAAACAACCATGCTCACAAAGGTGGTTACGAAACCGACCACAAAGAACAGACCCAGATGCGCGCCATAACGAATCATCAGCGCCGTAGTCGAAATCTGGTCCTGCGTGGGATTCTCAAAAATCCGTCTCGCGATCTGTCCTGCCATTTTCATCGTTATGTCAGAAGATACTGTCCCGTTCTGGAAAGATACCGCAACCACAAAATATAAGAGCAGTAAGAGTGCCGCAAACGATATAGCGATCACGCCGAGTTCCAGAAGGATATGACTTTTTCTTTTTTTGTTCATGCCGTTTTTTTCTTTCTAAACTTCCATCGTCTCAACCGTGCTGTACGTCTCGATCCGGCTTGCCTCGATCTCCGACATGCCTATAAAAATAGAACCGTAGGAAAAGATATTGTCATCTTTCTTCTCAATGCGTACGATCTCAAGAAATGCGTGAATCACTTCCTTCGTCCAGATCGTCAAAGATGCCTCATAAACCGCGCCGATCTCCAGAGCCTCACTGCACAAAAAACCCACGCCCGTCTTAGACACATCCACCACGTCTATGTCTACCTCTTTCGCTGCATCCTCCCCATCCAGCCTCTTGATCAACAGCTTGGATGACAGCCCTATCCTCTTGTTTCTCCTGCGTTCTTCCATGTTTTATGCCTTTCTGTTTTATCCTGTAATCATACTACCCGAAAAATGTCTTCTGTTCTGATATCTTTCTACGATTATAATACGTTTTTGCGTAAATTACAAATACTTTGTATCAGCCAAACGGGAAAATCATTTCGGAATCCTAAGCCACGGACTTAAGTAAGCCTCCTTGGGGCAAGGCTCCGCAGGCAGACTGGATCGGTATTCGTTCGGTCTTGAGGAAAGCACCTGAATGGCAAAACGATAAGACTTTCCGGGCTCATTCACAAACTCCGGTCTGATCCGAACCCCCGGCCAGCCATTCTCAATCATGAACTCCATCTCTATCGTGTTGTTCATGACATACTCTCCATCCTCATTGTAAACATAGGTGCGCGAGCGCGTACAGCCGGCACTCCGTGTAAATGCCCAGAGAAAAAAGCAGGATAACCAGACAAATCCTGCTGACCCGCTTTTTTAAAACCGTGAAAATATCCTCTCGCTTTCCCAAGAGCAGCGCGCCGGAAACCATGAAAAACAGCGGCACATTGATTTTGGTAATCACAGAAAGAACCATGTAAAACAACTGCTTTGCGCCGGACGCGTTCTGAAACAGCACATAGCCTTTCAGGTGATTAAATATAACAAAAAAACAGGCAGTCAGACGTATCCATTCGTAATATACGCGCTTCTCTTTTCCCTTCCCGGATAAAGATATCTCTGTGTATTTCATGCTTTTCCCTCTCCCATGATGGTATTATAGGGAAAATTTTGTCGATTTTGGTCTACCGACGGTAGACATTTCCTCCACAGTTGTCACGCTTACCATAAACAGATATAATAAGATTTACAGGAAATACACAGGAAGGACTTCGATGCAGAATGGATGAAAAGTCAACGGATGAACTGCGGCATGAAATCAGAACCGCAACGGATATGGAAGACTATCTGGAGAAAAACAGAACACATATGCTGAAAGAAAGTCTGGCAGATCATCTGCACATGCTGCTGGCGCAAAAGAACCTCCGGCGTGCGGACGTGATCCGGGGTTCTCTGCTTGGGCGCGCCTATGTCTATCGGATTTTTGCGGGCGATAAAATTCCCTCCCGTGACAAGCTGATCGCCCTTTCTTTCGGGCTGAGACTGTCCGAGGAGGAAACACAAAAAATGCTGAAGCTTTCCGGCAATCGGGAATTGTATGCCAGAGATGGGCGGGACGCGCTGATTCTGTTCGCCCTGATGAATCATATGACCATCATGGATGCCAACGAAATGCTTCTCGACCACGGATTTGCCGTATTGGACACCGCGAAGGAATCATAACACAAGAAGCCGCTCAGGGATATTGTAACACTGCGTGGAAAACCATATCTTCATAAACAGGAATATGCAAATCGGGCGGCTGACCATCCTTTTCTGAAGTCCATCCCAGAAACTCCGCATAAGATATTTCCGCATCCGGCATTTTCGGCATCTTCTCTCCCGAAAAAACATACAGCGTATCATAAGGCGCATCTTCGATGAATAACTCAATTTCATGTATCGCAGTCTGCTCTATCCATGCCTTGTCCAGAAACGCTTTGCGTTCTAAAATATAGTCCGCCAAAAAAGCGACCTCCTCTTCACGGCTCTCCCATGTACTGTTCTCCGCATACTGTGCCGACCACCGAACCCTGTCCATAGCCGCGGACGCGGCGGTCATCTCTGCCAGCTGCGGAAGCGTCTGCAAAGCCATCGTCTCCAAATAGGGACTGATATCTCTCCGGTAGCAGGAAATAACCGCTTGATAAAATTCCGGTTTTTCATATAAGGCGGGAAACCATACGGACGAGTCCTGATGAAAATCCAGCCTTGTCAGCCGCTTGGGCGAATCCGAAAGGTATCCGATGTAAGCCGGGGTATTTCCCCACGTGACGTCATAATCCCATATCGGTCCCGCAAACAGTTTTTCACTGACGGCATCCCTGTCCTTGTAAAAATAGGAACTTGCCACGCCGCCGTCATAATTAGCCGTCACTTCCTCCAAAAGATATTTTCGCGCAAAAGAATCCACGTCAATCAAATCCTGATAGGACTTTCCGCTCTCATGATCGATGCCGTCATGTGACAAAATAGCGTTTTCCACACTTTGAATATAGCTGTTAATATAGGCAATCTGATTCTCCGAAGCATATTCTGGTGAACGAACAATGAACGATTCTTCCGCCTCAGTTATAAAATAGCTGCCGTTAATCTCGACTTCGGAAAGAAACCGCTCCCCAAAATCCCGCTCAATTAAATAACCGCCTGTGATATCCACAGGGTCTTTCGGCACATCTTTTGCCTTTGTCGTATCCGTCCACGCAGTCTCATAGACGTTGAACTCTTCGTTGTTGTTCGTAAGTTCCGTCATCTTCTCCATGTCCGTTATCGGAAGACGGTTTTTATGCACTTCCACCTTTTCCGTGACATAATAGTTTCCTGCGTATTCCCCATTTAAATACAGATCCACAAAAACACCGTCCTTCGACTGCGCCAAGTCAAGCTGCCCTGCAAGCTTTCTGGAAAGCGCGTTCCTAAGAAGCGTCGTGTCCGGCGCATTGGAAATGAAAATCCATTTTTTCGCGGCATCCATACCCAAAAGCGATACTGCATCCGTCAATTTAATCTGATAAGGCTTTTTTTCAAAAGAAGTAAAAGAAGTGTTGCCCCTACTCTTGATATAGGCAAGCGGCATACGGAGGCTGATGCTGCCGTCTGCTTCCAAAACGGAAATTTCCCCTGTTTCTTTTACGTTTTTATCCGCATGAATTTGTTCCGCGCTCCCGGACTTTGTATCAATAAAAACGGCTGGAATATTTTCCGAATACATCCACACGATAGAATCGGGCGCGGTCTCCTCCGGTATTTCCGGCTGCAAGTCCATCTCCCTGCAGGCGGAAGGAAGAAAGGCGTAGAACTGACCGCCTTGCTGCCACAGTGCAATCTCATGTCCCGCCACGCTGACATAACTTTTTCCCGTATTTGTCTCCGATACCGCATCTGCAGCCGTTTCCATCCTGTCTTCCAACTCGGACTCCGAATAGAGACCGACCGTATAGAGCAGAACCAGAAAAAAGCCGAGCAAAATCCCTCTTCTGTATTTCATTCTCACAGGTTACTCCTTCGTTCTTATCATTCCAGCGAAACGCACCAGAAGATATTTCTGTTAATTCTAACCCAAATATCTTCCAGTTCTCTTTGAAAAGCAAAATAATATTAAATCACAAGCATCGCATCCCCAAAAGAGAAAAACCGATACCTCTCCTCCACCGCCTCCCGGTACGCCGCCAGCACGTTCTCTCTGCCCGCAAGCGCAGAAACAAGCATTACCAGCGTGGATTCCGGCAGATGGAAATTCGTGATCAGGCAGTCCAGCACCTTAAACCGATACCCCGGGTAAATAAAGATCTCCGTATCTCCGCACCCCGGCTGCACCCGACCGCTTTCGTCCGCCGCGCTCTCCACCGTGCGGCAGCTTGTCGTCCCCACACAGATCACGCGACCGCCGCTCTCCTTCGTGCGGTTGATCAGTTCCGCCGTCTCCGGCGTCACCTCATAATGTTCGGAATGCATATGGTGCTCTGAGAGGTTGTCCGCTTTCACGGGACGGAAGGTGCCCAGCCCCACATGGAGGGTCACATAGGCAATATTTACGCCCATTTCCTCTATCTGCGCAAGTAATTCTTCGGTAAAGTGAAGCCCCGCCGTTGGCGCCGCCGCAGAGCCCTCATATTTCGCGTACACGGTCTGGTAGCGGTTTTTGTCCTGAAGCTTATGGGTAATATAAGGCGGCAGCGGCATTTCCCCAAGACGGTCAAGCACCTCCTCAAAAATCCCCTCATAGTCAAAGCGGAGCAGGCGGTTGCCCTCCTCCACCACGTCCAGCACTTCCGCCCGCAGACACCCGTCCCCAAAGACAATCTTTGCACCGGGTCTCGCCTTTTTCCCGGGCTTTACAAGGGTTTCCCAAACGTCGTTGTCCCGCCGCTTTAGGAGCAGCACCTCGATCGCCGCCCCGGTGTCCTCCTTCACGCCCATCAGCCTTGCCGGGATGACCTTGGTATTATTTAAAACCAGACAGTCTCCCGATCTTACATAATTCGTGATTTCCCTAAACGTATGATGTTCCACCGCTCCTGTCTTCCGATCCAGCACAAGGAGTCTGGACGCGGAGCGATCCTCCAAAGGATCCTGGGCGATCAGTTCCTGCGGTAAATCAAAGTAAAAATCCGATTTTTTTAATTCTGTCATTTTGTCTCCATTCCGAGGCATTTTCTACCGATGAACGCGAAGAGAATCCAAAAGTTTTCCAACGGAATACTCTGATTCTCCTCTGCGGTCATTTATACTTGAGAAAAGAGCGCAAAAGCTCTCACTCTGCCATGCGCTCCCATCCTTACATACTTCATTACTCATACACATCTTTGACTGATTAAGTCAACTTTCCACTCTAACCGCCTTGATTCCTCTTCGCGGAATCTCAAATCGGTGCGGAGAATGCCGCTTTTCAGGCATTCTCCTGCGTGAGACCTAGTGCTTCTCCACGAAACAGCCTCTGCTGTGAGTGGTTAGAAGTACTTCTCACGCTAATATAGGCATGCATTTTCCAGAAAAGCCACATACCCGCGCTTCGTCTCGTACACGTCCGCCTTACTTGTTGCCTCCCAGGGCGCGTGCATGTTTAATACCGCCACGCCGCTGTCGATCACGTTCATGCCGTAGAGCGCAAGGATATAGGCGATCGTGCCGCCGCCGCCAAGATCCACCTTGCCAAGCTCCGCTGTCTGGAAATTCACCTTCTCCTTCTCAAAGATCGCACGGATGTGACCGAGATACTCCGCGTTGGCATCGTTGGAGCCGGACTTGCCGCCCCTGCCCGTAAACTTGTTAAACACCATGCCGCCGCCAAGGTAAGCCACGTTCTTCTTGTCAAAGCTGGACGCATATGCCGGATCATATGCGCTGCTCACGTCGGAGGAAAGCATACAGGAGCGTGCAAGGCATCTGCGCAGGCCAAGCTCACTGTACTCACCGAGAAGGTTCATCACCTCCGCCACCGCGTTCTCAAAGAATTTGGACTGCATACCTGTCGCGCCTACGCTGCCGATCTCCTCTTTATCCACAAGAATACAGCATGCCGTTCTTTCGGTCTGCCCGATCTCCAGCATCGCTTTCAGGGAAGAGAACGCGCACACGCGGTCATCCTGTCCGTAGGAAAGAATCATGCTGCGGTCAAAACCTGCCTCCCTCGACTTCCCGGCGGGCACCACTTCAAGCTCGGCGGAGATAAAGTCCTCCTCCTCAAAATCGTAATCTCTCTTTAAAATTTCAAGGATTCCCTTCTTCACAGCGTCCTTCGGCGCGCTGTCCTCCTCGTCATCCTTCTTTTTCTTCTTATCGATCACAAGAGGCTTATTGCCAATGATGATATCCAACGCCTCGCCCTCAATCACCTTGTTTGCCTTTTTCTCAAGCTGCTCGCTCGCCAGATGGATCAAAAGGTCGGACACGAAGAAAACGGGATCGTCCTCGTTCTCGCCCACGTTGACCTCCACGGTGCTGCCGTCCTTCTTCACAACCACGCCGTGAATGGAAAGGGGAATCGTCACCCATTGGTACTTTTTCACGCCGCCGTAATAATGGGTGTCCAGATAAGCGAAACCGCCGTCCTCATAGAGAGGATTCTGTTTCACGTCCAGACGGGGAGAGTCGATGTGCGCCCCGAGAATATTGATGCCGTCCTCCATCTTCTCCTTGCCGATCTGAAACATCACAATGGATTTATTCATCCATACGGAATACACCTTGTCCCCGGCTTTCAGCTTTTTGCCGTTCTTCACCAGCGCCTCCAGTTCCTGATATCCCGCCTCATCCAGCGTATTTACGATCTGGTCGATGCACTCCCGCTCGGTCTTTCCTCTGTCCAGAAAGTCCATATACTCTCTGGCAAAAGCGTCCACTTCCCCTAGCTGTTTCTCATCATAAGTTTCCCATGTGTTTTTCTGTTCCAAATTTACCACTCCTCTCTTTTCGGGTTTTCTGGCAGTCCGCGCCGCCAATGCACAGGCATGTACTGCATAATTATCTCTATTTTATCACATCGCAGTACCTTTTACTTCCAAAATCTGTCTTTTCTATTACAATTTTCTTCCCTACGTCTTTTTAACTTCTCAGCTCGATACCCATGCCTTCCAAGCCATTCAGAATCTTCTTCATGGCGCTGGCCACATCCGCCTCCTCAAGAGTTCTGTCCTTTGCCCGGAAGGTGATAGAATACGCCATCGACTTAAATCCTTCCTTGATCTGACTGCCCTCGTAGATGTCAAAGAGCTGGTAATCTTCCAGAATTTTTCCACCGCGCTGTGCAATGACAGCCTCGATCTGACCAGCCATCACAGTCTTCGGCACAACCATGCTGATATCCCGAAGAACCGCCGGGTACTTCGCAATGCCCTCATACTTGCGGTCAAACGTCGCGAAGGACAGAATCGCCGGAATGTCAAGCGCCGCCACATAAGCCCTTGTCTTCAAATCATAGTTGTCGCATACCTCCGGGTGCACCTCGCCGAGATATCCCACAAGCGTCCCCTCGTATTCGATATTCGCCTGTCTGCCCGGATGCAGATAGTTTCTGCCCGCCTGCGGGTCATAGACCGCCTTTTTATGCATGCCGACACTCTCAAAGAACTCTTCCACCACGCCCTTCATGTCGAAGAAATCACAATCCCCATACATGCCGAGGGTAAACTGCATCCGCTCCTCGGGCAGTTCCGTGAGCGGCAGAGCCTTGGGCAGATAAATATTGCCGAGCTCGTAGAGCCGCACATCCTTGTTGCGCCTGTTGTAGTTTGTTGCAAGGCTGGTCAGCATCCCGTGCAAAGGAACCGTCCGCATAATCGAAAAGTCTTCTCCCAGAGGATTTGCAATCGTGATCGCCTGCCTTGCCGGATCGTCCGCGGACAGCAATAATTTATCAAATACCTTCGGGCTTTCAAAGGAGTAACACATCCCCTGTGAAAAACCGCAATACTCCGCGATATCTCTTGCCTTCTGCTCAATGCGCAGCTTGAAGGGAAGTTTCCCCGTGGTGGCCTCGCCGTTTGGCAGCGTAGTCGGAATCTTGTCATAGCCGTAAAACCTCGCCACTTCCTCCGCGATGTCACACTGACGCAAAATATCCTGGCGGAAAGTCGGCACCGTAAGCGTCCGCTTCTCGGCATCATATTCCACTTCAATCATCTTGAAAATATTAAGCATTTCCTGTTCGGAGACATCTGTACCGAGAAGGCTGTTATAACGCTCCGGCTCAAAGGGAAGAACCACCTTCTCCTTCATCTCGCCATGCACATCCACCATGCCGCCGACCACCTCGCCGCAGCCAAGCTCCTCGATGAGCTGGCAGGCCCTGTTGATGGCCGCCTCCGCATTGTAAGGATCAAGCCCCTTTTCAAACTTGCCCGACGCGTCCGTGCGCAGTCCGACGCGCTTTGCAGACTTGCGGATGTTCGCGCCGTTGAAAGTCGCCGCCTCAAAGAGCACGGTTGTCACGCTGTCCGTAATCATGGAATTTTCGCCGCCCATGATTCCGGCGATACCTACTTCTTTCTCCGCGTCGCAGATCATCAGCACGTCCGAATCCAGATTCCTGTCCTGTCCGTCCAGCGTGCGGAAAACGTCGCCGTCCTTCGCCCTGCGGACGATAATCTTATGCCCCGCGATGGTGTCCAGGTCAAAGGCGTGCATAGGCTGGCCGTACTCCTCCATCACATAGTTGGTAATGTCCACCAGATTGTTGATGGGGCGGATACCGCTTGCCGCAAGGCGTCTCTGCATCCACTTCGGCGAGGGCGCGATCTTAATGTTTTTGCACACTCTCGCGCAGTATCTCGGGCAGAGCTCCTGATCCTGCACCTCCACGGATACATAGTCCTCCACCTTCTCGTCGTTTCCCTTTGCTGTCACTGCCGGCAGCACAAAAGGCTTTCTGAACGTAGCCGCCGCCTCTCTGGCAATGCCGATCACACTATAACAGTCTACACGGTTTGAGGTCACTTCATACTCAAACACCGTATCCCTAAGTCCCAGTTCTTCCACCGCGTCCGCGCCAACCTGTACATCATCCCCGAAAATATAGATGCCCATTTCCGGCGCCTCCGGGTAAAAATTCCTGTCGGAGCCAAGCTCCTCGATGGAGCACATCATACCGTTTGAGGGTACGCCGCGCAGCTTTCCCGCCTTAATCGAGATACCGTCCTCCGGCAACGGCCCGCCGTCGTGCCCTCCTGCAACCTTGCCGCCGTCCAACACCACAGGAACCTTGTCACCCTCCTTCACGTTAGGCGCGCCGGTGACGATCTGAATTTCCTCACCGCCGATGTCCACCTGACAGACGATCAGCTTATCCGCATCGGGATGCTTCTCGATCTTCTTGATCTGTCCCACCACGATCTTTTCCAGATTTTTGTCCAGTCTGGCGTAGCCCTCCACCTTCGTCCCGGAGAGGGTCATCGCGTCCATATACTCCTGATCCGTGCACGTAAGTTCCGGCACATATGCTTTAATCCATGACAATGCTGTATTCATGCTGTAAACCTTTCCCTTTCTTTTCTAAAAGTCTATGCTGATTGCGAAACTCTTCACAGCGTTATAAACTGGGTATATTTTGAAGAATTTTGATAACCATGCAAGCAATTCACAATCGTGTAATTTTACAAAACCACTTATTTCAAAATATGATAAACACTCGGAATAATATTTAATCGTATGTGTATCCCGGTTTTTTATATAGCAAATCCTGATCGGCAGCCATATCTTTATCCCAGACCTTCTCTTTCCAGTCCTCCTGCGCAACATCTTCAATCGCGACAGAGACACTTTCCATATCGCATCCAAGTATTTCAGAAATGTCTTCCGCAATCTTTTCTGCACATTTTTTCTTCTGCTCCTCTGTCCTGCCGGAAAAACATTTGATTTTTACATGTGGCATATTTATTTCCTTTCACAATTACTTCCCTGTCAAAACAGTTTAAGGAAATGTCGCACATCAAACATATCCATTATGTCAGCCTTTATCCATTAAAACTGCTTCAGGAAACGGATATCGTTTTCATACAACAGTCTCATATCATCAATTTCATATTTCAGCAATGCGATACGCTCCAGTCCCACGCCGAAAGCAAATCCCGTGTATTCCTCCGGGTCGATGCCGCTCATCTCCAGCACATGGGGGTGCACCATACCGCAGCCCAAAATCTCAATCCAGCCCTCGCCTTTACAGAACCGGCAGCCCTTGCCGCCGCACTTAAAACAGGATACGTCCATCTCCGCGCTGGGCTCTGTGAACGGGAAATGGTGGGGTCTGAATTTCACCTTTGTGTTCTCCCCGAACAGCTCCCTCGCAAATTCTTCCAGCGTCCCCTTCAAGTCCGCAAAGGTGATATGCTTATCGATCACCAGCCCTTCGATCTGATGGAAGGACGGGGAATGGGTCGCGTCCACCTCGTCGGAACGGAATACCCTGCCCGGCGCAATCATGCGGATGGGAAGCTTTCCTTTCTCCATCTCATGCACCTGCGTGGAGGACGTCTGCGTCCGCAGCAGGATATCCCCGGTAATATAAAAGGTGTCCTGCTCATCCTTTGCCGGATGATCCGCAGGAATATTGAGCGCCTCAAAGTTATAATAATCTTTTTCCACATCGGGGCCTTCCACTACCTCATAGCCCATACCGATGAAGATTCTCTCCACCTCTTCCAATGCGATGGTATTGGGATGGCGGTGCCCCATCTTATTCTTTTTGGAAGGCAGGGTCACGTCGATGACCTCCGTCTTTAACTTCGCTTCCCTGACAGCCCTCTCCATCTTTTTGACTGAAAGCTCCAGCACCTTCTCAATCTCCGCTCTCGTCTCGTTGACAAGCTGTCCCACCTTCGGACGGTCTTCAGGAGCCACGTCCTTCATGCTCTTTAACACTGCCGTCAGCTCACCTTTTTTTCCAAGGTAATTGACTTTCACTTCGTTCAGTTTTTCCAGGGCATCACTTGCCTCGATCTGACGCAGCGCCTCGGCTTTAATCTGTTCCAATTTTTCTTTCATGCCTGTTCTCCTCTCCTTTGATGGACATAATCGTTAGTTGTACGATCAATCAATATTTTCACCTAAAAGTTACATCATTTAGAGTAATCATTCTTATCTCCATGTCTCTGCTTATGCGCGCAAAAAACGCCCCACATGCAACACACATGGGACGAATAAAATCCGCGGTACCACCCAGTTTCCCGCTCCCGGAATCTGCTTCATAGCAATCCCGTAAACGGACGCTTCCTTTGGCGTAACGTGCCTGTACGTTCCGAACTAATACGACCACCCCGCAAAAACAGTCAATCGGTTCACCCGGAAAGCTCTGGTGGGAAATTCAGATCATTTCTGAACCGAAGGGAACTCACAGCCGACGATTCCCTCTCTCTGGCGGAAAAAACTCTCCTACTGACACCTTCTTAGCCTTTCGTACTATTTCATTCCTTACTTTCTGCCCCGGACAATTATGTCCACAACAAGCCTAACTGCTATTTTAGTGGCTTTCCTTTGACTTGTCAAGCCACCCGAAGAGAAATTTATAAACAGGCCCGAAATACCTGTTGATATGTGCCCCGATCATCAAGATATACATCAGCATGTAAAACCAGAGCATCAAAATGACCACCGTAGTCAAACTCCCGTAAGTGCCGAAATCATTGTAGTGATCCACATATATGGAAAAGGCAAAGGAGGCGATACTCCACAAAACCGCCGCAAAAGCCGCCCCCGGGATCTGCGCCTTAAAACGAAGCTTGCAGCTCGGTACAAAGGCATAGATCATGGCAAAAATCAAAGTCAGAACCGCCCACGAAACGAGAAAGCGAAAACGCATAATCACATGCACCACCAGATGAAGCGGTGGGATATCCCTGAGAAGAATATCCACAATCACATTGCCGAATACCATCACGAAAAGCGCCACCAGCGTAGCCGCCAGAATGATCACCGTATAAAAGCAGGCGATGGCGCGCAGCACAAAATAATTACGCTTCTCCTCCACATCGTTGACCGCGTTCAGCCCGTGGATCAGCGCCAGCATTGCCTTTGCCGCCGACCAGATCGTTACCAGCGCAAACACCGTAATCGTCCCCGCCGATCTGGCATAGACGTCCGACACAATGCGTATCACCATGCCGTCCACCGCATCCGGCGTAAACTGTGTGATGGCATTGATTAAATCTACCTTCGTCAGCCTCGTGTACGGCAAAATCGCGCACAGCGCCATAAGAAGCGGAATTATGGACAGAAAAAGAAAAAACGCCGTGCTTGCCGCGAAGGCGCTGATATTCTTTTTCGTCATCTGCCAGTTAAAGTCCCGCAGGATTAAAAAAAGTCTGTAAATCGTTCTCATCATACTCCCCGGTTGCTTTCTGTCATGTTCTGTGTATTCCGCTTAAAGCTGTAACTAAGCTGAAATAAAACTATCCCCGTTCTACTGCTCTCTCAGTTCTTCGGCGTCCGTCACCTCACAGCCGGGATAAAACATCGAGAGGATCTGCCCGTAGTCAGCCCCCTGCTCACCCATCGCCTTCGCCCCGTTCTGGGACATGCCGACGCCGTGTCCGTAGCCGCCGCCAGTCAACGTATATCCTACCACATTTTCCCCGTCTTTTCCAGCCCCGCTGGCGGTATCCAGCACAAAAAAGCCGCTGGGAAGAAGCGTCCCCGGCACGGTCTCGCTCCCGTCCTGTTTTGTGGCCGCGCTTTTTCCGTCGCAGAGAACATAGCGGATATTGTACTCGGAAAGCACCTTGTACGTCGCTTTCTCCGTCTCAATCAGAAGCTCCTGCGCAATCCCGCCCGCACCTCTTTTCTCTATCGCAATCCTCTTAATTTCCCCGGACTTCCCGATCGGCTCCGACACATAATAATCCCCCTCCGCCTTCGTCAATACAAAAGCCGGCGCGCTGGCGTACCGCTCCTTCAGCCGTGCCAACAGCCTTTTTTCATCCAATTCTTCCACATGGTAACTCCACCGGTACCACGGTTCATCTTTCTCAAAGTCCGTTTCATGTACCGTAGTGATAAACTGGCGAAATACCGCCTCGTCCCGCAGGGATTCCGCGTCAAATCCATCTGTCTGCCGCGCGCCTGGCTGTTCTGCGCCTTCCGCTCCATTCTGCGCATCCGGCTGCCAATCACCTGTTCGTTCCTCGCCGTCCGCACTTGATCCGTCGTCTGCGTCTTTCGATTCCTGCTCCGCTCTCTCCTCCCTGTGTACGCCGCTCACGCGCACGCCCCGCAGATAAGGCACTTCCTCCCCGTTCCCTCCCTGCCAGCTCACCACGTCCGTCCCTGTCCCGCAGGATGTAGAATAATAATAATTACCCGCAGCCTCCCCCTCATAAGTGAGCAACACCCCGTCCGTCTCCTTCACAGCCGTGGTGGAAGGCGCATGTTCCTCGATATTGTGATAAACCTGATACGCTGTGGTATCGTCCACATGGGCGCCAAGCTCCGGGATGCCCGCCCGCAGAATGTAGCGGTACGCGTAGGTTCTGGCGCACACCGCCTGCGCCTTAAGCGCCTCCTGCGGATAGGACGCCGGCATCTCGCTCGGCACCACCGCGTAGAGATATTCCTCCAACGGCAGTTCATTGATCAGCGCTATACCCTCTTCCATCCTGAGACATTCAATCGAACCGCGATAATCGGAATCCGCTCTCGTACTTCCCTCCATCTCCACCGTAACCTTGTCCGTGAGATTTGCGCTTCGATACGTTCTGCGCTCCCCGACGGTCATCTGGTCTTTGCGTATCCGATACTCTTCACCGTCCACAGAAATACCCACCGTCTCATGGAAATTACTGCCCGCCACCGTATTTTTTAACAGCACCCGAATCTGATCCGCCCCTGCCTCTTCCGAAACAAGACAGGCATACACCATCCCCTTGTCAACGACAAAATCCATATCCGCGCACCCGACACGCAGCTCGGCACGTTCCAGAGTTTTCAGACTGCCGTACAGTTTATAGACCTCCATCTCCTCCGCGATCTGATAAACGCCATAGTCCTCAATCTCCAATTCCTGTTCGGAAGCGCGAAGAAGTTTTCCGTGAATTTTTTCCCTGCGCTCCTTTGCCGCCACAATACGCCCGTCCCTGAAAGTCAGATCCGCAATCTGTTCCCGCTCCGGCGGCTCTTTTCGCACCTCCTCGGAAAGCGCCGCCCTGAATGCGGTCTGATGATAAAAACAGTCCAATGTACCGTCTTTGTTCTCCATCACCCAGACACTTCCCAGATAATGATCCTCTGGCAGCACCTCCACGATCGTGAGCAGCGTATTTCCCTTCATATAAACCTTTAACTCCTGCAGCTCGCTCCCCTCAAAAGCTGTCGAAACATACGGACACGGTCCCTGCACCGCACCATTCTCCGTGTAAGCCTGCGCCTTCTCCTGATCTGTTTTCAACACAAAAACCGTTGTCTCCCAGACAGACGATTCTGTATCAAGATAAGCCAGAAAAATACGGAAGGTACGATACCAGTCCTCTTTTAAGAGCTCCTGCTCCGGCTTATAGTTGTCACTGTAATCGGGAAGCCCCCATTCCTCAGCCGACAGACTTTCACACAATGCCAGATATTGCCCATATGTAAAGTATATACCTTCCTCTTCCCCAGCCATTTCCGTGCCGGTCTGCGGCTGTCCTTTGCCGTCCGAAGACGGTATCGAAAAATTCACTCCCAGCGCGTCTAACAAAATCGCCACATCCTCAACTGTAATCCGCTCTCCCTCCGACTGCAAAGGCTTTTTCTCCTGTGCCTGCCTTCTCCCCAGAAAAAGACAGACGATAAATAAAAGACCGAAAAAGATAAGCGCCAGCTTCGCAAGCTGTTTTCCGTCAAACTGCATATCCCAGTCCTTCCCATGTCCTCCTCTATTTCTATGCGCGCAGAAGCCAAAATATTTATCAATTGAGTAAGGAAGATTCTACTTCCTCTGCACGAGGCTGCGCATAAAAAGCTCCGCGGTTAAATTTCTCCCATTCTCCCGCGAAGCCTTCTTTATCCGTCAGTTTTACTCACCATCCGCGTCAGCGCAGCTATTTTTCTCCCCCCGCAGACGGATATTCATTGCACAGCAGCCTGTACGGCGCCTCGTCCTCCTCGATCTCAGGGAACCTCCCTGCCTGCTCGTAAAACCGATTGTCGGTATTGTCATCATTGCACTGGGACACCTCGCCGATCAGTATACTCCCCGTTCCCGGCACCGCGTGAAACTCGTGGTACTGGTGCGGCCAAACTCACTCTTGCGCACATTGCCGCATCCGCCAAAATCAATGAACGGGAAGCGCTGCGCTCCCCTCGCCTACCGCAGTGTGAGAAAATAGCGCCATCTCCCCTAAACGCTTCGCTTTCTTAGAGCATGTCCGCCCGAAGCTCTGCCCCGTCCTTCGCACTCAGATAAGCGGGCGGAATATCAAATACGGTCTTTGCACCTGTCTGCCCTTCCTGGGAAAGGCGGTAAGCCGCCCTCGCATAGGCGATAATCACACTGGAAGTAAACTCCGGGTTGGAATCCAGTTTCAGGCTGTATTCAATCAGATGGCTGTTCTCCTCCTCCCAGCCCGTTTTTCCGCTTCGCAGTACAAAACCGCCGTGCGGAATGCCGCTGTGATCCCTGAGAAGTTCCTCCTCGCTGATAAAATGTACCGTGGTGTCATAATCCGCAAAATAATTCGGCATGGTCTTGATTTCCTGCTCCACTTTCGCAGCGTCTGCCCCCTCTTCCAGAACGACAAAACACTCCCTGGTATGTTTTTCCCTTGTGGAAAGCTCGGGATTCTTCCCATCCCTCACCGCAGCAAGCGCCGCCTCCACAGGAATCGTATACTGTTTGGCGTTTTTGACACCTTCAATCCGGCGAATCGCATCAGAGTGTCCTTGACTGACGCCCTTCCCCCAGAACGTATAGTCCTTACCGTTCGGCAAAATGGCGCTGGCATACATCCTGTTTAATGAAAACATCCCCGGATCCCAGCCCACGGAAATAATGCCGACTTTTCCAGACGCTTTCGCAGCTGCATCCACGTTTTCAAAATGCTTTGGTATGTTGGCATGGGTATCGAAGCTGTCCACCACGTTAAACAGTTTCGCAAATGCCGGCGTCTGCTCCGGCAGATCCGTCGCGCTGCCCCCGCAGAGGATAAGCACATCAATTTTATCCTTCCATTCCGCCGCATCAGACACATGGCAGACCGCTGCACTCTTCGTAAGGATGGACACCTGTCCCGGCTCCCTTCTCGTAAACACTGCTACAAGTTCCATGTCGGGATTCTGTTTCACGGCGCACTCAACCCCGCGTCCCAGATTTCCATAACCTAAGATTCCGATTTTTATACTCATTCTACTCATACCTCCATACTTGCAAAAGCAGCCGCACATGACGACTGCTTTTCCATCTTTTGTATATTCCCCCAAAATGCCGGATCTTGTATTTTGACTCCTAGCAACGCTAGGTGGGTAACCGCAACCATACTTCTGTCTTCCACTGCGTAATGCCCAAAGGCTGGAGGCCTGACATCTATATGACAATGTAGGAATCCCGTTTAAAGTATCTGTAGGTTCAAAATAACAAGACTTATCGTGCATTTCAGGTTACATCTATTATATCCGAATTGACCGCGAAATACAACAGAATTTTTTACCACTCTTTATCTGTTGCTTTCCTTCTCCCGATACATCATTTCATCGGCTCTATGGAATAAGTGATGGAATGTTTCCTTCCCTGTCTGCGAATAAGCGGCTCCCACGCTGGCGGAAATTTTTTGGAAATTTTCATGTTTCACGTATTCTCCGTCAAGCCGTTCCTTGATCATTTTCCTCGTCTGCTCAACTTCCTCCTCCGTATGTGCTCCGGTTATCACCACCAGAAACTCATCGCCTCCCATGCGTGCAATCAGACTTTCCGGCAAACATTCCTGAAGCGTCTTTGCCGTGAGAACCAGCGCCTTGTCACCTTCATGGTGCCCGTAGATATCATTGACGCTCTTAAAGTGATCCAGATCAATGCAGAACACCGCCAGATGACCATCCTCCTGTTTGTCGATAAACTCATACACATACCGTCTGTTAAACAGACCTGTGAGGAAGTCCGTATTCGCGTTCTTAATCATCATCTGCTCATAGAGCCGTTCCTGCGTCACATCAATCGCAACGCCCACGGTTCCCATAACGCTGCCGTCCAGATCAAGCAAAGGCGACTTATAGGTTTTCAGCTCTCGCATACTGTCCCCGATTTTTACCGTCTCATCGAAAATACAGGTCTCCCGCTTCTCCATCACCTCGTACTCCGATTCCATACAGATAAATTCACCTTTGGCATACTCCTCCGGGTCAATATCCCAGATATAGTAATGTCCCCGTCCCTCGATCTGCTCCATCGTCTTATTGACCGCCTTGCAGAACGCCTCATTGACTTTCATGTGCGCGCCCTCTTTGTCCTTGTACCAGATCAAATGTGGCACGCTGTTGATCGTTGTGTCAAGGTAACTCTGTGTCTGCCAGAAGTCCTTGCCCATTTTATAAGTCTTCTGCCAGCGGGTCAGGCGAAACTGGAACTCCGCCTCCGTCAAAGGCGTCACCCAGATATCTGTAATTTCCTCCGCATCATCTTTTGTGGTCAGAAGAGCAGTCTGCTCCTGATCCGCCAGCACAATCAGCTCCGCGTCTTTCCGCTTATGGGAAAGCAGAAACGCAAGCGTCTCTGCCGCATCCACCTGCCGCATATCCGCCAGAATCACATCCGCCCTGCCGGTCAGTGCTTCCTCTGCGCGGACGCTCTTGTGAAATTCATGTGAAAAGCGAAGAAACTGCGGCATCTGTTTCAACATTTCAAATAACTCATCCTGTTCTGTAATCAAATAAAAACAAATTTCGCAATGATACATATCCTTCCCCCATCTCCCAGATCGTTTTCAAACTCCACTGTCTCCTACCCGTTTACCGCTTATCCGGCATTTAAAATTTTGTCAATCTCTGCAAGCAGTTTCTCCTTCACAGGCGGCTTTAACATATATCCTGCCGGCTTTAGTTTCAGCACCGCCTCGATATGTATGTTCTTTTCCAGTTCATCCGGGTAAGCATACTCCCGCAGCTGCCCCATCAGTTCATCGGCACGGTCAATGTCCATCTCCTGCATACTGATACGCACCATCTCCAAAAGCGCCTGTATCACCGAAGGATCGCTAATTTCCTTCCTCTCCTCAGTCCCAATGCCAAAGACTCCCTGCAGCTTCTGGCGGTAACTGCGCCACTCCTCCAGAAAAATATCCGTCATGGATGTGACCGTATCTATTTTACCATCTTTTGCCGCAGATTCCAAGACTTTAGCCATACGTGACAATGTCACAATTCCGACAGTAGCCGCAAGACTCTTCATCTATTCACAAAACCGCAATTACGATATGTAATGTCCCACTTTGCCCGGCATTCCGAATTCCGCGATACAAAAAATGTATCCGAAAATCAGCTGATTCCCGGATACACTCTTACTGCCTTTATAAAATTGCCTGTATCAATTACAGAGCGTTCACCAGCTTCTCAAGTGCTGCCAGCGCCTCGTCAGGAAGCTTATCATAACCTTCCTTCTTCTCAGCAAAGCCCTTAACTGCATCCACACGGGTCTGCAGAGCGCTCTTTAACTGTGCCTTGTAATCAGCATCATTCAAATCAGGTGTGAAGTCGCCTGTCTTGCCGCTCCAGTCGTTCATGATCTCGATATCCTCGAAAGGACCCCACTGCTCGAATTTCGCCTTGCCCTCAACGATGGTCTCAAGGATGCCAAGCGTATCTTCCTTCTGGCACTTGTGGCCCATGAAGTCACCGGTATTCACGATGTAGCAGTCTACGTTCTTCTCCTCAACCAGCTTCTTGAACTTCTCATAGTCGTTAACCAGAGGATAAGTTCTGAACGGGTTAGCATAAGGTACGATACGAATTGCATTCAGGTCGGTGCCTGCCGCAACACGCTCCGCCGTGGAAGTCTTGGTAGCCAGCGTAGCGCCCATAACGGATGCAAGCGCGGAACCTTTCAGCTTAACGATCGGCGGAATGGTAGGATCCTTCATAATCCAGAAGATCGCATTTACAGGTGCATCGATCTTATCTACACGGTTAGGAGACCATAATTTGGACTTGATCGCACGACCATTACCGTTTCTGATATCCTCGGTTACGAGTTGGATCTTGCCCTCGCTGTCCATGGTGCAGGAGCAGTTCTGTGCGGATAACAGATACTCGTTGTCCGGGCAGCCAGTCGGGTAATCTGCCGTCTTATCGAAATAAGTAGGCTCCAGAGCGATGGATGCGCAGGTATCACTGTTGATGATGAACGCGTCATCGTGAAGCACCTTAATACCGCCGAACGCATCGTATTTGCCATCATGCTTTGCATGGGTCAGGGTGGACTTACCGGAACCTGACAGACCATAAACGGAAGCAACGAACTTCTTGCCGCCCTCTAAGGAGTACTCTTTCTGTCCGCCGTGGCAGGATGCATAACCGTTTCTGTTAGCAAGAGCCCATGCCATGGTCAGAGTACCCTTCTTGTGCTCACCAAAGTATTTCATACCGAGGATTGCAGCGCAGTTCTGGTTCGTATCGAAGTAGCACAGAGTCAGCGGATCGCTTAAGCAGCTATAATCCACATCGGGAGCCTCGTGGGGTGCCCACTGGGGATCAGAGAAAATATAGATATCAGGCTCATTGCCACCGCCGATCGGCTGGGATTTCTTGTACATCTTTACGTACTCGTCAGACATATACTGGAAGTTAATCATCCAGTTGTAAAGCAGATTCTCCTCTCCTTCCGGAATCAGAAGGTGAGCCTTTGCCATAAACTCAGTATCAAGACCTACAAAGCACTCTGCATGATACATGGTTTTCCAGCGAGTCTCATAGATCGCGTCCATAACCACTTTATCCAGCTTCGTTTCATCCACACCGGGCTCGCCCTTAATACGGCGTGCTGCCGCATAACGGCCGGTTACCGCGCCGTCGTTGAATAACAGAACCTTTGCATCTGCAGGAAGACCGAAAGTCTCGCCGTCCTTAATCGGCATATCAGTCACCACGGTACCGGGTGAATTCTTTGCCAGCTCATATGCCTCTCTCAAGGTGTTAACCTTAACTACGTTGTTCCCGTAGAATGCCGCCTCAATAATGGAACGGGTTTTGGAAAAACCAACCTTGCCGGCGCCAATCTCGGAAATGGGATAATACGCTTTTGTTGCCATTTTTACGTTCTCCTCCTTAAAAATTGTATTGGTTCACGGAATATCCGGGGAATGATTCCCCGGAATCCCGAATGTCCCTCACATGTAGTTCTCACGCTATTATCTCAGACAGCCATTAAAAAGTCAATAGACCAAAATGCGACGCACTCTCCCGATAAAATCAGAAAAACGCCATTGTAGACTTCCTCTTCTCATCCATCTGCCGCCTCAGCATAGCTATCCGATACTGTCCGAACACCTCATCCTGTTTCTTTTTCGCAATCGCCTTCGGGAAATCCAGATCCTCCAGACGACTCCTTGCGGAAAGCTGATTAATCGCCGCGGAATTGTTTAAATTGCGCGTATACTGCAGCGCATTCGTGGACGCGCCCAGACTGCTCCTGCGCTCGGAAACCATATCCAGTGCCTTGTCTATGGAATCCAGACTGAAATCCTTTGAGGTAACGTCCAGACCGGCGATGCCGAGAGCCTCCAGCGTGGAATTTTCCATCTGGATATGCATACCGCCGCCGTTCGGCGAAGTCGCAATCGCCATATCCGCCATACTGCCGTCCAAAAGCTTCTGCTCGTTAAAACTGGTATTTCTTGCCAGCCCTTCTATACCCTGCTTGAGCTGGTCGATCTCTTTCTGGTAAACCTGCTTATCCGCATCGGAATTGATGCCGTTCATGGAACGCACAGCAAGCTCCCGGATTCTCTGTAAATAATCTGACATGCCGCCCAGCGCGCCTTCCGCCACATTGGAAGCGCCTATCGCCATCCCGGCATTATCTGCGCCAACCTTATACCCGGTCTCCTGCATTTTCATTCTGTTCGCAATGGCGAGCCCTGCCGCGTCATCTTTCGCAGTGTTGATCCGCTTTCCGCTGGAGAGATGGGAATATGACCAGAAAAGACTTTTTTGTGGTGATACCGCACCTATTCTCATATGCATGCTCCTTCCTCATGTTATTATCTGACTCGCAAACACGCATTTATGCGCTTTCTGTCCGATTTCATTAGACGTTTACTATATTATACCGCCTTCCGCCTGAAAACACAAACAGAAAATAGGAAAAATTTCCTAAAAACTATGAATGCCTGAACTGTACGCATTCTTGTCTGGTACTATTTTACTATTTCGTATGTGCATTTTGTTAACATAATATTAAATATTTGTTAAATTACTGATTTTCCTTGTTTCTGCCACATTTTTCATGGTATGATAATGAAGTCGGTGCAAGGGTGAACCGTACCCATGCACCGTTTTTGTCACAAAGCTACAGCAGTTTTTGAAGAAGGAGGTACGTAAATGGAACAGAATAGTTTTTCTGAAATTACCCCCGAAATTATGCGGCTTGCGAATATGAGCGAACAGGCTGGCATTATCGATACGGAGCTATTCACAAAATATGACGTTAAGCGCGGCTTGAGAGATTTGAACGGTAAAGGCGTGCTGGCGGGTTTAACCAACATTTCCGATGTACGCGCCAATAAAATCGTGGACGGCGTACAGGTGCCCACACACGGCAAACTCTTTTACCGGGGATATAATGTGCAGGATCTGGTAAACGGTTTTTCTGCGGACGGTCGTTTCGGCTTCGAGGAAGTCACTTATCTTCTCTTATTTGACAAGCTGCCGGATAAGAAAGAACTGGAGGACTTTACAAAGCTTTTAAACAGCTACCGCTCCCTGCCCACCAGCTTTGTGCGCGATATCATTATGAAGGCGCCCAGCAATGATATGATGAATACGTTGGCGAGATGCGTGCTGACGCTCTACTCCTACGACGACAGGGCAGACGACACCTCCCTGCCCAACGTCCTCAGACAGTGTCTGCAGCTGATCGCGCTTTTCCCGATGCTTTCCATCTATGGCTATCAGGCTTACAACCATTACCATAACGGAGAAAGCCTATACATTCACCAGCCCCAGCCGCATCTGTCAAATGCAGAGAATATTTTACATATTCTGCGACCGGACAATAAATACACACCTCTGGAGGCAAAGGTTCTGGATATCGCCCTGATCCTGCATATGGAGCACGGCGGCGGTAATAACTCTTCCTTCACCACTCATGTGGTTACCTCATCCCTGACGGACACTTATTCCGTGATCGCGGCGGCAATCGGCTCCCTGAAAGGTCCCCGCCACGGCGGCGCCAATATCAAAGTAGTGAAGATGTTTGAAGAGATGAAACGGGAAGTCTCCGACTGGAGCAATGAAGGACAGGTGGCGGACTATTTGAAAAAACTCCTGCATAAGGAAGCCTTTGACCATGCCGGGCTGATCTATGGTGTCGGACATGCCGTGTACTCAAAATCCGATCCCCGTGCCGTCATTTTTAAATCCTTCGTGGAACGGCTGTCCAATGAAAAAGGATTACACGACGAATTTGCACTCTATAATCTGGTAGAAAGACTTTCTCCGGAATTGATCGCGGAGGAGCGTCCCATCTACAAGGGCGTCAATATCAACGTGGATTTCTACTCCGGCTTCGTTTACAGTATGCTGAATCTGCCGATGGAACTGTACACACCCATCTTCGCCATCGCCAGAATCGTCGGCTGGAGTGCACACCGTATGGAGGAGCTGGCAAACAACGGCAAGATCATCCGTCCCGCCTACAAGACGATCTGCGTGGATCGGGACTATCAGAAGCTGTCAGAGAGAGACGCCTGATCGGTTATAAGTTGAAACAATTAAGAGCATTGTGCAAAATCGGACAACCGCACAATGCTCTTTCTTTTTTCGCTTACTCTTCTCTCCTATGTTTCCTGTGGATTCCCGCGCCCTGTTAAATACCGAGAAACTGCTTCACAGCCGCCTTCATCTCCGTCTTGTCGCACACATGGTCGTGCAGCACCGGCGCGGTGCGAATCTCCTCAATCGCCTTCGGCACCGCCACATTGCCGATTTTAGACAACTCATCCACCAGCTCAAAATCACCCATGGCGTCATACTTCGGGTCGATGGCGTTCATCACGCTTCTCGTAAACTTGAAAGGACTCGCCGTGGAAGCGATCACCGTCTTCGTCTCATCCTTCGTGTCAGACACGTATTTCTGATACACCGCGCTCGCCACCGCCGTGTGGGTGTCGAGCACATAGCCCGTATTTTCATACATGCTCCTGATTCTGTCTGCAGTCTCCGTCTCGTCCGCAAAATTCCCGTAGAAATCGGCAAGCTGCTCTCTCATTTCCGCTGTAATCTGATAACGGCCCTGCTCGGACAGGCTCTTCATCATAGCGGCATTCTTCTCCGGGTCGCTGCCCGCGATGCGGTAGATCAGTCTCTCCAGGTTGCTGGAAATCAGTATATCCATCGAAGGGGAACTTGTGAGCTTAAACTCCCGGTTTCTGTCGTAATCTCCCGTCTGGAAGAAATCGTAGAGCACCTTGTTTTCGTTGGATGCACAGATCAGCTTACCTATCGGTACGCCCATAATCTTCGCATAAAACGCCGCCAGAATATTTCCGAAGTTTCCCGTGGGGACAACCACATTGATCTTTTCCCCGTCCGCAATCTTCTCTTCCTTCAAAAGCTGCGCGTAGGCGTACACATAGTAGACCACCTGCGGCACCAGTCTGCCGATATTGATGGAATTTGCGGACGAAAACTGTAACCCATGCGCTGCCATCTCCCCCGCAAGCTTCTTATCGTTAAAAAGCGCTTTCACGCCTGTCTGGGCGTCGTCAAAATTGCCGTGGATACCAACCACAAAGGTATTGTCACCCTTCTGGGTCACCATCTGCTTCTCCTGAATCGGGCTGACGCCGTTCTTCGGATAAAACACGATGATCTTCGTGCCAGACACATCTGCAAAACCCGCCAGAGCCGCCTTGCCCGTATCGCCCGAGGTTGCTGTCAGAATCACGATCTCGTTCTCCACATGGTTCTTCTTCGCGGAAGTGATCATCAGATGGGGCAGAATCGACAGCGCCATATCCTTGAACGCGATGGTCGCTCCGTGGAACAGTTCCAGATAATACGCGCCCTCCGCCTCCACAAGAGGCGCAATCACTTCCGTGTCAAACTTCTCATCGTAAGCGCGCGCAATACATGACTTGAGCTCTTCCTCCGTAAAATCTGTCAGAAACAGCTTCATCACCTCATAGGCAGTCTCCTGATAGCCCTTCCCTGCAAGCTCCTTCATGGAGCAGGAAAGCGCCGGGATGTGATCCGGCACAAACAAGCCGCCATCCTCAGACAACCCCTTCAAAATAGCGCGGGACGCCGTGATCTTTTCCCTGCCGTCCCTGGTGCTGCTGTATAAAACTTCCATTGTTTTTCCATACCTTTCTTTCGGATCACAGTGCTAAGCTCAAAAAACCACACACTGCTTCATTGCCAACGCGGACATTGTACCATATAATAATTCCGCACGCAACCACTAACGCCCTCCGTTTCCACTGTTTGCTGTTTTATATCGTTCCCATGCGGCAACACCCATACACTGATGAAATTCATTTCTCTCCATCAATCCCTCAAACTCTTCAAAAGGGACTCTATATAACTGTATTTTTTCCAACACGTCCAGTTTTTGTTTCTTTTGCTTATGGCAGAGCGCATAATACAGGAAAACTCTTTCTGTTGTGGAGCCAACTGATAAATGATACCAACCCAAAAATACCATTTTCTTGATGTCATATCCGGTTTCCTCCATGACTTCCCTCTTTGCCGCCTCCTCCGGATTTTCTCCATCTTCCACGCTTCCTGCCGGGATCTCGTATTCCCATGACCTTAAGGTATGTCTGTACTGCCTTAGCAGCAAAACTGACTGTTCCACAATACATAAAACCGCTGCACAGTCCTTTATTTTTACGTAGGAATACGGATAATCTCTTCCCGATTCCCTAACAGTATCACACACAATCTGAAATCGTCCCGCCTGTATTGTCCTGCTTTCTACAACATCATATTCTTCCTTTGTCTGTTTCACGCAGCATATTCTCCTCAATTGGTTCCGGTTTTCTGTCGTATCTTTTTTTCTCCTGTTTCAAAAAACATCTCACAAAAAAATCTGCAAAATATACCATCCATCCAATGATACTCAACACAACTCCCGCTTTCAGCCCGGGAATCGTATAGCGCATTTCTATATGATGTTTACCCGGAGATAGTTGTAATGCCATATAACCGATATTGGCTCTGATTATTTTTTCTTCTACCCCATCTACCGCCGCGCTCCATCCGCAGTCATATGGTATACTTAAAAACAAAAGTTTTTCATTGCTTACTTCTATATCTCCGGAAATACCATTTTTATGCACATCTATATTCCTTAAAACGCATTCTTTTCTCTTTGCAATGGTTTCTTCATATTTACCAAATCTCTGAGCCAACACTTCTATCCGTTCCAATGTAAATTCCCCTTGTTGCGGAATATGAATGACACATCTTCCAGTCGGAACCGATGCATATCCAAGATTGACTAAATAATTATGCGTATCGGGACGGTAATAATTAAAATCACTCATAATAAATAACTCTTTACTGTTTCCGCTGCCATTATCGACAAACCATGTCCAATCGAGAAAATTATTTGTCGAAATATCCAGCCCCACAAGCCGAACGTACGTTTCCGCTTCGTTGACTCCGATATATTCCAAAACGATATCCCCGCCTCCTTGCAACACAGTATACACATTCCCGTTCTTTACAACATTATTCATGCTAACTATCTGATAACTTAATTCCGATGTGCACTTTTCTATATCGGCAGATACTTTTTTGTCTATATTTTCTACATCTTCATCAAGAACAAGTGTATTTAGGAAAATCTCCTGTCTCTCAATCGGGTTGTCACTGCACTCAGATTGCAAAATATATGTATCATAAGCATACCCCAAAGGAAGAGCAAATTCATTACAGTAAACCTTATATGGAATTCCACTCCGGCCAGCCGCTTCCTGACAGGGAAAATATCCATATGGCAAATATGACTGCATCATTTCACTGCACGCTATATATTTCACCGAATTCTGTGCTAGCAGATAGGTTCTTCCATCCAAATCATAATTCATGATATTTTCCTGTAGCCCTGCATTTTCAACTGATAATAAATATCGATATTCATTTTCGTTCATTACGTTAGAGTAATCAGAGCTTCCATAATATCCTGTCAAAACAGAAGCCGCCAAATTTGAACGTTTCGGCTCAATAACATCCGTACGAAAAAAAATGCCGTCGTCTTCTGTTTTTTCAAACCCATCCGACATATCACATATTTTATCCCTGACTGTTTCTCTATCCATAAACTGGCTTATATAATTGATTCGGACCGGCATATATAAATAGTATTCCCATGCAATAATCTGTACACAGAGTATGAGCACAATCAGGATATTTGCAAACCGAAATCTTATTATATAAGCAAGCTGGATGCTTAAGACCGAAGCCAAAAAAAGCGCAGCATATGCCAATGTATACTCCGACCGCATATCCCTGCAAACTGTATAAAGGCTTACGCCATATATAAATATATACACCAGTATAAAAATCCACTGTTTTGAAGACATGCTCCTAAAATCAGAAAAAAATCTGCATAATCCATAGCTTGACAAAAAAACAAATCCATAAATCCAACGATTATTGACATTACTGAAGCCACATAAGATATATGAGCATACCGGGAATAGCAGACACACGCCTCCCGCCAACAAACCGCATAGGATTGTTTTTTGTCTTCTTTCTGCTATCAGCATCGCTATTCCCGCAGCAGTTAACGGCAGCAAGCCCAAAACCGCTTCATATCCAATAGAAAACCCCTCATAAGGAGCCGCGATATAGCACCATAGCCTTTTACAATATTCCTTGCCATACCACCAGATATTCGGTATATTAAGTTTCCCTGCCTGTCTGTTTGCATGTAAAAATACATATATGTTAGGCAGTAAAACTACAGCCGCCATACTACATCCAATAAGATAGGACCTGCATACGCCTATTCCCTTCTTTACGATTTGGCCAAAAGCTGTTTTTACAGAATGATACTCCTTAAAATTTTTCGCCCACTCTGCGATAAAGAAAATAGCCAAAAACATGGTGTTTATGACAAAATAATAATAATGCGTCCAGGCTGACAAAAACACCATCCCAATTAAAATTGTTGAATTATTTTCCTTTAGCTGTTGATCCATTCCTATCAATAACAACGGAAAATAGATCATTGGAACCAAAAACAACGGAAACCTGACACCCCAGAAAAGCGTATAAAAAGAAAAAACATATGTCATGCTTCCCAACAATGTCGAAAAATAACTTTCTTTTTTATAAAAGCAAAATAGAGAGAAGGATATACCGCACAAATAGTATCTGAGAATAACAAAATACTGATATATGGAAACAAGATGCTCTTTATCAAAAAGAGCCGTAATCAATGTCAACGGTTCGAAATACCAGTTTCCGGCGTATTGAACTATGCTCTTACCCATCCCAAGAGAAAAATCATAATATTTCACATTTATATTTGCATCATGCAAAAAACTATACGAAAAATCGCGAAAGAATCTCCTCAGATATTCACAGACCGGATAAAGCATTGGCGCCCCGTCAAGTTCCCAGATAAAGCTTTTGCCATTGTTATCAAAACACTTGATGATAAAAAGAAAACATAAAGCGAATAACACTGTGTAACCAATATAGTAAGCCGCATAGTGCAGCATCTTTTCTCTATTCTGGCGTATTTTCTTTTTCATTGCCGCAAAATCTCCACTCAAAGAAACTATTTCAAGAGTTTTTCTCCTTTTTCAAACTTCACCTTAAAAGCAATCTTCAAATATTTGAAGGTCTGCAAAAGGGAATTTTGTGACTCGCCCTCGCGTCTGGCAGACCACGAAGACGGAATTTCATGTATTTTTATCCCCAGTTTGATCGGCTTAAGCGCTGTTTCCAGAAAAAAAGGATGTTTCATTTCCTCCCACTTGATTGATTGAAGCAGACCCGTCGGCGCAAGACGATATGCAAAAGAAATGTCTGTCAGTTTTACCCTGTAAAACCATGAAAAGAACCTCTGAAATATGAGATTCAATATGTATTTCAATTTATTATATCCATGAAAACTTCCCTTTTGCAGCCATCGGGATGCCGTAATCATGTCGCCGGGATATTGTTTCCCTGCAGCTATAAAATCCTTTACATTATGCGGATCCGTCTCCAAATCCGGCGCCATCATCAAAATATGGCTTCCTTTCGCCGCCATAATGCCATCTCTGAGCGCGCCTCCTGCATACGGCAGATTCTGATACAGAATTTGTAAATCAATTCCCTTCTTCTGGGCCAGCCTCCTTCCCTCTTCAATCGCTTTCAGGCTTTCCCTCTCCGTTCTCTCACACACGATGGCAAGAAATTCACAAATGTCCTCCGGGCTGCATTCATCCAGAATAATTTCTATTGTCTGCGTAAACGAAAATGTTTCATTCAGTGTCGGTAATAAAATGGATACATTTTGAAAAGGATTCATTTTTCCTCCATTTCAGAGCAAATTTACAGCTCTGATTCCAGTCTTTTGTCTTTTATAACTCAAATTCAATTGTGTCAACCTGCAATACCTTTTTAACCAGCGTGTTATCCATCACTGTCGATACCGCGCGTTTTGTCTTGAAAACGGCATCATTCTCAAAGATCTTAATCGGCTTTATCAGTTTTTCGGGTACCTGCAGTTTTTCCGCAGCCAAAAGCCCTATATCATACTTCGACAAATCCCGGTCACCGCATACATTCAGAATTGGCGGCACCTCACGCAACGGCATTTCCATCAGCTGAATCAGCAGTGACGCCGCCGTATGAAAATGCAGCGAGGAGCGATACGAGTTCTCAAACATCTCCACCGTTTTGCCATTCGTCAGGTTTTCTACAATGTTATCATAAAAATGCCTTTTACCGGGCACTAAGCTGGTCCCGATCAGAAACGGGAATCTGACCACGTGAAATTCCAAATACCGCACCACCGCCTCAGCCGCCGCCTTATTTCTTCCATAGCGGTTCACCGGATTCAGCGGATCGTTTTCCTTAAAATGATAATGATCAATGCTGTCCCCGTATACGCTGTCCGTAGAAGCGTAAAAAAGTCTTTCCACGAACGGCATCTTGTTAAGGCATCTTGAGAGCGCCGTCACATTGATATCCCATGCGTACGACGGGTTTGCTTCCACTAAATCCGGATTATGATAAGCGGCAAGAAAAATCACTTTTATTCTGTCATATTCCTTTATCATTGACAGCAGTCTGTCGAATTCGGATTCCAGTGCGATATCACATTTTTCCCAATGAACGCGACCCGTATTCTCAAGATTTTGTATATTTCTCGCAGTAGCCGTCACATTCTCATCCGTCTGCTCCAAAATACTCTGAATACAATATCTTCCCAAAAATCCATTTGCACCAATCACTAAATACATATTGTTTTATTTCTCCTGTTCTGAGCTGAAAAAACGCAGCTCCAGCATCGCGCACAAAGCATGATATACGGGCATATGCAGCTCCTGTACTTTATAGGTTTCCGTTTCCGGCACATGAATCACTACATCGCACAGGGAATCCATTTTGCATATCTGTTTTCCTGTCAGTCCTATACGTATCATTTTTTTCACCGTCGCCACCATAAAAGCATTTATAATATCCGGTGAGTTTCCCGATGTACTCAGCCCCAGAAACGCATCCCCCTTTCCGGCAAATGCGTTCAGGGACTGGGAAAAAATATACTGCCCGTCCATATCATTTGTCACCGCCGTTATGACTGTAGTTAGCGCCGAAAGCGGCATAGCCGGCAGCCCGCCCTGCAGATTTTCTCCCAGATTCCTTCCGTCTGTGCCAAACCTTTTCTCGTATTCTATGATCGTTCGGTCGTCTACCGGACGGTTTATCATGAATGATTTGACCAGTTCTCCGGCTATATGCCCGCTGTCTGCGGCGCTTCCCCCATTTCCCGCAATATACAGGCGACCGCCATCCCTGTACACCTGCTCCAGTTTCAAATACGCGTTTTCAATACTGTCCCTGCACTCACACAAAAGAGGATACCGCTCCAACAGATTATCCAAAACAGCATTTTTTTTGATCAGCCGTCCCTTTTTACTCATACCCGTACAATCATCCCTCACTACGTATAAATATCCTTTGTGCCATCCGCCCGCTCCACGCCCAAATCATACATACTCGCTATCAGTGTATCCTCAAGATAGGAAAAGCTGTGCGAAACATATGGCGGGATTAAAAACATTTCGCCTTTTTGAAATATGTATTTTTCTTCTACTGCATTTTCCGTTTTCACTGTCAGCTCAAAGGAGCCGCTGATCACATAAAACGCTTCCGTATTCTCTTGATGGTAGTGACCGCCCCGAAAAACACCCTGTCTGGAAAAAATGATATTAAACTGTCGAAAGCCCTCATGTACAAGCTGCAAAAGAAAGCCCCGTTCATCCTGAAATTCAAAATCCGGTTTTATTACCTTAATCATAATGTAAGCTCCTTGGCAAGCTGCATGGCATCCGCCATACACAAATCCATATTTTTATAGTTCCACGTCCCCCATCGTCCCAAAAGATGAAAGGAATCATTCTCAGAAAAATACGCTTTCACTGCTGTAATACTATCCCGATACTTCCTGTCATGGATCACATAAGCGTATTCCGTAAACTCATAGTCAAGCGTTTCCGTATAACCCAGTTCTTCCGGCAAAATATCATGCCTGTGCGCCAGCGCCTCCGGATCTTCTATTGGCTTTCCGATAATTTCCAACGCCCCGCAGCTTCGGTCTGATACCGGACATCCATACGGTGTCAATGTACTCTGATAGCCGACTCTATGGGATTTATACGCATGAGATGGAATATAAAGCCAGGTGATATCAGTCTTAGGACATTCAAACAAAACGGTAGAAAGACTATTATATTTCAACCGGTAAATACTCTGGACAATTTCTGCCGGCAGTTCCATCACCGCAGGCAAAAGCGGCAATGGTATGGTACTGACGATCTGATCCACTTCCTCCTCTTCGTTAATAACCCATTTTCGGCCACGTTTACATATTTTTGTAATATTGGTGTTGTATCGAATATCCATTCCATCGGCTATTGCGTCCACCATAGTCTGTATTCCGCCCCGCAAGGGATAGTAAAATGACGAATGGGGCATTTTGCGTTCCGAAGGATCCTTCAAAAGCATAGAACGGATCATCTCCTTTTTTGTCGGCAGCGGCATTTTTCCCTGCATCCACTGCGTTTCCATATCTTCCAACGGATACGCCCAAATTTTTTCGTTATAGGGTATCATATATCGTTCTGCAATTCCCTCACCGAAATTCCAGACAAGCCATTCCCGAAAATCAGAAGGCTCCTCTCCTTTCTGCGCAAGGATAAAATCATATACGCAATCAACCGCATCGTCTGTATCAAGCTCGCACAAAGACAGTTCAAAGGGATAGGAAATATATTTCCCCCGAAAAAAAATCTTGGCATTCCGCTCGGTATACTGCCAGTTTTCTTTCGGCAAAATGGAAAATACCCAATCCATCACCTCCGGATGCTTCGAATTAAGAATATGTCCGCCATGGGGATCATATAAAAGACCGTTTGTAAAACGGGAACGCGCCAAGCCTCCTGCAGTCGCATTTTTTTCAAACAATATCACTTCGCATCCACGCTCCTGCAGCAAACGTCCGATAGTCAGACCTGACACACCCGCTCCTAATACACCTACTTTCATTGCTCTCTCCTTTTATCTTGTCAGAAACTCCGTGCCGTTTTTTACCCTTTCACGCCAATAGTTCAATAAATCTGACATGGTCTGCTCAAAAGGAATCTGAGGCAACCATCCGGTATGCGCTTTAAATTTCCGACAATCCGGAATCTGCAAGTCCGCATCAATCGGCCTCAGACGCTCTTCTTCTGTCTCAACCGTAATCTCATCCTTTTTGGAGGACATGGATAATAATGTCCGCAGTGTGTCTCCCACCTCACAGGTATAAACGCCGCCGATATTATAGTATTCTCCGGCTATCGGATTATTTGTCACCAGCATATAATATGCCCTCACCGCATCCCTCACGTCGGCATATGTCCTCAACGACTTCAAATTTCCAACCTTGACAACCGGCGGAATCATTCCCGCCTCGATCATGGCAATCTGTTTTGCAAACGTGGACTCATGAAATACATCGCCCCGTCTCGGTCCCGTATGCGTAAACATACGCGTTGTCATCACGGTCATATGGTACGCTTCCGCGTAATATCTGCCAAGCAAGTCTGTTCCCACCTTGGAAATGGCATAGGGCGATGCCGGATGAAAAGGGCAGTCTTCATGAATGCCTTCCTCCGGTTTCTTCTCCGCCGGAATTTTCCCAAATACCTCCGACGATGCGCACACATGGATGACCGGTTGCCACGTCTGATCCGCATCCATAAGGATATGTACCGCCTCAAGCAGCCGGCACGTACCCAAAATATTCGTATTGAGCGTATCAACGGGAGACGTAAAACTAGTCAACGGATAACTCTGTGCTGCAAGGTGAAAAATGTAATCCGGCTTGACATCCCGCAGGGTGTGCAGAAGGGAAATTTGATCATTCAAATCCGCATACTCAAAATAAACCCGTTCCTTTCGGTTTACCCGATCCAGCAAATGCTGAACGTTTGAGAGCGGGCTTCTCCAGCGGCATACGCCGTAAATATCCCAATCTGTCTCTGCAAGCAAAAAATCACATAAATGTGACCCAACCATACCGGTAATCCCTGTAATTAACGCTTTCATCCGCATTTTTTCTCCTCCCAATTCTTACGTGCCTGTTTTTATTCCTTTTAAGTCAAAACTTTCTGACTTATAGTACATGATCCGCGTTCCACCCGACTCAAACTCAAAGGGAACATACAATAAATCCTCCAACGCTTTTCTGACATTTATCTGCTTGTCCCGCTCTACATAAAAAAGCAGGAATCCGCCTCCCCCGGCGCCAAGTAATTTCCCTCCGGCAGCTCCCGCACGCAGCGCGCGGCGATAAAATATATCAATAGGTTCCGTAGAAATATCCGTGGTAATCATCCGCTTCAATCTCCACGTATAATCTAGCAGCCTCCCAAATTCATTTAAGTCCGTTTTTGAAGTAAGAATTTTCTCTGCCTCATCCACCAATTTTTTCATCTCCAAAAGAAGCTGTTCTTTCTCCTCTATCTTTTCTTCCTGTTTTTTTGCAATATCGCTTGAAAATCTCGAAAACCCGGTAAAAAAGAGCATCAGGTTATCATTTAAGCTCCTTTTCCTATCCTGATTGATAATAATGGGGTCAACATGATAGCCGCTCGCATCAAAATCAATCCGGTTAAATCCGCCGAATGAAGCCGCAATCTGATCCTGAATGCCTCCGTTTTCTCCACACAAAACACGTTCTACATAGATTGCGTCATTCGCCAGACGGCGCTTGTCCACATATTTCCCTTTTAAAGCATAGCAGGCATTTAAAAGCCCGACCGCGAAGGAGCTGCTGGTTCCAAGTCCGGAACGCGCCGGAAGATCCGCTTCATACACAATGCGCATCTCATGCATATCCAGGTACTTCATGATCTCCCTGACCGCAGGATGTTTAATCTCATCTACATTGTTTGTACGCTCAATCACATTGTAGGTAATCTGGTTTGTATAATTAAAAAATCGTGGCAGATGACGCACTGTCGTATAACAATATTTGTCAAATGTGGTAGATATCACACTACCTCCATATTTATCAAAAAAATCAGGGTAATCTGTTCCTCCTCCGAAAAAGGACATTCGAAAAGGCGTTTGCGTAATGACCATCTCAACTCCTCCTTACTCTTTCGTTGTAATATATTTATACACAAACTCAGGCAGACTCCCGCAAACCGCATCCGGCGTACATGGGATTTCCCGATCCGTACCGATATAGATACTTCTGCATCCGGCCGCTTTTCCTGCGATGATATCCGTACCGCTGTCTCCTACCATATAGGATTCGGATAATTCGATGTTGTACTGCTCCGCTGCCCTTAACAGTAATCCCGGTTTTGGTTTCCGGCAGTCACACTGGATTTTGTATTCCGTCCGTTCCCCTGCAAAACCTTTCTCCGGATGATGCGGACAGAAAAAAATGTCATCCAGCCAAGCCCCTGCTTCGCCAAGCAGCGTTTCCAGCCGGTTATGTATTCGGTTCAGTTCCTCCAGTGTACACTCTCCCCGTGCAATGACAGGCTGATTAGTGACAACAATGGCAAGGTATCCGCTTTTGTTAATCTCCGCGAGTGCCTCTGCCGCCCCGTCTGTCAGCTCAATCTGCGATGCCTGTCTCACAAATCCGCAATATTTGTTAAGCGTTCCGTCACGGTCCAGAAAAACCGCTTTCTGTTTCTTGCCGAGATTTCTCGCGCTGACTTTCCCTTTCGCGACATCATCGCACACTTCATAATAGCGCTGTGGCGTTCCCATATCTTTTACGTATTCCGGCGAATCATAGACATACAGTCCGCCGCCCGGAACACAGGGCTTCAAAACTTCCCTGTCCAAATCTACTTTTCCGGCCAGGTTCCTATCTTTCAGTAATCGGGGCGATATAATATGTATCCCCGCATTGACCCGGTTTTTATATAAAGTTCGTTCATCCTCTTTGTTCAGCCATCTGACAATGCGTTTTTCACTATCTGCGAAAATGAGTGCACTGTCCTGCGGATGACTGTTCGGATGGGTGAAAATCGTCCCGTATCCGCCCTTTTTACGGTGATACTCCTCCATTCTCCTAAAATCAATATCCAGCATGATATCCCCATTGATCAGAAAGAAATCTTCCTGAATCATTCCTGCCGCATACATTCTAAACAGTGCCCCGGCAGTTCCCAAAGGCTCCTTCTCCACAAAATAAGTCAGTGAAACGCCAAATTTGCTTCCGTCACCAAAATAGTCCTGTATGATCCTTCCCAAATAACCGACTACCAGAGTGATATCCGTATACCCCTGCCTTGCCAGACATCTGATCCCATACTCGATCACAGGTCTTTTTGCAATCGGTATCATAGGTTTTGGAACATGATCCTGAACAGGCGCTATACGGGTTCCCCTGCCTCCTGCCATAATTACGACTTTCATTTTTGCCTTTCTCCCTTTCCGCTCCACTTTCGTCTTAACTTAACTCCCGCAAGAGTTACACCACGTTAGAAAATAATTCTTTATCGGGTTGGCGGCATCATATATCGGTAAAAAAAGCTCTCCTGTATATTTTTCCCAATGAAATTTTCAGGCGCGTCCTCCGAATTTAACGTCTTCAGGTCATCCGCTACTGCACAGACCGTCCCTCTTTCCTGAATAGCCTCTATCGCACGGATATATTCGATAACCGGTGTGACCGCGCCAAGAGCCATTGTCACAAATATCATAGCGGCGCAGACTCTGTTCTTCACGCCTTGTTTTTTCTTCCTGTCTAATACTATTTTCATGACAAAACACATGAGAACAAACAGTGCGGGCATCGTTGCACTTATCCGAAAAACAACTTCTCCCATTTCGCCAACAGCAAGAATCGATCCCGCCATCAAAGAAACCGCCGTCGCATAGTAAAGCGGTTTTCTATATTCGCTCTTTGCCACAAGACAGATATATATGCCGGCTTCCAAAAGGAAAAAGCATATCCATGTTGTCAGAATCTTTACGCTGAACCCTCCATAATCTTCCCAGACAAATCTCACCTTAAAATCACATCCGGCATTGCAGGAGTAGTAAGCCAACATAACTGGCAGCATGGCAAAAACCGCAGTCACATTACTATAGGAGCAAAAATCCCGCAACGCTTCCCGTATCTTCCCTTCTCTGTATTTTTCACGAAATGCCTTGAAGATCATCACAGTTATGCACAAACTGATTCCAACCACTGCAAACGGTGCATAAAACAAGGCACTTCCGAGGATTAATCCATAATTCCTCATATCTCTTTCCGATAGCAGCAATATGGTCATAAGCCACCCGGGAATTGCCTGATTATAGGCCCAAAATACAGAAGTCGTATTAGACCGAAACTGAAAATACTCTGACCACCATTCAATATGGTTGTGAACGTTCAATCCATTGTTCCAAATTTCTCCTACAATATCCAACCCACTGAATCCGATCAAAATCATTACCAATACGGCAATGTCACTCGCTCTTCCTGCCTGAAAGTACAGGCACAGCAGGATAATCAACAGTACAACGCCCAGACTGCACCATAATAACAGAAACGCGTTCGACACCGTCCATACACTTTCATCTGCCAGCCCCATCCGCAACAGCATTTTCCCCAGAAAAGCCGGTACGATCCAAATGCCCAGGTAATATACCATGCCGGTACCGTATTCTTCATAGATAACCGGCCATTTTTCGTATATCAGGTCACGGAAAACGGCATTGCGGAAATGATGGTCAGGACTTTGATAAAAGAAACCGCCAATGCCGGCGCTCCAACACCAGAAAACCGCAACAAGCACGAGATACACCATTCCCGCTTTCTGTAACTCCACTTTGCTTTGAGAATTCGATTTCCCTCTAAAACACGGCAAAATACCGATTCCCAGCAGGAGCAGACAGGGAACGGCAATTTTTGTTTTAACCCACGTCAGGATAAAAATGGAAAACGGAACCATCAAATACATAAGTGTCATATTGAAAACTTTTTGATATGCAATAATAACCGTTTTACGCCTCCCGCCTAAAATCTTCTCTGTCACATCCCGTTCCTCCAACGTTCTGATTTGTTCCTTTTCCATCCTTTCAAATTCCTTTATTTCTAACTTTTATCACTATAACATGCAAACTGTAATATTGCAACTGCATATTTCTAATTTGTTTTTATCATACTGTTTAGTTGTTATGATATACAGGAAAGAGGTGTGAGCATGCCGAAACACGAGCGGGAATATAAAATGATAGGGTTAAATGTCGCCTATTATCGAAAATTAAATGGAATAAGCCAGCTTCAATTAGCTGAAAAGATAGGTGTCAGCCGTACACACGTCAGCAATATAGAAGCTCCCAACATGCCTACTGCCGTTTCTCTTGAAACCCTGCTGGAGATTGCCGATGCGCTAAAAATACCTGCTAAAAGTTTATTAGATTTTCGTGAATAAAAAAATAAAAGCCAGACTTCCATCTGACTCTTATCTCATGCTTATAAGCTTATAAAAAGAATTCATGGTGCCCATAGGAAAAAAGCCTGGTGAGTTTTCTGTCAAACCATTTGAGCTTGTCGGAATCCGCCTTTTCGCGGGCACAGAAATACAACGCTCCCTGGGAAATATCTTCTCCGTAAAGGGCGCGCTCCACCGCCGCTACCGTATCATCACTGACACAGACGTTTGTGAATCTGCCGTCCACGGTAGGTGAAAACTGGGCGATCCCCTGCTCCTTCTGCATGACCACCTCAAGCACCGTATCCGGGAACAGCTCGTTATTCACTCTGTTTAAGACAACGTTTGCCACCAGAAGCTTGCCGTCCTGATCCTCGCCGCCTGCCTCCGCCTCCACAATCCGAAGAAGCGCGTCATAGTCCTTGTCCGACAACTGATACTTCTTCGTCTGCTCCAACACCTCGTAGTCCACCACTCTCTGTCCGGAAGATACGCTCTCTAACATCTCTACAAAACTTTGCTTATCTTCTTCCATCGTCGTGTCCAGGTATTCCATGCGGAACGCAGGCTTGACCGATATTCGGTCAATCTTCAGCTCCCTGACGCAGAGCCATGATGATAGTATGGTCATCCCCGCCAAAAAGAAGCCTGTAATATATTTCCTGTACATCTCTTCCTCCATAGTCAAAGCAGTTTACAGTGACTCATTTGGCTGCTATCATATTCTATGCAGAAAACAGGAAAAATATTTCTGAATTTGTTTTTTTTCTCAAAAATGGTACAATTGCTTAAAAGGAGGCGCGACCCATGAACCAGCCATTAACAGGCGTATTTACGGCAAAAAAGAAGGACGGGACCATATATTTTCGCGCCTCATTAACTTATCGCAATAAACATATCAGCCTCGGCAGCCACGAAAATCAAAAAAAAGCGCATGAGATTTACCTCACCGCCTCTGCCCTCTTAAACGACTCCTCCATCCGTCTGGAAGACTATCATGAAGACTCCCCGCTCTCTTTCGACAAATGGGTCTGTCTGGTTAATTTTCGGGACAATGGGATATATTTTTCCACCCCCATTTACATCCGTCCACACTTTTTTTATTATTATTTTTCACCGGCTGAGTTTTTTATCTTTGACAAAGACGATCTGTTCTACTATTCCTCCCGCAAAATTTCCCGGCGCGGCGGTCACTATTTTGTCGCAGACTACGGGATGCAGGTCAACATTATGAGCCGTTACGGTATTAAAAACTACGCCGTGGAGGGACGGGATTACCGTTTCATCAACGGCAGCCGGAACGACCTGCGCTATGAAAATATCGAAATCCTGAACCGCTTTCACGGCGTAAACGTCGTGAAGGAAAAGGGGCTGACCCGATACCAAGTGAAAATCCACGTAAAGGGCAATGTAAATGTAGGCACCTACGACACGGAAATGGAAGCGGCAATCGCTTACAACAAAGCGATCGATCTGCTAAAAAAAGCCGGCATAGACAAGGCATATTCCCCCAATTACATGGAAGGAATCTCCCCCGACGTCTACGCCGACCTGTACCGTTCCATTCAGGTGTCTTCCCGGCTATATAATTTCCGCAGGCAGTAATCTGATTGGCTCTTTCACAATCTGCGGCTGCGAAACAGACATTTGGCGGTTACCGCTCCGAGTAATTAACAAAGCATATATTTAGATCCGCCCCGCCGTCTATGCCGTTGAGCACGCCGTCCGTATTGTACTGCCACATGGCATAACGGTACGGATAATCCGGAATTTCCTCTTCCTGCGAAAGCCACACGTCATAATCCTGCAGCTTTGTCAAATCCACTTCTTTGAGCAGCCACTCCTTATCTCCGTAAACCATGGGCACGTAGCCCGATGCTCTGACCGCATCCAGAAAGCTGACCGTCACCGCCGTCTTATCCTCACGGCTGAGTCCTTCGATTCTGGACTTGTCATTGGACACAAAACCCATATTAAAAGCAACCGGATACTTTACATGCGCCCTGTACGGCTCCAGATTCTGTGCCACGAAATTTGCTTCCTGAACAGCCTCGTCCTGAGAGATTGCCTGCGAATAGAAATAGACTCCCACATCAAGCTGCGCTTCGATTGCCCCCTCGATATTCTCCTTGAAATTTTCATCCAGCGTAATCTGTCCCGTGCTGTAACCCCGGCTGCCAAGCCGGATCATCACATAATCCACCCCCGCCGCCTTCAGACTCGGAAAATAAACCTTCCCCGTATGTTTGGAAATATCTACGCCCACGTAGGAAGTTTTTCTGCCGTTTTCCATATACCGCTTCAAACCTGCCTTGTCCTCCATCTTTGTGAAATCAAAGGTATTCTTTGTCAGATAGGGACTGATTAACACCCACTCTTCCGAGCCGTCGCGATTCGTGATCAAGGTATGCTTTCCGTCGGTTGCCGGATCGTTCTGGGCTTCCTGCTCCCTCTGCCGCTCTTCCTCCCTCTGCCGCTCTTCCTCCTTCTCACGTTCCGCTTTCTCGGTGTAAGGATTCTTCGTGGCCACCGATTCTGCCGCGTCCGCTGCATCCGCTTCCGGCTTCGTCTCTTCCTCCACCGGATACATATCCCAAAAATCCAGATCTTCCGCCCGAAGTTTTGGCGCCGCTTCCGCCTCTTCTATCGCCGCCATTTCTTCCTGCTTTACCTCTTCTTCCTTCTGCTCCTGTACCTGCTGCAGATATTCGCTGCCCCCGCGCTTATTGTCGTTACTTCTGAACACCGCAAACAAAACGATCAGCACAAAGACGGACACGCCGATCACCATATAAATCAAAGATGATCCTACGCCGCCCCCTGCTTCCTCTTCTCCCGGTAGCTTCATACTGTGGTCATTCCTTTCTGTCAAAACATCTTCTATGTGGAGAATGCAGTTTTTCAGACATTCTCTCCTGTGAGATTTCGTACTGGTTTTTCGTTCGAGGATATGATACCATGTTATTTATGAAATGGCAACTTTACTGCTTAAAATTGGTATTCACTATGCATTTGCTGTTCGGAGGCAGTTGCCTGACATATGAAAGGAGGTTCTCATGAAAGATTCCACCCGCGAAAGCCTGAGCTGCAGGGGACTAATAATGCATATGAAACCACTTAACAAATCAAGCCAAAAACTATATATAGTACGGCTCATAGCCGCTTTTACTCCTGTCCTTGTTTTAATCTCCACCGCGCTGACCGGCTGCGCCCGAAACACGGAACCGATCTCCCGGACGGGATTCTACTTCGATACGGTAATCCAGATTACTTTATATGACACGGAAGATACGACAATTCTGGACGGGTGCTTTGCGCTGGCGGAAAAGTATGAGAACCTGTTCAGCGCCACGAAGGAGGGCTCGGATGTGTGGAAGATCAATCACGCCGGCGGCGAGACTGTCACGGTATCGGAGGAGACAGTCAAGCTGTTGATTTGGGCGGCAGACTATGCCAACACCACAGAGGGACGGATAGACCCCACCATCCGCCCGGTCAGTGAACTCTGGGATTTCGGCTCCGAGGGGGACGCCCATGTGCCGGAAGATGCCGTCATCAAAGAGGCTCTTACCCACGTCTCCTACGAAAACATCCGCTTCGGCGCTGCACCTTCGGACGAGACCGGCGAGTCCGTCTACCGCACCGTCACCCTGACCGACAAGGAAGCCGCCGTCGATCTGGGCTTTATCGCCAAGGGATATATCGCGGACAGGATGAAAGAATATCTGCTCGCACATGATGTAAAAAGCGCCTGCATCAGCCTGGGCGGCAACGTGCTCGCCGTCGGTGAAAAGCCGGACGGCTCCCCCTTCCGCATCGGCATCCAGAAACCCTTTGCCGAGACGGGAACTGCGCTTACTACCGTCGAGATCCGTGACACCTCCGTGGTGACCTCCGGCATCTATGAGCGGTGTTTTTATGAGGACAATGTGCTCTACCACCATGTCCTTGACACCGCCACCGGCTACCCCGTGGACAACGAGCTTGCCGGGGTGACTATTATCTGTCCTTCCTCCGCAAAAGCCGATGCCCTCTCCACCGCCTGCCTCTGTCTGGGGATGGAAGAAGGACAGAAGCTGCTGGATGCGGAGAAGGATGTGGCGTATCTGCTTGTTACGAGGGATGGGGTGATGTATCGGTCGGGGAATTTTCCTGCAAACTAAAGCTTCTCATGAAATATTTTCTTCACCCCTTCCCTACACCACAAAATTCAAATTCATCACACGTTATGTGTTTTTAGAACGTATGTACATCCACCATTTCTCCAGAACCACGGTTTATTACTGTAATTCTAATTTTTACCGATTCGTCTGGTCTTGTCGTATATATTCTCTGGCCGTTTAGATACATTCCATATGCGCCTGTATCTCCTCCCTGTTGTCCATCCAGGTCTTCCTTTAAGCAAAGCTCACCTAACACAGATATCCAGCTAGAATCCGATTCATAATTATTAGATATATATGAAACTTCTCTATTCGACATGTCAACGGCGACAAGATTACTGTTTCCGTTTAATTTTTTCACATTAATTCCAAGATTTTCAATCATACATCTATTATTCGTTTCACTCAAAATACTCTTATCTAATATTTCAATGATAATATTATAATCATCGTCCGCAAGGAACATAAGATACAGGTCTAAGGAACTCTGCTCACGTAAATAATCAGCTTTAGAGTTAACAAAAGCTTGATGATCAGACCACCATGAATTATATTTTACGTCATTGCGATAATCTGATAAACGATATTGCCCCCCCCCGGAAAGTATCTGTCCTATAAATGATGTAAATTTTTCTGCACCGGAAAAATTTATATGTGTATTATGTCCGCTTGAATGTAAATCCGATTCAAAATTGATAATATCCAAATCCGTAAAATCTATATATGGAATTTCATACTGTCCTGCTATTTCATTTACCGAATCAGCAAAATATTTAGCTTCATCATTACAATCATAGCCCGTATTAATTAAGAGCAGATCGACATTTTTATCAGCGCATAACTGTATCATCCGCTCTAAATAATCCTTCGCAGTTTCATCATAACACAAATTATTATTCTCTGTATAAATATATTCATTTCTTGCCGAAATTTCAATCAAAGGGCTTGCTCCCCTCCAAATAGCAGAGTTGGCCTCCAGCTTTGATTGATTATCAAAATCTCCTTCTTCAATCGAACCCCATCGGGTATGATATTCACCCAGATCAAAAAGGAGCTCCCACCTTTTATCATAAACAAAGTCTCCTTCTTCAGCTGTCATGTTTTTGTCATCAATCAAATCCCTTACCATCTGATATTTATGAATGCTCATCGGAAAAGCATCTAATGACGTATGAACCATTCCCCATGACGTACCAATTTTCCTTCCCGGCCACATATCAAAAATGTCCATAACGACAACTTTAGGTGTCTGATAATCCAATGCATTTACAAGAGTCCAATATGAAATCGGTATAGTGTTACCATTTCCGGCCAAATTATATGACGTGATTCCATAATCATTCCACAATTCCATAGGAAAAAAACCATGTCTGACATGGCTGCTCCCCAAAAAGATTACCTCAATTTGATTTTTCTCTGCAAAGAAAGATGCATATCTGTTATCGCTTTCTTTCATCTGTAAAAAATCTGAAACCCTACTTACGCTGATTATAATAATCATACCTAATATAAACACACTTACAATTCTTGCCACTTGCTTATGCATTTTTACACTCTCCCCTAAAACTGAAAGTATATAAAATTAGTTACATCGTATGTTGAACCCCAAATTCCAAATACAAGTAATACTATGATTGTACCAACTATACCTAACCACCTAAACCATATATCCTGCTTTACTATAACCTCGCGTATATTTATACTTTTGTACTTACAAAAATCAGCAAAAAGGAGTATTAGGATTCCTAAAATCATCAAGCGGAAATTTTTTTCATCCAATCCACACTGATACAAAGAACCATCAAATAGTATCCATGGGTTTTTTACAGAGATTATGGACTTGATTATTTCATGAGCCTCCTTAAAGCTGGAAGCCCTAAAGAAAATCCAAGAAAAATCCACTAAAACAAACGTACCAGCTACATGTATAAGTTTATGTCCCAATGATTTTCTGTTAAGATGCAGTAAAGAGACCAATTTGTCCCTTATCGGCTGCAATATCTCCCCAGCGACTTGGTATAATCCGTTGAGCCCTCCCCACGTAACAAAAGAAAGGGAAGCACCATGCCACAATCCACTAACCAGAAATACAATCATCTTATTAATATATTTTCGAACATTACCTTTCCGACTGCCGCCCAGCGGGATATATAAATAATCTTTAAACCATGATGTCAGAGATATATGCCATTTCCTCCAAAATTCCGCCACGGATGTTGCCAGATAAGGCGAATTAAAATTCTCCATCAATGTAATGCCTAATATTTTGGCAGTTCCCATTGCAATCGTTGAATATCCGGCGAAATCACAGTATATCTGGAATGCAAAAAGTATTGTGGCAACAACGAGATACGATCCCGGATATGATAAAAAATCGCCATAAACAGCATCAACAAAAATTGCTATACGGTCAGCCAATACTATTTTTAGAAAAAAGCCCCAGAGCATCAACAACAGACCTTCTCTGGCATCCTCAAAACAAAATTTTTTAGGAAACGACAATTGTTTCAGAAGATTTTTCGAACGTTCAATAGGTCCTGCTACCAACTGCGGAAAAAATGACACAAACAGCGCATATCTAAAAAAATTTTTCTCCGCATATATTTCATCCCTATAAACATCCATGGTATAGCTTAATGCCTGGAATGTATAAAACGATATTCCAACTGGCAGGATTACGTCAAAAACAGGAACATTCAACTGAATATGAATTTGGGCAAATACACTCGCCAGAATTGACAAGGCAAAATTAATATATTTAAAATAAAACAATATTCCTAAGTTAATTACAAAGCTACCTGCTACTACCCACTTTTTCAATACCGTTTGCTTCGTTATTTCATAAGACGAATTTTTTACCTTTTCTATTAACAAAGCACTCACATAAGTAATGACTGTCGAGGAAAGTATAAGCACAGCGTACTTGGCATTCCAACACATATAAAAATAATAGCTCGCTGCCAAAAGCCACAGATTCCTAATTTTCTTCGGTATCACAAAGTAAACCAACACCACTATCGGGAAAAAAATTAAAAATTCGATAGAATTGAAGAACAACCAATACGCCCCCTAACCCTTTCATCACATAACTATTTGTAAAAGTTAACTTTTTCGAATTTCATTTCCTTTAATACATACTTATTTAGAATATCATTTTTCCTAATTTTTGTCCATATTTCCGCATTTTCTCAAGTTTCTCCACTTTATATGTCCTCATGTCGCGCAGACAGCTATTTTAATGTATTCGAACAGGGAGGTTCCTGCAAACTAAAATTTTCCCTTATGAGTGTATCTTGTTTTTTATGCGCAGACTTGCTTCTACGTGCATAATCCAATGTCTTGAAAATGGCATTTGTATCAACCCCCGAATATCCTTACCGCACCAATAATCAATAAGCCAGCCTGCCTTTTCATCATTACTTACAACGTTTAATAATTTTAAGTGTTCTTTTCTTTCTTCTGATATTTTCTTTTTCAATTCATCATAGGATAAATGATTGATTATTTTTTCGGTGCTATCCTTCACCTCAGAAATATAGGAATAAAGTTCTTTCAGGTTAAGTCGTTTTGAAAAATCTGCAATCTGCTCTTTCACAAGTTCATTTCCAGTTGTGATGATAGGCGAATTGATGCGTTCCTGATAACCGCCCGAGAAAAACACTTGCTCATCTTCCCTGATCAATGTATGTGCAACGATATCTTCAATACGAAAAATATGCCAAATGGAATATGCAATCGTTTTACTATGATAACCGTCTGCATTTATAAACGGAATTGCGTCAAAATCTTCTCTGTTCAATTCCCCACTAAATGATATTAATGTTTCCATCAACTGATTGCGCAAATCAAATAATGTGTCAATGCCCGCTTCATAGGTATCTTTCTTTTTAATCTGCGCCTGCATTGTTTTATTCAGTTCTGACCATGCCTTATTCATAATCAAATATCCTCCAGCAATCGGGAATTTATGGAAACGTTCTTATATTCCTATGAATAAAAACATTATACCACTTTTCTATTTCCTTTTCCGCAAAATCTTACTCTCCATCTCCTACCTCCGCATCCGTCTCGCCCATCCCTTAACGGCAGGTCTCAGACACAAAACGCCGATCAGCAAAGGCACCCAGATGATCAGATAGGGCGACCAGATATAACGACCGAACAGATGAAAGGTATTGGTGCGGAACACATCCGCGCCGCTCCCCACAAGGGGCAGCACGTCAAACACTTTTTCCATTACAACCGGCACACGGTTATATACGCTCATAGGCACATATACTGCTGCCAGACTCATAAGAAGTGCCAGCACATGATTCTTGCAGCGCGCTGAGAACAGCATGACAAGCCCCGCATAGCCCAATGCACCGAGCAGGGTGAAGGCATACTCGTAGATTTCCGCCTGCAGCATATTCATGGGCGCAATCGCGATCATTTTGACCGTCTGGATGGGCATATCCCACCCCTCCGTTCCAAGAAAGACAAGCTGTGAACAGATCATCCCGGCAGCTGTCATGGCAAATAATTCAAGCGTAAATAAAAGCCCTGTGAACACCTTTGCACATGCCAGTTTTCGCCATCCGTTTTTCGTCGTCAAAAGGAGCGGGCTTGTATTATCATGCCACTCCCCGGCAAACAGGGACGACAGAACGACCGCCAAAAACAGCGCAAGCACGGTTCCAAGTCCGGAAACGGAATCACCGAGAATAGTCGACCATCCTTCCGCCCATTTCCATGTAAAAGGCTCCTGCACCCTGTCGTTAATCCGCAGAAGATATTCCCTCTCCGTCCCCGTCTGTCCGCTGATTTCAAGGAAAGTCTCCAGTGCCTTCTCTCTTCTTTCATAAAGCCCGGTAAGCTTCTCCGGCTCCACATAGCAGCCCATGATCATAACGGAGCGCATGTCCGTTTCCTCCAGTTCCGGATAGAGCTGCCTAAGCATACTGTTTACCGCTTCCCATCCGGAGTTCTGGTATTGCTGAAGTATTTCCCCATCCGCCGTACCCTGTGTTCTTTCCTCTTCAACCACCACGGCGTGAAGACGCTGATAATCTCTGACCCATTCCTGCAAAGTCTCGTCCGTCAGTTCCCCGTATTTATGAAAATAAGCCTGGCACCTTCTTATGTTCTCGTACCCGTCAAAATTTCTGCTGTCATCCGCAGCAGCCTTCCTGCTCCCGAAAGCGCCCCACTGAAGCATCAGTACGCTCCCTAATGCCACGCAATAAAAAAAGCATAGCAGGGCACATATTTTGGTGCTGTTTTTCCGCCATAACTTTTTATGTTCCAGTTTGAATAATTCCATTCCCGCTTTCTCCTTTCAATCCTCCCTGTCTTTAGGCATTTGCAAAACTCACCACAACATCTACTTCTTCCCTTGCATGGAATACAGATACAAATCCTCCAGCCCCGCCTCACATGGCACCGCCCCCTCCGCGGGTTTCTCATCCGACAGAATGCGCAGCACTACCTGTTCCCCTTCATGCCGCAGATTAGCGACCGCCGCCCTCTCCTGCCAGCTTTTCGCCTCTGCCGGGGAAACCGTCAGCTCCCATACCTTTCCTTCCGCTTCTTTTGTCAATTCGGAAACCGTGCCCTGCGATACCAGCTTTCCCTTTTTCATCAGCAGCACCTCGTCCGCGATCGCCTCGATATCCGACACGATATGGGTAGAAAGAATGACAATCCTGCCTGCCGCATAATCGGAAATCAGATTGCGGAAGCGCACCCTTTCTTTCGGGTCAAGTCCTGCCGTCGGCTCGTCCAAAATTAATAGCTTCGGGTGATTCAAGAGCGTCTGTGCGATCCCCACCCGCTGCTTCATGCCGCCCGAAAAGGTCTTGATTTTCTTTGCCGCTACCTCGCTTAAACCGGCAACCTCCAACAACTCCTCCGCCCGCTTCTTTGCTCTATCCCTCGGAATGCCCTTGAGCGCCGCCATATACAGCAGGAACTCCCTCGCCGTATAGTTCGGATAATAGCCAAAATCCTGCGGCAGATACCCAAGGATATCCCTGTATTCTGCACCCATGGAGACAATCTCCCTGCCGTCCAGAAACACCTCCCCGGAAGTGGATTCCAGAATGGCGCACAGCATCCGCATAAGCGTCGTCTTTCCCGCTCCGTTTTCCCCCAACAGACCGTATATCCCCGGCTTTAAAGCCACACTGACACAGTCCACCGCAATTTTGCTCCCGTAATGCTTCGTCAGACGGTCAACCGATAATTCCATATAATTTTCCCTCCCTCTTTCTCCCGGCTATCACGCCGATCTCCCTGCCAAAAAATCCGCCAAAAACAAGAAACAACACAATCCACAAGCCTGTTGCGGACGTTTCATAGACCAGCGGCATCCTGTTTGCCGATATCCCCCAGACAACACAATAGGCTATCGTCACCACCGCGCAGACAGGAATCCTTTCCCTCCTCCGCAGTCTGATCAGCCGCAATATAGTCGTCATACAGACCAGATACGGCACCAGACCGTACAAAATGATCCGTCCGATCCCCTCGCCAGACTGACGTCTGTACATAACCAGCCCTAAAACTACTGTAATCCCTACCAGATTTGCCGCACCCGCAAGAACCAGCTTTGCCAGTATGGTCTCCGCGCCGGAAGCCCTTGTCACCGCCTCCATTTCACTCATTTTGTAAAACTGGCTGCGCAGCAGCGGCGGTATGACAGCCAGCGCAAACAGCGGCGTAAAAGCGGGAATGTAATATGACACATGATCTATGGTGCCAAGCCGGATACAGATCAGAAACAATACCCCTGTCTGCAGCCCAAAGATGGACAACCCCTCAAATCGGAAAACATCCGACAAAAACTGCCAGAAGCCCGTCCTCTCCTCCTCCCCGCAGTCCCCATACCGGCGCATCACTTCCGCGCAGCGCATGACGGTTTCCGCCTTTTTTCCGGGTTTGATCTCCGCTCCCTGTCCCAGAGAATCCCTCAGATATCCCTTTAATTCCCTATCGCTCATCCCCAAACTCCTTCCTCATCAGCCGCAGCGCGTTCCTGACCCGGCTCTGCGCCGTCCGCATACTGCATCCCGTCACCTTTGCGATCTCAAAAAAACCAAGCTCCTGCCCGAAACGGAGAATGACTGCCTCCCTCTGTTCCACGGACAAAACACCTAAAAGACGCCTGATATCCTCCCTGTGCTCCGCCTGCACAATCGTATTTTTCCTGTCAGCCATATCTTCCGCATCTTCCAGAGAGTAGACGGGCATTTTCCTGCTCTCATCGATGCACAGGCGGTTGGCGATTGTGTACAGATAAGCTTTGAACTTATTTCTGCCCCTGTATTTCGGCAGACTCCGAAACAGCTTCAGAAAAGTTTCCTGCGTCAGATCCTCCGCCTTCTCCGGGGCGGCGCAGTGCCAGCCGCAGTACCGCAGGATAGCGCCGTAATAGCGGTCAATCAGCTCTTCCGCCGCCGCTTCGTCACCGCCTTTGATTCTCTCAACCAGTTCATCGTCACTCACATGGCACCGCCCCCTTTCTCAACACTAACCGCCATGATTCCGCTGTGCGGAATCTCAAATCCGTGGGAAAAACGCCCATTTTTGGCGTTTTTCGGCGTGAAACATAGTACTTCTCCGCAAAATGCCCTCTGGCGTGAGCGGCTAGAAGTACTACTCACACTATTCCTGCGGCGTAGCCTGCCGCATCCGCATCTGTATAATATAACGGTACAAATTGTTAAAAGGATCAAAAAATCCTCAAAAAAGAAAAGGCAGAGGATTTCCCTCTACCTTTTCTCAAACTTTACCATCAGTTTCCATGTCGGACGTTTTACCGTCTTATCCGTGATAATCCTCTCATTGCGGTAAATACTGAGCAGCAGCCCGATCAGTACCGCATAAGTAATCCCCGTATACACGTTGCAGGATACAAAGGGGAACTGCATGTTGCTCACCAGAAAATATCCTGTATTGCTCAGAACCCCTTCCAGGCAATTCAGCAAAATAACCATAAAACAGGCAGCTGACAGCATAAGCCCAATCTGGTTTTTCTGGCGCTTTACGATCTGGAACGCCCGTATGGACAATGCCACAAACGCCGCTATCAAGACCATTCCCACCAAAACGCCATAATTGCATATCAGTTGAAGCAGAATAAGAGGATCCGTTGGTCCAACCGAATTATCACTCAGCAGTAAACTGTTATCCGCCGCGCCGATCAGCCTTACCGCCCTCCATTCCTGCCTGAGCAGCAGATAAATATATCCGGCTCCCTGCGCATCCTGCTTCGGATTCAGCCATACCAGCAGGCGCTGCGCCTGAAATCCGTATATGGAAAAAAAGCCTGTCATAACCATCACAGACATGAGAGCCACCGGCAACAGTACCAGCACGCCAGTCATAATTGCCGCCGCCCTCTTTTTATTCACGGAAAACCATCCTTTCGCCGCCGCAAGGAAAATCAGGAACGTGCACACCATATAGATATTTGCCGTGTGCAGCATACCGGAAAAGCAAAAGGTAAAGCATGCGGTAACAATCTGCATCCCCATTGCCCACATGAGCGCGCGATATCCCCCGTTTCTCTGCCGGTACAGGATTCCCGCAAAAACAGGCACATACAGGTAACTCAGCATAATGCCCGGAATCCGTCCTTCCCCCACAGACAGTATCAGGCTGCCCAATATGACAATTGTGACAAACATAAAAGTACCGTAAGCGTACCGCGCGATAAAACTGTAATCCAGAAAATACATGCCCGCCATCACGCAAAACGACAGTAACAGGGTGACACACTGCCTCCCGATATACTCCGGATGCTGTGACAGATATCCCACCTGATAAATGATAAAAAACCCTGCTATGTGAAACAGGAAAGCCATGCCGATCAGCTTATAATCTGTCTGCGGGCGATGAATCCTGTCCAGCTCCACGCCAACTTCCACCGGATCGCCCATCTCCTGTACCGCCTTCCTGACCGCCTCCTCATGGGTCACGCCTTTCTCCTCATATGCCGCCGTCTGGTCCTCGATATGGTCGGAAAGCTCCTTTGCGATGCCGTCCCTCGCCCTGACGCACCGAATTTGTTCTACAACATCCCTGATATAAGATTCTTCCGTCATCCGACCACCTCCCCGAGAACGTGAAGCACCGCGGTCTGATATTCTCTCCATTCCTCCGTTCTTGATTTTAAATACTTTCTCCCCGCTTTCGTGATGCTGTAATATTTGCGCTGTTTTCCGTTTACCTCATTTTCGTAGGAAGTCAGATAGTTCTTTCCCTCCAGGGAATGGAGCAGCGGATAGAGTGTTCCCGCCTTTAGCACAAAAACATTTTTTGACTTCTCCTGCAGTGTCTCGATCATCTCATAGCCGTACATGTCCCGGTCTTCCAAAAGACGCAGAATTAACATGGCTGTGCTTCCCGAAATGAGCGCCTTGTCTATTGACATCTTACCATCTCCTTTATATAGATTATCTATATATCTACTGCCATTATATATAGACCATCTATATATGTCAAGTCAAAGTTCCCATGCAATCCATTCCGGTTCCTCTCCCTCGTAAGCCGCAAGATCAGCCTCGTTTTCTTCCGTAAAATATCTGGCTCTCACCTGCTGTCCGTCAGCCGTATAGGAATAAAATGTCTCTTCAAAACCGTCATAATTATGAATTTCCCAGACAAGGCCATAATCGTACACGCTAAACGAGATATTTCTCGTATGTGACTCAAATACATCAAAACAAATCAGTTCGTTGTCACAGATTCCCAGAATATACATCAATTCACTTGTATCGGAGCTTATTTTGAAAATAAGCTCCGGGTTGTCATCCGCATTTACATCCACATAGGCATACTTTTTCTGCGCGTCCTCAAATTCGGATTCATAGTTTTTATCATCCATAACGGTCAGATTCATGCCTTCCACATATGGGTTTGCCACGCTGACTTCATTTTTCAGGAAAGCTTCGAACAGTGAATTTCCGGCATCCGTCGATTCTTTTGTCTGACTCTGCTGGTTTTGTATCGCTTCCTGTTCATCGGACACCGCCTTGCCTTCCTCTTTCGGGGTTTCTGCAGGATTGAAATTGTCCCTCGTTTCCGGCGCATCGCCTTCTGCAGATTCCGGCGGCTCCTCCTTCGTGCTTTCTGCTGCATCTGTATCGGCTAAATCAGAAGACTGCGTTTCCCGCACCTCATCAGCACCATCAATTTTTTCAATGATAATGCTCCCCGCATCTTCCTGCGTCTCTTCTGCGCTCTCTGTCTGCCCGCAAGCCGAAAGCACAAGCGCAAATGCGCCAGCCGCCAGCGCTATTTTCATTTTTTTCATAGACATATTCCTCCCTGCCTTATAAATATGGTGTCTTGCATGAAATATGAAAACACTTAACGAAGATCTTCCGCGCTTAGTGTTTTCCTTCACACATGATACCATATTTATATCACAGCGGGAAAAACTATCCTATATCGCTTACCGAAACGACACAAATTTTGCGTAAACGACACAATTCACTGGTCAAACCGCATTCTCCATTTAAAAAATTCTTTTTTAAACTCCTTACTGTGAACCCTGCCGATTGCCACCTCCAGCCCGGTACAAAGTATAATCTCATGGCTGTTTGCTTTTTCAATATACTTTAGATTGACGATATACGACCGCTGAATATGAAAAAAGCCAAATGGGGATAACCTCTGAGCTGTTTCAGTTATTCTGCCGTCACAAAAATATTCCCTGCCGTCCCGCATAAGATATCGCAGTTTTCTTCCATATGTCTCAACAAGCAGAAGTTCATTTAAGTTGATCTTTACACAGATTCCAGCAGTGTCATTACAATAAATAATCCTGTCCTGAATCCTGGCTGCAAGAAAAAAATCAAGCGCCTCCGTGATTTCCTCCAGATGCCTCTTGTCGATGTATCTGAACGCATTCACACGGTAGCCCAGCCTTGCCATCTCCGTATGCGAGGTCAGAAAACATACCTTACACTGATTTCCAGAATCCATCAATTGCCTGGCAATCCCAAAGCCGTCTTCACCCTCCGCCAGTTCGATATCCAGAAAAAGAAGGTCCGCATCCTCACTTTCCATAAAATCTCTTCCCTTTTCATAGGCGCTGATTTGAAAGGAAATATTTTGCTCCCTGCCATATTTCTCAATCATGGACTGTATCTGCTCCCGCCACACCGCCTCATCCTCTACGATGCTTATTTTCATACGCTGCTCTCCTTCGGAATGGCAATACTGATCTGAAACGTATCTTCCCCGTTTTCCACTGTGGACTCCATATAGTATTCGCCATGATATTTTTCGACTGCCGCCGTGACATTTTTCAGACCAAGCCCGTGATTCTCCCTATCCATTTTGGATGTCATCATTTTGGATGTCATATAGAAGTCCCTTTTTACGCCTGCTCTCCTTACACTATTGCTGACGGTAATAAAAATTTCCTTCCGATGTTCTACCAACTCAACCCGTATTTTCGGAACCACCGCCTGTACCGCCGCTTCCACGGCATTCTGCAGGATGTTCCCCACCATGGTTGTTATATCAACCATTTCGAGATGCATATTTTCAGCCAGCTTACCCGACACCGTAAATGCAATCTTTTCTTTTTCCGCCAAATGCGCATAATAGTTCATAATCACATCAAGAAAACTGTCTCCCGTGTGAACCTTCTGTTCAAAACTATCCTGCATCCCCCAAATGGTATCTATGTATGCTTTGGCTTCCTCCGTCTTTTCCTGATTCATCAATTCCCTCAGGACACCTATATGGTTTGTCAGGTCATGCTTAAACCGCCGTACCGCCGCCGACTGCTGCATTTGGTATTCGTATTGCTGCTTCTGCATATGCATAAAAGACTGGAGCTCCCTGTTCTGTCTGCCCGAAAGTATATTTTTAATGGCAAGACCAAGCGTAAGAAAGACAGAATAGATCGCACCCGCTATACTGATAAAAAATACCGCATAGGCATCCCACCCATACATGGCATGATTTTCCTCGAAAAATACAAAAACAAAATTATAAAACAATTGAAAAATGCCGCCTTGTATCAAAAGCGCCAGCTGGTACTTCCATTGTATATCACACAGATAAACCTCATTTTTTCTAAGAAGAAGCAAATATATCAAAAGATATATCAAAAAAGAAAGCAGATAGGCGGTTTCCATCCACCATGTGATATCTGTGCCAGCGCCGCCGCCTATTAATACAATCTGTATCAGCATGACGCTGAATGTATCTATAATTCCTGTAAAATACATGATGGATGCACTTAATACAAGCAAATGCCCCAGACGCTCTTCAAAAAACAAACTTATGGAAAGCACACTCCAAAATATATAGACCGCTGGAGAATTGATATCAAAATAGGCGTTAAAACCGCCTGCGCACAGCATAACTGACACAGACAGACCGAGAAAAATTTTCTGACTTCTCGGTCTTAATCTGAATCCAAAATATAGGATAAACAAATAGATAAAATAATTTAAAATGTTGTCTACGATGTAAATCATTTTTTCCGCTTTTACCCCTTGCCTCTTTTACGGCTTCCGCGCCAGCTCCAGATCAATCGTGTCATACAAGGTAATCTGTCCCCCAAACCGATTGATTGCCTGCTCTATTTCCGAAAAGAAGGCTTTCCTCGTCTCCTCCTCTATCACCATATGATCGGAATAAGTTCCCAGAAGGGCGGTATATTCCTTTGCCGTAAAAGTTCTCGTCCTGTGGTAAAGTCTGTAACTGATATCCGTAAACCCGTACTTCCGCGCAGTTTCCGCCCTCTCCTCCGCCTCCTTTTCGCCGTACTCGCTGCCTTCTGCGGCGTTCGGCATATACGCATCGTATACTTTCTGTATTGCCCGACTCATTTCCTCCCTGCCCTTATCCCTGTAAGGGTGGTTTGCAAAGCGGGCAAAGACGCCGCCGCTTTTCAGCAAATCATATACTTTTTGATAGCCGATTTCTTCCGGCACCCAATGGAACGCGGACGCCGAATAAATCAGGTCGTAGGAACCGCTCTCAGCGGCAAAATCCTCAAATTTGGAAATCACCACCGAAAAGCCGGGAAATTCCCGAAATTTACGGCGGCACAATTCCGAAAAGTTCTTTCCATATTCCACTGCGGTCACTTTACATCCCGTCTTTAAAATTGGGAGCGTCGCCTGTCCGCCTCCGATACCCACTTCCAAGGCATGACTTGTCTGATCCAACTGTTTGTACCGAAAAATATCCTCATATAACTCCGGCACATATTCCGGTCTCAGTTTTTCATACTGCGCCGCCACCGTGTCAAAGGTCCACTCCAGCCCCTTAATAATCGGCATGACGCTCCCGCCTCCCTTCTATTTCTTCCCACTCCGAACGCGTAATCGCATAGGCATACGAAATACCATTCTTTTCATCGGGATACTCCTTCACCTTTCTCATGCCATTTGCCATAGCCGTCCGACAGGAAGCCTCGTTTGTATATTTCATATAAGAATATACCGCATTATATTTTGTATGCTGAAATACCCAGTTCCTGACTGCTTTCGCCGCTTCGCTCCCATACCCTTTTCTCCAATGCGCTTTGTGAATATGATACCCGATCTCCGGGAGCATTTCCCCGTCAATATTCTGCAAGGTAATCCCGCAGTCTCCGATAAATTCATCCGTTTCCTTTAAAGTAACCGCCCACAGACCGAATCCATATTTCTGATAGTTATCCAGATTCCACTGAATCCAACTTCTTACCTTTTCTTCATCAAAAGGTTTCGGATAGTGCTGCATTGTCTCCGGGTCCGACATGATTTCATATAACGCCTCATAATCATCCATCGTATAGTCGCGTAAAATAAGCCTGTTCGTTTCTATTCTCATACAGCTTGTCCCTCCTAATCTCTCAACCGCAAAATTATCATATCACAAAAATCCCTGTGTATGATTATCCTGTCCCTCAATTCCTCCCTTTTGTCCGTAACTATTCGGTCTTCGACTTCATAGTTACTGAATCCGTCCTATTGTTACTTTTATCTTTCCAATAATGATACCGCTTTCTTTCCATTCCGACAATTCCCGGAAAAAGAAAAAGGGCGTATGAACTGCCACACGCCCCATATCTCAGGATATACTGCCCGCACCGCCCATCAGTCTCGTCATCTCCTCGATCCGCTCAATCGGAAACGGAGAGGAAGTAAGCGGTTTCATCGCAATGGACATCAATTTCATGGGATTGTCGTCCGCCGCGATGCGGTTGGAACTCATCTGCCCGCACTGTCGGCAGCGGTGTATGATCGCCCACTCGCCGTTTTTTCTGACCCATACTGCCACCGGCTCCATATAGCCGCCGCAGTCCGAAGCGCGGTCTCCCGGCTCGATATCCACATGCAGGCTGGTCAGACAATTCGGGCAATGGTTTCTGTGCTTGCTGCCCGCGCCGTCCGGGATTACCTGCCGCCCGCAAACCTTACATACAAAGCTTTCATCGCAGGCATGATTTTTGTAATATCCTTTTTCAAATGTTTTTCTCTTATTTTCCCTATTCAATTTTGTTCCCTCCTAATCAGATCAACATTGCTCCCTAGGAGGTTTCATTTGCATTTCCCTGAGAATCCTCTGTATGCTTTTTTCCGTCAAGTAATATTGCAGCGCCAGCTCCTTTGTCGATGTTCCCTTCCGATGCTGTTCCAGAATCTGTTCGTTCCTGATACGAAGTGTCTCATTCACGCCCGTGGACGAACCCCATCTTTTTCTGCATTCTTTCTTCTTGGGCACATAGATCGCCTCGCCGCTCACATACATCTGCAGGATCTCAAGAATATTTTCCGGCAGAATATCATCCGCCCGTTTATAGCTCATAGCTGCCTCCTAATTTTTTTCTTTAGGAAACGCAATGGCTATCACAATGTAATTTCATATGTCATAGCCATCGCTATGATACCGTGGTCTTTTTCAACAAACAGTTCACTCCTTTACCTTCTGACGCTTTATCTCTTTTTACACCCTTAATATTACATGCCTCTGTGGGAAAATGCAACCTCATAAAAAGTTGTAAAAATTTTTACTCCAGCAGCTTCCTTGCCGCCTGATAAGCCTCCACTGTCGTCCCGAGCCCCTCGTAGGCCCTTGCCAGATCCACATGAAAACTCTCCATGACGTGATCCACATTAGATACTAAAGTACGGGCAGTCTCCTTTTGTACCTGTTCTATGCCTTTTTCTATACCTTTTCTAATATCCCGCTACTCAGCCCAGTTTAACCGACGGTAATAATCATCACGCGCCTCTGACTGCATCCTCGTTTTTTCATCCGAAGTTAGTTCTTTATAAGTGACTACGCATTGTTAAGAAATACTTGACAGCGGCACGAAATACATAGGCAGGCTGGGCAGCCGCTTATATGCAAAAACGGAACGGCGTGGAAATACATTTGTAATCCCTGAACGTTTTGGCAGAAAGATATTCAGCATAAGTGTACCTACCTAACCGGTTTCTGCACCAGATACAAAGGTATCGTATCTATAATAACCATCCTGTTCCCAAACTTATGAAACGCCTCCCGGATACCCTCGTAGAATCTGGTTTTATATGGCTCCTCCAGCGTGATATGCTCACAGTGCGTACTGATCCATGAAATATAAGCGTCAGCATCAACCGTCCTCTCGCTCTTCCACTCCCTGCTAATCCAGTTAGTAAAGCCGTAATGCAGGGCATTTCTGTAATCCATCTTACAAGAGTAACCCTGCTTCACACGGAAATGCTTCTCATATACCTTATCAATTTCCGCGCGCAGCTCAGTATTTCGGCTTGTCTCGTTACTGCACGTCATAAACATGGCAAGGTAACCGCCCGGCTTCAACATCCGAAATGTTTTCGTAAAGGCAGTCTCCTCCGGGATCCACTGTATGGTCGCCGCCGAATAGACTAAATCGTAAGTATTCTCCGGAAATTCCCATGACTCAAAATCCGCATTTATCACATGAAAATTTGGATAGGAAGAAAACTTATTGTTCAAAAAAGAGACAAAGTTTTCTCCCAGCTCAATTGCCGTGTAATCGCACCCTGTTTTCAAAATCGGCTCTGTAGCCTGTCCCGTCCCGGGACCGATCTCAAGCACCTTCTTATCAGAATCAAGCTTACAAAGCGACGTCAATTCCAAAAACACCTCTTCCCGGTATCTCGGTCTGTATTTGTCAAATTCTTCCGGTATCAAATCAAATGTCTTACGAAAATCCATCTCTACTCCCCCACATCTACTTTCCTGCAAATAATTACACCTATATCATTCTTCCTCCCAATACACCCAAAACCACTCCCGGTACCCGGCATAAACCGTGTACCATACCCCATCTTCCAGATCAATCACCCGGTAATAGCAATACTCGTCATCCGTGATCTCTCCCCTGTAGTCAATCTCGTAGACAAGCAGATATCTTTCATCCGGCGAGAACGCAAGTTTCTCCACGTCATAGACCACCTCAAAGGTTTTCTGAATTTCTCCCTGCGCATTTCCAATAAAGACCGCATCTTTTTTCCAGTCATACCATGCCACAGACTCACCGAAGTCTGTAACATCATATACACCCCCATCCAACCAGGAAAGCATCGGTTTCTCCTGCTCCGGGACATCCTCCCGCTTTTCTATGGGGCGCAGGCCAAAAGGATATCTTATGTAAACCTTTTCATCCCAGCTCTTCCAAAACCTGAGCTGAGATATCTCTTTCACCTGCCGGTACTCCTGTGAAAAATCCAGATGAAACACATACTTCATCCCCAGAAAAGCAAGACCGTCCACAATCAGCGCAAAAACCATCACACCAAGCGCAACAGCCACTACACACAATATATCAGCAAATCGGCGTTTTTTACCCATCTGTCTGCTACTCCGACACGTTCCCTGCCGGCATCAGACACTGGCCTTCCCCGCCAGCACATTCTTGTAATCCTCCAGATTCTTCGCCAGAAGCGCCGGCGTATCCAGCTCATAAGGGCATTTCCCCTTACACTGGTTGCAGTGCAGGCACGCCTCGATCTTCCCCATCTTCTCCTGCCATTCCTCGCCCAGGTAACCCGCCGAAGGGGCTCTGCGCAAAAGAAGGGACATTCTCGCGCACATACTGATCTCAATCCCCACAGGACAGGGCATACAGTAGCCGCAGCCCCGACAGAACTCGCCCAGAAGCTCCGCCCTGTCCTTGTCAATCAGCGCCTTTAACTCCTCCGTCATGGCGGGCGGATTGTCTATGTAAGAGAGAAACTCGTCAAGCTCCGCCTCCCGCTGTACGCCCCAGATGGGCAGTACATTGTCATACTGCGCCAGATACGCGTAAGCTGCCGCAGAATTGGTGATCAGGCCGCCGGAAAGCGCTTTCATGGCGATAAAACCCATATCCGCCGCCCTGCACTTTTCCACCAGCTCCACATCCTTGTCCGTAGCCAGATAACAGAACGGAAACTGCAGTGTCTCGTAAAGCCCGCTGTCAATTGCCTCATGCGCCACTGTGAGACGATGGTTCGTGATACCGATATGCCGAATTTTCCCCTGTTCCTTCGCCTGTAAAGCCGCGTCATACAATCCGCTCTCATCACCCGGTTTCGGGCAGAAAGCCGGATTGTGGAACTGGTAAATATCAATATAATCCGTTTTCAGATTGGTAAGGCTGGTCTCCAAGTCTTTCCAGAACCCTTCCGCGTTCTGCGCTCCCGTCTTGGTGGCGATAATCACCTTTTCCCGCATCCCTTCAAATGCAAGCCCTACCTTATGCTCGCTGTCCGAGTACGCGCGCGCCGTATCAAAAAAAGTCATGCCGTTCTCGTAAGCCTTGCGCAGAAGCTTCACCGCCTCCTCGTCGCTGATCCGCTGGATCGGCAGAGCGCCGAACGCATTCTTGTTTGTCTCAATTCCTGTCTTGCCCAGTTTTACTGTCTGCATCCTATTCTATTCTCCCTTCATTTGTTTTATGTAATATCATCCCTATTTGAACATTCCCTATAAGTAATTGGCATTTCTTTTGCGGTTTGTGCCCAGACTTCTTCTCCTGAATGACCAACTAATCCGACAGGCATGACAATATATTATATATCTCCCCCGGAGCCGAATCCCGCCCCGTCATAGCTGCCAAGCTTCCCCGACAGCCCGCACCAGTTGCACGTAAAATGGGTGTCATTCCCGTTATGGCAGTTCAGTTTTCCGCAGTTACAGACCACGAAATCCTTCGTCCCACAATAGGGGCATCCCGGATAACCATTGTCAGGGAAAATCTGCCCGACAATCTTTGTCTCGTCGTAATGCTCCCGCTTCGCTGCCGCCTCTTTCACGGGAAATGCCCATGTATATTTCCAACCGTCCCCCGTCTTCTCAAAGCGGACGCCATATATATTTCCGCCTTCTTTACACTTACACAGAGCAATGCGCGCTTCCATCTCTACCGTCTCCGCTTTTTCATAAATCATAAACTTTACCATCCTAATTTCTCTATGGCAAAACCGCTTACAGCGATCAAAAGTTTTATGCCGTCTCGTCCGTCAAATAAATCTGCTCCGGGAATATCGGTTACTGCCCCTGCGCCGCTTCATAGAAAAACAACGCCGTGATATCATCGCCGCTCCCCATCTCGCTTGTCTCCTGCAGCCATGTTTGCAGCTGGCCGGACACCGCTTTCACACCGTGCTCTTTAAGAAGGGCATAGTAGTCCATACAGGTCTTCTGAAATTCCCCGTCATTTTTATAACTGTTGGAAAGCCCGTCCGTGGAAAGCATGTACATGACGGGCAGCCGTTCGTTTTCTTCCCGCCTCCGAATCAGTGTGATGGCTTTCTTCCATGCTTCCGCCCTGCTGAGCGAATAGGTCTCTGTACCGAGTATTTTATCCGCCTCGATCACATGGCGTACCCCGCTCTCCGACACCTTCACGATATCTCCGTCGCCGAGCTGGAAGGCAAAGAGAAAGTCCGCCGTAATGACAAGTCCGAGCAGCGTACTCCCATAAAGCCTGTAAACCGCTTCTCTGTCTTTCCCGCCCTCTGCGTTCAGGGGAATTTCACGCTTACATCTGGTATGCAGTCTCAATATCCTGCGTTTCCACTCTGCTTCAATCTCCTGCGCGATCTTGGTATCGCCCTCCCGTTTCAAAAAGGTGAAGAGCATTTCCGGCTGTCCGGCATAGGTGTCCAGATAGTCTCCCATGATTTTGCAGAATACATTGACAGCCGTAAAGGAGCCGGTCTTGCTGTAAGGACAGGATTCACTGCCGTGCCCGTCCGCCACCGAAAGAATCACCGCGCCGGAATCTTTTACCACCTTCTTCAGGCTGTCTTGACATTCCCTGCCGTTTCGTATATGGGATGCGCCCTGTACGGACGCGCCAAATACGCTTCGTATCATATGCCGCACCCTTTCCGTCAAGTACTTCTCACACTGCTACCAGACATCCCCTTCCTGAATATCCTCCAGATCGGGCAGCCTGCCGCCCATATCCACAATAACCGGCGCGTCCCCGTCCTGTCCCGCTGCATCCGCCGCGATGCTTGCAGGCGCAGAAACCAGAGACGCCGCCGTGGACGCCCACTTGATCATCTTGGTTAGCGCCGCCGCATTGTTCGCCTGCAGCACCAGTTCCTTATTTCCCGTAAACTCTTCTAACACGGTGTCGTCCGCATCCTGCCCTATGGAGATGGCGATCTTGACCGCCTTCTTGCCCCAAGGGAGTTTCTTCAACTCAGAAAGCGCTTTCTTATAGTCGTCTGTAGGCTGTCCGTCGGACAAAAGCACAAGCACAGGCGGAAGCGCCCTGTCTGACATCGGCGGAATCGTGAGCTGAGCCGCCAGCAGTTCAAATGCCTTTCCCAAATCCGTCACACCGACAGCCTCCAGATCGTCCCACGCAAAATCTTCCACTTTGACAGGATTGCTCGTCACCCAGGAAGCCCCGGTAGAAAATTTCAGTGTCCGTATCATCAGCTGGGCGTTCGGGTTATTTTCCGCCGCAGATACCATCTCCGGTATGGTGGACTGGATGGCATGATTCACCGTGCCGATCTTCTCCCCGTACATGGAACCGGAACAGTCCACAATCCAGAAAAAGTGAAGCGGTCTGCTCGCCAGCTCACCTCCCGGTCTTTTCATCTCACCCATGATCTGTCGTTCCTCCTTCTCCTAATGTCCACTTACATCTTATCCACTCAGAAAATGCCCTATTTCAGGCTTTCTGCACACATCTGATCTGCTGTGCCCTGGCATACTGCATCGCGTAAGAGCCCCTGTTACAGCGGATCGTAAAGTTCTCATGCCGCTCGTCGACTTCCCCGAACGTTTTTAAAAAGCCCGTCCCTTTTCCGCCGCCGATTTCAATCACGGAATCCGGTATATAAATACTTTCCAGCCCTTTACAGCCCGCAAAAGCGCCCTCTTCAATGCTTGTCACACCTTCCGGGAGATCGACCTTCCGCAAAGCGATGCATCCCTCAAAAGCCGATATCCGAACTGCATCCAGTTCACCCGGAAACGTCACCTCCCGCAGGCTCGTACACCAGCGGAATGTATTTTCTTTGATTTCTTTCAGTTTATCGGGCAGCGCCGCCCGTTTCAGCTGGCTGCAGCCGGCAAAGCTGTTCTCCCCGACGTATTTTACGCCCTCCGGCACTGTGACGGATTCCAGCCCGCTGTACTCAAATGCGCCCTCATATTTGATCTCGCTGCCAAGGATTTTGGGACAGCCCGTAGCGTCCATACTGCCGATCCCCCGCAGAGATGTCGGCAGAGATACTTCCTTTAATCCCCTGCAGTTTAAGAACACGCCATTTCCCAGAATCTCAATCCCCTCGGAAATAATGACCTTCTCGATGCCGACACACCCTTTAAAGGCATAGTTGCCGACCGCTATCACCTTTTTCCCCTCAATGACATTGGGAATCACCACAACAGGCTCGTCGAAATCATCGTATTTCAGAATCCGAAGCCCTCTTGAGGTCTCCTCATATTCATACAGACTGTCGCTCTCACATGGTTCCCACTCTCTTTTCACAGCGGGAAACGATTCGCGCCTGCCGGCAGCCATATCCGTTTCTTTCTTTTGTTCCTCTTTCTCTTCCATGGAAAGTCCAAGCGCATTTACCCATGCCGCGACAGCAGACTCGGCGCTTTTCGTGCGGATATCATATCCCGTCTCAATGGATCTGACGAACCGGTGCAGCGTCATTTTATTTATCCGGGAAAGCCCCCTCATTTCATCCAAAATGCCGTCATCAAATACAATCATCAGAAGATTTCTCTTCCGCCTGTCCTGCGGAAAAAAATCCATGAGAAGAGCCTGCAGTCTCTTTCTGTCTGAAAGCGCGTCGGGATAGTCGCGTACCATGTCCGCCAAAATCTTATCGTCCTCCATACCTGTTATCATGCCCCTCCATGAAATTCTCCCGTCATCTGTCCAAAGTCGATCTTCGTGTCCACGGCAATCGCCGCCGAACGCCCCGGCGGTACAGGAACCTGCGTGCCGTCCGCCTTAATATAAGTCCAGTTGTCCCCGGACAGATTTTTCATTCCCCACAGCTTCGGGTTTGCCGGATTCTGCACCACCTCTCCGACCTTTGTTTCCATATCATAATTTCCCTCAATATGGTGTCTGTACAGTTTCGTGTTGGACATAAGCAGTACGGTGCTTTTGCCAATCACGATTTTCGGCGGAACCGTCACCACCTTCTGACAGCCCCAGCACGTATGCGCAGCGCCGCTCTCTTCCTTCTGCGCGTCATAAAAAACCTCGCTGCCGCAATTTGGACAGCGCATAATGCCGGACACGAGGTTTGCAAAGGTCTCCATCCATTTACCCTCCGTAATCCGGCGGTTCGGCTGTCCAAGCCCCACGGTAAAAGACGTGGTGAACAGCTCCCTAAGCTGTTGCGGATACAGGTCCCAGAAAATCAGGGCATTGTCCTGATACCCTGCAAGGGGTCTGTTGTCCTTGTTGTCCGGGTCAAAAATAAACAACGGATCGGTTCCATACAGCATGTTCATGGCATGAATATCCATGCATTTGATCCGCGCCTCTCTTCTGCCCTCCAACGGGTGGTTTAACATAAACATATAAAAGAGCAGCACTGCCAAGGAAAAAAGATCGGTATTACGGGAAGGTTTCGCCTTTCCCGTCACAATCTCGGGCGCCATAAAGCGGGGCGTGCCGTACACCCCGGTTTTCGCCCCGTTATAGGAAACATTATCGTTATCGCAGATCAGGACATCCCCCGTGTCGGGATCAAAAAAGACATTGCCAAAAGAGATATCCCGGTAGCTGTAGCCCTTCCCGTGCAGCGCGTTATATCCTCTGGTCAGATGATATGCCGCCCTGCACAGGCAGTAAAAGGAAGGCTCCGCCTTTCTCTTCATCATATCCACTATGCTTCGGTAATTCTTCGGGCGAAGCGGCATAATGTATCCGAAAGATTCCCCGAAGGCGCGGAAAATCATATCCTGCGGCCACAGGAAGGAATCGTCCGGCGCGCCACTCTGAATCAGATTATCCAGAATCTCCTTCTGGTTTTTGGTGGCGGTGTTCTTATAATACCATTTCAAGGCGTACAGCTTATTTTCGGACTCCACCGAATACACTTCCCCCTGCCCGCCGGCGCCGAGCAGCTGCTTCACCGTGTATCTGCCGCCGCTCTCGGAAGTGAGAGCCGTCCCGCACCTCAACTGTCCTTCCATGTTGCCGTTCCCCCTAAATTAATAATTCCATGCGGAGAATGCCGCTATTTGGCATTCTCCTATGCGAAACATAGTACTTCTTGGCGTCCTGTCCTATGACGGGACGTCTTTAGAAGTACTTTTCGCGTTTTATACGATGACCTTCTTCGGGCACTTCTCCTTACACGTCCCGCACCCGGTACATTTCTCCTGATCGATAATGGCGTGAAAATCCTCAATCACAATCGCGTCCGCCGGGCAGTTCCTCTTGCAGAGCTGGCAGGCGATACAGCCCACGTCGCACGCCTTCATGGTCACAGGGCCTTTTTCCTTGGAGCTGCATGCCACCACGTGCTTCGCATCGTAGGGAATCAGCTCAATCAGGTGCTTCGGGCATGCCGCCACGCACTTGCCGCACGCCTTACATGCCTCCTTATCCACCACAGCAACACCGTTTACCACATGAATGGCATCGAAAGGACATGCCTTCACACAGCTTCCAAAGCCAAGACATCCGTCGTTGCATGCCTTCGGTCCGCCGTTCGGCACAAAGGCAACCATCGCGCAGTCCTCGACACCTGTATAGTCATAGTCAACGCGGGTGCGCTCCTTATCTCCCCGGCACTTGACAAAGGCAACCATACGTACACTCTCTCCTGCCTCCACGCCCATGATCTGCGCCACCTGCGCGCCCACTTTCTCTCCGCCCACAGGACAGGCGTTCGTCGGCGCCTCGCCTTTCACGATCGCCGCCGCCAGACCAGAACAGCCAGCGTAACCGCAGCCGCCGCAGTTATTTCCCGGAAGGACGCCCAGAATAGCTTCCTCCCTCTCATCTACATCTACTTTAAATTTGATACCGGCCACGCCAAGGAACAGCCCCACAAACAGACCTACCGCTCCCACGATCCCTGTAGCCATCAAAATTCCCGCTATGTCCATACACACCTCCATATATTCACATCCGCACGGAGAATGCCGCATTTTAGGCATTCTCCCATGCGAGACATAGTACTTCTCCACGAAACAGCCTTTGCTGTGAGTGGCTAGAAGTACTTCTCGCATTGTTAAAGCAGTCCCGAAAACCCGCAGAACGCAATTGCCATCAGTCCTGCCGTCACGAGCACGATCGGCATCCCCTGAAAGGATTCCGGTATATCGTTGTACTTGAGCTTCTCCCGGATTCCCGCCAGGATAATGATGGAGATGGTAAAGCCCACCGCCGTCGCAAAGCCGTTGACTACCCCGGTTAATATCCCGTAATTTTTCTGCACATTGGTCAGCGCCACACCAAGCACCGCGCAGTTGGTAGTGATCAGGGGCAGGTACACACCCAGCGACTGATACAGCCCCGGAATGAACTTCTTTAAAAACATTTCCACAAACTGCACAAGCGCCGCGATGACCAGAATAAACACAATAGTCTGCAGATATTCAATGTGAAAAGGCTGCAGAATAAACTGGTAGATCGCTCCCGCCACCGCCGAGGCAAGCGTGATAACAAAGATAACCGCCACGCCCATGCCCGTCGCCGTCTCCGTCTTCTTGGACACACCGAGGAAGGGACACAGCCCCAGAAACTGGCTTAACACCACATTATTGACAAGGGAGGACGCAATCAAAATCACCAACAGTTCTTTAATCATTCTTCTTATCCCCCTCTCCCTTCGTTTCGTCGATCAGACGTTTTGCGCAGCCCGTGTCCGCACAGTTCATGCAGTCGTTTCCGCAGCCGGACTGGATCTTGGACATATCCTTTCCTTTCCGCTCTCCGGCAATCTTCACCTTATTCTGGATCGCCGTCAGGAGCGCCAGCACGAAGAATGCGCCCGGCGCCATGATAAAGATGCTCACCGGCACGAAACTTTCCGGCATCACATGAATGCCGAAGATCTCACCCGCGCCTAAGAGCTCTCTCACCGCACCGATACAGGTCAGCGCCACGGAAAAACCGAGTCCCATGCCGATGCCATCAAACAGCGACGGAATCACAGGATTTTTGTAAGCATATGCCTCCGCGCGCCCAAGGATAATACAGTTTACCACGATCAGCGGAATGTAAATGCCAAGCGCGTCATAGAGGAAGGGGATAAAGCCCTGCAGAAGCAGCTCCACCATCGTCACAAACGAAGCGATAATCACGATAAAAGCCGGGATTCTCACCTTATCCGGTATGATATTCCGAAGCAGGGATATAAACACATTACTCAGTGCCAGCACCACCATGGTGGTCAGACCCATACCAAGCCCGTTGATCGCCGAGGTTGTCACCGCCAGCGTGGGACACATGCCCAGCATCAGGACAAAGGTCGGGTTCTCTTTCACGATACCGTTTATCAGCCGTTCTGTCACAGGATTTTCCCGTTTTACATCCTTTTCATCAATCTGGCTCATTGTCCGTCACCTCCTCCCAACACTGTCTGGAAATAGTATAACCCAGCGTTGACTCCATTGGTCACCGCATTTGTTGTGATGGTCGCGCCGGAGATGGCGTCAATCTCATTGTCCGCCGACGCACCGCTCTTGCTGTATGCGAACTTCACTACATTTTTGCCGGCAAACTGCGGTTTCAAAACCTCCTCTGCCCTCATGCCGAGTCCCGCAGTCTCGGATATGGAAAGTAAGGAAATGCCGTTCACGGTGCCGTCGCTGCGAATCCCCATCGTAAACTGAATGTCGCCGCCGTAGCCTTCCTTAGTGGTAACCGTGATCACGTAGCCGAGCGTGCTTCCCGCACTGTCCATTGCCGCCATCACTTCATCCACGCTCTCCTGTCCGTAGCCTTCGCCGCTCCATGTACTTTCATCCACCGCCTGAAGCTCTAACGGCTCGAAGGACGCCGCATCCGCGAACACTTCCTGACACGCCTCCTGTTTCGCCTTCGCCTCCTGCTCCGCAATCGGCTCTTTCGTCACCTGGTAAACCAGCCCGAGAAGGAGACCCGCAATCAGCGTGATCACCAGCAGAATCCCCGTATTTTTCATCATCTCTTTCATGCCTTCTCCCCTCCTTTACCAAATGCTTTCGGAAGAGTGACCTTCTCAATCAGCGGCACCAGAAGGTTACCGATGATGATCGCATAAGACACTCCCTCTGCGGAGGGACCGAAGATACGGAAAATCCCGGTCAGGACGCCAAGCAGGAAGCCAAACACATACTGCCCTCTTTTCGTGATCGGTCTTGTCACATAGTCCGTCGCCATAAAGAATGCGCCGAGCATCAGACCGCCGCCCGAAAGATGGGCGGATATGTAAGGCCAGTTAAAGCCCCTGCCGCCGAACAGCGTCACAAAGACTGCCAGCGTCACAATATAAGTACCCGGAATCCGCAGATCAATGATCCCGAACAGTATCAATATGCAGGCGCCAATCACAATGGCGATCATGGACGTCTCGCCGATCGTACCCGCCGTGCGCCCGATCACCATATTCAGAATGTTGACAGACTCCCCGCTCTTCAAAGCGGCGAGAGGCGTCGCTCCGGTATAAGCGTCGCAGTCAAAATTCGTCATAATGGACGTAAAGGAAATCAGCAGGAAACACCGCGCGCCCAGCGCCGGGTTCATAAAGTTCTGTCCGATGCCGCCAAACAGCATCTTCACTACCAGTATGGCGAACACGCCGCCCACAACGCCGATCCACCATGGCGCGGACACAGGCAGGTTCAAAGCCAGAAGCAGTCCCGTCACCACCGCGGAATAATCCCCTATCGTTATTTTTTTCTTACAGATCTTCTCAAACGCAAACTCCGTCGCCACCGTGGATGCCACCGTCACCAGAATCAACAGCAGCGCCTTCGGTCCGAAGTTATAAATGCCAAATCCAGCCGCCGGAAGAAGGGCGATCACCACGGTCAGCATAATGCTTGCAGTGGTGGACTTTGATCTGACATGCGGATTGGAAGACACTTTCATTAAATCACTCATCTCTACAGTCTATGCTCCTTTCGTCGTAACTTTTCAGTGTATCCGCAATTACGATTTGTTTTTTCTTAAAACCGTCTTTGTCAATGAGATTTTGCACATTAACATCATGTTCCCGCATCATCTGTACTAAAAAGTTACTTCGTCTTCTTATTTTTTCTTTTTGGCAAGCAGGAGCTTGCGCATGGATTTGATGTTCTGTGTCAGATGCCGTTTCGCCGGACAGACAAAACTGCAGCAGCCGCACTCGCAGCACTCCATGCCGTCATGGGCAAGAAACGTCTCCTCGTCCCCGTTTGCCGCAGCAACCGCTAAAAGCTTGGGCACCACCCGCCCCGGGCAGACCTCCACGCAGCGTCCGCAGTTGATGCAGGCTGAAGGCTCCATGCGGGACACCTCATCCTCCGTGAGACACAATAGCGCCGAAGCCGTCTTGGTCGTCGGCACATCCAGCCCAAATAGGGCAAATCCCATCATCGGACCGCCGGACACAATCTTGACAGGCTCCTGCTTAAAGCCTCCCGCCTCCTCCACCAGTTCATGGTAATTTGTTCCAATCCGCACAATAAAATTCTGCGGGTTGGCAATCGCGTCACCGGTCACCGTGACGATACGGTTCATAAGCGGTTTTCCCTCTATTACCGCGTGATAGATCGCCACCACCGTATCCACGTTATTCACCACACACCCGGCGTCTGCGGGAAGCATCGAAGAATTGATGGCACGTCCCGTGGTCGCATATATAATCTGCCGCTCCGCGCCCTGCGGATACTTCGTCTTAAGCTCCTTCACGCTGATTCGCGGCTCGTCTTTTACCAGTTCCTTCAATTTCTCAATACAGTCCGGCTTGTTATCCTCCACCGCCAGAATGCCCCTTGCATTCTCAAACAGTTTCAGGGAAACCTTTAAGCCACCGACCAGCTTCTCCGGCTCCTCCAGCATCCTGCGGTAATCGGAAGTCAGATAAGGTTCGCACTCCGCACAGTTCGCGATCACGTAGTCGATCTTCTCCGGCTCCTTGGGGGAAAGTTTAATGAAAGTCGGGAAACCCGCACCGCCCATACCGACGATACCCGCTTCCTTCACACACTCAATGATCTCTTCCCTCGTCATCTCCTCAAGGGGCTTCCTCTCCGAATACTTCACTTCCTCGTAAAGCCCGTCATTTTCAACGATAATGCTCATAACGCTGTCGCCCGTGACCACGCGCCTCGGCTCAATAGCCTTCACCGTGCCCGATACCGTCGCGTAGATTGGCGCGGAAACAAAACCGCCTGCCTCCGCAATCTTCTGACCTGTCAAAACGTGATCGCCCTTCTCCACGATCGGTTTCGCAGGCGCGCCGATATGCTGGGACAACGGATACACCAGATCTCCCTTGGGCAGCACCGCCTTAATAGGCTTATCCTTCGACAAATCCTTTCCGTCGTAGGGATGTATGCCGCCGTTAAATGTTAATTTAGCCATACCTGTAACCCTGCTCCTTTCACGTTCGGCCCGCATCTCAATCCTGATGGAACCGCTATTATAAATATACTATTTTTCGACGAAAAAAACTACTGCTATTTCAAAAAATGTGCTAAACTGTCATCAGATATATTTCATTTTTGGGGAGGAACTTTATGCAAATCGTAAACCGAACTCTGGAATCTTTTACAATAGACTACCCTTTGGAGCGCACCGCGCCCCTTGACAAAATATTATTTATCGATATTGAAACTACGGGATTTACTGCCAGAAGTTCCTCACTCTATCTGATCGGTGCGGCTTTTTACGCGGAGGGGAACTGGCAGATCAGACAGTGGTTCTGTGAAAGCCCACTGGACGAGTCCGCCGCGCTGGATTCCTTCTTTGGCTTTGCCCGTTCATTCACCCACCTGGTTCATTTTAATGGCAACAATTTCGATCTTCCCTATCTGCTCCAGAAATGTGAGCAGCATAAGCGCCCGCACAATTTCGACAGTTTCGAGGGGATCGACCTGTATAAGCGCATTTCCCCCTACAAGGCGTTCCTGCATGTGCCAAACTGTAAGCAGAAAACGCTGGAAACGCTTCTCGGCATTCATCGGGAAGACCGTTACCACGGCGGCGAGCTGATTGAAGTCTACCGGCATTATGTGGAAAACCCTTCCCCGGATGCACGCTCCCTGCTGCTTCTGCATAACGGCGACGATATCCATGGGATGCTGCAGCTGCTTCCTCTCCTGGCATTCTATGATTTGTTTAACGGAAATATCCGCGCAAAAAAGGTGCAGGCAAACAGCTTTGTTGACTATCATGGTCAATACCGGCAGGAACTGTTGATGAAGCTGTCTCTGCCCGCCCCCCTTCCCATCCCCCTCTCCAACCTTGCAAACGGCTGTTATTTCAGCGGCGAAAAAGATGAAGGGATCCTGAAAGTGCCGCTTTACGAGGAAGAGATGAAATACTTCTATGCCAGCTATAAGGATTACTATTATCTGCCGGAAGAAGATATCGCCCTCCACAAATCGGTTTCTTCCTTTGTTGACCCGTCGCACCGTATCCAGGCGACAGCCGCCACCTGCTACACGCGCAAATACGGTCTCTTCCTTCCCCAATGGGATATATTGGTAGAGCCTTTCTTCAAACGGGACTACAGGAGCCATGAGCTTTTCTTTGAACTCACCGACGAGCGAAAGACAGACAGGGAGCTTTTCTCCCGCTACGCGCAGTATCTGCTGGGGAAAATGGCAAAGACATACTAAGTCTCAGACTTAACAATATAAATTCAGGCATAGTGAAGGGCAGCGACGAATCGCTGCCCTCTTACTTTCATTTATAATCTTGGCGTCGAAAATGCCGCCTTTTGGCTTTCTCACATTGGTTTCTGATAGAAGAAAGAATTTTTCCGTTCAAAACCTACGTCTTTGTGGTTGATGATCTGCTCTGTGCTTCCTATAAACAGGTATCCGCCGGGTCTCAGACTCTTCTGAAACTTGCGGAACACCTCATCCTTCGCTTCCTCTGTAAAGTAGATCAGCACATTACGGCACACAATCAAATGGAAATCCGCCGGATAATTGTCCTTTAACAGATTATGTTCCTTAAAGTCTACCCGATTCTTAATCTCATCGGAAATCTGATAGGAAGGACCGACCTTCGTAAAGAACTTCTTTTTCAGATCCGCCGGCACGCCTGCCAAACTCTTCTCCGCGTACAGACCTATTTTCGCCTTCTCTATCACCTGCTTATCCAGATCCGTCGCATAAATCTTGATCTGATTGATCGGTACATGCCTGGACAGCGCCATCACCAGAGAGTAAGGTTCGTCGCCCGTCGAGCATGCCGCGCTCCATATCTTTAAGTTCTTACCGTAGCGCTGGATCAACTCCGGGAAAATATCTTTGTCCAGCAGCTGCCACTGATCCACATTTCTGTAGAACTCAGACACATTGATGGTCAGATAATTAACAAACTCATCAAACCTCGCCTTATCGTTCTTGAGTACCGAGACATAATTGTCATAACCGACAACTTTATTCTTGGAAATCAGCGTATCGATCCGGCGCTTCATCTGCTTTTCCTTGTAGGCGTTCAGATCAATCTTTGTAAGGTCATAAACCGCTTTCTTAAAGTATTCATAGTCATATGCCATAGATTCCCACCGCCTTTATTTATTATGTAAAATGTGAAGGAAAACACTAAGCTCGAATAAACCTAGCTAAGTGTTTTCATGCTTCACATAAGAGAATGCCCAAAACGGCATTCTCTGTATGGACCGTTTGTCTTACTCTGCCGCGTCCCCGCTCTCCTCCGCGATCACCGCATCGATATCTACAGATACAACATCCGCATCCGCAGCCTTCTCAGCCTTCGGCTCCGCAAACATCGCCTTGATACTCAGGCTGATCTTCTTGTCCGCCTCATTAAAATCAACAACTTTCGCAGTCACTTCCTCGCCGCTCTTAAGTACATCGGAGGGCTTGTCAATATGTTCTTTGGATATCTGTGACACATGAAGCAGTGCGTCAATACCCGGCTCCAACTCGATAAATGCACCAAAATCCGTCATACGTGCCACCTTGCCGGTCACCTCAGTGCCTACCGCATACTTGCTTGCAGCATCCCTCCATGGATTCTGGTCCTCAAACTTGAGGCTTAAAGCAATCTTCGTGCCGGAGATATCCTTGATCAGCACCTTCACCACATCTCCAACCTTAAATACCTTCTTCGGATTCTCAACCCTGCCCCATGACATTTCAGAGATATGAAGCAGACCGTCACAGCCTCCCAGGTCAATAAACGCGCCAAAGTCAGTCACGTTCTTAACCGTGCCTTCCACGGTATCACCGATCTTGATCGTCTCAAAGAGCTTCTTCTGCATCTCCGCCTTCTCCTCAAGGATGAGCTGCTTTCTGTCACCGATGTATCTCCTTCTCTTAGGATTATATTCGCTGATCACGAACCTGATCTCCTGACCGGCATATTTGTTCAGATCTTTCTCATACGTATCGGATACAAGGCTCGCCGGAATAAAAATCCTTACCTCTTCCACAACGACGCTCAAACCGCCGTCCAGCACCTGTGTCACTTTTGCCGTGAGCACTTCTCTGTTCTCGTATGCTTCCTCAATCCGCTTGTTGCCTCTGTCAGCCGCAAGGCGCTTGTAGGTAAGGAGAACCTGTCCCTCACCGTCGTTCACTTTCAGCACCTTCACCTCCATGGTGTCTCCAGGTTTCGCAACGGTTGTCAAGTCTACATTGGGCTCGTTTGTATATTCGTTTCTAGTCAAAACGCCATCTGACTTATATCCGATGTTGAGAATGATCTCTTCCGGCTTTACATCGATAACGGTACCTTCAACAACCTCTCCTGTGTGTATTGTTTTTAAAGAATCCTCTAACATTTGTTCAAAAGTTAATTCTGACATAATTTTGAACCTCCTCGATAATATTGTTTGGGGTGGAAGCCCCTGCTGTAATACCCACCAGTCGGACAGATTCAGGTAACCTTAAATGCAAGTCGTCGAGTGTCTGTATATAGTAGGTCATTTCGCACTCCTGCCTGCAAATCTCATAGAGTTTCTTTGTGTTAGAACTATGAGTCCCACCTATAACTATCATTACATCAACCCGTGCCGCAAGTTCTCTGGCTTCGGCCTGTCGCACTTCCGTAGCGTTACATACAGTATTCACAACACTACCATTGTAACCTCTTTCCCTGAAAATTTCAACCACATCTTGAAATTTCTTGTAGTTAAATGTCGTTTGTGAAACAATACACAGTTCTTCTTCCTGTCCGTACACAAGATTTTTCGCCTCTTCCACGGACTCTACGATATAGGTCGCCGCCGCAGACCAACCCCTGATGCCCTCCACCTCAGGGTGTCCCGCATTGCCGACAATGACAATGCTTTTTCCCGACGCGCTCTCCTTTTCCACGATATTGTGAATCCGTTTCACGAAAGGGCAGGTGGCGTCCACCACCTCATACCCCAACACCTTCAGGCTCTCACAGACCGCTTTCTCCACACCGTGGGAGCGGATGATCACCGTGCCCCTCTCCCCTTCCGGAAGCTTCTCTGCGTCCGCAAGGGAATCAATCACGCGCACACCGCGCCTTTGCAGATCGTCAACGACTTCCTCGTTATGTATGATCGGTCCGAACGTGTAAATCCGACGCCCTTCCTTTTCCCTGCCTGCAATCTGTTCATAGACGGTGTCCACCGCACGCTGCACGCCGAAGCAAAACCCCGCGTGCTCCGCCAGAATCACTTCCATTGGCAACCTCCACATAACGTAATTATGGCATCCGCCACCTCTTCCACAGTCATGTGTGAAGAATCGATCAGCACCGCGTCCGCCGCTTGCTTTAAGGGTGAAATCTCCCTCGTCATATCCTGCCTGTCGCGCTCAATAATATCTTTCTCGATCGTTTCAAGATCGCAGCTTTCTCCCTTCGCCGTAAGCTCCTTGTAACGGCGCAGCGCCCTCTCGTGGCTGTCCGCCGTCAGATACACTTTCACCTGGGCATCCGGCAGCACACAGGTGCCGATATCGCGTCCGTCCATCACCACGTCCGCCTCCGCCGCCAGTTTCTGCTGCAGCTGCGTCAGCTTTTTCCGAACCCGGGGATTCGGGCTGCTGACAGAAGCCATCCTTCCCACCTCTTCCGTGCGGATATAGGCGTTTACGTTTTCGCCGTTCAAGTACACGACCTGCTCACCGTTCTCATAACCTATGGTGATATCCGCCCCCTGGCATTTCTCATCGATCTGCTCCGGGGACACGTTCTCCCTGATCAGATACAGCGCCATGGCACGGTACATGGCGCCCGTGTCCACGTAGATATATCCTTTCTTTGCCGCTATCATCCTTGCAATGGTGCTCTTTCCCGCTCCCGCGGGACCGTCGATCGCAATATTAAATCCCATATGTTATTTTCCTCCTATTCTACACTACTTCGATAATTGCGCTGCTCCTCTTAGAACTACATTAATGATTATACTGTTTGTACAATTCCACAGCGAAAAAGGAGTTTCGAAATTATCTGCCTGCGCTGATCCCCGCCAGATATCCCGTAGACCAGGCAATCTGCAAATTAAATCCTCCCGTCAGACCGTCCAGATCCAGCACCTCCCCCGCAAAATAAAGCCCATGGACCAGTCTGGACTCCATGGTGGAGGGATTGACCTCCTTCACCGACACGCCGCCCTGGGTGATTACCGCCTCGTCAAACCCCCTCTTTCCCCGCACATGCATGGTAAAAGCCTTTGTCAGCTCCACAAGCCGTCTTCTCTCCTGTCTTGTCACCTCATGTACCTTTTTCTCAGGGTCGATGCCCGACCTCTCTATCATAACAGAAATCAGCTTCGCCGGGTAGAGCCCGCCCAGCCCATTTTTAAACTGCCGGTTTCTGTTCTCCTCGAAGTCCCTCAGAATCCTTTTATCGAGCTGTTCCCCGGAAAGCGCGGGTTTCAGATCTATTGTCAGGACCGCCGCTTCCGTCCCCCTCCTTTTTCCGTAATAGCTGCTGGCGGACAGGACGAGCGGACCGCTCACCCCATAATGCGTAAAAAGCATTTCACCAAATCCCTGATACAGCTTCTTTTTTCCACTGCTCATGGTCAGGGACACGTTTTTCAGGGATAACCCCTGTAATTTTTTGCACCAGTCTTCCTCCGTTTCCAGGGAGACTAACGCCGGCACACAGTCTGTCACCTTATGCCCCAGCTCCTGCGCCATCCGATGCCCGTCCCCGGTAGAACCCGTACTCTGATAAGACAGACCGCCAGTCGCTACAATCACCGTCTCTGCGGAAATCACACTTCCGTCCGCAAGCCGCACGCCCGTTATTCTTTCACCGTCCGTCTCAATCGCCCGCACTTCGCTGTTCAGTCGCACCAGCACCCCGTTTTTCTTCAAAAACCGCTCAAATGCCGCCGTCACGTCCGACGCGTGATCAGAAACCGGAAATACCCGTTCTCCGCGTTCCTCTTTCAGATGACATCCGTTATCTTCCAAAAACATTTCCAGACGTTTGTTATCAAATGCGTGGAAAGCGCTGTAAAGAAATTTCGGATTGCTCACAATATTCTCAAAAAACTTGTCCCGCCCGCAGGCGTTGGTCACATTGCAGCGCCCCTTGCCCGTGATATACAGCTTCTTACCAAGCTTTTCGTTTTTCTCTAATAAAATAACAGGGCGTCCGTTTTCCGCCGCCGCAGCCGCCGCCATCATCCCCGCAGCGCCGCCGCCGATCACGACCGCCTGATTTCCATCCATATACATCTTATTCTGACCTTTTCCGAAGCGGATAATTTAACATCGGCTCCTCATCTATAAAATTAATTTCATCATTCAGATAAACCTGATAATTATTCCAAGCCTCTTCCAGATTCTTAAGGTTCTCCTTTACCTCCTCAGGCTGCTTCAGGCACATCGCCACCACCAGCGCGTTGATCATGCTAAGAGGCGCCACAAGTGAATCTACAATGGAAACCATATCGCTTCTGGCAAAGAGGTTACAGGATGAATAGAGATTCATCGGCGAATGCACCGAATCCGTCACCGCGATCACCTTTGCGTTCCTGTCGTTCGCAAACTCCATCGCTTTCAGGGTTCTCATGGAATATCTCGGAAAACTGATCCCCACAAAAGCGTCCCTCTCATCGATGCGGATCATCTGCTCAAAGGTTTCCGATACGCTCGTCGTTCGGAGGAGCACCACATTGCCCCGGATCATGTTCAGGTAAAACTGCAGGAAATCCGCCAGCGGCTCACAGCTCCTGACACCCATAATATAGACCGTCTTAGCTGCAAGGATGATATCCACAGCCGTCTCAAAGGCATTCGGGTCCAGATTGTGGATGGTGTCCTGTATCTTCTCGATATCCGCCTGCAAAACGGAATTCAAAATCTCCGACTGGCTGCTCTTGCCGTACTTCGCACCGATCTTCTGCACAGAATTGATTTTATTCTGCACCCAGTATTCCAGATCCCGCTGAAATTCCGGGTAACCGTTATAGCCGATAAACATGGCATAGCGCACCACAGTGGATTCGCTGACGCCCACCGTATCGCCAAGCTTCGCCGCAGTCATAAACACCGCCTGGTCGTAATGATCGTAGATAAAAGCGGAGATCGCCTTCTGCCCCTTGCTCATCCTGCCGTAATATTCATTGATTCTCGTTATGATATCGTACCGGTTCTCTATCGCCATCGTCAAACCTTTCATGCAGAGAATGCCGCTTTCAGACATTCTCTTAAGCGAAATTTAGAAGCGCTTTGCAAAAGAGTATCAGAACCTCTAAATCTCACTCTGTTAAATTGCCTGAAATGCGTTGTAGGATTCTTCCAGCAGCTTGATGGTATCCTCTTCCTGCAGATCATAATCCCCTGTCAGCGTCATACATGCCGCACCGTGGATAAAAATCCACATCTTCATAAACATCCCACTGGGATCTTTACAGCCGAATATCTTTGCACTGTTGATTTCACGCACCACCGCGCCGTTTTTCCCGTTCAGCATGTCATAGAGACTTTTCCCGTGGCGGTTCTCCGACAAAAATAACAGACGGAATAAATTCTGTTCCTCCTGCGAAAAGCGGATATAGGCAAGTCCCAGATTGACAAATGGCGTGTTATTCACTTTCGGGAACTCCTCGTAATAAGCGCCAAAAAAATCTATCGCCTTTGCAAACAGATCGTCCCCCAGCTCCTCCATGTTCTTATAAACACGGAAAATCGGCTGTGTCGAGCATCCCGCCTTCGCTGCAAGCGTTCTCGCGCTCACCTGGCTGAAACCTTCCGTACGCGCCATCTCAAATGCCGCGTTCAGTATGTCGTTTTTTGTGATCGTCTCTTTTCTTGCCATAAAAATGTACCTCTCCTACTCGTTTGCCGCTCTTTTACAGCTTCTTTTGGTAACGTATGTTATTATAATATATTATGTAACCTTCGTCAACCCCCTTTTTACAGAAAATGTATAATCACAAAGCAGAGCAAGCCAATAAAAAAACAGTCTTCCGAAAGCTTGCTTTCAAGAGACTGTTTTTTTGTTTTATCTATACGGGGTAAACGCCGTTCTTTGTATCAGCCTGGGTCATGTCAACCTTCTCCTGCTGTGCCTGACGGTACTTGAAGAAGTCGACTGCCACCTGCGGGAACAGTGCATAGGACAGTACGTCCTCGTCCTGCTGTTTCCACTCTTTCATCTCCGCTTCCAGACCTGCAAGCTCCGGCTCAGTGTGTCCGGTTGCCTCAGCGGAACGTGCGGTTGAACGCGGCTCGCCGGGAATTACCTTGTCGATCACTTCCTGGCTCATAGGCTTAACCGTCTGCCCGTAATTGCCGCGGAGCAGATCCTTGAACTCGCCAGTCGCCATCTTATATCTCTCGCCCATCAGCACGTTGAATACAGCCTGCGTGCCGACAATCTGGGAGGAAGGCGTAACCAGAGGCGGCTCGCCACAGTCTTTGCGGACTCTGGGGATCTCCTCCAGCACATCCTGATATTTGTCCTCTGCCTTCTGCTCCTTGAGCTGGCTCACCATGTTGGACAGCATACCGCCGGGAACCTGATAACGCAATGTATTGATGTTGACGCCAAGCACCTTCGTGCTCATCAGACCGGACTCAATGCATTCCTCGCGGTAAGGACGGAAATAATCCGCAATCTCCGCCAGAACTTCCTGATCATATCCGGTATCATAAGGAGTGCCCTTGAAGGTCTCCACCATAACCTCTGTCGCAGGCTGGGAAGTACCAAGCGCAAACGGAGAAATCGCGCAGTCGATGACGTCCACGCCCGCTTCCACTGCTTTCAGATAAGTCATGGAAGCCACGCCGGACGTATAGTGCGTATGCAGCTGAATCGGCAGCTTCGTGCTCTCCTTCAGCGTCTTCACGAGCTCTGCCGCGCGGTAGGGAACGAGCAGACCAGCCATATCCTTGATACAGATGGAATCTGCGCCCATCTCCTCAATCTTCTTCGCCATATCTGCCCAATACTCTAATGTATAAGCATCACCGAGAGTATAGGAAAGTGCAATCTGGGACTCTCCCCTGCCCTCCTGCTTCTTGATCTTATTGGTTGCGTCCACCGCCGCCTGCAGGTTACGGATATCGTTCAGGCAGTCGAAAATTCTGATCACGTCGATACCGTTTGCAATGGATTTCTCAACAAACGCGTAAACCACATCATCCGCATAGGGTCTGTAACCTAAAATGTTCTGACCTCTGAATAACATCTGGAGCTTGGTATTCTTAAAGCCGTCCCTTAACTTTCTCAGTCTCTCCCACGGATCCTCTTTCAGGAAGCGGAGGGATGCGTCGAAGGTCGCGCCGCCCCAGCACTCTACTGCGTGGTAGCCGACTTTATCCATTTTATCTACGATCGGAAGCATTTTCTCGGTAGGCATTCTGGTCGCAATCAGAGACTGATGTGCGTCGCGGAGAACGGTTTCCATGATTCCAACCGGCTTTTTAGTTTGTTCTGCCATTATTTTTCATTCCTTTCTCAGTTTATATTATAATTCCAAGTCCGGGACCGCAAAGCGATCCCCGCAATCGAGCGAAAGTCAATTTATGTTAGAAGACTCCGAACACTGCCATAAAGGTACCTGCCGCTACAGCCGTACCGATAACACCCGCTACGTTGGGACCCATCGCGTGCATCAGCAGGAAGTTTGTGGGATCAGCCTCCGCACCGACCTTCTGCGACACTCTTGCCGCCATAGGCACCGCGGAAACACCGGCCGAACCGATCAGCGGATTTACCTTGCCCTTGGTGAGAACACACATCAGCTTGCCGAAAAGCACGCCCGCCGCCGTACCAAATACGAACGCGGCAAGACCGAGAATAACGATCTTGATGGTATCCCAGTTCAGGAATGCTTCCGCACTGGTGGTCGCACCCACGGAAGTGCCAAGAACGATAACCACGATATACATGAGGGCGTTGGAAGCCGTTTCCGTCAGCTGTCTCACCACGCCGCTCTCTCTGAACAGATTACCTAACATCAGCATACCGACAAGGGGAGCTGTCGTAGGCAGGATCAGGGATACCACAATGGTAACCACGATGGGGAACAGAATCTTCTCCAGTTTGCTGACAGGACGAAGCTGTCCCATCTTGATCTGTCTCTCCTTCTCCGTGGTAAAAAGTTTCATAATAGGCGGCTGGATAATCGGCACCAGCGCCATGTAGGAATATGCTGCCACAGCAATAGGCCCCATCAGCGTTGTCTGCCCAAGCTTACCTGCGAGGAAGATGGATGTCGGACCGTCCGCACCGCCGATGATGGAAATTGCCGCCGCTGCCTTATCGTTAAATCCTAAGAAAATCGCGCCGAAGTAAGCGGCAAAAATACCAAACTGTGCCGCCGCACCGAGAAGAAAGCTCTTCGGGTTGGCGATGAGGGGGCCAAAGTCCGTCATGGCGCCGACGCCCATAAAGATCAGGGACGGCAGGATTGCCCACTCATCCAGCTTGTAGAAATAATACAGCAGACCACCGCCTGCACCACCGTCGCCATAAGGCGCCATGATATCCGGATAGATATTCACGAGCAGCATACCAAAAGCGATCGGCACGAGCAGGAGCGGTTCAAAACCAAACTTGATAGCCAAAAGTAAGAATACCAGAGCTACCACAATCATCGCATAGTTGCCGGGTTCCAGATTGAAGAACGCGGTCTGATGTATCAGATTGTTAAGCGTATCAACTATATACATGTTTTTAACCTCCTGTAGTTTTAGTTTCAACAGCCTGTCCGCACGGGCAGGCGCTGACAATTAGTTCAATGTTGCAAGGAGCGCGCCCGCTTCTACCGCATCGCCTACCGCTACATTAATACTTGCTACAGTACCGTCCTGAGGCGCAACTACAGGAATCTCCATCTTCATTGCCTCAACGATCACGACAGCGTCGCCCTTCTTAACTGCCTGACCTACATTTGCTTCGATCTTGAATACCTTGCCTGCTGCACCTGCCTCGATCTTCACACTGCCTGCCGCACCACTTGCCGCGGGCGCTGCCGCAGGTGCCGGAGCTGCCTTGGGAACCGCTCTGGGCGCTGCCGGAGCCGCCGCTGCAGATGCGCCGCCTGTCGCTCCCTCTTCCACCACTACATCATATACGCTGCCATTTACGGTAATTGTATAATTCTTCATCTTAATATCCTCCTATACTCTTAGGCATTCTGCCATTTGCTCTTATTAGATTTTCTGATGGATCTCACCACGAAACCATCTGTGGATGCGGCGCCTTCATAGGCTGCGATTGCCGCAGCGATAACCGCCACAAGCTCCGTATCGTCGGAAAGCTCCTCATTTGCCGCAGTCTGCTCCACCACGGGCGCTGCCACCGCAGGCGCCGGCGCCTCCTGCTTCTTCTGTTTCTCAAATTTTGAGATAAACGTAAAGCAGGATATGATCAGGCTGATCAGGATCAGGACAGCAAACACGGTACCCATACCGATCAGGGTATTCATGCCCGCCTTCGCCATAATCTCCCCCGTGGAATAATGCACGTTGGTGGTGATTCCAATGTAAGTTGCAAGCGCATCGTCAAGAACGATCTCCACATCCGCATCGTGTGAGGAGCCAAGCACATTAATATTGATGGCAACCTCATCATCCATAAAAGACACGGAGCCGCCGCTCACGCCCTCGTACGTGCCGATATCTTTCAGCGCACTCTCCCAGCCCTGGAAACCGCTGTAGAGAACCGGCTGATCCACATACTGCTCGATCGCGCCCTGACTCACAATCGTGTTCATCTGATCAACGATGGTCGTACCGATCTGTACCGCCTGCTCCTGGCTGATGGGACCGCTCTGCGCTTCCTCCTCACCACACGCCGCAAGACAAGCCATACAGGTAATCATCCCTAATATTACCAATAGTTTTTTCATAATGCCTCCTTATACGGTGCCATGCTTTTTCTCGGGACGCCCCTCTGTCTTGGAGGAAAGCATCTCGAACGCGCCGATCACATATTTTCTGGTGTCTGCCGGCTCCACGATCTGATCCACATAGCCTCTCTTTGCCGCACTTGTCACATTATTCTGCAGAGCCTCATACTCTTTCGCACAGGCGTCAATAGCGTCCGCGCCCTGACCGTCGCAGATAATCTTCGCCGCCAGTTTCGCATCCATCATGCCGATCTGCGCATCCGGCCACGCGATTGTAATATCCGCGCCGACCGCCTTGGAGTTCATAGCTACATACGCGCTTCCGTACGCCTTGCCGATAATCACATTTACCTTGGGAACGGTAGCGTTGGCAAAGGCATATGTAAGCCTGCCTGCCGCTTTCGCCATCCGCTTCTCGGAGCAGGTGGTCGCCGCAAATCCCGTCACATTGGTAAGGGTCAGCACCGGAATGTCAAAAGCGTCGCAGAAGTTTACGAACTCCGCCGCTTTTTCCGCTCCTCTCGGGGAGATCGCAGCGTCAAACTTCTCAACTACCTCACCGTTCTCGTCGCAGACCTCGGTACGGTTTGCCACCGCGCCGATGGTAGCGCCGTTCAGGCGGATAAAACCTGCCACCATATCTTTCGCGTAATCCTGTTTCACCTCCACAAAGAGACCGTCGTCTGCAAGTTGGGAAAGTGCAATCGCCGTATCACCCACACAGTTTGCAATCTGTGCGCAGGCACGGTTCAGATCGTCTGTGCAGTCCACCCACGCAAGATCGGAATTGTTCGCGGGCAGGATGGAAACAAGCTGTCTGATCTGGCCGAGGATCGTCGCTTCATCCGCCGCCATATCCACAAGACCTGTCTCCTCGCTCTGGAACGCTGCCGCAGATGTATCGCAGCGGGAAATCTCATTTCCTTCCAGTGCATTCGGGGAATTGACAAACAGCTTCGCATTCTTCTCCTCCATAAACGCGAAATCGGTCATTGCCGGAATCAGGGCAAGTCCACCGCCGCAGCTGCCGAACACAGCTGTAATCTGCGGAATCACACCGGACGCCATCGCCTGGCTTCTGTAGATCTCGCCAAAACCGTTCAGAGCGTCGGTCGCCTCCTGCAGGCGAAGACCCGCGGAATCGATCAGCCCGATCACAGGCGCGCCCATCTTCATTGCCAGCTCATAGATGTTCACGATTTTCTTCGCGTGCATCTCACCCACGGAACCGTTCAGTACAGAAGCGTCCTGGCTGTAAACATACACGAGATTGCCGTCGATCACACCGTAGCCGGTCACGACACCGTCAGACGGAGTCTCAGTCTGTTTCAGATTGAAATCCGTGGCTCTCGCTGTCACGAGACCGCCGATTTCAACGAAACTGTTTTCATCGAGTAAAGCATTGATTCTTTGACTCGCTTGAGAAGTAGTACTCATTTTTCAGCCCTCCATTTATCATAATTATAAATACTAAAACTTTGTCACTATATGACATAGCACACGATAGTAGTATATCACACAATCCCATTTCCGACTAGCAGATTTTACAAAAAAAATGTTAGTTTAAGGATGTAAATGAAAATCCATGGAAAGCTGCGTTTTTCTATCGCTTCGTCCGCACATACAGTGTAGCTTTTAATCAGCTCCCCGTTCAGATAATAGCATACTGAACCGACCTCTTCCCCCGCGGCAACCGGCGCGTCTAGCACCGGCTCCACACGGCTTTTTACCTCCACCCGGTCATCCTCACACAAAAGATACGGCAGACTCTTCTCCCCCGCCTGCAGGGTAACGGAAACCTCCGCCTCCTCAAAGGGCGTTCCTTTCTCCCCCGCTATGCCGTCTCTGACAGGAATAGCGGCAAACGCCTGCTCCTCATATATATCCCGATACTGGTAGCGCTCCATCCCGTAAACCGCCAGTTTCTTCATATCGCTCCATTTATAACTCCTGTTATTTGGCCAGCCGCATGCCAACAGCGCCACCGTAAAAATGCGTCCCTCGCTCTCCACCGCTCCCACATAGCAGTAGCCCGCGTTGTTGGTGAATCCCGTCTTGCCCGAGAGCGCCTCCTGCATCATTCCCAGAAACGCGTTGTGGTTATTGCAGTGGAAGCTTCTCGTGCCGTCCACATCCGTGAAGTCATAGCCCTGCGTTCTTGTAATTTCAAGAAACCGCTCCTTTTCCGGGGAATCCGTCACACAGTACGCCATGATCCTCGCCAGATCCGCCGCCGTTGTGGAATGCACCTTTCCGGTTTCATTTACCTTCGCATCCAGCCCGTTCGGCGTGATAAAATACGAATCATAACACCCGATATCCCTCGCCTTCTGGTTCATCATCGCCGCAAACTTCTCCACGCTGCCGCCCACCGCCTCCGCGATCACCACGGCGGAATCGTTGTGGGATTCCAGCATCAGGGAGTATAACAGATCCCGCAGATAATACTTTTCTCCTGACTTTACATACAGCTTTACCTTCGGCATACTCGCCGCGTATGAGGAAACTTCCACGATCTCCTCCGGGCTGCCGTACTCCAGCGCAAGTATACAGGTCATAATCTTCGTAGTGCTTGCCATCGGCAGTTTTGCCTCCTCGTTCTTTCCGTAGAGAACCCTTCCCGAATCCGCATCCATGAGGACAGCCGCCTGGGCATAAAGCTGCAGCTCTTCCCCCGCCTCTTTCTCCTGCGCGCCGTCGGACACAGCCGGCACAAAAATCTTCTCATGCCCCGATACATGCAATACACGGCGCGAAACTGCGTCTTCTGACACACAAAACAAGGCAGCTGCCGTTATGATGGCAGCTACCCTGCAGTACATCCGTTTTTTCCCGTTATTTGTCATATTCTTTACGATGCGCATACCCACGTCCTGAAAGTTCCGTTCGTTAATATATATGCGCAGCGCATGTTCCTATGACATGGTTTATTCCCGCGAGGGTTTCAGTCCCAATAACCGCGTTCCGCAATCTCCGGTTTCCTGCTTTTACAGACCGGGCACGCCGTTTTTTCCCACCACTCTTCCACATCCTGCTCTTCCGTGCAAAGATTTCCTGCCTTGTTCCCGCACACGGGACAGGAGCCCACATAAGGCTTGTCATCCGCGGAAAGCCCGACCGTGGGAACACCCATCACGTCTGTTAAATATCAAGCTGCATTTCAACCTCGGACTCCGCCTGCTGTTTGAACTCCTCGATCTGCACCGCGGAAAGTTCAGGCAGATCCTCGATGGATTTCACGCCGAAACTGCGCAGGAACTGTTCCGTCGTGCCAAACAGAAGCGGACGTCCGGGCGCATCCATCCTGCCCACCTCCGCGATCAGGTCAAACTCCAGCAGCCGGTTTACCGCGTGGTCGCAGCTTACGCCCCTCACCTTCTCGATCTCCAGACGGGTGATAGGCTGCTTGTACGCAATGATCGAGAGCGTTTCCAGAAGCGTATCGGTAAGCACAAACTTTTTGGGTGTCTTTGCTATTTTGATCAGATATTCGTACAGTTCGCTCTTCGTGCACATCTGCACTGCATTGTCCAAAGTCGTAAGGCTGATCCCTCTGTCCGCCTTCCGGTAATCCGCCGCCATTTCCTCCAGAAGCTGAACCGTCTTATCCTTATCTTCTTCTATCACTGCCGCCAGCCTGTCGATCTCCACCGAATCTCCCATGGTGAATAAAATAGCCTCCAGAACCGCCTTCGCCTTCTTCTTTTCCATGCCTGTCCCCTCTTAAATAAGCGTATATCCCTCAGCTGACGCTTGTAAGCTGCAGCGGCTCACTGCCCACATCTTCCCGCGCCGTAATAATAATATCCGAAAAGGTATCTTCCTGCTCGATTCCGATCCGCCCCGTCTTGATCATCTCCAGAATCACCAGAAAGGTCACGATAATCTCCATCTTGCTGGACTGTTTCTCCAGAAGTTTTCGGAAACTGAACGTCTTGTGGCTGCGCACATACGCCTCCACATAGGTGGTCTTTAAATCCAGGTCAATCTCGTCCTTCTCAATCTTCCCGAAGGTGCTTCTTACAGGGTCAATCTTGTCCTCCTGCCGCTTGATCGTCTGCTTAAATATTTCATGCAGCTTATTGAGCGTCATGTCCCCGATCAGTTCCTCATAATCCACCGGCTGGCGGTACTGCTCCACTTCTGCCGGCAGGGTCGGTTTTTTGTAGAAATTCTTCTCCGCATCCACCATACGGTCACGCAGCTCGTAGGACATATACTTGCACATCTTATATGCCAGCAGCTTCTCCACCAGTTCTGCCCTGGGGTCTTCCTCCTCCCCCTCCTCGTTCACTTCCTTCGGCAGAAGCATCCGGCACTTGATGTCGATCAGGGTAGCCGCCATGACGAGAAACTCGCTCATAACGTTCATGTCCTCCGTCTCCATCTGCCTGATATAGTCCAGATACTGCTCGGTGATCTCCACAATGGGAATATCATAAATATCTACTTTATTTTTGTCAATCAGGTGCAGGAGCAGGTCCAGCGGACCCTCAAACACCTCCAGCTTCACAGGAATTGCCATTGCCTGTCCTCTCTACTATTCACAATCACTTACCGGGTTTTAAATCAATCACAATCAGCTCTCCCGGGTTAAAAATCCTGATGGGAGGCGTGTGGCTGCTCAGTCCCCTGCTCAGAATCATGGTACTTTTATTCTCTTTGAACATACCGCCGTCATACTTGGGAAACAGCGTCATTGCCGGTGACAGCACGCCGCCCAGGAACGGCAGTCTCACAATGCCTCCGTGCACATGCCCGGAAACCACCAGATCCGCCCCCCATCTGGCATAGACGTCAAAATACACCGGATTGTGGGCGATCAGAAGCTGGAACCTTTCCACGTCCGGCATTCCCAAAAGTCCCGGCAGATAGGATGACTCCATCGGTTTCCTCCTGAAGTGCCTGTAGTACGCCCTGTCGATCTGCGCGCCGCAGACGGCGATATTGCACTCCGGCAGATAAGCCGTCTCGTTGATTAACGGCTCAATGCCCGCCCGTTTCAGCCCGGACATATATCCCTCATACATCCCCGGATAATCATCGGGATAAAACCCCAGGCGGTACTCGTGGTTCCCCATGCCGTAATAAACCCGGTATCCGGCGGCAAGCTTTTCCATCAGTGAAAGCGCATTGCCATAATCCGCGCCTCTTATAGCCGTCAGCATATCCCCTGCAACGAGAATCCCATCCGGCGCAGTCTCTTCAATCGCTGCAAGCAGCCTTTTGTTTTCCTTTCCAAAAGACTTGTTGTGTAAGTCGGCAAGAAGCACAAACCTGCACGGTTTCGTAATCTTATCGGACCTGATCTCGTAGGTGACCGTCACAAACCGGTTGCTGTCCCATATCACCACAGCCAGACATATGCAAATAACCGCAATCACTGCCGCCAAAATACCTTCTGTCATAGTCCTCCCTGCCCGCCGCAAACTTAAACGGATTCAAGATGCCCCGCATCGTTCGCACAAGATAAGGTGACCGTCTGACGCTTTCGCGGGACAGCCACCCATATAATATATCATACCCCCTCTTTCACCGCAATCTGTGAACTTCTGTTCTATTGTGCACAGTCCTGTACCGGCATTTTCCCTAGCGGTTCATCAGATAAAGTCCCCACACCTTCTTATAATAATCCTTGTACTGCGCTTTCTCCACGCCTTTAGCCGCCAGGATAGACACACTGCCGATCCTTGTGCCGTTCAGTTTATAAACCGCCTCGCCGACGGCGTCCCCCTCCGCTATGGGCGCGGTCACGCTGCCCGGCAGACTGATTTCCTTCTCAATGTCATTCAGGTTGTTGCCCGCCGTATCCAGATAGGAGTAAGGTCCTTCATAGACCAGATTCACCGAATCCTCGATACCGCCCTCCACCTTCTGCGCAGGAAGGGGATCTTTGTTCTCGTCCGTGTACATCTGGCTCACGCTGTAACCGTAGCTTAAGAGCGACATGGCATCCTGAAATCTGGTCTTGGGATCCGGCGCCGCCATCACCACGGCGATCAGCTCCATGCCATCCTTGTTCGCCGTGGCAGACAGACAGTAGCGCGCCTTGGATGTGGAACCCGTCTTTAAGCCCGTCGTCCACTCATACTGTTTCAGCAGCTTATTCGTGCTCGATAGTGTGAATGTGCTCGTTCCCTGCGCCGTCTTATGCTCAATGTCCTCCATCCAGATCGTCGTATAGTCAAAGACCTCCGGGTACTTCGTGATCAGCTCCCTTGACATGATCGCCACGTCCTTCGCCGAGGAATAATGGTCGTCGGAATCCGTCAGGCCGCAGCAGTCCTCAAAATGAGTGTTCTGCATCCCCAGACTCTCTGCCTTCTCGTTCATCAGCTTGACAAATTCACCCTCGCTCCCCGCTATGTACTCCGCCACCGCCACACTGGCGTCGTTGCCGCTCGCCACCGCGATGCACTTAATCATAGTTTTAAGGGTCTGCGTCTCCCCCTCTTCCAGAAACACCTGCGATCCGCCCATGGACTTCGCGTAGGCGCTTGTGGTCACCTGATCCTCCAGATGGATCCTGCCACTCTTTAGGTGTTCAAAGATAATGAGCAGCGTCATAATCTTGGTAATGCTCGCCGGGCTTCGTCTGGTATCCGCATCCTGCTCACAGATCACCTGTCCCGTGGACGCCTCCATCACGATATAGGACGGCGTACTCACCTCCGGCGCGGCGTTGACTGTTATGGTCATAGCCGTAAATAAAGTCTCCGCCAAAAGTATGCCTGTCAGAAGCCATACAATAATCCGCTTTCTTTTTTCCTGCAAACTAAGTCACCCCTACCATTCCTTCTGTACTATACATATTGGGGTGGGACAACGGATATGCCGACAGAGATCATAGAATTTTAAGAAACAGACTCCGGCTCTTGTGCTATACTATTCACAACAACCAGTCATACGAAAGGATACACAGACAAAATGAGCAAGACTTTATTGGCGGGCATTTTCCTATGGGGCGGTTTTTTTGCAGTTCTCCTCTGCTTAAGACCGGGCTCTCCCCTACACACGGTTTCCTTTGAGATAAAGAACAGAAAAGCCGGATACCTGTCCGCTGCCGTATTAGCCCTAACTATTCTCCTGTGCGTTCTTCCCATGGGCCTTTCCCCCTCTTACAATGGAGAAAAGCCGGATTATATGAATCAGTATGAACTGCTGGCAGAGTCCTTTCTGGAGGGGCATCTCTATATTGATTATGACGATATCGACCCAAAGCTTTTAGCTCTGGATAACCCTTACGACCCTGACGCGAGGGAAGCTGCCGACGTATCTTTTCACTGGGATCACGCTTTCTATAACGGACGTTATTATATGTATTTTGGTGTAGTTCCTGTTTTTCTCCTGTTTCTGCCCTACCGGTTCATCACGGGCATGAGCCTGACAACCTACCACGCGACACAAATTTTCGCCGCCCTGTTCATATGCGGCGTTTTTTCCCTGTTTTATATGCTCGGCAAGGCTTTTTTTAAAAGGCTCTCCCTCGGTCTGTATCTTTCGTTATCAGCCGCTTTCTCCTTTATAAGCGTCTGGTATGCCGTCTCCGCCCCGGCGCTGTACTGTACCGCCATCACCGCTGCCATCTGTCTGGAGATATGGAGCTTCTTCTTTTTCATCCGCGCCGTATTCGTATGCGAAAAGGAAAGCACAAGTATCCGCTATGCCTTTTTCGGCAGCCTGACCGGCGCACTCGCCTTCGGCTGCCGACCGCCCATCGCTTTGGCAAACCTGTTCGTCCTGCCGCTTATCGCGGTCTTTTTAAAGGGCAGAAAGCTTACGCTCCGGCTTGGAAAACAGCTGTTCCTCGCCGCTTCCCCCTATATCATGGTGGGCGCTCTTCTCATGCTGTACAACTATGCCCGTTTTGACAATCCGTTTGAATTTGGACAGGCTTACCAGCTCACTATCGCGGACCAGAGTCAGTACGGCAGCTTCCTTTCCCGATTTCAGCCGCTGAAAACCTTTGACAGTATATGCAAATTTTTTGTGAGCTACACACCGATGTCCGACCAGTTTCCCTTTGTCACTTTTGACGGTATCCTGCTCAATTTTCCCATTCTGGTTCTCCCGTTTTTCGGAATTGCCTCGGAGGGCGTCCGCGGGGAAATACGGGAAAACCGTCTGCGGCACTGCATCATGTCCCTGTTCCTGATTCCTCTGCTGATCGCCTTTACCGACGTTCTCTGGGCGCCTACCGTGCTGGAACGCTACCATATGGACGTCTACTGGCTCCTCTGTCTGCTGTGCTTTCTTGTGACAGGGCTCTATTACCAGAATCTCGCCATAAAAACAGCAAAAAAATTCAGCTGCATTTTATCCGTCTGGGCGTTCCTTACCACCTGTAAATGCATCTTCATGTTCCTCGTACCCTATGATTATAATTTCACCTTCTACTATGTGGAAGCGCTGGAAAAAATCAGAAAGATCTTCATGCTGGGACGCGGTGTCGGTCTGTACTGACACCTCACGTAAAAACAGATCTGGAACATTTCCAGATCTGTTTCACAGTTTAGTTATATTTGCGTTTTCTTGCCGCTTCGGACTTTTTCTTACGTCTTACGCTGGGCTTCTCGTAATGCTCGCGCTTACGGATTTCCTGCTGGATACCAGCCTTCGCGCAGCTTCTCTTAAAGCGACGAAGCGCACTGTCCAAAGTCTCGTTTTCTTTTACGATTACGTTTGACATTCCCGCACCTGACCTCCCTTCAGTCCCAGAGTGTTTCGACTGATTGGGTTATTTTACGTGTTCTCACACAATACAAATTATATCACATTTTAGTTATGAGTCAACCGGAAATTGTAAATTTATTCTATTTTCTGCGTTTGTGTCCCGGAATGCCCGCTTTATACAGAAGAATGCCAAGCAGGGCAGCAGCCGATACCAGTTCCGCTCCTCTCCAGTACAGGGGTTCCCCAAACTCCACCCGGATACTGCCGGCAAACCCGGGCGGCACGGAGAGCGAAATCCGATACGAGGTTCCGGGCGTAATCTGCACAGGTTCCCCCTTGTCTGTCACCGCATGATAACCCTTGTAGTACAGGAGCGGAACTTCCATCTGCTGCACGCTGTCCCCCCTGTTTTCAAGACCAACCGTTACTGCACCGCCTTCACGGGTCCATCCCTCCACAGTAAGGGCCGCTTCATCATAAGTAAGCTTTTCCACATAGGCCGCCACATAATCCGAAAGAGAAAAGGGCTCGTTCCTGTTAAGCGGCAGATATTCCCCGCCCATGACGCTCTCCTGTTCCTCGGAGGAAGCGCTCTGCGCTTTCATGGTTGACATGTTCCCCGCCTGATATACGCGGTATGGCCGGGCGTCCTGCAGACACTGTCCCATATAAGCAAACCCCTGCCAGAAAGCCAGTCCCACCAGAACTCCGGCAATCAGTCTCCTTCTGTCCACAGAAAGACCGTCCTCTCTCAGCAGCAGGCAGAGCAGCCATGTGAGCAGCACCGCAGCTGCAGTGAGAAACCGCCACAAATACTGTATGCTGACAATCGGCAGCTGAAATACAGGCAGCCTTTCCGCAAGCCATGTATAAGGAAAATGGCAGGTAGCCATCCAGAGACTGACGAAGCAGAGACATACTGCCAGAACCGCTTCCCTCTTCTCCCCCCTTTTCCTTTCCTCCCCGCTCTTTGCCAAAAGGAACCAGACCGCCGGAACCGCCATCAGGGCAATTCCGACTGTAAGGGGCATCTCCGACGCTATTCCCTCCGACGCATAAAGAGAATGCCCGAACGGTTCAAAATTTCCCATAAAAAGCTGCGCCACAAAAATTCCTGTCTGCTCGATCCGATATGAGCCATACTTGTCGGCATCATTGATGACATAATTGCCGCTTACCATATAATCCAGAAAGGGAACGAGGAACCAGGCATTCAGCAGCGCCGTGGCTGACACCGCTTTTAAAATGACAAGCATGGTCCTTTTCCGAATCACCCGCCTCCACAGGACCAGCGCGGATAAAACGACCAAAAAAGCCGTAATTTCCGTGGAAATCATATGGGAGAGAAAAATGCCCGTACACCCCGCCGTAATGGGAATCCAGCTGTCCCTGTGCCGCTTCGAGTCCTCCGGCATTGTGTAAAGCAGCCAGAGCCCGTACAGGACAAGCGGCATAAAGGTCATCGCCGTATACTCGCCCACCGCCGCCCTCGTGTAGATACAGGTGAGGCGGTATATATTCAGGGAATACAGCACGGTACAGACCAGCCCGATTCTCGGTCTGCTCATTCTGCTGAAGGAATAATAGGAAATTCCCACCGTAAGCATGTGGATCATCACCACATAACATTTGTACGCCGCCTGGACGGACACGCCGAAATACCGCAGCAGTGCCGGAACGTACAAAAAGAAATCCCCATAAAATACGGAGGCGGCATATCCGTGACCGTTAAGCCACCCCGGCTGGATCCGCACGGGAAACATGCCGTTTTCCAACCCTGCCCGGATTCCCTCAATGCGCATCAGATGAAAATAGAGATCGTGGGAATTTAAAAACAGATAGTCCACCGCAAGGGGAATGCTGCATCCCACCACCAGAAGAACAAGCGCCCGTAAAACCGTTCTGTCCGCCCCCGCCGGTAAAATCCGCCTGCCCTGTTTCCTCATTTGAAAATAAAACAGGATTCCGTCGGCAGCCAGTAAAAAAACCACGAACCGAAACAGAAAGTTTCTCACGTCACAACCGGCACGCGCAATCTTTATATTTCTGAGCAGGAGATAATCCCCCTCCTGCATCTCGTCGGAAAACAGGCCTCTCACCTGCAGGGTTCTGTCCCCGTAAGCCACCCGGAAATCACAGGAAGCCGTTCCGCTGCCGGAAAGGGGGATGTCACCGCTGACCTCACTGCGATAGCGGCTTCCCGGATAGACGACCCGGAGCTTTGCTTCCCCGGCGCCCTCATACTGCACCGTCAGCGTATACATTCCCTTCGGCAGCATTAATTTAGGAGAGCCCACAAAGCGGCAGTCAGAGGAACGTTCAAGATAAAATGCCGCCTCCCCGGAATCATCAATCAATTCCTCCTGCGTATAGTTTAACTCTACTGTCTCACGCCTCCCGTAAAAAATACAGGCAGCGACCAGCAGCAGCGCTTCCGCCAGGATAAGAAAGAACCATTTTCTTTTACCCAGAATGTCTTCTTTTTCCATGCCAAATGTTCTTTCCCTTTCTTCTGCCAATCCGTAAATCCGCGCCTATTCCTTTTTTATAGCTTTTGATAACGATAGCTATCCTACGGTCATGCCCATCTGATAGCTATCGTTATTTTATGGTCTGATTTTTTTAGATACCTGCCGCTGCGCAATCTGGTCTTCCAGCGCTTTCACGCACGCATTGACCGCCTTGCCCATTCCTGCGGGGTTCTTTCCTCCAGCCTGCGCCATATTGGGACGACCGCCGCCGCCACCTCCGACATAGACCGCAATCTCTTTGATCAGATTGCCCGCATGGGCGCCCGCCGCGACTGCGCCGTCGGTCGCCATGGCGATCAGATTGACTTTCCCCTCTTTCTCGGAAACCAGCACGACCACGCCCTCACCCAGTTTCTCCTTGAGCTGGTCGCCAAGTTCACGCAGACCGTTCATGTCAACGCCAGACACCTTGGAAGCGAGAAGCTGTACGCCGTTTACCTCCTGCACCTGGTCCATCACGTCTCCAAGCGCGTCTCTCGCCGCTTTGCTCTTTAAGGACTCGTTCTCACTCTGCAACGCCTTCATCTCCGCCATCAGATGCTCGCACCGCTCCACCAGATTAGAGGGATTGGTCTTTAATGCCTTCGCCGCCGCATTTAACTCCTCTTCCAGCTTCTGATAGTAAACCGTCACATTGCTGCCCGTCACCGCCTCGATACGGCGCACGCCCGCAGCCACGCCGGACTCGGACAGAATCTTGAAGGAACCGATCGCTCCCGTGGTTCTCACATGGGTGCCGCCGCACAGCTCTTTGGAGAAGTCTCCCATCTCCACGACGCGCACCGTCTCCCCGTATTTTTCCCCGAAAAGCGCCATCGCGCCGGACTGCTTCGCCTCCTCTATGGTCATCTCCTTCGTCTCCACAGAAAGGTTCTCCGCAATCTTTTCATTGACAATTCTCTCAACATTCTGCAGTTCCTCTGCCGTCATCGCCGCGGAATGGGAGAAGTCAAAACGGGTCCTCTCTCCGTCCTGATAGGAGCCTGCCTGCTCCACATGGCTGCCCAGCACTTCCCGCAGCGCCTTCTGCAGAAGATGGGTCGCACTGTGATTCTTGCAGGTGTTCCCTCTTCTTGTGGAATCCACTGTCAAAATTGCGGTATCGCCCACCTGGATACTGCCTTTCGTCACCCTGCCGATATGTCCCACCTTGCCGCCCAGCAGTTTGATGGTGTTCTCCACCTGAAATTCCCCGTCTCCCGTGGAAATCACACCGATATCGCCCTCCTGACCGCCCATGGTGGCATAGAAAGGGGTCTGCTCCACGATCACCGTGCCGACCTCGTCTTCCGAAAGCTGATCCACCAGCTCCGTCTCTGTGGTAAGCACCGTGATTCTGGAATCATATGTCAGATTGTCATAGCCAACAAACTCCGTGCTAATGGCGGGATCAATGGACTCATACACCGTCACGTCCGCGCCCATGTAATTCGTCACTTTACGCGCTTTGCGCGCCTTGTCTTTCTGCTCCTGCATACACGCCGCAAAGCCTTCCTCGTCCACCGTAAAGCCCTTCTCCTCCAGAATCTCTCTGGTCAGGTCGAGTGGGAAACCAAACGTATCATAGAGCTTAAAGGCGTCCGCGCCGCAAAGCTCCTTTCCGCCATCCTTCTCCACCGCCTCGGTCATCTCATTCAGGATGCTCAGCCCCTGGTCGATGGTCTTATTGAACTTGCTCTCCTCCTGCTTTAACACATTGAAGATAAAGTCCTTCTTCTCCTCAAGCTCCGGATACCCGTCCTTGGAACCCTCAATCACCGTTCCCGCCAGATCCGCAAGGAACATATCCTTGATTCCAAGCTTTCTGCCCTGTCTCGCCGCGCGGCGGATGATCCGGCGCAGCACGTAACCGCGCCCCTCGTTGGAAGGCATAATGCCGTCCGAAATCATAAAGGTCGCGGAACGGATGTGATCCGTGATAATGCGGATGGATACGTCCGTCTCGTAGTCCTTTTTATATTCCACGCCCGCAATCTCACAAACGGTTGTGCGCAGCGCAAACACTGTGTCCACATCAAAAATGGAATCCACATCCTGCACCACGGAGGCAAGTCTCTCAAGCCCCATGCCGGTGTCGATGTTCTTCTGCTCAAGTTCTGTGTAATTTCCCTTGCCGTCGTTGTCGAACTGTGTGAACACGTTGTTCCAGATTTCCATGTAACGGTCACAGTCACAGCCTACGGTACACCCAGGCTTGCCGCAGCCGTACCTCTCGCCGCGGTCGTAATAGATCTCGGAGCAGGGACCGCAGGGACCGGAACCGTGCTCCCAGAAATTGTCCTCCTTGCCGAAACGGAAAATCCGCTCCGGGGCAATACCGATTTCATGGTTCCAGATATCAAATGCCTCATCGTCGTTCTCATAGACAGAAGGATACAGTCTGTCCGCGGGAAGCCCCACCACTCGGGTCAGAAACTCCCAGCTCCATGCGATCGCCTCACGCTTAAAATAGTCGCCAAAAGAAAAGTTCCCAAGCATCTCGAAAAAGGTGCCGTGTCTCGCCGTCTTGCCCACATTTTCCAGATCCCCGGTACGGATGCACTTCTGGCAGGTCGTGACGCGCCTTCTTGGCGGAATCTCCTGCCCCGTGAAATAAGGCTTAAGCGGCGCCATGCCGGAGTTGATCAGAAGCAAGCTGTTGTCGTTGTGGGGCACCAGCGAAAAACTCTTCATCTTCAAATGCCCCTTGCTCTCAAAAAAGTTGAGGAACATCCTTCGCAATTCATTTACACCATATGGTTTCATCGCAATTTTATCCTTTCTGTCTCTTTAAAAAGTGAACTTATCCGCAAAGTAAGCGTCCAGCTCCGCGATCGCGACGCGCTCCTGCTCCATGGAATCGCGGAAACGCACGGTCACACAGTTGTCCGTCTCGGAATCGAAATCGTAAGTCACGCAGAACGGCGTGCCAATCTCGTCCTGGCGGCGATAACGCTTGCCGATATTGCCGCGGTCGTCAAATTCACAGTTATATTTCTTCGATAACTGTGCGAAAACCTTCTCCGCGCCCTCGTTTAACTTCTTGGAAAGGGGCAGCACGCCGATCTTAACAGGCGCCAGCGCCGGATGGAAATGCAGCACGGTACGCACGTCGCCCTCGCCGATCTCCTCCTCGTCGTAAGCCCCGCACAACACCGCGAGGAACAGTCTCTCCACGCCGAGGGACGGCTCAATCACGTAAGGGATATACTTCTCGTTCTTCGTATCGTCAAAGTAAGTCAGGTCCTCGCCCGAGGTGTTCTGATGCTGGGTCAGGTCGTAGTCCGTCCTGTCAGCAATGCCCCAAAGCTCGCCCCAGCCGAAGGGGAACAGGAACTCAATATCCGTGGTCGCCTTGGAGTAGAAAGACAGCTCCTCCGGGTCATGGTCACGCACCCGCATCTCCTCCTCCTTCATGCCAAGGCTCTTTAAGAAGTCGATACAGTACTTTTTCCAGTAAGCAAACCACTCAAGATCGGTGTCCGGCTCGCAGAAAAACTCCATCTCCATCTGCTCGAACTCACGCACGCGGAAAATAAAGTTGCCCGGCGTAATCTCGTTACGGAAGGATTTACCAACCTGACAGATGCCGAAAGGAATCTTCTTGCGGGACGTCCGCTGCACGTTCTTAAAGTTTACGAAGATACCCTGCGCCGTCTCGGGACGCAGATACACCGTGTTCTTCGCATCCTCAGTCACGCCCTGAAACGTCTTGAACATCAGGTTAAACTGTCTGATATCGGTAAAATTATGTTTGCCGCAGGTCGGGCAGGGAATATTATGTTCTTCGATGAAGTCCTTCATCTGCTGCTGGCTCCAGCCGTCCACGGAGGAGTCAAGTGTCATGCCTTTCTCCGCCACATAGTCCTCGATGATCTTATCTGCGCGGAATCTCTCGTGGCACTCCTTACAGTCCATCAGCGGATCGGAAAAACTGCCGAGATGCCCGCTTGCCACCCACGTCTGCGGGTTCATCAGAATCGCACAGTCCACGCCCACGTTGTAGGGGCTCTCCATGACGAACTTCTGCCACCACGCCTTCTTGATGTTGTTCTTTAACTCCACGCCAAGATTACCGAAATCCCATGTATTCGCCAATCCGCCGTAAATCTCGGAGCCGGGATACACAAACCCTCTCGCCTTCGATAACGCCACAATTTTCTCCATTGTCTTTTCCATTCTCACTGCCTCCGTTTTTTATTCTATAGGAAAGTGCGATAGCGTAAACCACCTAGGGAGAATGCGAAGCATTCTCTGAATCGTCGCTGCCGAGCGACGATTTTTTATTCGTAAATGATGTAAGAGAGCGCCGTCGTTCCGTCCGTCTCCTGATTACTGATCTTCACGCTCCTTTTTCCCACAAGGGTAAGTTCCTGCCCGCTGTGCGCGCTCTGGTTTACATAAAGTGTGTTCCCGGGCAGATTGACAAGCATCTCTTCCCCACTCTTCGTCTCCAGAATGAACATCTGCTTTTTATCCCAGTCCTCGATATAGCCGATCTCCGATGCCTGCCCCTCCGCCGATATCAGGGGCACAGCCTCCAGCTCATATCCCTCATCCGCCGCATCCGAAAGCGTCCCCACAAACAACACCCTGTGGTTAAACTCACTGTAATCCTCCGGTGAAGCATATCTAAAATCCATCACGATACTGCCGCCCTTTTCGTCCACCGCTTCCAGAGTCACTTTCTTTTCGCCGTTCTCCGCGCAGTATTCCTCCACGCGCGAGGCGGCAAACGCCTCCAGATCCGCCGTCTCTATCTGGTAATAATTCTGATCCGACCGTCCGACGATCCGATGTATGACTTCCCCGTCTTTATTGAAAGACAACGTATTGATATCCGCTGTCTCTCCCTCCCCGCACCCGGCAAGGCACAGAATCAATATTGTCAGTCCAAGTATTCCCGCTGCTCTTCGCATATTCTCCCCTCTATCTCCGCCGAGCCCATTCGCTGGACACCGCCTGCTCCGCCGTGCCCACTCACAAGACTCCGCTTACTCCGCCGTGCCATTCGCAATTCGACGCTCCGCACGGCTTAATCATAAACCATCATACTAAAGTTCTTCCACAATTTCAAGACTTTTAAACGGACGGTCGATATATCGGCAGCGGTAGTCGTCGGCAATCGTCTTAAGCTGTGCAAGGACCTGTGGTGTCACGGTAAATGTGTACAGCTTCTCCACTGTGCTCTCCGCGATGTAATTGACCGTGTATCTGGTGGATTCGTCCCAGTCCCCCTCCTTAGGCATCCCCGGGAATTCCCCGTTAAACGCCATCGCCTTCATCTCAAATATGTACCGCACCAGCGCATTGGAAAGTCCCTCGTGCATGAGCGCACGCAGGGACTGGTAGAGAAGCTTTAGCATCTCCTTCTCATCATTATTCTCTCTCGTATAGTAATCCATGACCTCCAGAAAATACATGCCGTAAAACGCGCCCTCATAATCTTCCCGAAGCCCTTCAAAATAATTCGTAATCTCGGCCTCCATCACATTGTAGGAGGTTCTTCCTTCATACAGCTTAAAAACGCCGAAACAAAACGGATTGGTCGCCGCCAGAAGCTTACTGTTCTGTTTCCTCGCGCCTCTGGCAAAAGCCGATATTTTTCCTCTCTCTTTTGTCAGTAAAACAACTCTTCTGTCATAATCGTTTATCGGTTCAGCCTTTAAAACCATCCCCGTAATCTCCGTAATACCCTGCATGAGAATGCTCCTCTGACTGCTTAGTCTCTTCCCGCTCCTCTTGTCTCGCTGCGTCTTTGTATGCCAAAAAATCTTCGATCTTCCCCGTCGCCATAAACTGCTCCCAGTAGTTTAATCCCTTCATCTTACGCCCCCTGATGCTTTATCTCTCACAACTCGCAATACAGTGTAAGGTCAAACCGTTACCTCACTCCATCTAGGGTTCGCAGATTTACAAAATTCTATTCTGTTTCGCCGGGATTATAACCGAAATTTTTGAGCAGAAAATCACTGTCCCGCCAGTCCTTTTTCACCCGCACCCAGAGCTTTAAATTCACCTGTTTTTCCACCAGCTCCTCGATATCCCTGCGCGCAAGGGAACCGATCTTTTTAAGCATACTGCCCTGTTTTCCGATGATAATTCCCTTGTGGGAATCCTTCTCGCAGACAATAGTCGCCTCAATGTCCACAATCTTCTTCTTAAACTTCATCTGCTCGATGGTGACGGCAATGCCGTGGGGTATCTCCTCCTCCAGGCATCGGAGCGCCTTCTCCCGGATCAGCTCCGCCACAATCTGCCTTACCGGCTGGTCCGTCACCGTATCTTCATCATAAAACGGTTCGCCGTAAGGCAGATACTTCATAATACAGTCGATCAGTATCTGCAGCCCATCCTTCTTAAGCGCGGACACAGGCACAATCTCCGCAAAATCGAGTTCCTTTCTGTAAGCGTCGATATAAGTGAGAAGCAGCTCCTTCTTCACCGTGTCAATCTTATTAATCACAAGAATAACAGGTGTTTTTACTTTTTTCAGTTCCTCAATGATATGCTTTTCCCCCGCGCCTATGTAGTCAGACGGCTCCACCAGCCAGAGAATCACATCCACTTCGGACAGCGTGCTCTCCGCCGCGTCCACCATATAGTCGCCCAGCTTGTTCTTCGCCTTATGGATGCCCGGCGTGTCCAGAAACACGATCTGTCCCGCCTCACAGGTGTACACAGTTCGGATGCGGTTTCTTGTGGTCTGGGGCTTCTTTGAAGTAATCGCGATCTTCTGCCCGATCAGCGCGTTCATCAGCGTGGATTTCCCCACGTTCGGTCTGCCGATCAGCGTGGCAAATCCGGATTTCGTCTGCCGGCCCTGCTGTGTGCTATTTTCATTGTTGTTTTGAATATCATCCGCCATTTTATTTCGCCCTGTTCTCTTTCTCTGATTCTCTGTCTGTTTTAAAGCACCCATGTTATTTATCTGTGCCGCCTTGAGCCTAATACCGCAGTTTTTCTCCTCTCATACCGATTTCGGACTGTTGCGGTTTCCGACTTGCAGCTACTCCCGCTCATCACCCATATCGGTTTCCGCATCTGCGGTCTCCTCTTCCTCCTGTGCCTCCCCGATTGTAATCGGGCAGCGAAGCTTTATTTTTCCCACACGCAGCTCCCGCTCCGTGCCCTTCTCTCCGCGGACTGCCGCACGCTTTGCCCTGCGCTTTTTCCAAACCTTCCACAAAATGCGCAAAACAGCCGCCGCCACCGCAATCCCGATCAGAAACAATACAATATAGGGAATGTCGATCACAAAACCGATTGCCATATCCCGGATACTGAATCCGATATCATCCAGACTCTTCATAAAGCCGCTCTCGATCCGCTGCCATACGGTCGCCTCCTGCGGCGGCGAATACTTGCGGACTTCTGTTATGGAAAGCTCCACCGTGCTGTAATCGATCCGGTTGTCATAGGTGCGCAGCTGGGACTCCATGCTCTCAAGCTGGTAGCGCACCTCGGAAAGCCGCCCCTCAATGGCAATGATATCCTCCACCGTCTCCGCCTTCTCCATCAGCGCAAGCAGCCTCTCCTGTTCTGTCACAAGCGCTTTCTTGTGGCTTTCCAGATCCACATACTGCAGAGTGACATCCTCCACGTTCTCGGAACGGCTGGTTATATTGGTCTGCTCTCCCACCTGCGCCAGAAAACCGTCCAGCTTCTCCTTTGGCACACGTGCCGTCACATTGGCGCAGCGCTGCTTGACCTGCTGATCCTCCACATAATAACTGTGTACGTCGTAGACAGAAATATATTCTATGTAGCCGCCCAGCGCCTCCACCTGCTTCTGCAGTCCCGGCACAAGGGTGTCAAAGTCCTCCGTCTCCGCAAGGATGTTCACAGTCTTGATCAGCTTGCGCGAGGTCTCCGGCGCCACCGCACCCTGTCCGGCATCCTCCTGCACATAGCCTTCCTCGCTGACCGGCTCCTCCGCGGCGGCTTCCGCCTCCCCATAATCATAGGAAGCCGACTTTGCACTGTTGTTTAAGATCACGCCGTCGTCATAGGCTGCCGTATCATAAGCCATACTGTCCTCGTAGGCAATTTCCTCCGCCACAGCGGCAGGCGCACCCGCTGCCGTCTCGGCATATGTGGATTTAGATCCGCCGCAGCCTGTCATAACAGATGTTATTACCAGAATCGCCGACATCAGCCGCAGCCGGACTCCCTTTTCCCTGTTCATACCAATCTTATTATTACTGTCCATCCACTTATTCCCGCTTTCCCTGCTCAGCAATTTCATAACTTTTCCTCCCTTTCCCGTCAGCATTCTTTCCCAAACGCCCATGCAGTCAGATTCGCACCGCCATAGACCATGACAGGCGTTTCAAAACGATATGCACACATGTAACAAGCTGTACGGCACGTGCATAGGCAGCGCAGCAGGCTCACAATTCTGATGAAACGCTCCCGTAAAACCTGCTGTCCTCTATATAAAATACCTCTCCAGAAGCGGAAAAGTTGCATCCATATTTAATATCATGTGTATTTTAATGAGTCAGATATTCCACTGAGCCAAAAAGCCCCTTTTGCGCCTTTATCCTATCCTCATTTCCCACCACGCACAGGCAGTCGTCCTCCATAAAGGCGCGGATGTGCGCCGCCAGTTTACGAATGGTCTCAGCGTCCGCCGAAAGCAGCTCGTCGCGCTCCTTCTGAACCTTCTCAAAGGCGAGCCCCGTCATATAGCCGGCAAGGGAGTACGTTCCCCACGCCGCAGGCGTAAGCGGCATGTCAAGCGCGCTGACCGCCCCGATGATATACTGGGTCATGGTTCGTTCGTCGGCGTCAAATCCCGCCACAAAGTCCGCCGCCTTCTCGTATACCTCTATGGTCTTTTCCAGATTCGGGTCCCTGTAGGAGACAAAGTAACTCTCCCCGGTCTTTCCGAACTGGCACATACAGCCGTAAGCGCCGCCCTTCACACGCACCTGCATCCAAAGGTACTCATAGCTCATCACAACCTTGAGAACCCGGAGCGCTCCCGTGTAGGAAAGCCCCTTGTCCGCGTAATTGCCTGCCCGGCATACATACTGGATCTGGGCGGAACTCATCAGCCCTTCATTCTTCTTCACAGGGCGGGGCACATAAGGCTTCCCTTCCACCGATCCACTGTAAAGCTTCGCCTTTAAGCCCTCAATCAGCTTTTCCAGCCCTTCGAGCCCATTTCTCTCGGCCGTGAAATCCACCATCAGGTTCTCCGGGCGGAAGATGTAACGTACCAGCCGCTCCATGTTGTCGGAGAGCTCTTCCTTCTTCCCCTCAAAATCCTTCTCAAGCCCTTCTAACAGCCGATAGAACGCAAGCCCGTTCACCTGATCCATCAGATACGCCTGCTTCGACAGATAGGATAACGCCTGTCCCGCCGCAAGGGAATGCCCCGCATCCATCATCTGCGCCTGTTTGCCGGAACGGTTCTCCGCCACCAGCTCAAACAGCCGCTTCGCATCCGTATAGACTGACTTAGTCAGTATTTCTCCTGCCAGTTCAAAGGCTTTGGGAAGATTCTCATACAGCGTCTTTACCTTCAATTCAAACGTCAGCTTATATTTCGACAGATCGTCTGCATTCGTGTAGACGTTAACCGCGGGCACGATCCCGCCGGTCTGCAGATGGATCTCATTGTACAATTCGCTGTAGGAACGTTTTTCGGTGTCAACCAGTCCGAGCATCACCTGCAGAAGCCCCACATAGGGGAACAGCTCCTCCGGCACCTGCCGAAGGTCAAAGAGAAACCGCAGATACCCGATCCCGTTCGTATAGATGTCGTGGTACAAAAGCGCCGTATCCCCGGCATGAAGTTCCTCGTTGCAGTAAGGGCGCGCCTTTTTCCCGATATCTTCCCGGGCAAGAAGCGGAATCTTTTTCAGGTCTTCCTCCCTGTCGGGCGCCTCCTGATAAGCGGCGAGCGCCTCCGTCTCCTCCACGATCCGGGCGATCTCCTCCTGCGTCATCGCGGCTTTCTTCGCCGCAAGCTTCTTGGCCAGAGCCTTATCCCGCTTTCCCGTAAGCCCTTTCACGGGGCGCACCACCACAACGCTTTTGTGCGTGTTTTTCAGCAGGCGGATTCTTATCATCTCCTCATAAAAAGAGGAATCCACTTCTTTCTTAAGTGTCTTATATGTCTCGCCGAGTTCCAGATAGTCAAAAGGTTTCTTGTCATCATAAAGCCATGTTTCAAACATCTGCAGCCCGTACATCAGCCCCTTCGGGTAGGAACCGTAATCCGCCTCCCGGTACTTGAACTCATCATGGTTGAGCGCCGCCCGAAGCGCCTTCTTTTCCACGCCGTCTTCCGAAAGACTCTTAAGCGTCTCCTCTATAATAGATACAAAGGCTTCCCTCTGCTCCCCCTCCGCGTTCTTCGCCACGATGGAGAAATAGGGCTGCTTCACGTCCGCCTCGTAAAAGCTGCTGATATCCGTGCCGATTCCTGCGTCCAGAAGCGCTTTCCTCACGGGTGCGCCCGGCGCGCCCACCACCGCGTCCGCAAGCGCCTGGAAGCCAACGCTCACCTCGCGGTCCAGATTTTCCCCCAGAGAGACATTGTAAGAAAGGTAGGTATTGCCTTCCTCCGGCTCGCTCTCCATGATCGAATACTCCTTCTCCACAAGCACACACTGCCCAAAGGGCGGCTCCGTCGCAAGGGCGGAATCCACGGCGAGCGCATCATATTTGGACAGATATTCCCTGTCAAGATAAGCAAGACGCTCCTCCATATCCATATCCCCGTAAAGGTAGATATAGCTGTTGGAGGGATGGTAGTATCTCTGATGGAATGCCAGAAAATCCTCGTAAGTCAGCTCAGGGATCACATCAGGGTCGCCGCCCGACTCCACCGCGTAGGATGTATGCGGGTAAAGCGAGTTCATAATCTCCCTGTACAGCACGTCGTCCGGGGATGAGAACGCCCCCTTCATCTCGTTGTAGACCACACCGTTGATGGTCAGATCGTCCCCGGCATTCTCCATTTCGTAGTGCCACCCCTCCTGCCGGAATATCTTTTCCTCCCGGTAGATGTTCGGGTGGAACACCGCGTCCAGATACACGTCCATCAGGTTCTTAAAATCCTTGTCATTGCAGCTCGCCACCGGGTAAACCGTCTTATCAGGATAAGTCATGGCATTTAAGAACGTGTTTAAGGATCCTTTCGCCAGTTCGATAAAAGGATCCTTAATCGGATATTTTTCCGAGCCGCAAAGCACCGTATGCTCGATAATGTGCGCCACCCCCGTGCTGTCCTTCGGCGGCGTGCGGAATCCGATATAGAACACCTTGTTCTCGTCGTCATTGGAAAGAAGCGCCACCCGCGCCCCCGTTTTGTTATGTTTCAGCAGCCAGCCGTCCGACTTAAGCTCCTCAATCCGCTGTTTTGAAATAACGGTATATGCCTGTAAGTTTTCTAAATTCATGGATGCTCCTCTCCTGCCCTTTTTTGAATAGTATACTCTCTTTTTATCCATTTATCTACAGTTTCCCAAAAACCCCGACTTCCACCCGGTCTTTCCCCTTCCTGCTCGTGCCCGTCTGCCCGTAAAAAATAAATTTCCCGAACCCGCGCACGGTGACGGCGTCCTCCGCCTTCAACTGACAGGAGAGGTTCTGCGTCTGTATGCCGTTTATAAAAACACGACCGTTATTAAATAATTCCCGGCTCTCCTCACGGGATAAATTGTACACCTTGGAGATCACGCCGTCCGCCCTCGGGGAAACCACCGTCACCGAAATCCGCTCCGGCTCCGCATTTTCCAGCAAAATCTCCCCTTCCGCCCTTCTGCAGACGACATTCGTGTGCCTCGCCCTGTCCAGATTTTCCACGATATAATCCGCAATGCTTTCATGGCAGAAAAGAGAGGCACCCTTATCCCGCAGGAAAATATCACCCGTTACGTCCCGTTCAATGCCCAGATTCATCACTGCGCCGAGAAAATCCCGGTGCGTCAGGGCTTCCGCAAACTTGGGCGTCTTTGGCAGTATTTCTATCCGCGCGATCGGAAATGCCTCCTCGTAACCCGGATCACCGAAGCGGATAATCTTCCGCTCGCACAGGGGCGCGCCGCCCTCCATTCTGACTCCCGCATAGGACACTTCCCGCTCCACCGCGTAGTATGCCTGCTGTTCGGCAAGCCCCAGAAAGGGCGTGTAGGCATAGATATTGCGGCTGTAAGCTTTTTCCGCAAGCTCCACCAGCCGCTTTTTTAACTGCTGTAAGTCTTTTTCGCCCGTAACCGCCATATTTCCTCCCTTCCGAAACGTTCTGCGCAGAGGGTTATCTGTCAATCTTTTCCTCCAGAAGGTAACCCTATCATAACAGCTTATGATGCGCAAGTAAATTCTTTCACACCCTCCTGTTATCTCTTTTTGTTTCCCAAAAGTAAAAAAGCCGGATAAAGAACAGACTTTTCAATCTGTGCCTTATCCAGCATATCACTTCCACCGAGCAATATACCCTCCGGGCAAACTACCCGGATTATATAAAAAACAAAACTATTTCAACAGATAAGCAAAAACCGGCAGCCCCACCGACGTCAGCACATCGTAGAAACCGTGCGCGATCACCAGCGGCACAATCGTCCCCTCTTTTTTGCGGAAAAGATAAATGCATAAAATCACCACATTCGTCGCCAGGTTGTAAAATTCACCGAAAGTATGCTGCATGGTAAACCAGTGAATCAGATAGAAAAGCAAAATATTGAGCCCCACACAAACCCATTTCTGCGAAAAAATGTCCAGCGTCCTTTTTAACAGGAATCCGCGAAAAATCAGTTCCTCCGCAAACCCGACACAGAAAAAGCAGTAAAACAGCATAACAGCTACATAAACGGCATCCGGCTCCATGGCATATGCGGAATAGTCCATTCTCATAAGCAGAAGCGGAATCTGCTGAACGATGAACATGCCGACGCCAAGACCAAGTCCCTCCAAGACATGCTTTGCCCGGATCGGCTTCAGCCCTACAGAGGAAAGCGGCTGTTTTTCCACCTTAAGGACATAAATGAGCAACACAAAGCAGGGAATCCAGTAAGCCGCCACACCCGCCAAGAGTCCTGCATCTGCGCTGAATACAGCCATCAGAACAGTGAGAGCCGCCATTCCCGAAATACATACGGTCATCTCTATCGCACTTCTCTTCTTATTGCCTTTTTCCGATTTGCCATTCATTTCTTTCCTCTTTTCCATTGCCACACCTCTGCCCTCTCCTCAAACATGATACGAACATTGTACAAGAACAACCTGTGTGTTCCTTTAACAGCCCCTTAACGTTACCTTAAAATCCTCTACAAAAATAAATTGGTTAAATGTATTTCCCCAAATATGCAAATTGGCATTAAACTGGATTCAAAAGGCTGATGTATACAAAATAATTTTAAAAAAATATTTGACAATCCATCACAAAAGTATTATTGTGTAATAAATTAATTGCAGAAACACATATCACAAACCTTCGAGAAAGAGTAGTACGTATGAGTTACCCATTACAGAGAGCCGTCAGCTGGTGAAAGACGGCATGGCGCTTATACCGAATGGACTTTCGAGGCCGGGTCGAAATGTCAGTATCCATGCCGACAGAGTAGCCTCTGGCGGGAACCGCACCCGTTACCAAGGCGGCATATATGACTGTATATGGAAAAAGCGGATCGGGACTGTGTTCCCGCATCAATTTGAGTGGTACCGCGATAATAACCTACGTTTATTACCGTCTCAGACTTTAGTCTGGGGCGGTTTTATTATTTTATTAATCAAAAAGAAGATTGAAATGGAGGAAATTATGAAAAAGAAATCTATCACACTGTTACTCACAGGCGCTGTTCTCACCGCCGCTCTCACGGGCTGCGGCGCGAACGGCAGCAATGCCGGCGCAGCTGCTTCCGACAGCGGAGCCTCCGCTGACACAGAAAACGCCGAAACGCCCGCCGATACTGACAATGCACCAGACGCTGATACTGCGGAAGCCGCGTCCGGCAGTTCTTACAAAGTCGGCATCGTACAGTACGTGGACGACGCGTCCTTAAACCAGATCGTTGCCGCCATTCAGACGGAACTTGACAAAAAATCCGAAGAACTCGGCATTTCCTTTGACTACAAAAACTACACCTACAACGGGCAGGCGGATGCCACCACCATGAACCAGATTGCCACAGACCTGATCGCCTCCGATGTGGACCTCATTATTCCGGTCGCCACGCCGGTCGCCATGGTCATGCAGAATGCCACCGCGGAAAACCCGCGGGATGACGGCAGCCTGATCCCTGTGGTGTTCTCCGCTGTCTCCGATCCTGTGGGCGCAGGGCTTGTGGCATCCATGGACGCACCGGGTTCCAACATTACAGGCACTTCGGACGCCCTGAACACAGAAGCCGTTTTCGACCTGATGCTTGCCGCCAACCCGGATATCCAGACGGTGGGACTGCTCTACGACAAAAGTCAGGACGCTTCCACCGCCGCCATCGCCGCTGCCAAAGCTTACTGTGAAGCAAAAGGCATAACCGTGATAGAAAAGACAGGCACCAACAACGGGGAAATCTCCCTCGCGGCGGACGCCCTGCTCTCCTCCGGCGCAGAGGCGGTCTTCACACCCACCGACAACAATGTGATGACGGCGGAACTCGCCATCTATGAGAAATTCATCGACGCAAAAGTGCCCCACTACGGCGGCGCGGACTCCTTTGCCTTAAACGGCGCGTTTATGGGTTACGGCGTGAACTATGTGGAGCTCGGCACCGCCACCGCGGATATGGCGGCAGCGATTCTTGCCGAAGGCAAAGAACCCTCATCCCTTGCCGTACAGACCATGGACAACGGCATCGCCACGGTGAACACCGAGACCGCGGAAGCAATCGGGCTTGACTACAGTATGTTCGCGGACAAATGCTCCAGCCTGGTAGAAATCCAGACGGCGGAAGAATTTAACTAAACACCTGCACCAACAGAATCACACCGTCTTAAAATGCAAAGTTTTGCCCCTATGATTAAATCACAACTATAAACAGCAACTGTATTTTTTATGAATGAGGTATCCCATGAGTACAATATTTTCCCTTTCCATTTTACAAAGCGCCCTGGAACTGGGCTGTATCTACGCCCTGGTGGCGCTGGCGCTGTTTCTCTCATTCAGCATCCTGAATATCGCGGATCTGTCCACCGACGGCTGTTTCACTTTAGGCTGTGCGGTGGGCGCCATGGTGACGCTGTCCGGGCATCCCGTCCTGGCGCTCTTCGCCGCCATGGGCGCGGGCGTCTGCTCCGGCTTCGTCACAGCCTTTTTACAGACCAGAATGGGGGTTCCCTCCATTCTGGCAGGTATCATCGTCAATACAGGTCTTTACACAGTCAATATCGCCGTGATGGGCTTTTCTTCCAACGTAAATCTGTTCGCCTGCGATACCGTTTTCAGTCTGGCAAAAGAAAAGCTCCCCTACGGCTGGTACGAGGACTGGTATAAACTGCTGATTACCCTGGCGATTGTAATGGTAATTGGTGTTATTTTATCTCTGTTTCTGAACACACGGCTCGGGCTCTCCATCCGTGCCACCGGGGACAACGAGCATATGGTGCGGGCATCCAGCATCAATCCCCTGTTTATGATCACCGTGGGACTCTGTGTGGCAAACGCGCTGACCGCCCTCTCCGGCGCGATCCTCGGGCAGTATCAGAAATCCTGCGACATCAATCTGGGGACCGGCATGGTGACGATCGCACTGGCAAGCCTGATTATCGGGGAAACCCTCGTCGGGAAAGGCAGTATGTTCAAAAAGATAACAGGAGTAATTTTAGGAAGCTGTCTCTACCGCTTTATCGTAGCGCTGGCGCTCCGCCTGAACGTGCCTGCGGAAGCGCTCAAGCTTGTCTCCGCCGTCATCGTTGCCATTGCCATCTCCTTCCCCTATCTCAGGGAGAAGTCCGCATTTTACAGACAGCGGAACAGAAACCGAAACGCCTGCAGAAAGGAGGAATCCGCCAATGTTAGTCATTGATTCCGTTTCCAAAACGTTTAACCCCGGCACCGTCAACGAGAAAAAGGCGCTTGACCAAGTGAACCTCGCTCTGGAAGACGGCGATTTCGCCACCATTGTCGGCAGTAACGGCGCGGGAAAGTCCACGCTCTTCAACGCCATCACGGGAAACTTTTTCGTGGATGAGGGACGGATTGTCCTGGGCGGCGAAGATATCACTTACTGCAAAGAGCATGTGCGCAGCAAAGTGATCGGTCACCTTTTTCAGGACCCCCTGAAAGGAACCGCGCCCCACATGACGATCGAAGAGAATATGGCGCTCGCCTATCTGCGCGCCGCCACCAAAAGACACGCCTATTTCAGCCGGATCAGCGCCAAGGAAAAAAAGAAGTTCAGGGAACAGCTTGCCCTCCTGGACATGGGGCTGAAAGACCGGATGAAACAGCCCGTCGGGCTTCTTTCCGGCGGTCAGAGACAGGCGCTCACGCTTCTGATGGCAACCATGGTTACGCCCCGCATTCTTCTGCTCGACGAGCACACCGCCGCCCTTGACCCCGCCACAGCGGACAAAGTGCTGGCCCTCACAGAAAAAATCATCTCTGACCGGCATATCACCTGTCTGATGGTCACACACAATATGCATCAGGCGCTTTCCCTCGGAAACCGCACGCTTATGATGGACGGCGGACGTATTGTTTTTGACGTATCGGGAAAAGCACGGGAAAAGCTCACCGTAGACGACCTGCTGGAGCAGTTTAAGATGCGCGCGGGGAAGCAGTTGGATAATGACCGAATACTGTTGTCGAAATAATCGCCGCGCAATCCGCGCATAAGCAGAGCTTATGCGCGGACATAAAAGAACAGGTGAAGCCCTAGAGCCGATCACCTGTCCAGTGTAAAAGGGGAATTTTACAAAGAGAATTGTATCAAAAAATTTTGTCTAAATCAAGCCCTAAATGAAAATTTTTGCAAAAATTTTTCGAAAAGTTACATGTACGTTTACGCGCAAACTACAACCGCCCTATCTCACGTTCTCCGAAAGCTCATAAACATTCACATATTCCACTTCTTCTGAAACCTCATCGGCGTTCCCATAGTAACGTCTTTCCGTAACACAGCTTCCAAAGGAATCATATTCGTATTCCACTTTCCGATTCAGATTTCCGTCCGCATCGTACTCTGCGATGCCGGTCTGCCTTCCCTCCTCATCATAGGAGCATTCCCCACGGGCATTCATCATGCCGTCCGCATAGAATGCCGCATATCCTACCGTATTGCCGGCATTATCATAATAGTATTCCTGCCAGCTGCTCACAGACCCGTTTTTATTATAGCTGGTATCCAGAATCTGGTTGCCATACTCGTCATAGTCATAAATCTTCCACCATTTCACGCCGTTCCTTAACACCCTGTCCATGCTGGAATTTAGGGTCAGCCCCCGCGTCTCATAATACTCTTTTCGCGCCAGTCTGCCGGATGCTGCGTACTCTGCAATATACACATCCGTCATCTGTCCGCTTCTGTCATAGGCCGCGTAAACATTTTCCGTCCCGTCCTCATTATAGGCGATTCCGCTCCTTTTCACGCCATTCTCATAATAAGAAACCTCGGAGGCCAAAACACCGTCATTATACACATACTCGTCCCAACTCTCCAGATCTCCCTCCGAATCGTACCGATACCGCGCCTGTATCAGCCCATCCGCATTGTACTCACAGATTTCCCGGACGGTATCATCCATATATTTTTCCTGCCTTGTCAGGTGAATGCTGTCGAGCAGCTCGTTTCTTCTCGCATCCAGCATAATGTTTTCTGTCCGTGAAATTCCTTCAGCGAGAACGGACATCGCTGACATATAATCTTCTTCCTGCATATACAGATCGCTCTCCGCAAGATAAATCTCCGCATTCTCCGGCGCTAAGCTTTTGGCCTCGGCAAAACATTGTTTCGCGTTTCCGAAATTTCCCTCCGCCAGATTCGTCCTGCCTTCCTCAAGAAGAGCCGCCGCCTTCTGCTCCGGGTCTTCCCGGTTTTCCTCCTCTTCCTCCTGTTCCGGCTGCTCTGCATCAGCCGGCTCTGTCTGTATCGTTTCCAAACCTTCCGCAGAATCCGTTTCCTCTTTCCTGCCTCCCGATGTGATCAGGATGATCAGCAGCACCACGCAGACCGCGGCAATGACAGCCCAATACTTTTTGGCAAAAGATACCGCTTTCTCAACCATGTCCCCCGCTTCCCGGCCAGTCGTCTCCCTCGTCACCTGATCCTGCTTCACCGGCGCAAGCGGTTCCTGCTCTTTCACCGGCTGTCCTATGGCAGCATCTGCCGGGCGTCCTATGGCAGCATCTGCCGGGCGTCCTGTGGCGGCATCCGCCGGGCGTCCTGTCATCATGCGCCGGCTGTCTGCCATCAGTGCGTCCATAAACTCAGACATGGACTGATATCTGTTCTCCGCATACACTGCCATTCCCTTGACCAACGCTGCTTCTATTTGCGGAGAAATTGCCACACCAAATTCCGACGGCTTCTTTAAGTCATCCTCCCGCATCCGCTCCATTGATTCCGGTGGTGTAACGCCTGTTATACATTTATAAATAGTTGCCGCAAACGCGTAAACGTCTGACCACGGCCCCTGTTTTCCTCTCGTCCGATACTGTTCTTCCGGCGCGTATCCCGGTTTCAGCAGAACGGACAGACTTTTTTCATCTTCCGCGGAATAATCCCTGGCCGCGCCAAAATCCAACAGCTTCATACTGCCGTTTTCCAACAGCATAATATTGTCCGGGCTGATATCTCTGTGAATCAGTCCTGAATCATGTACTTTTGCGAGAGAGGCCATAACCGGCTCCAGGCAGTTCAGCAGATGGCTGACTTCCACTCTCCCGCCGCAGGACTTGGCATACGTTTTCAAGGTCATGCCCTCCAAATACTCCATCGCTATATAGGCCGTGCCATTCTCTTCAAAGAAATCCTTCACGCCTACAATGCCGGACAGATGAGAACACTTGGCCAGCGTTCTCGCTTCCCGAATGAAATTACTCTTCCACTTGGAAATAGCTTCCAGATTCGTCCCCCGATAAACACTTACCAGGCTTGTCACATCGCTTTCCCGCGTAACATAGCCGTTTGGGTAAAACTCTTTGATGGCGATCGGCAGTTCCAAATTGATGTCAAATCCGATATAGGTAATGCCGAAACCACCCTCGCCGAGCACTCTGCCCACAAGATATTTGCCGTTTAAGATTGTATAGGGTTTCAGATAATGCCCTTCCGTGCTCACGGCCGCCGGATTATATCCGCAATTCGGACAAATCCCCGGCGTCTTCAACTCTTTCATACATCCCATACATAATTTTTCAACATCCATCTTTCCATTCTCCTCAATTCCAAAACTCCGCATCCGCCTGACGTCTGTTTCCACACCCTCCTGACCCGCTCCCTGCCGAAATCACATGCCGTATTCACAGATATATGCAATTCTTCCCTCATAAAACGGCGCCTCAGACAACAGATCCTCCGCCACGTCATTCCATACCCATCTCTCCTGGTCCGTTTTATAAAACATCATCATAAACCGTTCCTGCGACTCTCCGCTCTGATAACTCGGTTCCCCTTCCAGCCAGCAGTCCTGATATTCCGCCGCAGCATCACTGCCGCAAAGCGGGGCTTCTCCCATATTCCCCGCCTCATCGACCCAATGGTACTCCCGGCTTTCACCAAGGCGCATGCCGCCCAGCCAGAATAGATAACGTTCCATTTTCTGATCCATAAGCTGCTCTGTCAAAATCTCAAATTCTTCCGGCGATTCGATCGTCACCAGATGCCCGCCCCGGGCAATACAGTCTTCATAGGCCTCATACCATGTCACATCACCCACCAGAAACTCGTAACGATAAGTGACGATTTCCTTCTCTTCCGTCTCCTGTTCTTCAATTCCCGGTTCGCTTTCCAGACTGTCTGCCGTCTCCCTTGATACCGTTTCTTCCTCTTTCTCAACAGGAACTGCCTCACGCTCATCCCCTTCTTCAGGGATGCTCAGTACGGACTCATCCCTCTGGTTTCCGTTGTCCCCTGACAGATGCAGAAACATAAGGAATCCTATAAAGAGAACAGCGGCACAGCCTGCGATTTTCACAGGTTCGATGCGCTTTTGCCGGCCTTCTTCTTTACGGACAGGCTCTGCAGCGCTCTCCCTGTGTAAAACCGTTTTCTCCCTGCACGATATCGCTGTCTTTTCCTTCTCCGCCTTTGCCATCAGTGCATGGTGAAATTCATCCATAGTCTGATACCGATTGTCCGCATATACACTCATTCCCTTCAGCAATGCGGCTTCCACGGAAGGAGGCATGTTTATTCCCAGACTGCCGGGCGCGGCAAGATGATCCTCCCGCATTCGCTCCATCGCTTCCGGCGGCGTAATGCCGGTAATACATTTATAAATCGTTGCGGCAAGCGCATAGACGTCTGACCAAGGTCCCAGTTTTCCTTTCGTCCGATACTGTTCTTCCGGGGCATAGCCGGGTTTCAACATAATGGAGAGGCTTCTTTCCTCCTCCTTCATCAGATCCACGGCCGCGCCGAAATCCAGCAGTTTCATCATGCCGTCTGTTGTTATCATAATATTGTCGGGGCTGATATCCCGATGAATGATCCCTGCCCTATGTACCTGAGACATAGAAACCATAACCGGCTCCAACGCCTGCAGCGCCCGACCCACAGGAAGCTTTCCTCCCTGCCTGTTTAAATATTCCTTTAAGGTCTGCCCTTCCAGATATTCCATGACAATATATGCCGTATTGTTTTCTTCAAAGAAATCCTTGACCCCGACTATGCCAGGCAGATTGGTGCATTTCGCGAGACTTTTGGCCTCTTTTATAAATCTGCTCCTCCATTTCTCAAATGACTCTCCCTGTGATCCGCCGTACGGAGACAACGTATTTGTGATGGAGGATTCCCGCCTGCAAAAGCCGTTCGGATAAAATTCCTTGATTGCGGTTCTCAGTTCAAGATTCAGGTCATAGCCGATATACGTTATGCCAAAGCCGCCCTCTCCAAGGACACTGCCAACCAGATATTTCCCGTTTAAAACCGTAAAAGGACGCAGCTGGTGGGTAAGTTCCGGCGCGTATGTATCATCAAAACCACAGTATGGGCAGGTGCCTTTTCCGTTTTTTTGTATCTCCCGCATGCAGTGCGGACATAGATTATTGTAATTCATATTTTCCTTATTCCCATGTAATCCGATATTCAGAAGAACCAATCAGCAGAATATCATCCATTTCCACCTTGTATTCCCCGACAATCGGCACGCCGTTTACAAAAGTTCCATTTGTCGACCCCTTATCCTCCACATACACACTGCCGTCACGGTACAAAATGGAACAGTGTCTGCCGGACAGCGCCGTGTCATTGGAAAGGGACAGTTGACAGCTCTTATCCCTTCCTATCGTCACCCGGTCTTTTACGACAAGCTGATAATTTTCCGTTTCACCCGGTCCGATCTGGAACAAGGTGATCCGCACTTTATCTTTCCCCTTCTTCTGCGCCGTCTGTACCTTGTCGGTCACGCCCTGACCACCTGCTGCCGTGACGGAATCATAGGAAACATTCAATGCTGCCTCTGTCACTTCTCTTCCGCCAAAGTCTTCCCATTCCTCCTGTTCCCCGTCATCCTCTTCTTTTCCTCTTTTTTGGAGCAAGATAACCACAAGCGCCAGTATGAGCACAAGTGCAAATGCGGCGCCTGCAATCACAGGCAGGCGGTTGGGATGCTCCTCCCTGGGCGCGGTTTCCTCCTTGATCTCATTTTCGTTATGTTCATTTACTACCGTCACCTTGACATCTGCCGCTTTTCTTGCTTCATCCAGAGCCTCGATTGCTTCCAGTATCGTCCCGGCAGGAACTGTGATGCCGTCGGACGCCTCTCTTGTCCCATCTGACAGGGTTACTCCGATATATACCGTATCGTCCCCTACTTCCTTGATCTCCTCCAGCCGGCCGCTCACTACGATGCTCGACCGCAGGCGGCTGTTCACACCCGCACAGATGTCCTCATAGGATGTTCCCGGCTCCAGCGGCGGCGCATAATGCTCTCCGCCCGCAGAATTTCTGGCAAAGCTCCCCAATATCTTGGCGCTCTCTTCCGCATCTTTCAGTTTATTACCTGTAAGCATCACCGTAAAAACGGGAATATGACTCTCTTTTACTGCATCTTCCGCCTCTTTGTGGGTAATTCCTTTCTTCTGGTCATCCTCCCCGTCTGAAAAGATCACCAGACACCGCTTCTTATGCACCGCCTTGTCCGTTTTCAATACGTTCAGCGCCTCGGTAATACTGTAATATAAATTGGTATCCTCAGTACCGATGCGATGAATCCCGTCCACCACCTCTGTCAGTTTATCACTGTCTGACAGAAAGCCGGAAGATGTCACATCATTTCCCATTGTTGTAATGCAGAAATTATCTTCCGCCGCTTTTGCTTCCACAAACTGCTTCAGCACATCCTTAGTCTCTCCGATTCCCTCTTCCGTCATTGACCCGGAAATATCCACAAGGCACAGATAGGTGACCGGCTCTTTCATTTCCTGCAGTGTCTTGATATCCTCTATCTGCAGAGTATTCTTCCCGATCATAAGAGTGCTTTCCGCTTTCGACGGCGAAAAACCTTCCGCCTCGTTCTTGTTCACAAAAACGGAAATCTTTCCCTCATCCGTCACCTCGTACTGGTCTATCCCTATCTGCAGCGTGTTCCGGGCCAATACCGGCCGCATGTTTCCTAAACACAACAGAAGAACGCCAAGCCAAACCATGATCACCGATTTCTTTTTTTTCATTTTATCGTCTGTTCCTTTCGTCTTTCTTTCTCATCCGTTACCCAGACTGCAATGGCCGAATTGTTGTCGTTTCCTTCTCCTGCCCGGCCTTCCAGATATGCACGCATCTTCTCAATCCATTCCTCCGGTGACTCCGCCGCACTCAGCGTCTCCTCCATCTCTTCCTCCGTCACATATTCCCAAAAGCCGTCCGTACAAAGCAAAAAGAAATGATTCCTATTTTTCTCCATCGGAAGTTCCTTCGTCTCCGCTTTCACTTCCTCCGATTTGCCGATAGCCCGCAGCAGCTTATTCCTGTCCGTATGAAAACGGATATCCTCCCAGCCGATCTCTCCGGCCAGAACCGCCATTCTGGATACGCTGTGATCAAACGTGCAAAACTGGTACGCTCCGTCTTTAAAATAATAAATTCTGCTGTCTCCCACATGCGCCAGACACGCGGATCCGGCCCGCTCGTCAACGCACAGAAAAGCGAGCGTTGTCTTCATCCTGCATGCGGGCGTCTGCATCCCAATGACCGTTTTATTTGCCCTGGAAATCCATTCTTCCACAGCTTCCCTGGTAAGTGTCTGTTCCGCCGGCCATTTCTGAATACAGCCTTTCAGCGTATCCGCCACAGCCCGGGACGCCCGGTCACCACCGCCGTGACCACCCAGTCCATCCGCCATGAGCGCATACCCCCTGTCTCCTGCGACGCTGAAAAAACCGGCATCCTCGTTATATTCCCTGCCTCCCCTGTCGGTATACCCTTTCCCTGTGATCATTTTATCCATACCCTCTGCGCTATTCTATCTCCAGCACGATTGCCGTATAATTGTCCTGGTTCCTTTTCCGTTTTTCTTCCACCTGCATACCAAGCCGCATCATGGCCCTGCCCAAAGGAAGCTCCATAGACTCTATTATCTCTTCCTCCGTCACCGAATTGTATACGCCGTCTGACAGCAAAAGAATCCGATCTCCGCATTCCGCTTCCAGAGCCTTTTCATTGTAGTCGATTTTTTCCAGAACACGAATCCCTATGTAGCTGGTAAGAGCATTCCTCTGCGGGTCATTGAGCGCTTCCTCCGCGTCTACCTCTCCCGCCTCTGCCATTTCCAGAAGCTGCGCCGCATAATTATGATCTTTGCTAATCTGCGTAAGTCCCCCGTCACGGTAGAGAAAAATTCTGCTGTCGCCCACGGACACCCAGAATATCTTTCCGCCCCTGACAAGAACAGCCGCCAGCGTGGAACCGCTCGATCCGCTGGCAGAGCCGAGCACTTCCTTCACTTCCCTGTTGGCATTTTCCACCATATCCACGAAGTGCACCGGCGTTTCCTCATCCATGTCGTGCGTCTCAAAATAATTCAGACAGGAAATAACCGTGGCCATGCTCGCCTTCTCCCCATCTGACAGGCCTCCCATGCCGTCCGCCAGAATTGCCAAAATACCCTTGCTTTCAATCACTTCTTCTTTCAAATCAGAAATGCCGAAAGCGTCCTGCTGTTTATTCCTCTTGCCGATGCCATGTAGTTTCCCAATCCGTACGCCGCAGCTTTCCGGCGTCTCAATCTGATAGGCTTTTTCGTATCCAAGATCAAGTGTAGCCTGCGGCTCTTTCCTTTTTTGTTTTAGGATTCCGAATCTTTTTCCCATGCAAACCTTTCCCCGCACAGAGGCATAAACATAAGCTCTGTCTTACCGATCACCACTCTGTCATACGCTGTCAGCTCCACGGTCTGGAAAACAGCCTGACTGTTCACTCTGACAATACTTCTGCCGTCTCCCGGCGAAAAATAATAACGGTTGTTACTGGTATCGTAGGTAATGACCGCCTGATTTTCCCGTGAGATTGTCTCGTCTCCCCGTATACAGATATCCATTTTTTCACTGCGGCCGACATAATTATTGTCCGAATGGATTCTGTAATCTCTTCCCTTTTCCTTCCCTGCCAGACAGACGAGCCATCCGACAACAGGATCGATCCCCATATCGCTCTGGATCAGCGCGACGGTTCTGCCGTCTTCATCTCCCGCCTCCTGCACGGCAGCGAAGAGCGGCCTTGTCAGATTTTTGCCGGAAGCAGCCTGCGCCAGCGGCATTGTTTTATCATTACCCGCCGATGCGTCTAACGCCATCGTTCTCTCCATGCTTCCCGCACTGTTTTCATTCATGCAGTAAGGACACTCCGCATGCACGGATGCGTCATAATAATGCCCTCTTTCACATTTTTTCATTTCCATCTTTGTCCGTTCCCTCCATTCCCTTCTTTTCGATTACTTATGCAGCTCCAGATTCATCCCCGGCAGATCCAGATACAATGTATTTCCGTCCACCTGATAGTTGACGTCAAAACCGGCTTCATAAGTCGATGGTGCGCTGATTCCCACGGGACCGATGTTTACGCTCCCATAGGCGCCGGAATAACTCCACTGCAGATGAACGGTCGATTCGTCCACAATACCGCATGTAAATTTTGCATAGTCGATTGTAGCGCCATTATAGGTACAGTAAGCCATGCCGTCCTGTGTGATCGTTATCCCGTTCGCCTTGCTTTCCTTAAACAGTCCGATTTCCGCCATCCCGAGCACGTTGTCTATGTTATCGATGACGAGCTTTTTCACGTCAAATGTCTCATCTGTCCGCCAAACCCCGTATAAGGTATCTGATTCTCCCTTCTGCTCCTGCGCCGGTCCGCCGGTCAGACCCACAGCGCCGTCCGATACCGCGTAAAAGGCAAGAAAAGTAACCGCCAGAATAACCGCGCAGGCAATATAGACATTCTGTCCGGACTCTTCCACACCGTCAATCTCATTGGTCCGTCTGCCATACTGTCTTGCACTATGTAACGCCTCATCCTGCTCTTTCTTTATGCCCGCCTTATACGCATTTTCCTCAGATGCAAGGTAAAATTCCATACCGTCCTGCAGTACATAAGGCTTGCCGGGTTCCAGACGCTTCCCGTCTTTCAAAAATGTTCCGTAGGAAGAATTTTTATCAATCAGTACATAATGGTCGCCCTGCTTTCTGATTTCACAGTGAAGGGAACTGATTCCCTTTGCATCCTCCGCAAACCTGACGCCACACGACTTATCCCGGCCAAAGACAAGCGTTCCTGAGCCGCCTGCAAATTTTTTCCCGGCATGCATACCGCTTACGCCGTATATATCCACCTTTCCGGAATAGTTCGCCGCAATTTTACTGTCCCATTTTCCCTTATCGGCTTTTGCCTGTTGCGCAATCTCCAACGCCTGCTCGACACCTTTCCTTGCAACAAAGAAGAACAGCGCCCATGAAAGAATCAGCAGCAGAATGTTCTTTCCCTGATAAATATACAAAAACGTATAAATCCCCACAGCCACACTGCTGTCAGCAAATCTCGAAAAGAGATCGGTAATATCATAATTCCACAGCGCTTCCATCAGATAAGTGCCGATCAGACAAATCAGGAAAAGACTGTTTCCAAGATGCCTGATTTTTAAAGTCTCTTTCCCTTTCGCGAGAGCCAGCGCAGCGCCTATGGCGGCTGTCCATATAATATCGCCGCCTAAAACCATGACAAAGCGGACGACAATGAGGCCCATAATACCGGTAATTTCACCTGCATATTCCGCCAGGTAATACATATCATCCGCCAGTGTCAATATCGCATAACCGGCTCCGACCGCTGCGCCTACTGCCAGACCGTTTAACCCGTAACCTCTGCTCTTCTTCCTTAAAAAGATGCATACGAGGAGCGTTTTTGCCACAACCGTGAGCAGCGGAACCGCAAAAACGGAAGTATCCGTATATCCGATTCCTGTGACATCCTGCACAAAAAAAATCACAAAATAAGAAGTAATGCCGCTGAAAACAGCAATATACAAAAGATCCATAACGGAAATGTTCCGCGGAATATTCAGTTCCCATATAAATATCAGTATGGTTACGGGAATCATATAGGGCGCCGCGCTGACAAGAAGCGCCTTTCCGAAACCGTACATATAACCGCATACGAAAATAAGCACCAGCATCACCAGACTGTAAATAAAAAACTTATAAAACAGAAACGGCGGTGTCCATTCCTGTATCATGTCACTCTCATAAGGCACATTTCCCGGGAGTCCCGACATGAACTGCCGCTCTTTCTCCTCCTTTGTCTTTACGGAATTAAAACCCGAAAACATATTTGACCATTTAAATTTCTTCCCTTGAAAAATATCCTTTGTATCCTGGGCCATTTTCTCTTTCTCCTCCTCTTCTACTTAACTAAAAAAATATTTTCCGCATCGCCTACATAAAACCCGTCACCCGGACCTAAATAGTAAACCATATTGGAAGACAGACGCTCCCCATTGTCACGGAATGTCCCATAGCTGGACGACAGATCGATCAATGCCACCCGTTCATTTTCAATTCTCACCTTACAATGCACGGAACTGACGCCTTTGGATCCGTTCGGATAGATGATGCCGCACTGATTGACATCCCTGCCAATCACAATCTCTTTCCCGATCGGAAAAGTCTGTCCATCATAAACTCCTCCCATTCCGATCAGATATCTCTCGTCTCCACAATTTTCTTCTTCTCTGCCTCTGGCACTTTTCAGATAGGTAATAACAGCTGCCACAAAGATCAGCACCAGAATCCATATGTAGTTTTGCATCGCTTCCATCCCTCCATCCATGTTATTGATTTAAATACAACAAAAAGACAGGGTTCCTTTCCGTACTGTCAAGTACAGAAAAGAATCCTGTCTTCCATTTCCTCTATTTCCATAAAGTTAGCGGTTGCTAACCTGCTGTGCTGTGCTGTGCTGTGCTGTGCTGTGCTGTGCTGTGCTGTGCTGTGCTGTCAACATGTTATCGTTTTTGCGCATACTCGTCAATTCCCGCCGTGCTCATTTGTAAAATTTTCATAAACTTTTTCTACCATATCATAAACAGGCTGTTTTTGCAAGCAATTTTACACAGCATTTAAACACAAAGGACTACACGCTGAATGCCATCAGTCCCAGCTTCGACAGCGCAAGCTCCTGGATCACCACGCCCTTCGCCTTTTTCTGGGCCAGATTCATGTCGACAAACTCTGCAAGCGGCATCACCTTCGTGACATATCCCGTTTTACTCTTACCAAAAAAAGTTTTTCTTTCCTCCAGAATGCTCACCTTTGCTTTCGCCTTGAGCTGTTCGTAGGTCCGATAAGAAAACTGCTCTTTCGTCATGTAGTAGAGATGGCTCTCCAGTGTGGTCTCCGGGTCGGTATCCTTGAAAATATAGTGCTCCACGATACTCTTGTATTTGAAATTCACCATTTCGTCCCGCAGAATCTCCGCGTAACTGAGCTTCGCGCCCAGATAAACGTTCCCCGTATCCTGCATGAAATATTTATAATCCCTGTTTTCTGTCTCCATCGTTTTCCCTCTTTCGCAGCTGCAGTTTCTACTCCGCCGCGATGGACTCAATCTTACCGCCGCTTATGCGCACTGCATCCTCGATGGCCTTTCTTGAAAGCCCGGACTCCTCCATCAGCTCCTCCACCGTCACTGCCCTGCGCAGTTCTTCCTTCAGGGCGTTCGCCGCATCCGCAACCTTGTTTACTTTATCGGCAATCTTCTGATCGCTCTTTTCTTCCGCCGCGTTTACCGCGATGCAGTCCTCCATCGCGTCCATCATCATTTTGGCGAGCATTCCCTGCGCCTCATCGGCATGTTCCAGCGCGCCAAGCATGGTTACGCCGAGAGAAAGCGCCACATTGCCCTCGCCGATCAGATCTTCCAGGCTGACGCCCTGCCCCGTGTACAGCCTGGCAATCTGGGGAACCTCCGGCAGCATAAGCTCCGCCAGCCGTTTGATGGCGTCCGCATCCCCCGCCATGGCGGAAAGGGTAATCGCCTCCCGCTCCCCGTCCGTCGCCCTGGGGATCGCCCGCAGCGCCTCCAGATAGTCATCCAGATAATTTTTCTCTTCCTCGTCCAGACAGGCGTCCGCGTCTGCCGGCTCGTCCACGCCGATTTTATTCTGCCGCAGATAGTCATATACCATCTCCATCTGCTCTGCAGAAAGAGAAAGCGCCGAAAACGCTTCCTCAACCTCCATCTTCGTTATGAAATTCTGCTGTTCCCTGGCTTTCCGCTTCACTTCCTCCAGAGTTTTGGCAAACTCAACTTCCCGATTCATTCCGTCCTCCGTCATGGTCTCTTGATATGCGTGTGGGTATACAGGTGCTCCTCGCAGTACTCGTAGTTTCCGTCGCACTTGGAACAGAAGCGGAACTGCATCTGCGGGCTGTCCACCTCCGTCCTGCCGCAGATCGCGCATTTATGCTTGGTAATCCCCGTGTTTCTCCTCACTTCCCGCTTAAACTCCTGCCGCCTGTGAATCTGCTTCGGATTCAGGTGCATCATATTCCGAGATGTCAGGAAGAACACGACAAAATTAAGCAGGGACGCCCCGATGGCAAATTTCCCGTACACGTTCGTCCCTAGGAACTGGAACAGCAGCATCACCGCATATATAGCGCCCAGCCACTTCACCCGGATCGGTATGATAAACATGAGCAGCACCTGCGCGTCCGGGAAAGTCGCCGCGTACGCAAGAAATATTGACATATTGATGTAATAGGTGCTGAACAGTCCCGCAATCGCCCTGAAATATTCATTGGGCGAATCTACGGTCAGAACATGCAGCATGCCCCGCATATCCATCATCTGTATCTGCGGATGGAACAGGTAACAGTACCCCATCAGCAGGAAACTTCCCGCAATGGTAAACAGCATCCCCTGGAACAGATAGACATTATATCGGTAAGTACCCCATGTCCGCTCCAGCGACATACCTATGGAACAATAAAAATATAACATAAGTAATGTAAAGAACAGTCCCCCGCTGCTGGGCGGAATCAGCACCCACGTCACAAGCCGCCAGATCTGTCCGTGCAGAATCGCGTACGGGTTTAAAGTCAGATAGGAAATCAGCAGGCCGCTTCTGTCAAACAGCTCCAGCAGATATCCGACCGCATAGCACATGACCAGCACAAAAGATAGATTTCGTATCGCGTATTTTCCAAATTTTCGTTCAAAAGGACTCATGTTTCACTCTCCCTCAAAAATATACTACTAATATAGCATTCCTCTTTTTAAAAGTAAATGTCGCAGCGCCCAAAAAACACCCTCTCATAAAAATTTAATAAATGTCTGCCGAAAACTTCATTCTTTTCTAAGAATTGGACAATTGCATTTTAGAAAACTGTGTCGTATAATGACAGCGTGTGCCAAAAAACACATTTTAATAGGTAAAAAGGTAACTTATACCGAAACCACTTTTTATCTGATAAAGGAGCGAGAAAAATGAGTCACATGCAATATACGCTTGGCATCGACATCGGGTCAACGACCGTCAAGATCGCCATTCTGGACGACAGGCATCAGATACTTTTTTCCGACTACAAAAGACATTTTGCAAATATCAGGGAGACCCTCGCGTCTCTTCTTTCCCTTGCCTTTGAGCAGCTTGGAAACCTCACGGTGCATCCCATCATCACCGGTTCCGGCGGGCTGACGCTGGCAAACCACCTGCAGATTCCCTTTGTGCAGGAAGTGATCGCCGTGTCCACATCCCTGCAGACCTTTGCGCCCGTCACAGACGTGGCGATCGAGCTTGGCGGCGAGGACGCCAAAATCATCTACTTTGAGGGCGGCAATGTGGAACAGCGCATGAACGGTATCTGTGCCGGCGGTACGGGTTCTTTCATCGACCAGATGGCTTCCCTCCTGCAGACGGATGCGGCAGGGCTGAACGAGTACGCGAAAAATTATCACTCTCTATATACGATCGCGGCGCGCTGCGGCGTGTTCGCCAAGTCAGATATCCAGCCCCTGATCAATGAGGGCGCCACGAAGGAAGACCTTTCCGCCTCCATCTTTCAGGCGGTGGTAAACCAGACCATCAGCGGTCTTGCCTGCGGCAAGCCGATCCGTGGACATGTGGCGTTCCTCGGCGGTCCGCTTCACTTTTTGTCGGAGTTAAAACAGTCGTTCATCCGCACCCTGAAGCTGGACGACGCCCATATCATCGACACGGACAATTCCCACCTCTTCGCCGCCATAGGCTCCGCCCTAAACGCGAAGGAGGAGGCTTTCTATACCATGGAGGAGCTGACGGCAAAGCTTTCCACCGATATCAAAATGGAGTTTGAGGTGGAGCGCATGGAGCCGCTCTTTGCCACGCAGGCGGACTACAATGCGTTCCGCTTACGTCACGGCACCCATCATGTGGCGACCGGCGACCTTGCCTCCTATCAGGGAAACTGCTTTTTAGGGATTGACGCCGGTTCCACCACCACGAAGGTGGCTCTCGTGGGCGACGACGGCTCCCTGCTCTACTCTTTCTACAGCAGTAACGACGGCAGCCCCTTAAAAACAGCAATCCGCTCCCTTAAGGAAATTTATAAGCTGCTTCCGGCTGGAGTGAAAATAGCCCGCTCCTGTTCCACCGGCTACGGCGAGGCTCTGATGAAAGCTGCCTTTCTGCTTGACGACGGCGAGGTGGAGACAGTGGCGCACTACAATGCCGCCGCTTTCTTCGACCCGGATGTGGACTGCATCCTGGATATCGGCGGACAGGACATGAAATGCATCAAGATCAAAAACCACACCGTAGACAGCGTGCAGCTCAACGAGGCGTGTTCCTCGGGCTGCGGCTCCTTCATAGAAACCTTCGCCAAGTCCTTAAACTACGGCGTGGAGGACTTTGCCAAAACTGCCCTCTTTGCGGAACATCCGATCGACCTGGGCACCCGCTGCACGGTATTTATGAACTCCAAGGTAAAACAGGCGCAGAAGGAGGGTGCCTCCGTCTCCGATATCTCCGCGGGGCTGGCATACTCCGTCATCAAGAACGCGCTGTTTAAGGTAATCAAAGTCTCCGACGCCTCGGCGCTCGGCAAAAATATTGTCGTGCAGGGCGGCACCTTCTACAACGACGCGGTCCTTCGCAGCTTTGAAAAGATCGCCGGTTGCGAGGCGATCCGCCCGGATATCGCCGGCATCATGGGCGCGTTCGGCGCGGCGCTGATAGCCCGGGATCATTACGAGAAGGGCTACCAGACCTCCATGCTGAATCTGGAGCAGATCACGAACTTACAGTTTGAGACGAGCATGGCAAAGTGCAAGGGCTGCACCAACAACTGCCGTCTCACCATCAACAAATTTACGGGTGGTCGCCAGTATATCTCGGGCAACCGCTGCGAGAGAGGTCTTGGACGGGCAAAAAAGGAAAACGGGGCGCCGAACCTGTTTGACTACAAGCTGAAACGGTACTTTTCCTATGAACCGCTGCCGGCGAACGAGGCGAAACGGGGCACCGTGGGCATTCCTCGGGTGTTAAATATGTACGAGAATTACCCTTTCTGGTTCACCTTCTTCACGAAGCTGGGTTTCCGGGTAGTGCTCTCCCCTGTTTCCAACCGCAAAATCTATGAGCTCGGTATCGAGTCCATCCCCAGTGAGTCGGAATGCTATCCGGCAAAGCTGGCGCACGGACATGTATCGTGGCTCATCAAACAGAAAGTGGACTTTATCTTCTACCCCGCCCTCTTTTACGAGCGGGATGAGTTTCACGACGCCAACAACCATTACAACTGCCCCATCGTCACCTCCTACTCCGAAAACATCAAGAATAACGTGGAGGAAATCGGACACGGCGAGGTAGTTTTCCGCAATCCTTTTATGTCTTTCAAAAGCCTGCAGACTGTGACGGAGGCGCTGACGAGGGAATTCCGGGAACTTCCAATAACATCCGTTATGGATGCGGCAGAGGCGGCTTGGACAGAACTTGCCGCGGCAAGGCAGGACATGCGCGATAAGGGCGAAGAAGTGCTCCGCTATCTGGAGACAAACCACAAGCGCGGCATCGTGCTGGCTGGCCGCCCATACCACGTTGACCCGGAAATCAACCACGGCATTCCCGAGCTGATCACTTCCTATGATATTGCGGTGCTGACCGAGGACTCCGTCTCCCATCTGGCGGCGCCGGAGAGACCGCTGATTGTGTCCGACCAGTGGATGTACCACTCGAGGCTTTACGCGGCGGCAAGCTTCGTCAAGACAAGGGACGATCTGGATCTGATCCAGCTCAATTCCTTCGGCTGCGGTCTTGACGCCGTGACCACGGACCAGGTGAACGACATCCTTACCGGCTCCGACAAAATCTATACCTGCCTGAAAATCGACGAAGTGAACAATCTGGGCGCGGCGAGAATCCGCATACGCTCCCTGCTCTCCGCGATTCAGGTGCGGGAACAGAAAGGCGAAAAGCGCACGATACACTCCAGCGCTATCACAAAAGTAGCCTTCACGGAGGAGATGAGAAAGGATTACACCATCCTCTGTCCCCAGATGTCGCCGATCCATTTTGAGATCATGGAAGCCGCTTTCAATGCCTGCGGTTATCACTTTGAAGTGCTCGGAAACGATACGAGACAGGCGGTGGATATGGGTCTGAAATATGTAAATAACGACGCATGTTATCCTTCCCTGATCGTGGTGGGACAGATTATGGATGCCCTGCTTTCCGGCAGATACGACCTGAATAAAGTGGCTGTCATTATGAGCCAGACCGGCGGCGGCTGCCGTGCCACCAACTATGTGGGCTTTATCCGGCGCGCGCTGGAAAAAGCTGGAATGCCGCAGGTTCCCGTGATCTCCCTAAATCTGGCGGGCATCGAGAGCAATCCCGGGTTCCACTTAAACGCAGGCCTTCTGATCCGCGCCGCATACAGCGCCCTCTTCGGGGATATTTTCATGCGCTGCGTCTATCGGATGCGCCCCTATGAGAAGGAGCCGGGATCTGTTGACGCACTGCACAGGGAATGGGTCAGGAAGTGTCAGGATTTTGTATCCAAAAAAACTATGAACTATCTGACCTTCCAGAAGATGTGCCGCCAGATTGTGCGGGATTTTGACAGCATTCCCATTGATGAGAATCTGCGCAAGCCCCGCGTCGGCATCGTCGGCGAGATTCTGGTGAAGTTTGCGCCTGCAGCAAACAACCATCTGGTGGAACTGCTGGAAGCGGAAGGCGCGGAGGCGGTCGTGCCCGATCTGTTAGACTTCATGCTCTACTGCTTCTACAACCAGATTTACAAAGCGGATTTCCTCGGCACCTCGAAGAAGGCGGCGTTTTTCTCCCGCTTCGGCATACGGGCGCTTGAAAAACTGCGCGCACAGGCAGCGAAGGAATTTGCGAAAAGCAGACACTTTACACCGCCCGTCAGTATCTACACGCTGGTAGACTACGCGAAACCCATCGTCGATATCGGCAACCAGACCGGCGAGGGGTGGTTCCTCACCGGGGAGATGGTAGAACTGATCCACAGCGGCGTTAACAATATCGTCTGCACCCAGCCCTTCGGCTGTCTGCCCAACCATGTGGTCGGCAAGGGCGTCATCAAGGAACTCCGCAAAAGGTTCCCCAGCTCCAACATCGTGGCGATCGACTACGATCCCGGCGCCAGCGAGGTCAATCAGCTGAACCGCATTAAGCTGATGCTCTCCACGGCGCAGAAAAACCTGAAAAAATCGTTGCCGGACAGTGGCGCTTCAGACCAGGAAGCCTGCTCATAACCCCTAAAAAACCGGGTGCATACATTCGCGCACCCGGTTTTTATAATATAACATATAATTTCAAAAAATTATGTCGCTGTCTAATAAAACGTCTTGTCCACCCTGCGGTTTATGAAACGGATCTTATCCCGCACTTCTTCCGTAAGCTCCTGAATCGCATCGTCCGCGGTCTCTTTCTGCAGCTGGTTTACACAGAATATACAGGAGCCAAAAGTATCGTTTGAAAAGAACTTCGGTTTTTCCCATTTCACAAAATAGGATACCCTGTGTTTTAACAGAACCTTCTCGATCTTCTCCTTCGTCTCCATATCCTTTACCTGACACCACTCCAACTCGTTGTGCACCTTAACCTTCTGATACGCCGTCTCCATAATTCACCCGTTCCCCCTGTGTCAAAGCGTTAATACATATAGATTATAAGATAAAATACAAAATTATGCAATTCTTTTTGTACCCGATTGTCGAATAGCTGGAAAGACCCGGAAAGCCACTTCTGGCAAATTTTTGGAAATTGTCATCCATTGCGGAAAGCCGCCTTGCACCCCACTTTCGTTTGTGCTATCATACATGGTATCATTAATATTTTTATATATTATGATATAACCCAAGAGAAAGGTAGGGATTCCCATGCCCATCAAAGTAGCTGATTTGCTGCCTGCAACCAGCATTTTAGAAAAAGAAAATATTTTTGTAATGACAGAATACCGTGCAATGCATCAGGATATCCGTCCGCTGGATGTGCTGATCTTAAATCTGATGCCAACCAAGGAAGTCACCGAAACCCAGCTTTTGCGAAAATTGTCAAATACGCCGTTACAGGTGAACGTGGAGTTTTTGCAGACCGCAAGCTACACGCCGCTGCACGCGGATTCCAACCACATGGCGGCATTTTATACCACTTTTGACCAGATCCGGGACCGCAAATTTGACGGCATGATCATCACCGGCGCGCCGCTCGACCATGTGCGCTTTGAGAAAGTCGCTTACTGGGACGAAATATGCACGATTATGGAATGGGGACGCACACACGTCCACTGTACGCTCCACCTGTGCTGGGGCGCTTACGCCGCACTGTACTATTTTTACGGGCTAGACAGGGAAGATCTGGACGAAAAGCTTTCCGGCATCTATACCCACAAAATTCTAAAGCGAAAATCACCCCTCTTCCGGGGATTTGACGATACTTTCCACGCGCCGCAGTCCCGCGCCATAACGATCGACCCGGCGCAGATCGCCTCCGTGCCGGACCTGGAACTGATGGCAGTCTCTGATAAGGCGGGCATGGCAATCGCCAAAACCGAGGACAGCAGGCATTTCTTCATTACCTGCCATCTGGAATACGACGCTGACACGCTGGCGCTGGAATATGCCCGCGATATGGAAAAGGGCATGAACCCGAAAATCCCGGTAAACTATTTCCCTGGAGATGACCCGACGAAGGAACCGATCGTCAACTGGCGCTCCGCCGGGCAGCTTCTCTTTTCCAACTGGCTTAATTACTACGTGTATCAGACGACGCCTTACGATGTGCGGAAAATCTAAAAAGAGTGCACCTGCACTCTTTTTTCCGTCTTTCTATAACATTTGCTATTATTTGAGATATTCCTCCATAAAATCTTCCTCAGACAAAATCGCTACCCCCAGTTCTTTCGCCTTTTTATTCTTGGAAGACTGGGATGCAGTATCGTTGTTGATCAGGCACACGGTCTTCCCCGTCACGCTGCCGGTCACCTTCCCGCCCCGCTTCTCGATCTCCTCCTTCATGGCGTTTCTGTTCTCAAAATGCACGAGGCTCCCCGTAATGACAAAGCTCATGCCGGAAAGAGTCTGCTCCCCCTCTCCCATCTCCTGCTTCTCGATCTCCACTTCCCCCAGCAGATTTTCAAGCTGTTCCATGGTCTTTTCCCTGTGGAAATAATCGTAAATGCTTAGAGCAATCACCTCGCCCACGCCGTCAATCTCCGCAAGCTCCTCCGCCGAGGCGTCCCGCAGCGCCTGCAGGTCATGCTGAAAATACCTGCATAGCATTTTGGCGTTCGCCACGCCCACATTCTCAATCCCCAGCCCGTAAAGCAGCCGCGGCAGCGTGGTTTTTCTCGACCTCTCCAGACTCTCAGAAAGGTTCTGCCATGACTTCTCCCCAAAGCCTTCCATCTGCGTGATTTCCTCCCGGTAACGTTCCAGCCGGAACAGATCCGCAAACTCATGTAAAAATCCCTTTGCCAGAAACTTTTCCAGAGTGGACTCCGACAGACCGTCCACATTCAGGGCGTCACGGCTCACCAGCAGGGTGAACGCCTTGATTTTCTTCGCATCACAGTCAGGATTATCGCACATAAGCGACTGCACGTCGTTCGTCTGGCTGATGCGCGTGGGCTGCCCGCATACGGGGCACACATCCGGAATTTCCAAGGAATCGCTCTTCGTCAGGTTCTCCGCGATCTGGGGAATGATCATATTCGCCTTATAGACCGTAATCCTGTCGCCGATCCCCAACTGCAGCCCCCGCACAATGCTGATGTTGTGTACGGACGCCCGGCTCACCGTGGTGCCTTCCAGCTCCACCGGCTCAAAGATGGCAACGGGATTGATCAGACCGGTACGGCTGGCGCTCCACTCCATTTCGAGAAGCGTCGTCTCACGCAGCTCATCCGCCCACTTAAAGGCGATGGAATCCCGGGGAAATTTCGCCGTCCTGCCCAGGGACGCACCGTACTCCATGTCCTCATAGATGAGCACAAGCCCGTCGGAAGGCACGTCGTAGGTCTGTATCTTCTCCTCGAAATAACCAATGTTATCTAATATATCCTCCGGCGTCACCAGACGGTGTTCCACCACGTCAAAACCCTGCTTTTGCAAAAACGCAAACTGCTCCGCGCGGGAATTATGGAAATCCACATCCGCCCGCACAAGGGAAAAGGCGTAAAACCGCACGCCGCGCTCCGCCGTAACCCGGTTATCCAGCTGTCTGACGCTGCCGCTGCAAAGATTCCTTGGATTTTTGTACTTCGCCTGTTCGTCCTCTATCTCCCTGTTGATCTTCTCAAACCCGCTGTAGGTGATGACCGCCTCGCCGCGCAGAATCAGCTCGCCCCGATAGGGTATATTGAGTGGCAGATTACGGAACACGCGGGCATTGCCCGTAACCACCTCGCCTACCTCGCCGTTTCCTCTCGTCACCGCCTTTTGCAGCGCACCGTCCCGATAGGTCAGCACAATGGTCAGCCCGTCCAGCTTCCACGAGAGAATCCCCATCTTCCCGTTCAGCCAGTCAGCCAGTTCCTCCCTGCTCTTTGTTTTCGCCAGAGAAAGCATGGCGGACTCGTGCCGCTCCTTCGGCAGCTCATCCACCGCCTCGTAGCCTACCTGTACCGTCGGGCTGTCCGCAAACGTCACGCCAAGCTCTTTTTCCAGTTCCGCCAGTTCATCGTAGAGCCCGTCATACTCAAAATTCGACATGATCTCCTGGTCTCTGGCATAGTAAGCCTCCGAAGCTTTGTTCAAAAGGGAGACAAGCTCCCGCATCCGATCCATTTTATTTTCTGCCATATCTCCCCGCCATTCTCCTGTCTCATTTTCCGTTCAAATCTGTTATACAGCTACATTTCCTATATTCTGCCATTTGCTGCACGGGCGCATGCTAAAGCAATTCGGTCGTTTCGCAACACCCCATATCATTTCCAAGAATCCTGCTTTGACCGTTCCGTCAACCCACAGAGCCGGTACAGCTCCTCCCTCTCCTCTCCTTTCAGCTCCCGGTACTCGCCCGGTTTCAGCTTTTCAAGCCTTATATTTATAACACGTGTTCTTTTTAAGCTTTTTATCCGATAGCCCTGCGCCTCGCACATACGCCTGATCTGCCTGTTCAGCCCTTGGGTAAGCACCATTTTAATGGTTTTGTCCCCGACCCGCTCAATCTCACAGGGGCGGGTCGTCTGCCCCAGCTCTTCCAGATACACGCCCTCCCGCATATGGTCTAACGCGCTGTCCTCCCATTTTCGGTCAGACTTGACAAGATACTCCTTCTCATGCCCGTTCTTCCCACGCATCATGGCGTCTATCAGATCGCCGTCATTGGTGAGCAGCAGCAGCCCCTCCGAATCTTTATCCAGTCTGCCCGCATAAGTGACACGCTTATGGTAATCGATCTCCTTCGTCACCAGCCGTCCTGCATGGGCGTCCCGCTCCGAACAGACCACACCCACAGGCTTATAATATGCCAGCACAACCTTTTCATCCGGCGCTGCAAGGAGTTTTCCCCGCACTTCCACCCGGTCGTCCGGTCCCGCTTTCATGCCAGCAGCAGCCCTTTCGCCATTCACAGAGACTTCTCCCGCCTCTATCAGCTTATCCGCATCCCGTCTGGAGCATACGCCGCAGGAGGCGAGATATTTGTTTAAACGCACTTTTTCCATCCACACACCTCACACCGAATCATACCACACCACTTTATGAATCGCCCTGCTCACCGGGAGCCTCCGACACTTTCGTCTGCCCGGCTCCTTCCTCACGCTCTACCCCGTGTTCAAAGAGAAACTCCCGCCATTTGTCATAGTGCTGCGCATAGAGATGCACCCCGTCAAACGTGAGTTCTGCCTGCAGATACCCCTCCTCGTCGGTAAAGAGCGGATTGCAGTCCAGATAAAAAACGTCTCTCCCGTTTGCCAATCTGGCTGACGCCACATTTTTATCGTTGATATTGATATTGTTAAACTCCGTCTCCATATTATTCTTTTCCCTGCTCACATGGAGATTTGCCATCACATAAATAATAACACCCGGCTGCCATTCCTGGATCTGCCTGATCACTTTCAGATACTGTTTTAAGTACATGGGCGTATCGCCGTATCCCAGCTCGTTCATCCCCAGCATGATATAAATCTTGCCGTAACGCTTCTCCTGCAAAATTTCTTTCATATCCACTTTCTCCCCGGTCTTCTGGTAAGTCACCCCGTCTTCCCCGAGAAGCTTGTAGATGGTCATACCGTTGTCACAGAAAAAGTCCGCGCCTTCAAGCCCGGCATAGTCTGAAATACCCAGAGTACGGGAATCCCCCAGAAAAGCGGCGTCATTAAAATAACTCTCGTTTTCCAGCACATAGTCGTATGCCGTAGTCAATGCAACTTTTCCTGCATCGGAGTAATATCTGGAATTTGTCGAAATCGGCGTATATTCCACAAATTCCGTGGTATGTGTTTCCGGTTTCTTAGGTTTTTCCGGCTTTTCTGAATCTGCATTATCATTTTCCCGTTCGGAATTTATTTTCGTGCCGTCGTCCTTTTCCTTGCGTATCCCTGCATTTTGACCATTCTCTTCTTTCGGCACCACCTCTTTTACAGAATCCTCTTCTCCGTCATTATCACTTTTTTGTCCGCCTTTTTCTATGACATCATTCCTATTTTCCTGTCTCCCGTCTTCCGCCCCCGATGTCATGCCCTCTCCGATAAACTGTAATACCGCTATGTCCTGTATGTTTCTCCGATTTCCCGTTTCATCAAAAAACAGAAGAAACACAAGACTCGTAAAGATTACAAGCAGAATAAAGGGACAATTATATATAATTTCCAGAAAAGTTCTCATCTTATTTCTGTCCATTTTTCGCCTCGTTAGAACCTAAAATATAAAAACGGATTATTACTCCCCATGACAATCTCCCGCACCGACCACCAGAAGACACCCAGAAGAATCAGCGCCACAAACCAGCGGTCCTTCCACTTCCAATACGCCTTTGCCGGCAGGGGCGTTGCAAAAATAACACACGCTGCCAAAAGCGCGCCGTACTCTTTCAGATAACGAAACAGCTGTGTGACGCCTACCAGTATGCCCTCCCTGTGATATCCGACAAGATTGCCCAGATATCCGGCAAGCTGCCCCATATCCGTAATCGCAAAAATCACCCACGTCACGGGAACAATCAGCACAATGTAGACATGCCCCAGCACAAGGCTTCTCTCCAGCCATTTTCCAAAGGTTCTCTTCTCCAGAGAAAGCAGCAGAAAAAATACAATGCCCCAGAGAACAAAATTCCATGCCGCGCCGTGCCACAGCCCGGTAAGCGCCCAGACCACGAATAAATTACATATCGTCCGCCAGGCTCCTTTCCGGCTGCCGCCCAGAGGAATGTAGACATACTCCTTAAACCAGCTTCCCAGCGTCATATGCCACCTTCTCCAAAACTCCGAAAGGGAACGCGAAATGTACGGATGATCGAAATTGCGCGGAATGGAAAACCCCAGCATCTTGCCGAGCCCCATAGCCATAACGGAATATCCCCAGAAATCGAAATAAATCTGGAAAGAATAGGCGAACGCGCCCAGCCATGCCACAAGCGGGTGAAGCCTCCCCGCCCCCGCCGTCATAATCAGATTCCAGAGGGTGCCTACCTGATTCGCCAGAAGCACCTTGAGCCCCAGCCCAAGCGTAAACAGTTTCAGCCCATTTTCCAGGTCCCTGATCCGCACGCGGCGGCTCATCATACGTTCCGCCACCTCACCGTAACGGACAATAGGACCGGCAATCAATTGGGGGAACATGCAGACATAGGTGGCGAAGGATAACAGTCCCACACGTTTCTCTATGGTTCCCCGGTAGCAGTCGACCTGGTAGGAAATCATCTGGAACGTATAAAAGCTGATCCCAAGCGGCAGCGCCAGAGCGAGCAGAGGCAATAGCCCTTTCCCGACAGCCGCATTGATGCTTCCCGCTGCGAAATCCCAGTATTTAAACACAAACAGTACGCCCAGATCAATCGTTACAGCCAGCGCAAGCGCCCGCTTCCGCCTACTCTCCGCCTTCTTTTTGCGGTGCGACTGCGGGGAACGGGGTTCCCAGAACATATAACGGCTGATCCCGTAATTTACCAGGACAGACAAAAGAAGCAGCAGAACAAAATACGGTTCTCCCACTCCATAGAAGATCAGGCTTCCTACCAGAAGTACTATATTGCGGTATTTTGGAAATACCAGATAAATTATCATAAAAATCGGCAGAAACCGAAATAAAAATCCAACACTGGAAAATAACATCGAAAGAACTCCCTACGCTAACACACACAATGAAGTAGTTTATCTCCTGTAAAAGTCTACATCTAGTATATTGCAGCGGGAATCATTTGGCAAGTCCATTATATGGCATAAAACAAAATTAAGAATTTACAAAGATTTACGAAGCCCTTTCGGATAGTGGTTCTTCACCTGACCGCCCGAAGCCTTTCCGAATCCGAGCGTATAGCCTTCATACGAAACCGTGATCCAGCCCTTCTCCTCCCCGCAGGCAATGCTCTCACCACGCAGATAAGAAACCGCCTCCTGCTCCGTAAGCCCACTCATATAACCGCTGTTCCCCGGGAAATCCGTCACCAGAAGAGAATGCGCCAGCGCGTGCGCCGGCTCCAGCCGGTTCTTTTTCTCCACAGCAAGCTGCAGCCCTGGGCGCAGGATCTTGATCCCGGTAAGCGAAATCATTTCTTCCGGCACAAGATAAATCTGCTCGCCGAAATGGACGACCCGTCCCGGATGCCGCACCATCCATGTGCCGCCAATCCCAAGTTCATCCGTCAAAAATTCTTCCATAAGTTTACATAACTTTTTCTCCCCCGTGAGCCGCCAAGTTTCCTTTCCCAGAGCGGCGTATCTGTCCATGGACATACGCGCGCCATTCCCCCACGCGCTTTTCCATGCCCCATTTTCCCGCACGCCCGGCTCCCTCAGTTTCTGTCTCTCCGCCGCATCTCTTTGCTTCTGTCCGTCCGCTGTGTCTCCGCGCCTGCGAAGCCTCGCGATATAATGTCCCTCTCCCCGTATCAGATGCGGCCAGAGACGCAGCGTATGCTCGATTCCCGCCGCAGGCTGTCCTATCCAGTCCGCCTGCCCCGGCGAGAAAATGCCATCCAGCCCTGTTTCTTCTATATTGTATTCTTCATGCGCCCGCAAAAATGCACTGATTGTCCCTTCGTTTTCCTCCGGTGAAAACGTGCAGGTGGAATACACGAGCACGCCGCCCGGCCTTACCGTCTTAGCCGCCTCCTCCAAAATCAGCGACTGCCTCCCGGCGCACATCCTCACCGCCTCCGGGCTCCACTCGTTCCTTGCCGCTTCCTCCTTGCGGAACATCCCTTCCCCGGAACAGGGCGCGTCCACCAGAACCCGGTCAAAAAATGCAGGGAACAGCGATGCGATACGCTCCGGCTTCTCGCTGCAGACGACACAGTTTGAAACGCCCATCCGCTCCACGTTCTGGGACAAAACGCGCGCCCGCTCGCCGATGACCTCATTGGAAACAAGCAGCCCCTGTCCCTGCATCCGCCCCGCGATCTGCGTGCTCTTTCCCCCCGGCGCCGCGCACAAATCCAGAATCCGCTCCCCCGGCTGCGGATCCAAGACCTCCACAGCAGCCATGGCGGAAGGCTCCTGAATATAGTAGGCGCCCGCCTCGTGCAGCACATGCCGTCCCGGCTGCGCCGCTGCATCATAATAATACCCTTCCCGCGCCCAGGAAATCTTTTCCAGCGGAAAGGGCATCACCCCGATAAACTCGTTTTCCGTGCCTTTCAGCAGATTACGCCTGAGCCCGTACTGCCGGTCCTGCCCGTAACCTGCCCAAAAAGCTTCATATTCTCCGCCGAGAAGCCTCTGCATCCTCTCCGCAAAGGCTGCCGGCAGGGCTGTATTTCTGTCATTCATCGTGTTCTCACCTATTCCTGCGCAATCAGCTCAAGATCCCTGTCCGGGCACGTCGCCTCTATCTCTTCGAACCCCTGCTTATCCCTGACCGCCTTCCTCTCCGTATCTTCTTCCCCTGAAACCGAGTGTGAGAAATTTATACCGTAAGCGCCCCTCCAAAGAACGCCTTCTGCTCATCCGTCACCAGAACGCGCAAGGGCTTATCCTGCTCCTTGCTGTGCCCCAGCTTCGCCATAAATCTGCCGTAAGCCTTAAATCCGCCCCGCGGAATCGTCTGAATTTTCACCCGGCCAATCTCCGCGAGCTCCCGATCTCTCTTGTAGCCGAAACTGCTCTCCATCAGACATTCATCCATTATTTCGTCCGCGTTCTCCGGCAATTCTCCTTCTGCCAATTCCAGATAAAGCATATAGCGCGGTTTTTGCGCCGCATAGTCGCCGTCCACACAGAATCCTTCCGCGGTACACTCCGCCCTCGACTGGAATTTACGCATGGCGTTCTCCAACTGTCGCACATTCATCTTCTCATCTGCGATATTGATCACCTGGCTCTTTCGATAGCAGACCCGCACAATCGGCGCCTGCCCCTCAAAACCGACTACCTCCACCACATCCCCGATGGCGTAGCGGTAACCTCCCGAAAAAGTCGTGAGCAGCAGCTCGTACTTGGAACCGACTTCCACATCGCGGATCGTATAGATCCTTTTCCCTTCTCCGGTTTCCGGGACAAACTCATAAAAGCAGGTATCCGGCAGAAGCGTGTAGTATGCATCCTCCTCATTGATGCCTCCGGCAATGCCAAAACAGCCTTCCGACGCCGCGTATGTAAAATAGTGAATCGGCAGGTCGCCTGCATAAATGCGTAACTTATCCATGTAGGGCTTGAACATGCTGCCGCCGATCATCTGCCCGTACTTGATCTTCGGCCAGATTTTCCTGACCAGCCCGTTTTCCAGATCCGCACGGGGAATGGCGCGAAGCTCTGCCGCCCTCTCCGGGTCCGCCGGAAGGTGTTCCTTCAGGTAAAGTTCCCATTCGTGGCTCACCAGAAAACAGTCGCTGATTCCGCCCGTCTCAATATCCGTCAAAAAAGCGTCCCAATTATCCACCACATAACGGAAAATCCCCACCACGCGGTTCACAAAAACGCCGTGTATCGCCGTCACATCCCTGCATGCAAGCGCAAAGCGCACCTTCACATAGAGCATATCCTCCAACGTATTTTTAGGAAACAGCACTTCTTTGGGTGCCGTATAACAGTCGATATTTAATTCGCCTCCCGATTCCAGATAACGGTGCAGCGCCCCCGCCCTCACACCGCTCATGGTGCCGTCCGGCATAAAATCCCGGCGGAACTCGCCGATCTGGAAAATCTTGCCGAACAGTTCTTCATCCGAAGCGTCCGGCATCTGCCTGCGGATCATCTCACGGATCAGATCCATCCAGTAAAACTTCTGCCGCAGGATGTCCCTCTCAACAATCGGCACATACTTGGGTGAATCCGTACTGCCGGAGCTGATGCAGTAATACACAGGACTTTCCGCGGTAAGCAGCCCCTCTTCTCCGTTTATCTGCCGCTCGATAATCGCCTCGTAATCATAATGAAAGGTGATGGGCAGTTCTTTCTGGTACTCCTCCACAGAATGAATGTCTTCAAATCCAAACAGTTTCCCGTACTCGGTATCTTTGTTCTCTGTAAGTCTGTCCATCAGGAACCTTTCCTGTTCCGCCACCGCATTGCGGCACAATTCCTCAAAACAGGCTATTGCATCCGCCTTCCCATCTCCTGCCCCCATCGTGACCTCCTCCTTAATTACCCACCGTATTTCTCCCCCAACACGGTGCAGATAATGACATTATATGCGATTTTTCCTACAAAATCAATAGAATATGCGATTTGCAAATGTTGCAAATGTTTTACTGACTTTTTATTGCGCATTTTCCACAAACCCGCTATAATAGCAAAGGATTTAACATATTAACAGACTAAAGTAAAAGATGAGGAGGAACATTATGACATCACAGATTTGTATAATCATCGCCATCGTTGCATATCTTGGCATGATGATTTACATCGGCATAACCTATTCCAAACAAAATACGCAGGCTGCGGAATTTTATCTGGGCGGACGAAAGCTCGGTCCGCTGGTTACCGCCATGAGCGCGGAGGCGTCGGATATGAGCAGCTATCTTCTGATGGGGCTCCCGGGGCTTGCCTATATCGCCGGGCTTGCCGAAGTGGGCTGGACCGCGATCGGATTGGCAATCGGCACATACCTAAACTGGCTCTTCGTTTCCAGACGGATCCGCCGCTATTCAAGCCGCATCGGCTCCTTCACCATCCCGGAGTTTTTCGCAAAGAGATACGGCGACGACAGGCATTTCCTGACATGCATCGCCGCTGTCATCATCGTTGTCTTCTTCGTGCCCTACACCGCCTCAGGCTTTGCGGCATGCGGTAAGCTTTTCAGCACGCTCTTTGGCATGAACTATATTGCCGCCATGCTCTTAAGCGCAGCTGTCATCGTCATCTACTGCACGCTCGGCGGCTTTCTCGCCGTGAGCACCACCGACCTGATCCAAGGCATCACCATGAGTATCGCCCTGCTCATTGTGGTCGGTTTCGGCGCGGTCGTGGCAGGCGGTTTCGACAGTGTCACAGACGCCGTGAGCAGTCTTCCCGGCTATTTAAGTCTGGTACAGAGCTATTCGGCTGATACCAGCACGGCGGCGCCTTATACGCCCCTTATGATCGCATCCACCCTTGCATGGGGGCTTGGATATTTCGGTATGCCCCACATCCTGCTCCGCTTCATGGCGATCGAGGATGAAAATAAGCTGAAACTTTCCCGAAGAATCGCCACCGTATGGGTCGTAATCTCCATGTCCATCGCCGTGCTGATCGGCGTGGTTGGTTACGGTCTCTCACAGGCAGGCATTATTCCCGTACTGGAAGGCAGCAATTCCGAGACGGTTATTATCCAGATTGCCTCCGTCCTCAGCTCCCACGGTGTGATCCCCGCATTGATTGCAGGTGTTATTCTTGCAGGCATTCTGGCGGCAACCATGTCCACCGCTGATTCTCAGCTCCTTGCGGCGGCATCCAGCATTTCCCAGAATCTGGTGCAGGACTTCGGCAAAAAGAAGCTGGACACAAAGACATCTCTGCTGATTGCGAGAATTACGGTTATCGCCATCTCCCTGGTCGCCGTCTTTATCGCGCAGGATCCCGACAGTTCCATCTTCGGTATCGTCTCCTTCGCGTGGGCGGGCTTCGGCGCCGCGTTCGGTCCTGTCGTGCTTCTCGCGCTGTTCTGGAGACGCTCCAACAGGCAGGGGGCTCTCGCAGGTATGATTGTCGGCGGCATCATGGTATTTGTCTGGAAATACGGCGTTGCAAAACTGGGCGGCGCATTCGCCATCTACGAACTGCTTCCCGCCTTTGTCATCGCCCTTCTTGTCAATGTGGCGGTATCCCTGCTCACCAAGGCTCCGGATGAAAAGCTGGTGCGCATTTTCGACGAGGTAAACGCAAAGTAATCGGTATTCTGCCTGTAGTCATATGAAGCGCAAAGACGCGGTTTCTCCTGAGACCGTGTCTTTTTCGATTAAAAAGCTTTTTTACATAAAATATTGTTTTATATAAAACATAAATTATTTTTGTATTTTTTTCAATTTTTTTGTATAAATTAATTAACCACAATTGACTAATTCCATTTTTTTGTATATAATTTAATTGATATTATAGTATTTTATGAAAATATAAAGAAATTGCATTTGGAGGAAACACAATTGCTTCACATCACTTCACTAAACGATGGTTTGGATATTTTTAAGGCGCTCGGCTCCGACGTTCGGATCGAAATCTTAAATATTCTTCTGGACAACAATAACATGAGCATGAACGAGCTCGCCTCCCGGCTGAATATCACGAACGGCGCGCTGACCAGCCATATCAAAAAGCTGGAAAGCTGCGGGCTGATCTCCATTTCCAGTGAATCCGCGGGACATGGCAACCAGAAAATCTGCTCGGTTCATCTGGACAAAATTCTGATTGACCTGGAACGGCAGGAAGATATTCTGAATGTGTACAGCACAGACGTCAAGGTGGGGCACTATTCGGTCTACCGTGTCTGTCCTACGTGCGGTCTTGCTTCGGATAAAACCATCATCGGTGAGGTGGATGACTCCCGGTACTTTGACCATCCCGACCGATACAGTGCGGATATCCTCTGGTTTACCAAGGGTTTTGTGGAATACAACATTCCCAACTTTATCCCCAGCCTCCAGAAGATCACGCAGCTCACGATTTCGGCGGAATTAAGCTCCGAGGCGCCCGGCGTCAACAATGTGTGGCCCTCCGATATCTCCTTTTACTTAAACGATGTGTGTATCGGGAACTGGCTCTCGCCGGGAGATTTTGGTGATTCCCGCGGGCTCTTCACCCCCGACTGGTGGTTTCCCAACTGGAACCAGTACGGACTGCTGAAGCTTCTCGTCATCAACCGGAGGGGCACCTTTATCGACGGTCTGAAAATTTCCGACGTGACCATCGACAGCTTCCATCTGGATTACCGCAGCAGCCTCCGTTTCCGCCTCGCAGTGGACGATGACGCGGAACATGTGGGCGGTCTGACCATCTTCGGCAAGACCTTCGGCAACTACGGACAGGACATCAAGGTAAATATCCACTACGCTCCCATGGATGAGGGCGAATGAGTCTGGCCAAGCCAAAATTTATCGTCCTTACATAAAACAAACGCCGGTCAGCGGCAATTTCCTATTCACAGCAACAAACGCCTGCAGGATTTCTCCCACAGGCGTTTCGCTATTTGAAATCTTATATTACAAATTCCTTTTTTCTTCCCGTGATTATACACAGCTCACTGTCACTCGTACTTCGCACCCCAGACGCTCTCATTGCCTCCTACCGCGCTGAAGGTCATAACCTGCGTTCCCGCCTCGTCGTTCATCTGGCAGAACACGCCGCTGTAATCCTTGCCGTCATAGGAAACCTTCATATAGCAGGTGCCGTCCTTCATCTCCCAGCTGCCATCCACGCCGTCGCCGTAGACTTTGCCGCTCTCGTCCAGATACAGGATAAAGGGCTGTGCAATCTCCGCGTCAATCGCCGTTCCCTGGTTGATCACATAATATCTGCCTGCAACCGCGCTCTTGTCATAGCCGCTCTCGGACACGGTCTCTCCGTCTGTCGCATAAGGCAGCATGCAGGGCCAGCCTTCCTCGTTGACAATGAACTGATGCACTCTCGGCTCATGCTCCTCTGTCTTATTGTCAAAGCGGGTGTGGTTCACCACATATTTCTTTCCATCCTCATCGATAAAAGCAGAGTTGTGTCCGGTAGCCATGTACGCCATCTCAAGACTCGGCAGGAAATAGTTGCCCGACAGCTTCAGCCCGTAAGGATAATGCTCCGGGTTGTTCGTGTCCATGGGGTATTCCCCGTTCATATCCACATAATCACCGTCTATGGTCTCGGAGCGGAACACACGAATCTGATAACCGCCCTCTCTCGCCAAACCGCCGTAAGAGACAAAGAGGTAATAATAGCCGCTTTCCTCGTCATAGAGAATATAAGGCGCCTCGATTGAGCTGTGGTTGCCGCCAAGCAGCCGCTTCCCAAAATAAGGGTCTACCCGGTTCGCCTCGTCCTCCTCGGGATGGATCACCTCGCCGGTCGCCTTGTCCAGCTCCAGAAGGTACATGCCGCCCGACCAGGAACCGTATACCATCCACAACCTGCCCTCCCCGTCGTAAAGCACGGTAGGGTCAATGGCGTTGGGATATTTGTTGAAATTATATTCGTTGCTCTTTTTGATGTATCTGCCTTTCGCGGTGTCCCTGTCAACGTACTCCGTCACGTCCGTCGCGTCCAGCGTCTCCGCCGTAAAACCGGAGTAAATCAGCGCGCCCTTCCACTCGTAAGGACCCTCGATGCTTTCGCTGGTCGCGTAGCACAGGTTCGACGCGTTCCATGTGGAAGTGGTGCAGAAATACAGATAGTAAAGCCCCGTCTCCTCATTGTAAATCACGTCCGGCGCCCACACATGCCACGCCCTGTCGTCCGTGGGTATCAGACTCTTCTTGCTGCCGGAGTAGGCGAACGCCTCCTCGTTTGCCATCAGTTCATAATAAATCTGATCCTTCACCTTGTAACCGTCCCCCAGAGACGTCCATGTGCGCAGATCTTCCGATACCGCCGTGGACATGTGGGAACCGAATATGTAGTATTTGCCGTCCGCCTTGTAAATAGAAGGATCGTGAACGCTGACACCCGCCGCGATCTTCGCTGTCTTGATCCCGTCCAAATTCACCGTAAAATCCAAATCCGCAGGCAACTCTCCCACTCCGCCTTCCTTCTCCGTGACTGTTGCATTTTCCGCTTCACCGCTCTCCTGCGTCTGCGCCTCCGCATCCCCGTTTTCCGCCGTCTGCGCACCCTGCGAAGAGCCGCACGCCGCAAGGCTCATTGCCAGAAGGACGCTCATCCCCAGAGTCGACCAATTTTTCCTTCTCATGTTAACCCTCCGTTTCTGTTCATGCCGAATCTGACATTCTTCCTAAATAAAACTATAACAGAGAGCCGCTACATATTCAAGATTTATTTTAAATTTCCATAAAATATTTTAGTATTTTACACTTTTATGCTATTCGCCTACAGCGATATCAATCTTGCGAAGCTTTTCCAGTAGGATTTCCTCCTCTGTCGGCAGATCCTCCGAGCTTTCAATCTGCTGACGCACCTGCCACATCTGCTCATCAATCGACGCAATCTGCTCCGCACACTCAGTCAGGCTCCGCACGATCTCCGCCTGATTGGGCACTTCCTGCTTATACTTGAGCTGGTGCTCCAGACTTGCCCAGAAATCCATGGCAATCGTACGGATCTGTACCTCCACCGCCATCTCCCTCGTCTGATCCGAGAAAAACACCGGCACGCTCACAATCATATGGTAGCTGCGGTAACCGTTTGGTTTCGGGCTCCTGATGTAATCCTTTCTGCGGATCACCGTGATGTCATCCTGCTGTGCCAGCGCCTCCGCCAGCACATAGATATCGTCCACATAAGAGCATACCACCCGGATCCCCGCCACATCGTAGAGATTTTCCTCCACATTCTCCACCGTGAAAGAAAGCCCCTTGCGGTTCAGCTTCTCCATGATGCTTGTACTGCTCTTTAGGCGGGAATTGATGGACGTGATGGGATTGCGCTGATATCTCACATTAAACTCGGAATTTAAGACATCAAACTTCGTCCGTACCTCCTTGATCGCACAGCTGTACCGCATACGCATTTCCTTATAGTCCACCATCGTCCCCGCCATTTTCCGGCGCTGGTCATAAATTTCCTTATCCACCTTGGGGATAACCATCATCTGGTTCTCCTCGTTGTCAAACCCCAACTCGTCCAATGGGAAAAATGGATTTCCACTCATCTGCCTGTCCTCCGTTTCATTTTTTTAATATAAACCGAATACCGAAGAAAAACAAGGAAGCAATTATTAACTTTTTATTAGAATTTTGGTAAATTCTGAGATAACAGCAGGGCGCATAATGATTGACTTCCCATACAAATCTACTTATAATATAGGGAACTGATTAAAAACGACTCAGAAAGCGCCGTGGCTGCGGATGCAGGGAATCGCCTGCACCCCCTCCCGCACAGACGCTTCGGAACGGAGACATTATGCAGTACAGAAAAATGAAGGATAGCACCGAAGTGTCGATTCTCGGCTACGGCTGTATGCGATTTACGGGAGCGGGCACCAGAATCAATCTGGAAAAAACCGAAAAGGAGATTATGCTCGCCGTCAAAAACGGCGTGAACTATTTTGACACCGCCTATATTTACCCCGGCAGCGAGGAGGCGCTCGGCACAATCTTGGAGCGGAACCACTGTCGGGAGCAGGTCTATATCGCCGACAAGCTCCCCTACTATCTCTTAAAAAACACGGCTGCTGCGGAAAAACTCTTTCAGGAACAGCTCCGGCGGCTGAAAACGGATCACATTGACTTTTACCTGATGCATATGCTTTTCGACACAGGCGTGTGGGCACGTCTGCAGAGCATCGGCATAGAGGAGTGGATCGCAGAGAAAAAAGAAACCGGCGCCATTCGTAATATCGGTTTTTCCTTCCACGGTGATACAAATACTTTCAAGACGCTGGTCGACGCTTACGACTGGGATTTCTGCCAGATTCAGTACAATTATCTGGACGAACATACACAGGCAGGACGAGAAGGGCTGCACTATGCCGCCGGCAAAGGCATTCCCGTGGTCATCATGGAACCCCTACGGGGTGGCAAGCTCGTCAACGCTCTGCCCGACGGCGCCAAAAAAGCTTTTGCGGAGCATTCCGTAAAGCGCACCCCGGCACAGTGGGCTTTCCACTGGCTCTGGGACCAGCCCGAGGTAACCTGCGTCCTCTCCGGCATGAATTCCGAAGAGATGGTTATGGAAAATATAAACACCGCCAATGAAGCCGGAATCAGCAGCTTCACACAAACCGACCACAACATGATTGATACGGTGCGCAAGGAGATCAACCGAAATCTGAAAGTGGGATGCACCGGCTGCGGCTACTGTATGCCCTGCCCCTACGGCGTGGACATTCCCACCGCATTCCGCTGCTACAACCAGAGCGCCATGCACAAAAAATTCAGCGCCATGCTAGAGTATATCCAGATTACGTCCTTGAAAAAGGACGCTTCTTCCATGAATAACTGCACCAAATGCGGCGCCTGTGAGAAGCACTGTCCCCAGCACATAGAAATCAGAAAAGAACTGCAGAACGCAAAAAAGGCTTTACAGCCTTTTTATGTACGCGCCGCGCTGAAACTGGTCAATAAACTGGTCAAGCGGTAACTACTGTTACTATATACAGCCATACCCATTTCCGCATCCAGTTACACCGATGCCAAGTATGAAAATACCTAACCTCTTACTTCTTGCCCAGCATACTGTAGTTCCCCGTAGCGTCATAGGAATCCAGCAGATAGTGATTTTCCGCCTGCATGGAGAGCATAGTCTCCATGTCGGCAGCCTGTCTTGTTCCCTTCTTTTCTTTCTGCTCCGGTTTCTCCTTTCGGATCTGCAGAAGCGCCAGCTTTGCCGCTTTTTTCTTCTGCCTCTGATAAGCCTCCCGAAGACGAGCCGCGCTCTCCTGCAGACGGTTGCGGATACTTCCCCTGCCTGACTGCGCGACAGTGGTTTTTTCCTTTTCCGCCTGTTCCTGCTCCCGTTCTTCCTGTTCCGGTCCGCCTGTGGTAACAGCTGTTACGGTGTTCTCGGCGGCATGAGTCTCCGCCAGCGCCATGCTCTGCATCGCCGCACGTGCCGTTTCCCCCATGCCCTCCTGCACTGCCATTCCCCGCGCGGATATGCTCACGCCGTCACGCCCGTTCTCTCCGCCGGATATATTCCTCGCAAGAGACTCCTCCAGTCCGAATCCGAGCCGCAGCCTCGCATTTCCGCCCCGTTCAGCCGCAACAAAACCGAGTCCCTCCCCTTCCGCCTGCGTCTGCGCGGCGGGCACGGAAGCCGCCGCGCCGCCCTGACTGATCTTCGCACCGGAAGACACATGGCTGGAATATGGCTCGTGAAAATGGGACGACTTCCATTTGAGCACATGGTACTTTACATTATAGTCTTCGTTCTGCTGTATCCAGTTGATATGATTCATTCTGATACCCGTTTCCGTCGAATGCATCTGCTATTCGGCTGCCGGTATGATAACGCACGTTATGCACCTGTAATCCGCTATCGCCTGTAGTTAAAATAACTTCCCGAATTTCTGCTGCCGCTGCTGCCGTAGAGATTTGACCGATTGAACGGGCTGTAAATGCTGCTCTTCTCCGCCTCAAAGTTTTTCTCCGCCGTAGCCTCAACAGTTCCTGCCTTAGCCGCCGCCTTCGCGGAAAATCCGTTTCCGCCCCATACTTTTTCCAGCGTGTCCACGTCCGCCGCTTCCAGCTTCTTCTCATCCACCACAAGTCTGCCGTCCGCATTTCTGGTAACGCCCGTCAACGCCAGATCCCGTTCCGACGATCTGAACATGCCGTTTAACTGGGTCAGAACAAGCTGGTCAGATCTGGTTCCCGATTCCTCCAGATCGTCTAACATATTGTTATACTGATTCACAAAGCTCTTAACATCCGATACGATCTGGTCTGTATTGCCGCTCTCCCTCGCTTTGTCGTAAATCGAATCTTTCTTCGTGCTCTTCAGTGCATCCGCGTACTCGCCCACCTGCTTCGCATGATACTGCATATCATAGTAGAACTTCTGGGATTTCTGGGAAGAAGAAACAAAATTTCTGTTTCCCAGGATGTTTGTACTGGTGCTTCTATTATTTCCCAGAAGACTCGCCAGCCTGTTGGCACGGCTGCTCGCGCTGTTTCTGCTCAGCGCGCTCTGCAGAAGAGACGTCTGCGAGTTTTTATTGTTCTTTCTGAAGTTTACCATGCCGTCTCTGTAATTTCTTGTAACTCTCATGTCGGTTCCCCCTTGTCTGTCTTTTTCTGTTACTAACTCTTATATCGGTCCGGCACACATTTCGTTAACCCCGTCTGTCACGAACAGTCTCTCATTTGTCCCAAATGGACTACTCCCCGTCCAAGGGGCGTCGCCAGCCTTCTCCCTAAACTTCCTCATCGACCTCAATGCCCTTGATATCCGCCTCAATCAGCTTCATCTTATTGAGGATATCCTTAATCTCCGCCTTCACGGAGTCACCTGATCCGGACACATCCATTCCTGCCTCCGCCATATCCTTTAGGAGAGCGGCTTCTTCTCTTGCGTCCTTTTCCTGCTCTCTGCGCGCTTCCTCCGCCTCGTGGCTCTCCGCACGGGCTTCGTCGATTCTCGCCTCCATCAGCTCTTTCTGCTCCTTGCGGAGCTCAATCTTCTCCTCCTCGGCTTCCTTCTCTTCCGCCTTCTCTTCTTCCTCCTCGCGAGTCTCCTCGTAGGTTTCGTCCACCTGATCCTTGGCTTCTTCCCAGAGCATCCCCTGAATATCCTTACCCGCCTCTTCCATCACCTTCTTCGCATTGTTCTGCGCGTCCGTCATCTCGTGGGACTTCAGACGTTCCTGCTTGATGGATCTGACCGCGCCGTTATACGCCCCAAGAGCCGATTCCGCCCTGCCTTCACGAATCTTAAATATCTGTTCCTCGCCGTCGATTTCTAGGCATCTCTGCTGGTATTCTGTCAGCGGTCCGCCCTCTAATTCCTTCAGTCTCTCACGTTCTTCTTTCGTAAAATCGACGTCTGCAAATTCGCCGTTATTGGGATAATACCGACGCTCCAGAAGCTCCAGATCCTTCTGCTCCTGAGAATCCTTCTCCACGCCATAGCCTTCCCGCAGATTTTCTTTTCTGTCCCTGCATTCCAGAATTCTATCGCGGTTCACCAGAATCTCTTTTTTCTGCTCCTCAGCAAGCGCCTCATACTTCGCTATGCTTTGATCTGTCTTGCGGTCAGCATCCCAAGCGTTCTGCACAAGCTCCTTCGCCTTCTTCTGCGCCTGCTGCCTGCGGAGCGTGATGGAATCCTTGTGCAGCGGAAGGTCTCCCGCAAAGATAACCGTCTTTCTCTGCAGTTTTTCTCCATTTTGGCTGCCCTCCGCCGCAGCCTTTTCCTGCGTCTGGAAATTTGTATATATCGCCTGATTTTCGTTGCTTCCCACTTTAATCTGCATATCCGTTCCTCCTTATCCGAAAATGGGCACACTTTTCCCGCCAAACAAACCTTTTATATAAGTAATATCGGCGTCTTTCCCCCTTTTCTTAAGAAGAGAAAGCCGCCGTTCTTGACATAAATCCACTGTTGCATTGCCTCTGCCAAGGATGTCTCTTAGCTTTTCACATGGGCAGTGACTCCAGAAATGCCTCGCAACCTTCAAGCACATCCTCGTAAGTCACTTCAAAATTCCCCGTATACCAAGGGTCTGCAATCGCCCTGCCGCTCCCTGCAAATTCCAGAAGCTTGTAAATCTTATGATCCGGGTCACCGCCCGCAATCCGCTCCATGTTGCGGACATTGGCGTCATCCATACCAATCAGATAATCGAAATCCCTGTAATCCTGCTTCGTCATCTGGCGCGCCCTGTGGGGTACAAGCGGGATTCCCTCCTGCCGCAGCTTGTTCACCGTGCCATAATGGGGCGGGTTGCCGATCTCCTCGCGGCTGGTGGCGGCGGAGTCGATGTGGAAGGCGGCGGATTTGCCGCGTTCCCTGACCAGGTGGGTGAGAAGGCTCTGGGCCATGGTGCTGCGGCATATATTGCCGTGGCAAATAAATAATATTTTTACCATTGTTTACATATCTCCTTATATCTCGGTATATCCTCATTTTTCCTTATGTTTTCAAGGTTTTCTCTCTGACCTCAAAAACTCTCTACGTCCTATATCATAGCATATCTTCCTATATCTTGTCCTCCAAAATAGGTAAAAAAAAGGTAAAATGACCTCTTTTTTACCTATCCCAGAGGTAAAACCCTCATGCCCGTTACTCGCCGGAGAGTCTTCTTTCCAACTCCCTCACTTCCTTTTCTACGTCATTGAATTTATAATGTGTGTAATATCCAAGAGTTGTCGCAATATCCGAATGACCCATGAGATATTGCAGTGACTTTGGACTGATACCCGCCTTTGCCATGTTGGTACAATATGTATGCCTGCAAATGTGGGGCGTGATTATCGGCAATTCTTCCTTGAATATCCTGTTATACTTACCTAAAGCATACTCAAACCTTTTCTCCCAGTGTAACGCAAGGTAGGGCATACCGTTTTTATCCAGCACCAGAAAGCCGGCCTTTCCATCTACCATTGGCTCAACTTTCCATTTCTTACGTTTTTTAATCAGCTTTTGGAAACATTGGTATACTCCTTCGCTCATTGGTAAAATCCTCTCCCCGTATGTCGTTTTAGTATCTTCAATCAAGTATACACCTTCCCTTGTCCTTTGAAGCTGGTGGTCTATTTTTATTTTTCTATTCTCCATATCTATATCATCCAGAGTAAGACCACAAAACTCTGAAATCCTCATGCCGGTCTTGAAGAGGATATACACCCCTTCATAATATTGCGAATAATGTTTGTCTCCTTTTATAAAATCAAGGAACAGTCTTTCCTGTTTCGGCGTGACAGCCTCCCTTTTTACGCTGTCATTGACGATTACCGTAGACAGCTCCCAGTCAAAGGGATTTTTCTTTAGCAGATCGTCCTCGACTGCCATACGGAAAGCCGGGCGAAGAACCCCACGGATAGTATGAATACTGCTATAATGCTTTCCACCCTGCTGTAATTTTATCAGCCATTCCTTCGCATCCGATACTTTCACTTCATCAATGCGTTTACTTCCAAATATATCTCTTTTCAGCAGGTTAAGGACGGTCTTGTAACCAGCTGCCGTATTGTGACGCACCCCCGTTTTCAAAGAGATATATCTTTCTGCCAGTCCTAACACAGTGACATCCCCACCGTGGTATGCTACTTCCTCATTGAGAGATTTTTCAATCTCTTTTTCCAGTTCCCTCAATGCTTTGCATTCCCTTTTACCAGCTGGCAGTTTATCAGTCGGCTCCAGTTTCCAACTGTAAACATAGTGCATCTTATTGTCTCTGCCACGGTAAGCATACATAAACTTTCCATCCTGTCTCTGCTGCTCACCTGTCCTCAATATACGGCCTTTGCTGTCTCTTCTTTTATTATCCTTGCTCATAATCTTTAACCTCCATTTAATCAAAATTTTTTACTGCCCCCTCTTTCAAGGGGGCTTATGATACCGCTGAATTACTGATAGTGCAAGCACTTTCTTTATCTAATATGTATTTTTAAATTGACCCTAATCCATCAATTATTTTCTCGAACTGCTTTCTTTTTATTAGAACTTTTGTTCCATTCATCAATATGTAACTTTCTCTTTCATGCTCTGACAGAAACCTCCGAAGTTTGCTTTCTCCTATATTGAAATAATCAGAAGCCTCGGCAATGGTGAGCGTGTATTTCTCCCAGACTGGCACTTTCTCCACTTCTTTCTTCATTACTCCATCCCCCCTTCATCTGGAATGTCATAATTGAACCATATCCATTCAGAGGCTATATCACGTTCTTCCTTTCTCTGGCTGCTCTTTACTATTTTTATTAACTCCCGACTTTTCCAGCCATAAGGCAGCAAATAGTCATCATACAAGTCGTCTTTATCTGCGTGGTATCCAGACAGGAGAATGCGGCACTTGGCATTTTTAATTGTCTCTAACATCCATATATGTTCCATACCTTCCATTTCCTTAAAATAGACCTTATCAGCGCCTTCACCCCTCAACGTATGTAAATATGGAGGGTCAAGGTACATTTGAACGTCTGGATTATCTGCTGCTTCATCTATAATACTCCGAGCGTCTTTATTATCAACTTGAACACCTTGCAGCCTTTCATATATTCTTGGAAGGTTTGAGCGTATCTTACGTTGATAGGATTCTGTATTATAAGTTCCTCTGCTAAACTGTTTTCTGGTATTGTTAAAACTCTGGCTGACCAATACAAAAGTCAGTAGAGCCTTGTCAATATCGTTAATACTTTTGAAATTTTCCCTTTGGTGTTCACGAGCCATATTGAACAGCTTTTCATCATATGGAAGCCTCAGCATTTTTTCTAAAAGTTCTTTTCCCATATCTTTATCTGACATAACCTTATACAGGTTAGCGATTGCCGGATCATAATCATTTACAATCTCTATTTCACTGCGGCTCCGGTTCAACAGGGTTGCACCGGAACCAATAAACGGTTCTATGTAAATTTTTGATTGCGGCATGAGGGCGTTCAGCATGTCGTGCATTCTGTTTTTACCTCCATAATATCCAAAAAATGTAGTTTTTGAATTATTATCTTTTTCATTTGTCCCTGTATTTTCTGGTATCTCTATATCTAACGGCGGTAGTACTATCTCTATATCTTGATTTATGTCCGCCACGGTGCCCTCTGGTAATCTGACAGCATAGTATTTTCCATTGACCTCTCCAAAATGCAGGCGTTTATCATAGGCTCTGCCCTTATCAGTTATCAGTTTCCCCAACATTTTCAGCAGCCCCAGTATCTCTTTTCTGGTATATCCCACTTGCAGTTTCTTTGAAAATTCACCAAAGAAAGTAGTACGGATATATCCGACATTATCTTTTATAAAAACGAATGCTTTTGGATTGTTCTCTATTCTTTCTGAACAGATATGGATTCTATTAACCACCTCATCATAAACCCCCTCTGGGGATTCATCTGCACCCATAAGGACGGGTTCTTTTGTCTTTTTCAAAATTTCGATAATCTTTTCTTTGATTTCTTCAATTTCTTTTTCATCAAGTTCACTAAATCTCGGCAGTTCTTTGAGGAAGCCCAATGTTCCTTTCCTGTTATTCAGTCTGCTCATTTGTACGCTTTCCTGTGGATATAATTCCCCTTGTGGAGTCTGCAAATAAACTATCGCAAACTGCCTTAAATTTTTTTGCAGACTCCCAACACCGCAGAGCAGCTTGTATCCTTCCTCTGTCTCTTTCAGCAGGTGCAGATTTTCAAGGAACAAATTTTTATCGTTTGTATCTTGCTTTTTTTCTTCATCTATGGTATAATTATTGTTGTAAGCGTAATCGAACATATGTTTACCTCCTCATCATTTTTGATTACACTCACAAATCACAGTACGTTGGTTATCGTGGTATGCACATCCCAAAAAGGACAGTATATCTCCCTTTACTGGACGTGTATGAACTCTCAACAATGTATAATTAAAATAGCTGTCACGTCTGACAGCCACCCAATGTATACATATAGAAACTAATGTATACTTTTCTTTTTTGAAATTTCCCCTATATTAAAAAATATTTGAAAATCCCCATGTATCATAATGGTTGAATACTATTTACCTTGTAAAAATCGTACTTGCAGTATCATTTTTCCAGCCAGATAAAATTTTGTTATAATAAAAATTTATCAGCTGCGTGTGATTCACAACTATCATTGTACTTTTCTTTATCACTTGAATTTATTGCTGCCGTTATGCTGGCTCGGTCTGCAACCTATGTATTTCTTCCTATATAAATATGATTTTCTGAAATGCTCCCCTTTACAGTCTTTTCAAAATTTCCCATGGTTCAGCATGACAGGCAGGACATACTGAAATACTTTTTTCCTAACCAGTCTGATTTTTGCTTTCATCCAATTTTTCAACACAGCAGACTACCACCATATACTTTTTTCTGGAAACGCTGCTTTCATACCTCAAAACAAACTTTTTACGAAAAAAAATATATCCCCTTCCCTTAACATGCACTTTTGAAAAATATCCGTGACATAATTTCTGTCTGTTCCAATTTTCTGTTTTTAATATGCACTTTTAAATCTGCGTCCATAAAAGAACCACCCACAGCCTTCAGACCGTGGGTGGCTCCCTTTCTAATCTTCTTCATCTTCCAGAGGTTCCAAATCTCCAAAAAGATTGACTTCAACATATACCTTGTCAAGGTCAAGGTTCATGCTTGGCTCCAGCATGGTTTGCAGTGTGACAATGTTGCTTGCCGTATTTATATGGCACAAAGCCTCCAGCAACGGCTTTCCGTTATGTTTTACTATTGCACGCATCAGTCCGCCACCCCCGCTCTTTTTAGCTTATTATAAATCTGCTCTGCGGTATATTTATTATTCCCCAGAGCAATCAGCTGTTCCATGTTCAAACCCCTTGTATATGCGTCCACCAGTTGAACACTGGAAATATCCTTGACTCCGAATGGCATGGTTTTTACTATGGTATTCCCACTGACACGCATATTCCGTACATCCCTGTCAAGATTAGCCATAAGCTGTTGCAGGCTCCAGACCTGTTTGCCTAAATTCTTTAGGCACTTTATAATCTGTTCTTCGTACATGATTATATCTCCTTTCTGTTAAAAATTTTTATAAGTTTCACTTCCTTATCAATCCCATGTATCTATACATGACTGTAACGTGATTAAATCTCTCTGGAACCTCTTGAAACCCTTTTAACCAACAAGGCGCCCACTGTTTCCAATGGACGCCCCTGAACCTTATTTCTTTTTCTCTGGAACCGCTTTCTTTTCTTTCTCATATTCCAGAGAAGCCAGTTCAATCTTATCATCTGCCCCCAGCCTTGCACCGCCGGAAATGATTCCCAGCCGGAGATAGGCTTTTGCGTCCGACTGCTCAAAGCTTGCCTGCTCGAATTTTGTTGAAATGCAGTCGTAGTAAACAACTCCTTTTTCTTCGTGACTCCCAATCACAATATAGAACACATTCGACATAACATTTTCATTTTCAATCATGGGTGTATAATTCCCACAATATCTATGCTCCATGATATTCGTGGTGAAAAATCCCTCTGCATCCGGCACAAGTTCATTTTCCTTCAGTGCCAGACCACATACTTTCTGGCCGGACTTGATTAAACTTTTAATCTGGTTTCCAGTGTACTCCATGATCTCTTTACCATTCCAGACGCTAAAAGCCTGTTCCCTTGCTCCTAGCATTTCCCTTCTTACTGCCACTCTCATTTTACACATTTTTTGATTTCCTCCTTAATGTTTTAACATTTGTTTTCCGTAACTTCAATTACATTTTAACGCTGATACATTTATGTGCATAGACGTGATAGTGCAAGGAAACAGGCTGCTTGAAAGCATTGATTTTTAGGGCATATGTAGAAGAATACTTGATATTTATTCTTCTTTCATCATTTGCATATCGCAGTCAAGGCACGCAATATTCACATCTTTTGTTGCCCTTACAGAATTACCACATTTAGGACATATATATTTTCTTGTACTGCTTTTCTTTTTTGGTTTCTTTCCTTTTGTACCAGTTAAACCACCATTATCCCCGTCACTTCCATTTTCTCCGCCAGTCCAGTCATAAGCACCCATACGCACATATTCTATCTGGGAATCTAAATGATACTGTTTTATTGTTTCTATTAACTTTTCCGTAGGTTCGGTCACACTCCAGCCTATGCTCTCATGGTAGCTTATTTTTAAATCCCTTTTTTCAGCAATCTCCTTGAATTTTTTATTATGGTATCTATAATTGTTTGACGTATCTTTTATATTATTTTCCATTGCATACAGATGACAGCATTCATGCAGAAGAGTAGCGATGATATTTTCCACTGGTCTGTTGAGATATTCCGCAGATATATTTATCTCATGGTAAGAATCCCAACTGTCCTGCCAGACCTTGCCAACTGTAATATGACCATATGCACGTTGGGAAGATTGGATTGTAATGACTGCTTCTGGTAAACTATCCTCAAAGTAAACCCTGTTTAAAACTAAATATGCCTGTTCTAAAAATTTATTATGTTCTGATAACATAAGCATGACCTCCAATCGCTTTTTATTTTCTATTGGAGGTCATGCCCTTTTTATGGTATTTTTAATATACACTTTTAAAAATTCTTTTAATGCTCCACATCATTTTTTCTGATGTCTAAATCAGCATTTTTATTACTATGAAATACTCATTACAAACAAACTCAATCAGATAATGCAGGAAAATAGCCACTGTATACTGATAAGCCAGTAATTTCTATCAACTTGTCCGACTCAATTTTTCCATAATGTAATCCTTGTTTTGATATGTACATTGTTTCTGATATTTTTATCAGAGAAATTTTGACAGGTCTTTTAAACTCATTCATGGATAGTGATTTTTATATACTGTATTGATTTATGTATCATATATCCATTTTTAACAGGTCTGATTTATATGTTGCAGAAATATGCTTTAAAAGTTGCTTGTTTGCTACTGGTTATTGGTGTTTCGGCTAAATTATGCTTACTACTTATATAATAATCTTTTGAATCTGCATTATCTGTATAATATTGCTCAACTGTTATATTATTTAAGTCCATAATATCCTTTCTTACTATTTATGTTATTGATACACTTATTCGTGTAATATCTTTCTTTAAAAGATGTACAAGAAAGTATGGCTAGTATAAGTTTAAGAAATTATTGATACACTTATGTGTGTAATTGTTTTACTTGTTGATGTATGTACTTGTATTCTAACGATTTAATACACTTATTCATGTGAGCAGTTATGAAATAACTATTCTAATTATTATATTTGATACACTTATACATGTAAAATAACTCGATACACGAAAACATATGCTATAACACAATTAATACACTTATGTATGTAATTATTTCAACAGGGTTAGTTTAAAACTAACCCTGTTGAAACATGTTTTTTTACCTAAATGATTACTCCCAGTTTAAATCTGACCCAGGAGCATTAGGGTCAAGACCTCCAGCACCAAATTCAGGAAGGCCTGAGAACATTCCGCCTGGTTCACCCATTCCTACGCTACCTGGGTCGCCACCAGATGGTTGGCCTCCACCGGAGCCTCCGTTTCCTCCGCCGGAGCCACCGTTGCCACCGCTGGAGCCACCGTTTCCTCCGCTACTTGGTGTGGTAGTAGTACCTCCGCTACCACTACTTCCACCACTGGATTGGGGTTGGGGCTTGGTTCGGGAGACTAACTTCGCACTTACCATTTGTGTACTACCATCCTCGGTTTTGAGTACTAACCACTCTTTGTCTCCATCAGCTACTTTTCCATTACATACTATCTCTTGCGCATATGCTAAACTTCCTACTTTGTCATAGTCTGTTCCAGGGCCACTACGCAGATTTGCATTAGTAGTAGCGTACATTGTAACTTCATCTATTGCAATTATTGTGTAGCCTAAGTCCGGCTCTACTTCTTTACTTTGTATTTCTTCCTCATTTATTGTATTTTCTTCACTTTCTATATTGTCCTCGCTTTCAGATGAAATTGTATCATCTATACTTTCTTGTGTAGGTTCAACAGTGGGAGAGGGTGTAGGCTCTGTGCTTTCTGTGCTTTCCTCTGGCTCTGGTGTCTCTACTGTTGCATCCGCTATAACTGGCTCGGTTTGCTCACTGCAACCACCTGCACATCCACTTACTGATAACATGACCGCTGTTATTATGAGTGCTGATTTAAACAATTTCTTATTTGTCATTTATATTTTTCCTTTCGTATATAAATTTATTTAGTGTTGATTATATCATCTTTATGCCACACTTGCAATCAATGCTTTTAATTGCAACTAATGCTTTCACATTTTCATGTATGCTATATAGAAAAAAGGAGCATATACATGATATATGGATTGTCTAAAAAACTGACATTGTTACGTCAACAACATAAAATGTCACAATCAGAAGTTGCAAGAAGGATTGGCGTTTCTTCCTCTGCCGTCTCCGCTTATGAAGCTGATGAGACCTCGCCAACATTAGAGAATCTGGTTAAACTCGCCAATCTTTTCCATGTGTCAACTGACTATCTTCTTGGCGTAGAATATCCCAGAGACAAGGCAATACTTGATACTTCCGGCTTGAATAAACAGCAGCTTACTGTATTACAGAATTTGATTGACATAATGAAGTAAGGTACACCTGTTTCTATTGGTGTACCTTATTTTAATCATACACTTTTTAATTCCGTCAATACCTCATGCAGACCTGCAATCTCAACATTCCTTATGGTTTTTAAATAATCATTGATGAACTGTATTGTGTTTACTTCAAAGCAGTCCTCTGTTTGATGAAAGTATTCCATACCTATTGAGATGAAAAACAATGTACTATCTAAGCACCTCACTTTCCTTTCCATCTCTTCCATATAATCTTCCATATGCCGGAGACGCTTTCTAATTTCTTTTTTCTTCATACCTTATGAACTCCTTTCTTATTTAATGGATTGGAATTGTAACGCTGGGTAAAAATGAAAGCAATAGCTAATTTCTAATTCATAAAGTTTTAATAAACAACAAACATGTAATCTCTTTTATAATATAAGAAATGCCAGACGCACTGACATTTCTTATAGGTTATATATTTTGTTAATATTGCAATCTCAATCTTTCAAATATACTGACGTTTATTCCATGCTTATATTGTTTAGTATAATTCAATCTGCCAATCGCACTGACATTTCTTATATTGTATAGAGGCTATATTTTTATAGCAGGTGGGGGATAGGTATATTGATTCTTAATTCCGACATTTTTATGTCACTATTGTGAAAGCCCTGTTGCATATAAATTTTTTATTTAATGAGGAGGTGGGGCAGCCTCTGCACCTCCTTACCTCTCTTATAGTTAATTTTTCCAAAATAGAAGACCATTTCCCACCTCTTTATTGTGTC
>RAYM01000054.1 GCA_003611805.1 bacterium 1xD42-87 | reverse complement strand
TCGGACATATACTCCGGCGAACTGGACAGGATGGATTTATCAAAAGAAATCCGGCTGCTGATCGACCGGTACGTCAGTGAGCAGAACGCGCTGGGCTCCCGGTTTGGGATGCTCGCCTACCTGTTGGGATTTTCCGACTGCAAGGCCATGTTTTTGGGGAAATACCTGCCAACAGAAGCAAAAGAAATGAACACAGAATTGTAACTGCAAATCGGTGACAGGGCGGAAAGGCTGCGCCACAGCCCTTCCGCCCTGTCTCTCTTTCGTTTTCAAATGAATATCCATGCCTCCAGCTCCGCATATTTGTTGGACTTTGACCACTGCGGGTGCATCCTGAACCATGCCCGCTCGTCATCTGGCGTGACCGTCAGCTTCGTAAAATATTCTTTCTGTGCTGTGTTGGTGGTTTCTGAAAATAAAAATCTATATCATATCTTGTTCCATGTGAGAATAAAACACCGTCTGTCAATTCAATGCGAAGAATACAAGTATTTTCATCTTCAAAATTATTGTGTCCATTGTCAATCCACTCCTTAAAAGCCTCTCTTAGTTTCTTGGCAATGTTTCTATTTTTGTCTGCGCAAAACCAACCTAAGTTTACTCCTTTTCCATGTGCAGTAAACCAGTCGCCACTAATTGCCACGCATGGACTTTTTTCTATTTGTTTCATTTTATTGGAAAGTGCGTATGTAATCACATAGAATGAACTATCTTCATAAAATCCATTCACATTACGGACATATGGCATTCCGTCTTTTATCGTTGCCAAAGCAATTATGTTGTCCTTGTTAAATCGCTCGTTCAGCAATATATAATGCCTTTTTATTTGAATAAATCATACCAAAAGGTCTTAATTTGGGCCGGTTATTAAATGATGTTGCCAAAAAGAAATATCCACACTCGCATATAAACTTATAGCAATTATCAATAGATACATCAATACTGTTTTCTGCATTTTCTTGAATATCTTCATTTAACAGAAAATCAGTACTGCATTCAAATAATTTGCTTAATTTAATAAGTTTGTCCGTTTCAGGAAAACTTATACCAGTTTCCCATCTTGAAACAGACTGACGGGATACATTTAATATTTCAGACAGTTTTTCTTGTGTAATACCTTTTTTCTCACGTAGCAACGCTAATTTTTCGCCTGTTGTCATTTTCTCACCTATTATATCTTTTTATTAACAATATGTATAGCAAGTTAAGATTGCTGAATGTAAACTTTTGAGTGCTTTTCAATATCTTTGTCAATCTACCCAATGTGGATATTTTACCACAACAACACACACAATTCCATTAAGTTTTGCTTAATCTCCCTTTGCCTTATTCTTTGCAATCATCATCTGCCTTGCCCGTTCCCTCTGCTCGGTGCTGACCGCCCTCGGCTTTCGGTAGCTGACGTATGATTTGGGAAAGGAATAGGTCTTAGATACTTCGTCCTGCCCTGCCAATTTGTATGTATCGGGGAAGTCGGCAACAAGCGTGTCAAGTTTCCGTATGACTGCCTTATCCCTTGTGTAGAGGGTGGCGGTCAGTTCTGCACACGTTTTTTCTGACAGGGCATTTAATTTCTTCAATGTGCCGCTTACAATCTGCTTTGTATCACTGTCCTTTACCTGCGGAAGAATAGCGGACAGACTTGCGCACGTTTCTGCTTTACTCTGTTCCCCAAACTGATAGATTAGATTGATTTCATCAGCGTTAAAAGGTATCTGAAAACTTACACCCTCACATAAACGCTCCACGTCCACGCACTTAGGGAGATTTCCTGTCAGTTCGTAATTATCCCTCGCTGTGATTGTTCCATGACTGTCGGTCTGCCTTACCTCAACTTCGCACTGGCTTTTCTGCTCCACCACAAGCCACTGGTATTTGTCACTTTCTTTGGCGAATACGGTCTGATGTACATTAGAGTACGTCTTGCTACGGATATATTTGTCTGTGCTGCTGTAATAATCTAAAATCTGCTGTTCCTGCTTTTTATTCATGGTCTTTGCCCTCCTGTGATATGGATTGATATGATTGATTGGTTGCGGTGCTTATATATGATTTTTTCTTTTTACTTGTCGGGAGTTTGAATTCAGTAATTCCCCGGTCATTTAGCTCAGACAAGTCAAATGATTCCACATTAATTCCGTATTTCTGCATGGCAATCTCATCAAAGCGGACGGTTTTAGACGCCGTGGTTCTCGCGCCGATACAGCCGATATTGCAGCGTTTCATACCGTTCACTACCCGGCAGACAGCGGCAAAATCCCTGAGATTTTCCGCAAACTTCTCACTGAGGGGATGCACCACATGCGGCTTTAAAACGGTGAACGGCATCTGATACTGTGTGAAAACGTCCGTGACGGCTTTCACCATATCCTCCCACGCCCCATAAATCAGCTCCCCCGGCATAAACCCTCTGTTACAGAAGCATAACGCAAATGTCATTTTTCTCATTCAGTTCGTCCTCCTTACCCAGAAAGAAACGGCTGCCCAGACAGTCGTTTCCCTCTATCGGTTATGCTTTTATTTTAATCTCTGCCCATCGGAAAATATATAGATATCTGTCCTATTTTCTTTGAATTAATCTTTCCAATCTCAATTCTCTTTTGCGGGACTTTTACCGAATCACCAGTCTTCGGATCACCGTCTTCGACGACGCCTTCCGTGAACTGACCGCCTACCCGGAACAGGTCTACTCTGGGCAATATCGTGATTGGCTATCTGTTTTTTGGCCATGTATTTTCCTATCCGTCCTATGATGAAGCCAGCTGGAAAAACGTCCGGGAAAAATGCGCCTCCTGTCTTTGTCTGGAGCGAATGGCAATCGTACAGCGCAAAGAACTGCCGGCACAGATTGACGAATATATCAGCGCGCACTTTACCGAAGAAATAAGCGTCACTGACCTGTGCCGCCGTTTCCAGATCGGAAAAACCTATCTCTACGAAATTTCCGGCCAGAATTACGGCTGCGGTATCGCCGAACATATCAGGATCCTGCGCATAGAAAAGGCGAAAACGCTTCTCACCGAGCATCCTGAATGGAAAATCAGTAAGGTCGCCTCCGCCTGCGTCTTCTCTGACTACAATTACTTTATTACCGTGTTCAAACGGCTTACCGGCATGTCTCCCGGGAAATACCGCAATGCCCATAGGCAGGCATAACCATATTTTATGTCTGTCCCGCTGCAAGAATGCCCATCCTCTGTTTAAAGTATAAAAGAATGCACAAACTATTCTTGACTGACTGATTTACCGAAAACGAGCGAGGTATTCTACTATTATGGACCTATTTGACATTTTGGCGCTTGCCGGCGGCTTAAGCCTGTTTCTGTTCGGCATGAGCGTAATGAGCGATGCACTGGAACGGCGCGCGGAAGGGAGTCTGAAGCTGCTCCTCGCCAGACTGACCCAGAATAAGGCCGCCGGCTTTCTGACAGGGCTGGTCGTCACCGCCGTAATCCAGAGCTCCTCCGCCGCCACAGTTATGGTGGTGGGCTTTGTCAATTCCGGCGTGATGACATTAAAACAGGCGATCAACGTGATCATGGGCGCAAACGTTGGCACCACCGTCACCGCATGGCTTTTAAGCTTAAGCGGCATTTCCAGCGACAACCTCTTCGTCCGTATGCTTAAGCCCACCTCCTTCACCCCGATTCTGGCAACGGTCGGCATCCTTTTTTTCCTGTTCGGAAAAACCAGCAAGAAAAAGGATTCCGGCACGATTCTTTTAGGCTTTGCCACCCTGATGTTCGGCATGGATACCATGTCCGGCTCTGTTTCCGGTCTTGCCGACGTCCCGGCCTTCAGGCAGATGTTTATCCTGTTTCAAAATCCCGTTCTCGGTATCATTGTGGGTGCCGTACTCACAGCAGTCATCCAGTCAAGCTCTGCCTCTGTCGGCATTCTGCAGGCACTTGCCTCCACGGGACAAGTCTCCTACGGCGCCGCCATGCCGATTATCATGGGGCAGAATATCGGCACCTGCGCAACAGCCATGCTCTCCTCCTTTGGCACGACCAAAAATGCCAGACGAGCGGCGGTTGTCCACCTTTCCTTTAATATATTGGGAACCCTGATTCTGCTCCTTGCTTTCCTTCCTGTGTCCCTGTTTATAAAACCCCCGCTTCTGGATGAGCCCGCGTCATTGTTTGGCATTGCGCTCACCCACTCCGCCTTTAATATTTTATGTACCGTTCTGCTTCTCCCCACCTCCGCCCTTTTGGAAAGGCTGGCTGTGAAACTCGTCCCCGATGCCGGAACCGAGGAAACCGCCTCCATACTGGACGAACGACTCCTCGCCGCGCCCCATATCGCGCTGGACAGATGTTATATGCTGGTAAGGGAAATGGCGGAAATCTCTACCACCTCTTTGAAAAACGGGATGGAACTGCTGACACGGTACGATAGGCAGACCGCAAAGAAAGTACAGGAAGCGGAAGAAACATGCGACCACTACGAAGACATATTAGGCTCCTACCTTGTGAAACTGAGCAGCTATCAGATGAGCGATTCAGACAGCGGCAGTGTCTCCATGATGCTAAAGGTGATCGGCGACCTCGAACGGATTTCCGACCACAGCGTCAACCTTTTAAAATCCGCGGAAGAATTAAAGGATAAAAAACTGCAGTTTACCGAAGAAGCCTTACAGGAGCTGCAGGTGCTCTGCAGTGCAGTATCCGAAATTATGACGCTCTCCTGTACCGCGTTTGTGCAAAACGATCTGGAATTATCGCAAAATATAGAACCGTTAGAACAGGTGATCGACGATTTGAAAGAAAACTTGCGAAACGCCCATGTGAGCCGTCTGAAAAAGGGCGTCTGCTCCATAGAGACAGGCTTTATCTGGCTGGATTTGCTCACGAATCTGGAAAGGGCGGCAGACCACTGCTCCAACATCGCCATCTGCATCGTGGACGCTGCCGAGAACAGCATGAATCTGCACCATTCCCTTTCCGTCATGAAGGAGGAAAGCACTTACTACAAAGAACAGTATGCCTTCTACTCCGAAAAATATGTACTGCCGAAAACTATCTGATGAAATTTGTCCTCTGGAAAGGCTCTTTTTCCGGCAAACCGTACTTTTCCCTGCCGAGCGCGATGCTCTTCATCAGGAAAGTCATGTTTCTGGCAAGCGCGCGCATGGTCTGCAGCCCTTCCGCATCCTGCGCCGCCTCGCCCTGCACCCTGCCGTGGACGCTGTTCCAGTACTGGCTGGACGCCACCGGCATACCACAGATCGTAAAATACTTGTTCAGCTCGTCAAAGGTCGCCGACATGCCGCCGCGCCTTGCCACCACAACGCCCGTTCCCACCTTCATGCTCTTGTCAAAGGACGTGCTGTAGAACAGTCTGTCCAGAAAAGAAATCAGTGTGCCATTGGCGGACGCATAGTAAACTGGCGACGCTATCACCAGCCCGTCGCACGCCTCGAATTTCGGCGCCGTCTCATTCACTATGTCGTCAAAGACACATTTCCCTTTCTCGGCACAGTTACCGCAGGCGATACAGCCGCGGATATCCTTGTTTCCGATCTGAATTGTTTCCGTCTCCACGCCTTCCGCCGCAAAAATCTGCTCCATCTCCTTCAGGGCGATGGATGTGTTGCCGCCCACACGCGGACTTCCGTTGATCATGAGAACTTTCATTGTATTTACCCTCCCTGTCTTTTTTACTCTCATTATAGCACTGTTTTTTCTTTTGCCACCGAACCCGTATTCTGCGCCATAACACCCGCCAGCGCATCCTTTTCCATTCTAACACATCTGCTCCCTATTATATCTAAAAAAACACTTAAAATCTTTTCAGCCATAGATTATTTCCTTCATCCTTCCCAGATTTGTTGTCCATCCATAAGCTCCTGTTTCATAGCTCGCCCCAAAATGAATCTGAAAATATACAAATTAAGCAGGGAAGATTTATCTACGCTACTTGTGCGCCGCCCATGAGCTACTTTAGTGACATACTTCCATGTCAAAAACTTTCATATATAGTTTTTTGCATTTGCATCGACATGCGCATAAAAAAGAAAGGGTATCGCAGCACAGTTTTCACTTCACTACGGCACACCTTCCCGCATATAAAAAACAATCGCTGTATTCTGCTATTTCTACCTTACTTGTGTCAGCACTCCCATATCCATCTCATACACGCTGTCACAGAGCAGGTTGATGTCCTCCCGGTTATGACTGATGATAAGAATCAGCTTTCCCTCCTCCTTCAGTCCAAGCAGGAGCTTTCGTATCTCCTCCACCCCATGATTGTCCAGCCCATTCATGGGTTCGTCAAGGATAATCAGACCGGGATTCTCCATGATAGCCTGTGCGATACCCAGTCGCTGGCGCATCCCCAATGAGTATTTCCCTACCCATTTCTTATCATCAGGATCAAGGCCAACCATGGCGATACACTCCCTGATGCGCTCCTTTCCGACCACATTCCGGATGGAGGCAAGGTATCTCAAATTACGAAATCCGGATTCTCTGGGCAAAAATCCCGGTGTCTCGATGATGAAGCCGGTATCCTCAATAAATTCCACATCGCGCCCCACCTGTTTTTCTCCTACCCATATCTCGCCCTCCGTGACAGGCATAAACCCGCACAGACACTTGATCAGCACTGTCTTTCCTGAACCGTTCCTGCCCACAATTCCATAAATCCCCTGCTTGGGTATCTCCAGATTGATATCCTTCAATATTGTCTGATCGCCTATTGTCTTAGAGACATTTTTAAAAAGAATCCTTCTATCATTCATTTTTTCAGTCCCCATTTCTTTACTTTTTTCGTTCCCTGTCCCAAGCATATTAGAATAAAAAACGTGATTGTCACCGCAAAGAACACCACCGCATATTTCAAAGATACGCCATAGGATAAGTTGTTCCCTGACATCACCTTCAATTGTGCCAACGTCACCGGTGAGAAACGATATGCCTTGGGTGTCCATGAATTGTAGATCATCACATCCAAAAATACAAAGAGTGATGCCACCAATATCCCTGTCATCTTTTTTGTGATATAGTTGAACAAATAGACCACCAACCCCATCCATGAGACACATGCCCACTCAAGCAAGAAGCTGATTGCAGTCGCCTCCACTGGCGAAAATACACCGACAATATAAGCAAACACCGTAAACGGGACATCATATTGATTCCCTGCGTTTGTCCTTGCCAATGTCCCCCAGATGATTCCCCAACCGCCACTAAACTTGGTTCGTGAAAGCAGGCTGATAACACTCAATACCCATATAAATCCCACAAACAAAAACGAAGATGCCAGAATATACAGTACATTACCCAACTGCCAGAAAAGGCTCCCGGAACGCTGAACGATATAGTAATGAGCCTTCCCCTCAAAGGGTGCTGTGCTAAACAGGAAGACTGCACTCACCATAAAGACCATCTGACAGATGTAATCATTCATCAGATGTGGAAAAGCCCACGGACTCACTTTCTCACCAACCGCCTGTGCCAGATTAGCCACCGCCTCCAGATAGGAATAGATAAACACAGCAAGAATCATGAACAGAATCAGTACCCTGACCTGCACCAATTCTTGCTTTAGCTGAAAACAAAACACCCGAAGTCCCTTACTCATTCTCCACCCTCCTTTTCAGCTTCCGATAAAACAGAATACCAAATCCCACAGTCAGTCCCAGCACCACCAACACAGAACACAAAATGGTGAGCTGATCTGTACCGGCGGAACTTCTACCCTGTAGCCATAAATCCAACCTTAATCTGACCGGAATCTTCAAAACAAAAAAAGCCCGCCCTGTCAAAAAAGATAGAATCAAAGGAGAAGCCACTGTCACATAAATATTAGGGAAATATGACGATACCAGCAAAGCTGCCGTTGCCCATAGCCCTCCGGTCAAAAACAAAAGGAAGATAACTGCTGCAAAGTAGCAGGCAGCATTACCTTGCAGCAAAAATTCATAATAAGGAAAGGCTTGTGTCTCCGGCAGTCTGGCCCGATTGAACAACTGAACAAAAAAACTTGCCAAGAGGATAAAAGTAATCCCCCCTGCCGATACCGAAAGAGCTCCCGACAGGAACGTCGTAAGCATCTTGGACATGCAGTATTTCTTCTTTCCTGCTTTCATGAGCAGCTCCCTCAGCATATTCGTATTGTATTCCTCGCAAAAACTTACTGCATAGGGAAGCGCCGCGAGCATCGGAACCACATAGATGCCATAAAAGCCTCCAAATATAAACGAATTACACCAATAATAGTATACATCCATAGTCTCAGGAGATGTCCACATAAATGGTATCTGGTTCCAGGTATCCAGACAGATGCACAACACCACGCCGACCGGTACAAGGAGAAATCTCACCGTCAGACTCCTCTTAAATTCAGCACCAAACAGACGGGGCAATGCCCTTTTATTCTCCATAGGATAGATTACCTCCCGTTATCGCATTGATCCGCTCCGCACTGCTGTTTCCCGAAGGCGAATCTATCTGCACACACCAATAAGGCACCAGCTTATACTGTTCCTTCTCTTCCCAGTCCGGTACAACGACATATTCCAGCCATATCCGGGAGATTGTAACCTGCGAGCTCAATATGGTATTCACATAAATTTCCTTTACCGCTTCCAGTGCTGCCTCCGCTGAGATAATCGTCTGCGCCTCTGCTTCCGGTCTGGCGTCAAAGCTTCCACCCCTACTGACTATATAGCGAATCCCATCCTTATCAAGCATCATAGTGATTCGGGTTTCAGCCGTCCAAAAGGTTTCCACTGCCATGGATATGCCCGGCTCATTGATGCCGCTATAAATTGGCAGACCGTCCTTCGTCAGTTCATACTCCATATAATATATCTCATCTGCGTCCGACCAGTCACCGACCGTGGTTTCTTTCCCTGTCTGTGCATCTTCCTGGTATTTCTGAGTCTGCCTGTACTTCTCCTCCAACTCTGTCAGTATTTCCTGATTCAGAGCATAAGCAGCAAGAACCTCCGAATCCTGTCCTGTCAGCTCCTTAATCTTTTCCTTTCCCATCTGAATGGCTTTTTCTGCGTCCAGGAAGGATAAATCCTGTATTTCTTCCTTCTGGAAAGAACAACTGCCAGCATTATAATATGCGGATTCCACCAAATATACGATGTAGTCGTCCCTTTCCTCGTCCTTCGCATATGTAAAATTTCCATAGGGATCCGTACTAAAGTATCCGCCTTCTTCCGTTTCAGCAGAATATGCTCCCACCCATTCCGGGTGAGCCGTTACGACTGCTTGTGACACTCCGAAAAGAGCATCTAAATCTTCTCTCGGAAACGCTTGTTTTGTTAACGCATACACGCTATATACCTGGTCTTTTGGCAAATCTACCTCCGCATCAATTACCAACTTATCGGACAGCTTCTCACTGATATGGTTTGTCCCGGATTCCGCCCCTCCTACACTCCCCTGCATCGCCTCTGTGCTGCTTCCCGTCGGTGTACTCTCCGAAGATCCTGCTGCCGTATCGGAGCAGCCAGTCAACAGCATACCGACAGACATAAGCACAGACAACGCAAACATATTTTTTGAAACGCTCTTTTTCATAATATCTCCTCTTTCCATTTTCCATCAAATTGGTAGTGTCAAAATCAATACCCCAAATCGCCTCATCCCCTGTAAAAATCAAGGGTTCAGCTTCTCGGTGCCTTTCAATGACAATTTCCATTATCCCTCTATTTGCCATAATTTCAACCTTTCTTGCATGAAACGACATTTTTTGCCCTTTTTTGGTCATTTTACAAATATTCGTTTCCTTTGTTTTATCCCAAAATCCAACCAAAAATGTCTTTTCATGCAGTTCCTCTGTATTTTCCTAATCTTTATTGTATAATACAAGAGTAACTATGTAGTAAATTGCATGAAAAGAGGTATAAGGTTGAAAGAAAATCTTTCAACCTTGATTTGAGGGTCAAATGAACATGCAAGCATGTTCGCCTGACCCATGGAGGCAAAAATGCGAATACTCATCTGTGACGATGATGCGCTGATAATTGAACAGCTTCAAAAATATATCAGAAACTTTTTTGAAAACATAAGCGTAAAATGCCCCGAACTGGTCTGCTTTCCTGACGGGGAATCCCTGCTGGCAGATAAAGGTGACAAAGACATTATATTTCTTGATATAGAAATGCCCGGAATGAATGGTATCTATGTGGGAAAGGAATTAAAAAAGAAGAATGATAAGATTATTATTTTTATTGTGACCTCTTATTCCGAATATCTTGATGATGCAATGCGGTTCCATGTATTCCGATATCTTTCAAAGCCTTTGTCTAAACAACGGTTTTTCCGTAATATGAAAGATGCGGTTGACCTGTATAACACTATGACAGTAAAAATCCCGGTTGAAACAAAACAAGGTGTGCATACACTGCCCGCATCTTCCGTCATAGCAGTGGAAGCAAAGGGCAGAAAAATAACGGTACATACTACTCGGTGTGATTTTGAATCCATTCACAATATACAGTACTGGCTGGAGCTTCTCCCTAAAAACCGTTTCTTCCAGACACACCGCAGTTTCATTATCAATCTTGAACATGTCACGGATTTTGACCGTAATCTTGTCCATATGTCAGATAATCAGTCTGCTTATCTGACAAAAAGAAAATACAGTGCATTTAAGGAAGCCTATCTCCTTTATTTGGAAAGTACGAGGTAAAGCAAATGATAAACACAACCTGTTATTTTTTCAGTTTTCTTGTAGAAGCAATTATACTCTGGCAGTATTCCTCTAACCTTTTTACTGCCAAGCGCAGACCGTGGATACAATTTGCAATACTTTTCATTTTTTATTTTGCAATGTTTGCCATATCCCTGCTGGAATATATATGGCTGAACATGGCATTATATTTTGTCATGAATTTTATTTTCCTGCTTACCCAGTATAATCTCAAATGGTATTCTGCGCTGTTTCATTCCGCTGTTTTAGCTGCCGTTATGGGAATGTGCGAATTAACCGTATACAGCACGATTGAACGTTTCTCGCCTCACTTCCTTGCCGAATCCGAACAGTTTCAAAATATGATACTTTTTATTATTTTCAGCAAAACGATATTTTTTACCATTGTATATATCCTGATTCATTTATTGAAAGGGCAGCAGACGCAGAAGCAGCATCATGACAAATCTGTCCTGCTTCTGATTTTTATTCCCATAACCTCTGTCTTTATCATGCTTACATTGGTAAACATCAGTGATTCTTTCCTTCTTTCTCCCCCCTTAAAAGGAATGGTCACGCTAAGCGCCTTTTTCCTGCTGATAAGCAACCTGCTTGTATTTGGCATCAACCAGTACAGCCTGAAAAAAAACATGGAATTTACACAGATGCAGTTGCTACTTCAAAAAGAGTCTAACTCTACTGAATATTATGAAATGCTGCGCCTGCAAAACGAAAACCAGCGCATTTTAATCCACGATATAAAGAAGCATCTGCACTCCATCGATGTGCTGAACCAGCAGAAAGAACATGATAAGATAGATGCTTATCTGCACCAGTTAATCTGTTCTTCTGACTTAAAAGAATCTGCCCGGCTATGTGATCATGCAATGCTTAATTCCATTTTATGCCGCTATATGCAGCAGTGTACTGACAGCCACATAGCTTTTCATGCCGACATACGAAGCGGAACAACAGATTTCATTGCTGACAATGATCTTACCTCATTATTCTGCAATCTGCTCGACAATGCTGTAAAATCGGCTGAAAACATCCCTGAATCATTTATTGAAATCAGTGCAGGCAAAAAAGGAAAAACTCCATTTACGGTTTTGACAGTCATTAACTCCTGTCGGACAAATCCTTTCACAACAGAACATGGCATTCCGACTATAAGTATCCCCCATAGCAATAAGCATGGTTTCGGACTGAAAAGCATTCGCAAAATAGTTGGTAAGTATAATGGGAATATGCAGATATACTACAACTCCGACACACTGACGTTCCATGCAGTCATTATGTTAAAGCAGCAGGGATTATGAAAAATTATAATCCCTGTTCCGCTGCTTCTGGGGAACACTTTTCTTCACTCCAAAAAGTTTCCTCTGGTAACTCCGCTATCTCGCCCCTTTATCGTTCTGCCTTGCCTGATGCAGCCTGTTCGCTTCTCTGTCTTTTACTATCTGCTCTTTCTGCCTAAGTCTATCTTATATCAAGATAATGTCAGCGCAAGTTTTAGACTCTTGATTATCCAATCAGTTCTCTATTTCAAGCCATCATCTTACATAACCACAAAACCTCATTTATAATAGAGCCCTCAAGGACACTGACATCTCCGACAGCATCTGCGCTAACTATAAAGAATTGCCATCCTGATTCTTAGAGGGAAATTCACTTTCTCCTGATTTGATAACTATGTCTATTCAACCTGCATAATTCACATACTTTGGCTTCAATTCTTTGGAAAAATGACTATCCTGATATTCTGTCAAAGGAACCCCCTCCTTCCTTACAGTTTTTTCACAAACAGGCAGCGGATCGCATTCAGCACCGCAAGAATCATAACACCCACATCCGCAAAAATAGCCAGATACATATTTGCGATTCCCACAGCCCCTAATGCAAGGCAGGCAAATTTCACTACAAGCGCCATCGAAATATTCTGGTAAACAATCCGCAGACATTTCCTTGAAATCTTGATTGCCTTTGCTATCTTGATCGGATCGTCATCCATCAGAACAATGTCAGCCGCTTCGATTGCCGCATCTGAACCCATTGCGCCCATAGCTATACCAATATCCGCTCTGGAAAGCACCGGTGCATCATTGATACCATCGCCAACAAATGCCAGCTTTGCTTTGCCTAACTTCACCCGCAGAAGTTCTTCTACCTTTTCCACCTTGTCAGCCGGAAGAAGCTCACTGTAAACCTCATCAATTCCAAGTGATGCGGCAACCTGATTTGCCACTTTCTTTGCATCCCCAGTCAGCATGACGGTCTTATCTACCCCTGCTTTCTTTAATTCCGCAATTGCAGCCTTAGAATGAGGCTTGATAATATCGGAGATTACGATATGTCCCGCATATTTCCCACCTACTGCCATGTGAATAATCGTACCTGTCTGATGACAATCCTGATAAGGAATGTTTAAGTGCTTCATCAATTTGTCATTACCAGCGGCAACCTTTACGCCGTCTACTTTTGCAGTTACCCCATTTCCGCTGATTTCCTGTATATCTGCCACACGGGTTCTGTCAATCTCTTTCCCATATGCCCGCTGTAAGCTCTTGCTGATGGGGTGGGAAGAAGCGCTTTCTGCAAAAGCAGCATACTCCAGCAGTTTCTCGTTCTCAATGGTAGAATGGTGAATCCCGTTTACTTCAAAAACGCCTTTTGTCATGGTTCCGGTTTTGTCAAAAACAACATACTTGGTCTGGGAGAGGATTTCCAGATAGTTAGAACCTTTTACCAACACGCCCTCCTTGCTTGCTCCGCCGATTCCCGCAAAGAAACTTAAAGGAATACTGATTACAAGCGCACAAGGGCAGCTAATGACAAGGAATGTCAACGCCCGGTAAATCCATACTCCCCAATCTGCTGACAGTCCCATAAAAAGCATACGGACAACAGGAGGAAGGAATGCCAGCGCCAATGCTGCATAGCAGACAGCCGGGGTATAGATTTTTGCAAACTTCGAGATAAAATCCTCTGATTTCGATTTGCGGGAACTTGCATTTTCCACCAAATCCAAAATCTTTGAAACAGTGGATTCCCCAAACTCTTTTGTTGTCTGTATTTTCAACACACCGGTCATACTGATACATCCGCTGATTACTTCATCACCGACCTTTGCCTCCCTGGGCAGGCTTTCCCCGGTTAATGCGCTGGTATTCAGGCTGGAAGCGCCCTCAACGATAATTCCGTCAATCGGCACTTTTTCTCCCGGCTGAACAACAATCACGCTGCCAATTCCTACTTCATCCGGGTCTACCTGCTCTAACTTTCCATTACTCTCTACATTCGCATAATCGGGCCGAATATCCATCAGGTTACTGATATTGCGGCGGCTCTTACCAACTGCATAGCCCTGGAACCACTCGCCAATCTGATAAAACAGCATAACGGCAATGGCTTCCAGATACTCGCCATTCTCATAAATAGCCAGCGCCATTGCCCCAATCGTAGCCACTGCCATGAGAAAACTCTCGTCAAATACCTGACGGTTTTTAATGCCCTTTGCAGCTTTCTTCAGAATGTCATATCCGATAATCAGATAATCAATCAGATAGCACGCAAAACGAATCCACCTTCCTGCGGACGGAAATAAATAACTGTCAGCCGTATCAAACATCTCTGCTGAAACAAACTGGAGTGCCAGTAAGATTCCGGCGCTGATCAAAATACGGATCATCATAACCCTCTGTTTTTTTGTCATACCATCCTTGCGGCTGCCGACAAAGATAAGAAGTACAGCAGCCATTATAATAACAACTGTCAGCAATATGCTGATTACTAATTCTTGCATGGTAAAAGCTCCTTTCAAAATATGCTTAACTGTTTAATCGTTTCTGATAAAAAAGACACCCCAAAACTGCAGTCGGGCATTTTCAGGGTGTCACCTTTTCATGGGCAGCTCTGGCTTACAGGAAAATCTCGCAGTCCGGCTCCACTTTCTTGCAGGCATCCAGCACATTCTTCATAACATCTTTCGGCTCCTGCCCTTCGTCAAATTCCACGATCATCTTCTGTGTCATGAAATTGACCGTTGCGCTCTGTACTCCTGCTGTTTTACGGGCTGCATCCTCCATCAGATTTGCACAGTTGGCACAGTCTACCTCGATTTTGTAAGTCTTTTTCATTGTAAAGTCCTCCTTGCTATTTTTAAATTCAGTGATTAAGTACTTGTTTAATCATCATAGCCGTAATATAATACAGAGAAAGGCACACGTCAATATCCCTAAAGCATTCCTTCCCAAACGGGCGAAAAGTATTTCCGTTTGGGCGAAATGCAAACGAGAAGAAAGGAAAATAATATGGACAATATGAAATTACCACACCAACATGGAGAAGGACCGCAGACCGCACTGATCCAGAAACAATTAGACCATGTAGACTATTTCCAAACCGTAGCTGAAGTTTTCAAACAGCTTGGCGATACCACCAGAATCCGAATTTTCTGGCTCCTATGCCATTGTGAGGAATGTGTCCTCAATATTTCAGACATGCTCCATATGTCAAGCCCGGCAGTTTCACATCATCTCAGACCATTGAAAAACAGCGGTCTGATTATTTGCCGGCGTGAAGGAAAAGAAGTATATTATCGAGCCGCAGATACAGAGCAAGGACGTCTGCTGCATCAGATGATTGAGCAGGTTATGGAAATCACCTGCCCTGAATTGTGAGGTCTGTCTTATGAATGAGGAATTGGTAAAAATACAAAAAAATGTGGAGAAATTACATCAAGAGGTATCACAAACTCTCATTCCGCTTTATCCCGGTATTGAGTTATGCTATCTTACATTTTCAACCGATTCTTTTTCTGTGCAACATAAGGCTATATCGCACATGGTTCAGATTAACTACTGCAAAGCCGGACAGATGATGTGGGAGATGAAAAACGGAAACCGGATTTATTTGAATCCGGGAGATTTCTCCCTGCATACCATGAAAACCTGTACGGATTCCGTACTTACCTTTCCAAACGGTACATATCAGGGACTTGGCATCTATATTGATCTGCAGGAAGCCTCTGACACTCCTCCCGAATTGTTAAAAAACTTTGGTATTTTTGAAACCATATTACCTGAAAAATTCTGCAAAGATGACAGACCTGTCTTCCTTGCCGGAAATGAACAGACAGAAAGTATTTTTTCTGCATTTTATAACCAGCCTGAAACGCTTATGCTTCCATTCCAAAAAATCAAGATTTTGGAATTGCTGCTTTACCTTGCCAAGATGGAGTTTACGCCCCAAAACAAACTGGCTGAATATCAATTCGAGCTGACTGAAACGATTCGGAAAATCCATGACCAGCTTTTGCAGCACATGGAGCAGAGAATTACCATAGAGGAACTTTCAAGACAATATCTCATCAATCCAACAACTTTGAAAAATGCTTTTAAGTCAGTCTATGGAACTTCCATTGCGGCACATATCAAGGAACATCGAATGCGACAGGCTGCAAAACTGTTAAAAGAAACGAATAAGAGCATAGCTGAAATCGCACAGGCTGTCGGCTATGACAGCCAGAGCAAATTTACTGCGGCATTTAAAATATATTTTGAAGTCCTACCGAAAGAGTATCGTAAAAATTGAGCGGGATGGATTTTGGGGGGTCCGATCTGAACACGATTGAAATTTCATTGATTCTGTAATTGTTACAGCGTTTTCTCCTTCCTTTTCACTTTTTCAGTATCCGCCCTAGCCGCCGGTGCTTTGAACGCTTCCAGCCTTTCCTTTAGTGACATCTTCTGTACCGGCTTGTCACACATAGCCGCCGCAACTTTCATTCCCGGCGGTCTGCCGCCGCCCGGCATGGGCACCCATCCTGCATTTCCTGCTGGATACGGTATCGGTGCATCCGCAGCGTTTTCTTCCGTTTCCGGTTTTTGGGAAATTTCTTCCTCCTGCCCTCCGTTTCCTTCCTCCGGTGCATCATCGTCCATACTGATAGCATCATCGCCCTTTTCGTCCATGTTGAGCAGGGCATTTAACGCTGATAACAGCTCCAGCTTTTCCGCAAGCTCTGTTTCTTGTGCAAAAGCTCAATATACGCCGTATTTGTTTCTGCAATTTCTTTCATGGATATTTCTTTCATCATTTTTCCATGATGGATAACGCCAACCGTATCGGCAATACTTTCTATATCCGGGAGAAGATGGTTGGATATCATAAACGTCATGCCATACTCGGTACACAGCATTCGAAACAAATCTCTGATTTGCTTCATTCCTAAAGAATAGCTGCCCGCAGGCTTATCTGCCGCATCAGAAAGCCCAAGCATCCCGAGTGCTTCCTCCACGCTGCCTTTGTTGTAATACCCCATATACTCACAGTGAAGCTGTAAATTGTCCTTTCCGCTCATATGGTCATAAAATGTAGGAAATTCAATGATGCTTCCCATACGCTTCAGCACATCGTAAGAGGTTTTTTCCAATGCTTTAATCTCTACCGTTCCGGTGACGTCCGCAAGGATAACATCCGGTGTCTTCATATCAAGTTCTATGCTCTCACACTCCAAAGAATGGATTCCCACCGTTTCCGCATTGACCGCACATTCAATTTTCCCAATATACGGCGTCGGTATCTGGACAAAGATGCTGACCGCTTCTTTTGCCATCGCCTCTGTCACCCCATTTTTACGACTTACGTCCACATCAATCCGTTTTCTGATGTCGTCAATCCTGACCTTAAAATCATTCTGAATCGTGGGCATGGTATTGGATACGAGGCGGACTCGGATTTTCTCGCCATCATATCCCGACAGTGTGAATTGCTTTGCACCGCCGAATTTCATATCGTAGCGTTTCGGCTCATCAATGTCATACTCCGTAGTGCTCTCATAAAAATAGTCTGCCGGCTCTTTTGCCCCCTTTTCATTGGAGAGCAGTTCATCTATGGAAATGTCAAACAGGACGGATATCGCCATCATGTTTTCAATGTCCGGAATGCCTGAATCTGTTTCCCATTTGGTAACTGCCTGTCTTGATACGCCAAGTTTCTCCGCCAACTGCTCCTGTGACATACCTGCCTGCTTGCGGATAGATTTTAATTTTTCTGCAAATGTCATGTAAAACCTCCTGTTTTTAACTTTTTGTTTTCCGAAGCAAAATTCTACTGCCGTTGCATGGAGTAATGCCCGGCAAGCTGTGCGGGATTTTGCCTCTTTGTTTTGATATGCCAAGTATAGGAAAGCCTGTTTTACATTACAAGCAAGCAGGGATTACATTTCGTTTTTTTCTGCTACTTTGCGTGGCATCTCCCTGATTTAGTCATTATATTAGACCGTCTGTCTGTCTATAATCAGCTAAATAATTGAGGGACAATAGTGCCCCTTAAATATCCACGATATCCATTTCGCCAGCAATTTACTTCATGGTGTGTGCAGTAATAATTGTGTAGCTGTAAGCATTAACGGTCAGCCTTACATTATCAATTTCACAATACCAATTTTTGCCCTGTCGGTAGATATGACAATTCTTATTCATAATCAAACTTTCGCAGTATCCAACAACATCATCGGTATTTAATTTCAAATTTCTCTTAATCCTGTCAATTCCCATTTTGGTAGTATGAATCTTATCTATATTATCAATCAATAGTTCCCAATCACTCATTATAACTTACCCCTATAAACACTATGCCGTATTACTTATTGCTGTTTTGAAAAATGGGAATAACAGCCGCTTTCATGCTATCTTCCGCTTCTTTTACCACACGCATTGAGTCTGCACCCTCCTATTGTTTGTAGACTGACCGGAGCCCATCCCTGATGCCTCTGGAATCCGCCGTTTTGTCTCCATAGATTTTCTCCCACTCTGTACGTGCCGCCTTATAGTCACGATTCCCTTTCTCCGCCGCATTCAATTCCTTATAAAATGCCTGAACGGAATCAAATTTATATTCTTTCACGATAGCAGAAAGCAAATTATCTTTTAATATAATTTTGATATGGCTTATCATTAAGTGAACCTTTACAGCCTAATTTTTTAGCAAATACTTTCATAAACAATTTATTTAATGGACTTACTACATTGCTGAGAAAGATTTCTTTTTTAGAGAAATATTCTGGTTTAGCAAAGTCATTTACCACTTCTTTATTAAAATAATTGTTTTGAGCATAATATTTCCCCATGTTATAAAAAGGTTCTACCATTTGTTTTCCCATTTTACTGCCTAGAAAACTTACTGCAAACATATTACCCTTTAATAGCGTTCCGTTGTACTCACATCCTAATAAAGATGGTAATGTTTCTAAATATGATTCACAACACCTTAATTGGGATGCCTCTGCAAACCCACTTTGTAATAAAAATCCTATTTTGGTATTACAATTTTGCTTTGGTTTTAATGTTTCTAAAAATTCTGCCATAATTCCGGGAATACACTCTACATATAATGGTAACGCAAACAAAATATTATCATTTTCATAGAATTTTTCTCTAATACTTTCCCATTCATTTCTTTTATATAAATATAATGTTTCCGTTGTATTTCCATTGTACTCATATCCTTTTCTTAATTCATCTAATATTTTATCTGTATTACTTTTTTCTTTCGCCCTCGGAGTACAACTAACAATTAATAAGTGCATTTAAAATTTCCTCCTCGTTCTCAATATTGTATGTGCCAATCGATGTTCCGTCCAAATTTATCATTACTCTTTCAAGCCATTTTTCTAAAAATTCCCGATTCCCATTTCCTTTATATATTAACCCCATTTTATAATGTTTTTTATATCTAAAGTAATGCCTCATTTGTCCATTTTTAAATCGTAAATTCATTGTCAAAAGAGGTAATATTCTATCAAAAATATTTTTTAACTTATACGATACGAAGCCTAATTTTAAATCTGTTATAAAAACAACTTGTTTTGATTGCAAAAATTTGATTAGCAATTTTTCATAATCATCTTTTATAGTGCATATTCCCGGTGTTACAAGCCAACAACGATTACAACCTATGCAGCCTTTTATATTCATATCTTCTGTATAAATAATCTCAACATTACTTATGTTTTTTTGTATATTTTCAATTATTTTTTTATTATATAAATCATCTTTCCTAAGTGTTGAAATAATTAAATTCATAACATCATCTCCCGTTCAAGTTCTGGTTTGTCGCTTTGTTAATCAGCTTTGCATTTTTGCTCATTCTCATTCCTTGCTTCCTTACCGAAAAAGTATTTGTGTTGCTTTTTCATAATAAGCTTCCCTCTTCAATCAGATGCATTGCTCCAAAATAGGCATTAGACAATGTCTTTATACAATATGTTTCATCATAAACCATTGCATTATTAGCAAGCAAACTGGCTATTCCATGTGTTACTAAAAAAATTTGAGAAAATATGTTATATGCCTTTCGCTCGTCTACCTTTGCTTGTCTCTCCAAAATAGAAAATAAAGAACCAAAATTTTCCCTTGTAAGCCAATCAGAAAGGGAAACGCCTGTATAATAGTTTGAATGAAATAAAAAGCGAAAAAGATTTTTTTCTTCTACTGCAAACTGAATATGCCTCATACCCACTTCCAACATAGGGCGTTCGTATTTGCCGCTTATATTTGTTACATAGCTAATATGAAATTCGCCTGCTTTTTTATGTGCTGCAATTCGCACATCTTCTATCGTTTTAAAATGATATAAAACAGGCTGCGTTGAACAGCCGAGTTTTTGCGAAACTGTCCGGGCGTTTATGTTTTCTGCTCCCATTTCTTTTGCAATTTCAAAAGCTGCGTCTATAATCATTTCTTTTGTTACTTTCGCAATTGCTGGCATATTTGCACCTCCATTTATAATCTATATTATATATATCTTTGATTATACATAACGCAAATTATAAATAAAAATAATCTTTCTGTCAATCCCTCTTGCTAAACTTTCACTCACTTTTCACCTTTCCCCAAAACGACAGTGCTATTGATTGCAGTCATACACATGGTTTATACTCTGATAACAGTGTGCCAAACTCTGTATTCTGTCATCTTTTACAGCATTTAGAGGAAAATAACAATAATGTTCTTGGTTTGCTTTCCTGTGAAAGCAGCGAAATCTTTTTGCGCTATTTTAAGGACAGCTTAAATGAATTAGTGCTTTCTGTTTTGGGTATGCTAACCCCTACTAACGGGGCATTAGTCCACAATGCTGGTTCATGTTTTGTTGTGCTGATTGCAGCATTATTGTATGACCGCAAGTTTGAATAGTTTAGACAACAAGGTGCGACAGCCTAAAGTGCTGCCACCCCTCTGAATTATAAATGCAACCGTAAACCATGCACCGCCCTATGTGGGAGAAAGGGGGAACTTCCATGACTTGCACAGAAGCATACAAGGAGCATATCGAATACACATTTAACGCCTTTTGCAGAGTAGTCATACACTATGCCGCTATCAACGCATAGCATGACAGGGATAGGAGGCGGCAAAGAGAAATATCTTTTGAATACCTCACCGAAGAAAAGTTTTATCCATTCTATACGTCAGACACATATTACATAGACCCCTACAAGCAATATCCAGTTATGATGTGCAGTCAAAGGGTTATCCTCACAAACAGGAATCTTGCAGCCGCTTTGTCCTCTCTGCCAGATACTGTCCTTTTCCAGCGAAAAACTCCTGTTCCTCGTCTTTATGAACACTGTTTCCCGTCTCTTACTCTTCCTCTTTTCCAGCTCCCGCTCTGCCCGACGGAATACCTCCCGGAACTTATCTTCCTCAATGGGCTTTAACAGGTAGTGGAACGCCGCCACGTCAAACGCCTCGAAAACATATTCCCGTATGCCTGTTATGAAGATCAGTATGGTATCTTCATCTTTCTGCCTGAGCCTTTTCGCCGTTTCAATCCCATCACCTGCAATTCATTTCCCATGCGAATGCTTTTCTCGCATTGAGCATTAGCTTCCCCACGGACAATTCTTTTTACTTTTTATATCGGCAGAATTTAGGCGCAGTCAGCCGCGAGGGAACGAAATCTTTTCCTTTTCAAAATCCAAAAACAGGTCTGAAGTTTTTCGCCATTCGTCCGATATAAGGCGGCACAAACACAAACCGCCGTGTAAGCATATTAACTCTTTCCCCCGCTTTCAAACAGGCGGACCGCCGCATATGGCGGATGATGGCCATAGTGCGGCGGTTTGTCTTTTGTAGGGTTACCTTTCTTACTATTTCTCTTTGCCATATACCCATATACTTTTAATCTGATTTTCAATCTCACTGAATGTCCATCTCCTGCCGCTCCTTGCTACACAGTTAGGATCGTTTACCATAAATCCCCCGTTATCATACCTATATATGACAATGTAATGACCGGATATTGTGAAATCCCCTTTTCCCATAGCACATATGATGATTCCGCCATTATCAATCACTGCCCTCATATTATTTGCACCTGAGCTTATGGATGAGACTTTAATGCCATACAGCTTTGGTAAATCCTCCAGCAAGACCCATGATGTGCCGGTTCCTTCCACATAATATCCATTTTCCACACTGTATTCGGCGATTTTGTCTGGAGTGTACGATTCATCTTTAGCTTTTGTGTATTCTACTTTTCTGGCGGTAGAAATATTCACAAAGAAAGTTTATAATTTTGTAAAAGTACAGGGAATATCATTCCTGAAATGTCGTCTTTATAAGTGAAAGCTTTCAAGAACATAATTCTTGCGGAGGGGGACTGAAATGGAGGATTTACAAATCATTAGCTTATATTTTAAGCGTGATGAAGCTGCAATTTCAGAAACAGCAACGAAATATGGAGCCTTTTGCCACAGGATTGCATTGAACATACTGTCAATAAGTGCCGACGCTGACGAATGTGTTAGTGATACATATTTGCGGGTTTGGAACTCAATACCACCACAGAAGCCCGACAAACTTGGCGCATGGCTTGGTAAAGTAGTCCGAAATATCGCTTTTGACCTTTGGAAGAAAAATCACCGCCAAAAACGCTATGCGGGCATGGAGCTGCTTCTAAATGAGTTGGAGGACTGCATACCGTCCCCTGCTACTGTTGAACACCAAATTGAAGAACAAGAGTTAACCAACATCATAAACACATGGCTTGCGTCATTACCGCAAAATGACCGTATTCTTTTCATGCGTCGTTATTGGAATGGTGAAACTGTAAATACACTTGCACAAGAAAGCGGTATGTCCCCGGCAAATATGGCAAAGAAAATGTACCGACTTAGGCAAAATCTAAAGTCCAAACTTGAAAAGGAGGGCTATTCCCTATGAAAAAAAAGGAAATCTCAAAGCTGTATAACAGCATTACGAATGTCGATAATCAGTTTATTGAGGAAGCTCAAACAAAGACGAAGAAAAAGAATGGTTGGCTCAAATGGGCGGCTATGGCGGCTTGCTTATGCGTAGCTTTGGTAGCCGGAGTGCTTTTCAAAATTTCTGTTCCAGACGTTATCATTGCGCCGGGCTTTTTGACAATCAGAGCGTATGCCGCTTCATCAGATGAAGAAATAACCATGCAGGAAGGTATAGAGTTGCCAGCAGATTATAAGTGGAGCCTTGCTATGAGCAGCCGACCGGGACTTCCATTAAAACTATCCGTTACGGAATACGACGATTTAAGTTTTGAAGTATCAGTTGATGGCGGGACATTGCTTCTTTGGGAGGGCAACAAAATAACATATTTAGGCTCATCGTTCAACACTGGAAATGATACTACTGTATATTGGACTAACCTATCTCGAACAGGCGAGAGCGATTTTGAACGGTATATGGGAACTACGGCATATATCAATATCATAATTCACGAAGGAGAAAACATTGTTGGATATGCTGTTGTTGAAATATACACAAATGACCTTGAAAATGAACCTGCACAGACTTACTCTGCCAAGTTGCTCAAGTTAGTATCTTTCCCAAAAGCTAATGGGGAATATCAAAAGATAACCGCTGAATATGTAGCAACGGAAATGGAACAAATCAAAAGCGAAACACAATCTGGACAAAGGTAAAACAACTACAATTTATCGAGCAACACCTTAAAATCCAAGTGCAATTTTATAAGGGCAGCCGACGTTAATTCGACTGTCCTTTTTCTATACCGCAGATAGAAAGGAGCGGCAATGACAATATAAAGCTCCGCGCCGGAGCCATATTCCCTTATTTCAAAATCATAACCGTAGGCTTCCAGCAGCTCCCTCAGTTCCCCCTGTCCTCCCTGCTGTCATCACAGATCGCTATCTTCATACGCATTTCCTCACTTTTCCGTCATAAATTATATTTTTCGCCATTCGTCCGATATAGGGGAAACGCAAACCGCCGTGTAAGCATATTAACTGATTCCCCCGCTTTCCAATAGGCAGACCGCCGCATATGGCGGTCTGCCATAGTACGGCGGTTTGATTCTATCTGGTATTAATCCGTATAACACCAGCCTGACTATTTCACAAGTCCAACATTGCATCTGATATGACGCGTATGCTTTCCTGCTGTTTTGAATGATTCTCCATCTGCTTCATGATCTTCCCGTCTTTTATGAATAAGATCCTTCTGGCATAACTTGCAACCACCGGGTCATGTGTCACTACCACAACCGCCTTTTTCCTCTGGTCATTTATTTCTGCAAAATAATCCATAATCTTTTTTGCTGATACCGTATCTAAATTCCCGGTCGGCTCATCTGCCAGAATGATATCCGGTTCATTAGACAATGCCCTTGCAATTGCTACCCGCTGCTTTTCCCCGCCGGAAAGTTCATAGGGATATTTTTTCAAAAGGCCCAATATTTCCAAAAGGTCAGCATTCCTGTCAACAACTGCCCGCATATCCCGGTACTTTGTTTTATTCAGCACCATCGGGATCATGATGTTCTCCTCAACAGACAGATTATCCATTAGATTAAAATCCTGAAATACAAAGCCAATCCTATTTTTCCTAAGTTCCGCCAGTTGGTCTGTACTGAGTCTCCGTACATCCACATCTTCATAAAACACCTTCCCTTTGGTTGGTCTATCAATGGTTCCCATGATTTTCAGCAGTGTCGTTTTCCCACACCCGGAATGCCCCATGATGCTTATAAAATCGCCCTTTTCCACATTAAAATCAATTCCCCGTAAAACAAGATATTCCCTGTCTCCGGCTACTTTATTCACGATGGAATGTCCCGACAACGCCCTCGCAGTCAATGACATACCTTGCACCCTCTGTAAAATTCTTCTGCCCGTGCAGGAAAGAGCCGCCACGCCGTCCCTGACCTCTGCGCCGCTCTCCTTTGCTTTTTCCGCAAGCCCCCGTCAAAATGGCTGCGCCATACATTCAGCCCCTCCTGCTCGAAGCGGTATTCCTTCCCCGCGTCATTTGTGCTAAAGTTTTTTCCTTTCATTCGATAACGCTGTTGCTTTCACCCGCTACGGAGGATGCCCCGCAAAGCAGCACATAGTCGATACCGGAGGAACAATAACCATCCAGTTTACTTACGCATCAGAAGTGCCATTCTTACTTATCATGACAGATTTGTGCTTCTGTTACCCTTAGTTCTCTATGAAGCTGCCATGCCATAAAAATAGTGATCACAGCCGAAAACACATCCGCAATCGGCTGCGCATAAAGTATTCCATTGATACCACAGATTTTGGGAAGAAGTAAAATGACAGGCACAAAGCAGATTCCCTGCCGGCAGGCTCCAAGTACAAAGCCTTTTGTCCCTTTTCCAAGCGCAAGGAACAGCGAGGAATATACCGTGTAAAACCCAAACAGGAAGAAGGACAGCCCGTTTGCAAAAAGGGATTTCCGACCTACAGCGATCATATCACTATTACCATTTGCAAACTGCGATATGATCTGTGTGGAAAACAGAGCCATCAAAAGTCCGACAAGGATACAGAAAACGGATGACCACAAAATGGAAGTTTTGACTGCTTCCCGCAGGCGGTCAAATTTCCTGGCTCCATAGCTGAATCCCGCAATTGGCTGGAACCCCTTCAAAAAACCAAATACAACTAAAGTACCCATAGAAGTGATTCTTGTAACCGCTCCCATCCCGGCGATCACCGCATCACCATATCCGTTTGCCGCCCGGTTGACCAGCGCAATGGAAAGGCTGGTGAGAAGCTGAAATGTCAAAGTTGGAATACCAATCTTCAAGATTTCTGTATAAATCCGCCTGGTTGGTTTAAATTCCTGTAAGCGGAAAGTAAATGCGCTTTTCTTCCGCAGTACATAAATGAGATAAACAAGCGTAGAGACTGCTTGGGAAATAGCCGTGGCAATTGCCGCACCTCCAACGCCCATATCCAGCACATAGATAAATACCGGGTCTAAACCAATGTTCAATACTGCCCCCAAAAGCAGGGCTGTCATAGTTGTCTTAGCCGCACCTTCACTTGCCACGATATTATTCATTGTCACATTGCACACATTAAAAATACAGGAAATCACATAAATTCTACCATAAGTGAGGGCATATGGCATAATGGTGTCCGTGGCTCCGAGCAGCGCTAAGACCGATCTGAGAAAGACTGCAGCAAAGACAATCAGAACCCCGCCAATCAACACACTGCTATACAATGCTGTGCTCGCCGCCCTGTTTGCAGTATCCCTGTCGCCCTGCCCTAATAATCTTGAAAGATAAGATGCCGCACCGTTGCCAAACATCAGCCCTAATCCCACGACTACCTGTCCTAACGGGAACACGATGGAAATCGCCCCCATAGGGCTTTCGCCCAGGCCTCCCACAAAATAGGCATCCACCAGATTATAAAGGGCATTGACCAGCATACCTATCATAATCGGAATACCCAGAGCCATGAGTGCCTGGGGGATTGGCGCACTCCCTAATAATTCCATTTTTCTATTCTTTCCGTTCATTTTCGTTACTCCTCTCCCAAAATATAATTTACACTACTATATTTTATAGTATACAGTTGCAAATGAAATCTTACTATAAATTATAGTGGTTGTCAAGAGAATTTTCCTCCTTCTTGACAAAAGCTATAAATTAAAATAGTATAAATTACAGCATAAAGGTTATTAACCGTTTCCAATCTATAAAAGAGAGGCAGGATGCTATGGCTGCGATTGATTTGATTGTATTAGGAATGTTAAAAAAAGAACCTATGGGTGCCTACGATATTCAAAAATTGGTAGAATACCGCAATATCTCCAAATGGGTAAAGATCAGCACCCCCTCCATCTACAAAAAGGCGATACAGTTAGAGGAAAGGGGCTTTATCAAAGGCAGTACCGTTAAAGAGGGAAAAATGCCCGAAAAAGTCATTTACTCTCTTACAGATGCGGGCGTAAAAGAATTTGAAAGGCTTATGTTAGAGATTGCGTCCAATCCCATCCATATCTTTTTGGACTTTAATGCTGTGATCGTAAATTTAGACAGTCTGCCTTTTGAAACACGAAAAGAATGTGTGGCAGACATTGAAAAGAATGTAATAAATTTAAAGGCTTATTTGGAAGAAAATCTCCATGAAAAAGAAAATAACCCGGATATTCCCGAAACAGGGATGGCTGTCTTACGCCAGCAGTTTGTTTTGGTGGAAGCAATAGAAAAATGGATTGCTGATTTGAAAAATAATTTTGAAATAGATTAATGTAAATGCCTACAAGAAAAGTACAGGAAAAGAGCCATTGCACAGCTCTTTCATATTGCCATTTATCCATTTAGTTTTTACCGTTTTATTCATATGCGAACACGGAAACTCTGTATATTATCACGGAAACTTCCATCAGGTTTTCCAACAGGCAGACCGCCGCATATGGCGGTCTGCTTTTGTGTATTTCTTTAAGTTTACTTTCATCAAAGCAAATTTCTCATTACCGAAATTTAAGTATCCGAAATGATTAGTTTTCCTCAGTAGCATAATCAGCGGAGGCTGTGGGCTTATTTGCCTGCAGCAGTAATTGTGCATCACTTTCTGAAATGGTTTTTATCTCTGTGATGTTATGGTTTCCGTCTCTGCTGACAGCAAGGCATATTCCCTTTTCATCCGTGTAATAAACAATAGCCCTTTCACTATCAATCAGTATCTTAATCTCGTTACCGCCATAAAACCAGCGGCCATACTCGCCGTCAAAGGATACACCATACTCTTCATAATCCTTTAACAGCTCTCCGTTGCTCTTCCCTGTTTCGGCTGCCATTGCTGCATTTGGTTCCGTACTTATAGACATATCCTTAAAATGCCCCTGCTTACGCGTATGACGGTCATATACTTCCTGAGAGCATTCTTCGATACCGACAAGGTTATTGTCTGCGTCACGCTTTGCTTCAATATCCACCGTCCCTGTAAAGAAATTCGTAAAGCTCGCCCCTGCTGCCGGATCATTGAAGAAACGCACGATGCTCCCATTGTAGGTATAGCAGCCCGTCTTTTCATCATAGGACAGCCCATATGCTTCATATACAGACCAGTCCACGCTGCCGGGAATTTCCGCCGCAGACGAATCCTCTACCATTCCAGTGTCATATGCAGGTATTGTAGACAGCAAAGTTCCATTCTGAACGCTTGCGGCTGCATTTCCCGCACAGCCCGTAAGCATACATATACTGATCAGGACAGATGCGGATAAAATCCTTTTTGTCATTTTTAATTTCATTTGAAGTTCTCCTTTCTCGTTTTGATAATTCTATCTTATCAAAAGTATTTGGGGGTTCCTTGTGGACTTTATGTGTTTTGTGTGAAGTTTCCCACAAAAGAAGGCGGCAGGCAAATCATATGCCGCCACCCTGTTTCTGATGATTATATAAAAATTCAATGTTAAAGCATACGCCTTGTTCGGTATTCCTTATCTGATAATCCGCTCCATGCTGCTCCAGGATCATCTTTACAATATAAAGGCCCAATCCGCTGCCGCCCGTCTGCCGGCTGCGTGACCGCTCCACCCGGTAGAAAGCGTCAAAGAGTTTTGGTATGTCATCTTCCGGCAAATGAACCCCCGTGTTCTCTATGGAAAATTGTATCCTCCCGCTTCTGGAATGAGCCGTAACGAAAATATCACTGCCCTCCGGCGAATAATGGATTGCATTGGAAACAAGGTTATTTACCACTTTCCCCAGGAGTGCTTTGTCTCCCCGGAGTATCAGCCCATTCTGTATATCCTCATGCCATTCCTGACCCTTGCCCACAACCATATCTTCAAATAGTCCATACTCACTTTTTATCATGTCTGAAAAATCAAATATTTCCTCCTGCAAGGCAGTTTCTGATGATTTGATGCGGGAAACAGTCAGGATTTCCTGCACCATCCCTCCCATTGCTTTTACCACTTCAAGAGAACGGGCAAGATATTTATCACGTTCTTTGTATTTCCCCACATTCAGCAGCATCCCTTCAAGCTGCCCCTTAATGACTGTGATTGGTGTTTTCAGTTCATGGGATACCGCCGAAAAGAAATCAAGCTGTGCCTGTTCCAGCATACGCTCCCGCTCAATGTCCGCTTCCAACCGGCTGTTTGCCGCCTGCAGTTCACTGAGCGCCGAAGACAATTTCCGGGCCATTTCATTCAGGCTGTGCGCCAGTATCCCTAATTCATCGGAGCGGCTTTCCGTACAATCCCATGAAAAGTCAAGGTCGGACATTTTTTCCGACACCCTGCTGATCTCTATGACAGGCTTTGTCACGTACCTGGAATAAAGTGCTGCACCTATGGCTGAAATGAATATCACCATGACCAACAGAGGCGGGACTATATTGCCGATGGTATCCATCAGCCGGTTTACCGGCTCTGCGTCTCCGGCAGCAGACAGGGTATAGACCATCTCAGAATCGCTGAAACGAAATAGGTAGCTGTGTGTTACCCCATACGCAGAAGGCATCCCTTCAAAAACAATGCCGTCACGAACTACACCCGGAAAATCCGTGTTATGCTGTGAGGGCAATGCAATCTCCCTTCCGTCCTCATCATATAGCTGGAACAGCACATCATTGTTCAGCAGAAATTCGTCAAACAGAATCCCACTTTCCTCTCCCGCAGTAAATTCCAATTCTGAAATAAATGCATTCACTTCCTTATCCAGTGCTGCATCCAGATCTGTGCTGTATGATTCTGGAACCAGCCATGCGATAAAGCAATAGGTAGCAGAGCAGCAGGCCACCATCAGCAGGCAGGTTACGGCAAATATTTTAGTAAACAGGCTTTTCTTTCCCCTCTTTTTCAATTTTATATCCAACTCCCCGGATCGTCTCAATGTAGTCAATGTTCAATTTTTTACGGAGATTTTTGATATGCGTGTCAACCACCCTCTCATCCCCGTAAAAATCGTACTTCCACAGTTTGTTCAGGAAATGCTGCCGTGAAAGCGCCTTCCCCTGATTCTCCAGCAGTTCCTTCAACACCTCAAATTCCCTTTGTGTCAAATCATATTCCACATCCCCGGCATAAACCCGGTAACCATCCATATCCAAAGTAAGCCCTTTGTAATGGAGCAATGCCCCTTCACTATCCTCCCGGCTTCCGGCCCGCCGAAGGACAGCCGCTATTTTTCGCAGCAGCACCGGCATGGAAAATGGTTTTGTTACATAGTCATCCGCCTGCAAGTCCAGTCCTTTTATCTGGTCGCCTTCACTGCCCAGGGCCGTCAGCATAATAATGGGAACCTGTGACTGTTTCCGGATCAGTTCGCAGACAGTGAACCCATCTATTTTAGGCAGCAGGATATCCAGCAGGATCAGGTCATAAAGGTTCTTCGCAAACATATCCACGGCTGCCACGCCATCACCTGCAATATCGGCCTTATATCCTGCCTCCTGCAAAAATTCCTGCAGAAGTTCCTGAATATCCATATCATCTTCAACAATTAAAATCCTCTGCATGGTATCACCTCCACACTCCTTAACCATCATACCATACTTTTTTGTAGTTTGTGTGTAGTTTGCCTAAGTTATATAAAACCATCCCCTTCCTTACTTATTCCATTTCCCTGACGTGCCAGCCATTCCCCCGACAAGGCTGCACTGGCGCTGCATATATGATTTCAGATTTTCCGTGCTTTGCCTGTAGGTCTCCCTGACTGTTTCCGGATCATAAAACTACACCCTCTGCCACAGCAGCATACTGTCCTGAAATTCAGCCGACAATCTCCCGGTATCTTTCATCCATGAAAGGTAAGACCGCACCGTGCTTCCCACCAGCACATACTGCTCAAAATTCATGGAAAGCCCATAGCCTTTGAACACTTCCTGCAGAATCCTCTCAAAGCATATCGGCTCTCCGCAAATGGACAGAATCCTGTCCGCCACCTCATGCACCTTATCCCTGTTATAGCAGACAAGCTCTTTCACATCTGCTGAAGCATCCGCATGGGCTGGGACAAACATGGCCGCCTCCATCTGCTCCACCTTATCCAGCGTCTCCAGATAAGCGCCCACGTCATAAATGAAGGAAACCGCATATTTATCCAGCGTCTCCCTGCTGCTGATGCAGTCCGCAAGGAACACCACATTGTCCGGCATACGGAACCCCACCATATCAAAAAAATGCCCTGCAGCGATATTACTTCAATCTCCTTCGGGAAACTTTCATTTGAGAAATCCGCTACATCGCTTTCCTGCGCCATCAGGAACTTATGCCGCAAATCCTTACACGGATAACCGCCGTAAAGGAAGGACGGCTCCAGTACCGGGTATTTTGTAAAAGCCGCCTCTATGCCGCCAGAATAAACCTTACATCCCGTCTGTCCCTGCAGGTATCTGTTCCCGCCAATATGGTCTGCATTGGAATGGGTATTCAAGATTGCCGCCAAATGCCAGCCGTTCTTATCCAGTATCTGCCGAACCTTCCGCCCTGCATCTTTGTCATTCCCACTGTCAACCAGATAGACATTCTCCCCGTCCGCCACATAGACGCCTGTCTTCGCCGGGCAGTTTATGTAATAGCATTTCTCACTGACCTGTACCAATTCATACATTTTACGTTTCCTCCTTGTTCTGCTGCTTCCTAAATTACTTCAGCTGAAAACCGTTTCCACTAAAGTAAAAGCATCCACTGAATTATACCATAAAAATTCTCTGTTTTTCGCCCGATGGCACGAAACGACTATTTTTCAGGAATAAAAAGCATAAAATTTCCAATGGTAAGCAATTGAAGGTAAGCAATTGAATGTACCGCCAACCCGTGGAATTATCCCTGTACCTATGGTATAATCCAAATTACCACTACGAAATTTGGGGGAAATGACTATGGAATTTACAAATCTGCTCGATGCGAAAAACCGCCATGAACTGAGGGAATGGCTCATAAATAACCATGATAAGGAAAAGGAATGCTGGGTAATCGTGAAGCGTGGCCGCCCGGTTGACGATGGCACTTTCTGGTACATAGATTCCGTTGAGGAGGCCATGTGCTTTGGCTGGATAGACAGCACCACAAAAAAGATGGATAACGGCGTGACTGCCCAAAGGCTTGCTCCCCGGAGAAAGGGAAGTTTATGGTGATATCGAAAAAGCCTTAAAAGCAGATTCGGAGGTATGGAGCAATTTTCAGAAATTCCCTCCCCTGTACCAGCGGGTGCGGATTGATACCATACAGATCAAAAAGAAACAGCCGGAACTGTTTCAGAGCAGGCTGCAGAAGCTGATTGAAAATACCAAAAAGGGTGTTATGTATGGGGAATGGAATGATAACGGAAGATTGATAGAATGAGGGATTATTTAGACGTAGGGTATCTATTTTCCATTAAATTTTTACTGTTTTACTCATATACAAACAGGCAAAACTCCATATTATCACGGAAACCCCGGACTTTTGCGTGAAAGTATACTTTTGCCTGCGAGTACCCAAAATCCTATGGCATCAAAGTTAGCAACCCCCATTTCAAATGGGGGTTTAATTGTAACCCCTCCGGGGTCTATTACTGGTTCCGCCAGAGG
>RAYM01000053.1 GCA_003611805.1 bacterium 1xD42-87 | reverse complement strand
ATGTACAAATATATTTGCATCCAAAGCCAGAAATTTAAAGGTTTTCAGCTGGTTTGGGGTGTGGGAAGTTTGAGATATTAATCTTTAAAAAATCTCTAAGCTCTTTTCTTTTTTTTCATAAAATTGTATAATCTAGTCTGGGAGGAGAGACAGTGAAACCTGAGAGAGAAAAATCGGAATTAACGGTCAGCTTTAACGAGCAGACGCTGCCCATTATCGAGCAGATTTCTGAGGGAATGCCCGGCGGTTTTTTTATTTATCACGCGGACGGGGTCGAGGAGCTGATTTATATAAACGGCGCCATGCTGCGGATCTTCGGCTGCGATACGCTGGAGGAGTTCAAGGCGCTGACGGGCTACACGTTTAAGGGGCTTGTCCATCCGGAGGACATCGACGAGGTGGAGAAGAGTATCGGAACACAGATTGCGCACAGCGGTGAGAATCTTGACTATGTGGAATACCGGATTATCCGAAAGGATGGCACGGTGCGCTGGGTGGAGGATTACGGACATTTTGTACATACCGATACTTACGGCGACCTTTTCTATGTTTTTATGGAGGATGCCACGGAGCGTATGCAGAGGCGTCTTTCGGAGCTTGAGCGCGTGAACGAAGCGCTCTATACGGCGCACCTGCGGGAGGATTATTTTAAGAGGGCGCTTTTATACAACGCAGTTTCTTTTGTGGAAGTGAATCTGACGCGGGACGAGTTTATCTCAGCATCCGTACTGAACGAGGAGGGGAAGGTACAGAATCTCTTCACCTATTTGGGGATCACCCCCTTTGAAAAGTATTCCGATTTCACCCGGTTCTGGGCGGATTTTACGGAGACGGGGGAATTGGAAGAGTACAGACGTTTCTTCAATATAGAAAGACTGATCCGCTGCTATGAAAACGGGGAGCGGGAGCAGGCTTACGACAGCTGGGTGACAGATATGTACGGCAGGCAGAGGCTGTCCCACTATCTGTTCTTTCTGGATAAGAACGAGCATACGGGGGATGTGGTCGCGCTCTCCGTGTCGAAGGACATTACGGAGGTGGTGGAGCGGCAGTCGCTTTTAAAGTCTGCGCTTCGGCAGGCGGAGACGGAGCGCCTTGCAAGAAACACTTTTTTTGCCAATATGTCCCACGATATCAGGACGCCGTTAAACGCCATCATCGGGTATGCGGAGCTTTTAAAGGGATGCGTCGGGGATCCGGGAAAAGTGGGTGAATGCATAGAGAAAATCCACCTCTCAGGGGAGGAGCTTCTGGCGGTGTTCGAGGAGTTTCTGAAAGACAATCTGAACGAGCCTGCAAGGGCGGAGCTGACGGAGCGGGAATACCATCTGGGTGAGCTTCTGCGCGAGGTGGAGAAGAGCGCGGAGAGACCGATCAGGGCAAAACATATCCGCTTCCGGCTGGACAAATCGCAGATCAGCCACTTTTCCGTGGAGGTTGATTACATAAGGCTGCGGGAAATATTAAACCAGCTTTTGGACAATGCTATTAAATATACGCAGGCGGAGGGGAACGTGAGCCTGACGGTCACGGAGAGGGCAGGCGACAGCAAAGGGCAGGGGATGTACCGTTTTATTATTGAGGATAATGGCTGCGGGATTCCGGAGGATCAGCTCGAGGAGATTTTCCATCCGGCAAGGCAGGAGAGAAACGCGGTCTATAACGGGATGCCAGGGGCAGGGCTCGCGGTGGTGAGAAGTTACGCCGAGACCATGGGCGGCAGCATCAGTGTGAAGAGCAGCGTCGGAGAGGGAAGTGTCTTTACGTTGAGTCTTCCCCTCAGATATCCGGTGAGCGCGTCCTTTGTGGAACATGAGAGCACGGCAGCCGACGCCCATGGGACTGACGAGGGAAAGAAACGGATTCTTCTCGTCGAGGATAACAGCATCAACCGGGAGATTGAGGAGGAACTTCTCAAAAACCTTGGTTATCTGGTGGAGACGGCATGCGACGGCGTGAGCGCCTATGAGGTTCTCAGAAATTCCGGCCCGGGGGAATATGCGCTGGTGCTCATGGATATACAGATGCCCGGCATGGACGGTTATGAGACGGCGCAGGCAGTCCGCAGGCTGGAGAACGAGGCGCTTTCCAGAATACCGATTATCGCCCTTTCTTCCGATGCCATGGAAGGAGACCGGGAGCGGTCCCTCAGGGCGGGGATGAACGAGCATTTTACAAAGCCCATAGATATCGAGGCTCTGCAGGAACTGATCGACAGGATTCTGGAAGAGTGAGGATGGGAACAGAAGCTGGCAAATTGTTTTGAGATAGAGAGGAAAGTTTAAGATGCGTGGTAAGAAAGTATTACAGATGTTTGTGTTTTCCATCCCGCTGGTTTTGATTGTGGGGCTTTTATTTAATGCGTATACGGTGCAGAATAAGGCGAGAATAGCGGAACAGAATAAAAATTATGCGGAGGATTCGATGCGCCAGAAGGCAAAACAGGTAGTAGGCGAACTGGATAGCGGGGTGCGCATTATCAATGCCTATGCTTATTTCTTTAACGATTCCCTGACGGGGGATACGATTCCGGCGCAGACGCTTGCGGAGATGGAGAGAAACTCCGTGTTTGACACGATCCGGTTTACGGATGAGGAGGGAGTGACCCATCTTTCCGACGGCAGAACCGTCAGCTCCGCGGACCGGGATTACTATGCGCGGGGGATGCACGGCGACAGCGGTATTTCCGTTATCTTTGACGAACGTCTGACAGATGAGGAGACGAGGCTTGTCTTTTTCGCGCCGGTGCGGATGAACGGGGAGATCGTCGGCATCATCAGGGGTTCCTATCTGGCGGAACAGTATATGAAGGAGATTCTGCAGACCACTTATTTCGGGGAACCTTCGACCACATGGCTGTGCATGCCGGACGGCAAAGTAATAGCCAGCTCCGATGACAAGGAATATGGCGAAGGAAATCTGATTGATATCCTGCAGAATACCGGTGTGATTGATCAGGGTACGGCGGAATCGGCGAGGGTTGTCTTTGAAAACGGAGGCGAAGGCGCTTTTATCTGTGAGGAGAACAGCAAGGTGGACAATCTGTGCGTCACCTATCTTCCCGGCAGGGATTATGTTATGGTGCAGCTGTTTCCGCCCAGTGTGACCCAGAAGATGATAAGTGGAGCGAATGCGGCGGGCGTCCGGCTGGAGATTTCGCTGCTTATTCTCTTTATCATTTATTTTACTTTTACTGTTTTAAGGGCTGCGAAGCAGAGGAAAAAGCTGGAGGCGGAAAACAGCCAGATCAGTTATGTGCTGCAGGGGCTGAACACGCTGTTTTCTTCGAGATATCTGACGGTAGATTTAGAGACCGGGGTTTACGCTTATACTGCCGATCTGAACCTGCAGGACAGCCAGCTGGAGAGAGAGGGAGATTACGTCAATGTACTTGACAACCACAGCAGGGAGATTATCGGGGAGGAAGCGCAGGAGGACTTCCGGCAGACTTTGAAGGTGGATTCTATTATAGGGAATCTCGACGGGCAGGATACCTTTACCTATGAGTGTCATGTGATGCGTGACGGAAAAGAGGAGTGGGAGCAGCTAATCACCGTCTGTCTGGAGCGGAAAGGGGAAAGAGCGAGCAAGATCCTTTATGTCCGACAGAACATCACGGAGATGAAGCTGCGTGAGCTGAGAGGGGAAGAGGAGATGGCGGTGATGAACCGCAAGGAGCGGCAGTACAGAATTGCAATCATCTCCAATGCGTTCAGCACCTTTGAACTGAATCTGACAAGGGACCTGATCGAGCAGGATGTGACGTGCGTAAAGGATGACGAGGTCATTTCCCTTCTCGGGAAGGCCGGGCTGCAGGCGCCCTGCAGCGCAACGGAATATTTTGAAAAATGGAAACAGTTTGTTCTCCCGGAGTCTTTGGAGGAGTATACAAATACGCTGGATATCGAATACCTGAAAAGCCGCTTTGAGCAGGGAGAAGCGGAAGTGGATGTGGACTACTGGAGCAGGACGGAGGATCAGAACGGCAGGATGTGCGTGCGCCAGTCCTTCATTATGACGCGGGATGATATGACGGATGACCTGATCGCCATGGTGGTCTCCAAGGATGTCACGGATCAGGTAATCAAGCAGAAGGAGCAGACGGAGGCGCTGCAGGATGCGCTGATGCATGCAAGACAGGCAAATGAAGCGAAGACGACCTTCCTCTCTAACATGAGCCACGATATCCGCACGCCCATGAATGCCATTATCGGTTTTGCCACGATTGCGGCGAGCCGTATCGACAATAAGGACCAAGTCAGGGAGTGCCTGCAGAAGGTGCTCTCATCGAGCAACCACCTGCTCAGCCTGATCAACGATATTCTTGATATGAGCCGCATCGAGAGCGGCAAGATGCAGATCCATGAGCAGGAGTGCAATATTTCCGAGCTGATGCACAATCTGGTCAACATCATCCAGCCGCAGGTGAAGGCAAAACAGCTTGAACTTTTCATCGATACATTCGAGGTGGTAAACGAGGATGTCATTACCGATCCGCTGAAGCTGAACCAGATTTTCATCAACCTGATGAGCAACGCGGTGAAGTATACGCCCGCCGGGGGCATGATCACCTTCCGGATTATGCAGCACACCACGTTCAAGCACGGGTATGGCGATTATGTATTCATTATCAAGGATAACGGAATCGGCATGTCGGAGGAATTTGTGAAGCATGTATTCGAGCCGTTTGAGAGAGAGACAACGACCACCAGAAGCGGTATTCAGGGGACGGGTCTCGGTATGGCGATCACCAAGAACATTGTGGAGATGATGAACGGTACGGTCACGGTTGAGAGTGAGGTCGGCAAGGGCAGCACTTTTACCGTAAATCTCACTTTGAAGCTGCAGGATGTGGAGAAGAACGCGGCGCAGATCAGAGAACTGGAAGGGCTGCGTGCGCTGGTGGTGGATGATGATTTCAATGTCTGTGACAGTGTGAGCAAGATGTTAAAGACCATTGGCATGAGAGCGGAATGGACGACATCCGGCAGGGAGGCAGTGTACCGTGCCAAGGTTGCGCGCGACGAGGGGGATTCCTACCACACGTATATTATCGACTGGCAGATGCCGGAGACGAGCGGCGTCGAGACGGCGAGAAAGATCCGCAGTGCGGTCGGGGAAGAATCTCCGATTATCATTCTGACGGCTTACGACTGGACGGATATCGAGGAGGAGGCGAAAGACGCCGGCGTCACGGCATTCTGTGCGAAACCGCTGTTTATGTCGGACTTAAAGTCCGCGCTTCTCGCGGCTAACAATATGGACCACAAGGCGGAGCCGGAGGAGGCTGTCTGGAAGACTACGGACTTTGGCGGGAAACGGGTGCTTCTCGTGGAGGATATTGAGCTGAACCGTGAAATTGCGGAAGTCATACTGACGGAGAGCGGCTTTGAAGTGGAGTCCGCACCGGACGGAACTGACGCGGTGGATATGGTGAAGCGCTCGGAGGAAAACTATTATGACGTGATACTGATGGATGTGCAGATGCCGATTATGAACGGCTACGAGGCGACGCGGACGATCCGCTCCCTGTCGAGACAGGACGTTAAGACATTGCCGATTATCGCCATGACGGCGAACGCGTTGGAGGAGGATAAGGCGGCGGCATTGAAGAGCGGCATGAATGACCATATAGCGAAGCCGCTGGATATTGAGTTGTTTATGGAGGTGCTTGGCAAACATCTGAGAAAATAGCCGAGTAATAAAAATATGCAGGTAAAAAACTCTCTCTTTACGGGAGAGTTTTTGCGTGTTACGCATTATGAGAATTTATATTATGTAAACTAAAAATACAATCTGTACCCAAAAACGAGCAATCTGTACCATGAGGCATAAAAGAGAAAGGTTTTGTCGTAAAATAGAAACTGCAAAATTGACTGAAGTGAGGTGCAGAAGAAAATGAGAAGGACGATAAAAGGAAGACTGACAACCAGCGTGATCTGTATTGTGGCGGTGAGTATACTGCTTACCACGCTGGGGATCGTAATGATTGCGGGGCAGCGTATGATGGCGGAGCAAAAAGATATTCTACAGCTCTATGCGGATAAGTACGCGGAGGAGATCAATACCTGGATCGAGAATGAAAAAATGCTGGCGAAAGGAACGGCGGACAGTATCGAGGCGGCAGGCAGTCTGGACACGGTGTTTCTGCAGTCGGTGGTGGACGTGCACGCAGAGGGCAGGGGCGAGCTTCTGAATCTATACTGCGGCACGAAGGACAGCGCGTTTATCCAGTCAAACAGGGAGGCGGCGATACCGGAAGGCTACGATCCCGTACAGCGCGGCTGGTACCAGCAGGCGGACGCGGCGGGGGAGACCATTGTGACAGACCCTTACTGGGATGTGATTACAGGGCAGATGTGTACGACCATTGCGTCGCCGGTATACATAGACGGTACGCTGGCGGCGGTGATTGGCCTGGATGTGACGCTCGGCACGGTGACAGACCTGACAGGGAGCATCAATTACGCAGAAGGGGCATACGGATTCCTGTCGGACAGCAGCGGGCAGTATGTGGCGCACCGAAATAAAGAATATGAGCCTTCCGAGGATGCGGCGGTGGCAGTGACGGATAAGATGCCGGCTCTGAAAAGCCTGATTGAGGGAAATGAGAAAGTTATTATAGAAACGGCGGACTACGACGGTACGGCGTGTTATTTTGCGGCATCCGGGATTTCGGGATGCAGCTGGAAACTTGGGGTGGTGTGCCCCACTTCCCATGTGTGGAGCTCACTTGTGACGATGATTCTGGTGGCTGTGGTGACAGCGCTTGTGCTCATCGTTCTTGTAGCGGTATTTATGGCAGGGCTGATCGGCAGAACACTCGCGCCCGTGCAGATGCTCAAGCAGTTTGCCTCCGGCGATTTTTCGGAGAATCCGATGACGGAACAGGGCATTCCCGCGCAGTATAAGAACGAGACAGAACAGATTCAGACGGCGACGGTCGAGGTCAGGCGGCAGATACGGAGTATTATCTTAAACACCAAGGAGGAGGCGGCGAGCATCAGCGATATTGCGGAGGGAACTTCCACGAAGATGCATGTGCTTGGCGGTGACATTTCTTTTATCGCAGAGACCGCGGGACAGGTGATGAAGCAGACGGCAGAGGCGAAGGCGCTGGCAGAGCAGATCAAGTGTACAGGGGAAGAGCTTGGCAGGGCGATTGAGAATGTGGCGGAGAGAGCGGGCGAAGCGGCGGACCAGTCCGGCAAAATCATGGAGCGCGCGGGAAGACAGCATGAAGAGTCAAGGAAATCGGCGGAGGAGGCTGTGACGCTCTGCGGCATGACCATGGAAGAGCTTGGCGACGCCATCAGGGAGAGCCAGAAAGTGAAGGAGATTGACACGCTGACGGAAGAGATCCTCGCCATCAGTTCCCAGACAAACCTTTTGGCGCTTAACGCGTCCATAGAGGCGTCGAGAGCCGGAGAGGCGGGACGCGGTTTTGCCGTGGTGGCAAATGAGATCAGGGAACTTGCCGATCACTCCCGGAATGCGGTGGACCAGATACGCAAGGTGACGGAAGACGTGGTGCACAGCGTTGCGTTCCTTTCGGACAGTGCGGAAAAACTGCTGACCTTTATGAATGAGAAGGTGATGAAGGATTATCAGGGCATGACGGAATTGGCAGGCATGTATGAGAGGGACGCGGCTTTTTACAGTGGTATCTCCGGTGAGCTCGGCGCGTCCTCGCAGGAGATGAACGCAAGTATGGCGGGCATCAGCGATTCCCTTGCGGCGATCACCGAACTGGTGGGAGAGATCGCGGCGTTTATGCAGAAGATGGAAGAGTCCGCCGTGACCTCCAATGAAAGCTCCCAGGCGGTGCTTTCCCAGATGAAGGAGCTGTCGGAGTTGAGCGAGGAGCTGAAGGAGACGGTGGCGTCGTTTAGGGTGTGACGGTTATTCCCGCGAGCAACGAGCCAAGTGGCTGCCTGTGGCGAGGTTTTTGACTTCCTAAAAATGAATTTTTTAGAAAAAGAAAAGGGTCTGCGAAGTGTGAGAAGTTCACATTTTGCAGGCTCTTTTTGCGCGCATAAGCAGAATCAGAAAGTGTTAGAGACAGGATGTGTGCTTGCACACAAGCAGGGTACATGCTAAAGAAAACCTTAAGAAATTTTAGAGAAACTTTAGAGGAACGCCTGTTAAGATTGGGAAATAAAAAAGCAAGGGTTACATAAGTAAAAGCAACGGTGACCCGGAAAGGATGCAGCAGGATGAGGACAGAAGAGAAAAAGGGAAAAAACTATGCCGTAACAGGAGAGTTTTTGCGGCAAACTAAGAAAAAGCAAATGGCGGCGGCGCTTGGCATAGCGGTGATTCTGGGGATGACGGGATGTGCGGGCAAGGAGGGCGCGCGGGAGAATCCGCAGGAAAATGTCTCGGCGGGGGCGGAGAATGACACGGAGAGACAGGAAAACACGGACGGCGGGACAGAGAATGGGCAGGAAGTTGAAAGCGGTTCGGATGTACCGAAAACGCAGGAAGGGGAATGGGCAAGGGAGGAGCCGGTTCCGGCGCAGGGAAAGGAGAATGAGGAGCCGCAGGAAAGCGGCAGTGAGGCGGCAAAAGAGCCGGCAAAAGAAGGGCAGGCAGTCACATTATCGCAGGAGACAGAGCATCTTGCCGGGAAGGTGCAGAAACCGCAGGCGGACGGCATGACGCTGGCACAGACGACGCTGATGGATGAGGACGGCGTGGTAACCCTGCTGGAGGTGAAGGACGCGAAGAACATCCCGGTCAAATTCACGCAGGACACGAAGGTGGAGCACTGGACGATTCAGGGCGGCGGCGCCGGGATTGATATGCGGGAAGCTGCGGTCTCCGATCTGGAAGAGGGCATGGGCGTGGAGCTGGAAGGGTATTATGAGGGCGAGACCTTTGTGGCGACGAGGGTGATTATGGAAGTATATGTTTAGCGGCAGGGAAATGCGGAAAAAAATAGTTAATATTTTATGAAGGCAGCTTCAGAAAGATTTAAATATTCTTAGAGATTCTTTAGAGAAAACTTTAGTATGATAAGGAGTGAATGATTATGACAAATTTTCAGAAGATGACGAGACAACATAATGCCGGCGGGATGTCAGGGCAGGTTGGTAAAAGAAACAGACGCAGAGTGGTTTTGGCGATCGCCTGCGCTTTGATGACAGTTACGGCAGTGGGATGTGGGAAGGCGGAAGAGCCGGCTCCGGTGGATTTATCATCGGGGAACATGGAAGAGCTGCAAAACGAAACCGGCGAAGACAGCGGGGCGAACGGCGCGGACGGGAAAGACGAAGAAAATTTCGAGAATGATGTGGCGGAGGAAGCGGGCGCAGACGCAAAAGACGGAGCGGAGAACGGGACGCCGGAGAAAGCCGGACAGAATACAGATGGAGAGAACGGCACGGATGCACAGTCTGCCGGAAACGAGCAGCTTGAGGGCGACGTGCAGAGCGTAGAAAGTGACAGCTTTGTCATATGTAAGCATGATACATGGGTTGAGGATGGCGTCAGTTATGCGGTTGCTCCTGCGCCGGGGTATGAGGAAGAAAGCGACCTGGTTACCATACATATGGCGGAAAATTGTGTTTACCAATATGAGACGGTAAAGAATAGCGGCATAAATCCGGAGGATGTTTCATCGAGAGAGGGGAGTTTGGCGGATTTGGAGGAAGGACTGGCGGTGACTATCAAAGGGAAATGGCAGACGGACGGGAGTTTTCTGGCGGACAGTATTGTGATGATGAGCATCGAGTAGCGTGAAAAACGGATTTGAGTCGTGTCAAGCTGTGACATGGCGGTTAGCGGAAAAGAAAGGTATGGTGATTGAGATATATGAAACGAAATGGGAATAGATACGGAAATAAGGTAAAGAAATGTGGCAGTGTGAAAAGTCTGCTGGCGGTCGGCATGATGCTTGCTATCACAGCGGGGACGCTCGCTGGCTGCGGGGGCGGCAGTCCTACAGCTTCCACGGACGGGACGGGGGCGTCTTCGGCGGATCAAACGGGAGCAGAAAATGATGTGCGTAGTGGAGAGACAGGGACGGGCGAGGAAAACTCGGACAATGAGCCGACCGCCATGGGGCGCTACGTGGAGACGACGGTGGATGTCTCGGAAAACACTTCCCGCTCCTACAATATTACGGTGCTGACGGACGGACGGCTGGTCATTCTGGACGAGACGGCTGGGCAGCTGATCTCCGCTGATGGCGGCATAAACTGGGAGGTGGTTTCGATCCCCGGGATTGACAATATGAAGGTCTTCACGGAGAACAATTATATATTCAGTATGGCGGCGGCACCGGACGGGACGGTGGCGGTGCTCTCTTCGGACAATGCAGCGTACGATCGGACGGAAGAATTTAACCCGTGGCTCCATGTGGCGAAGCCGGACGGCACGGTGAAGAGGATCGATTCACTGCCGGTACAGGAGAACGAAAGCTACGTTTACAGCATTTTTTATTCCCCGGAGGGGGAGCTGTTTGCCACAACGGTGGGCGGAGGTATGATTTACCAGGTGGACGTGGAGAGTGGTACGCTGACGAAAGAGGTGACCATGGAGTGGCGCCCGGATCTTGTGAAATGTCAGGGTGACAACATGTTTTTCCTCACTTCCAGAGACGGCATTTCCATCTACGACCGAAAGGAAGAAAAGTGGGTGGAGGACAGCGTTCTCGCCGACTTCATGGAGGAAAACTATAAGAATGAGTATTATGCCAACGACAGCTACTCGGTGTATATGACGCCGGGCGAGGATGGCGCGATTTATCTGGCGGGCAAGGGCGGGATGTACCGCCATGTGATAGGCGGCAGCGTGATGGAGCAGATCATAGACGGCGCGCTCACCAGTTTCAGCAACCCTTCCATGAACATGATCGGCGTCACCGCATACGGGGAGAATGAGTTTGCGGCGCTGTTTTCCGGCGGAACGGTGGCGCTTTACAAGTATGATGCCAGCGTACCGACAGTGCCCGAGAATATGATTTCGGTGTACTCCCTGGAGGAGCAGGACGCGGTGCGGCAGGCGATCGCACAATTTCAGACGGAAAACCCGGATACCTTTGTTCGGTATGAAGTGGGGGTGAGCGGCACGGACGCCAAGGCGGCGGAGGACGCGATCAAGAAGTTAAATACGGAGCTGATGGCTGGCAAGGGACCGGACGTGATCATTATGGACGGGCTCCCCGTGAAATCCTATGAGGAGAAGGGAATTTTAAAAGATTTAAAACCCCACATTGACAGTCTGTCCGGGGACGCGGTTCTCCTTTCCAATATTGTGGAGGCGTTCAACCATGGGGGAAGCGTGTACATGATGCCGGTTTCTTTCCAGATTCCCATGGTGATTGGCAGACAGGACGATCTTGCGGGCATTACGGATCTTGCGTCTCTGGTTGACACCGTGGAAAAAATCAAAGCCGAGAAGCCGGAGGCGGAGATCAGCCGGTTCTTTTCCGAGGAGGCGACAGTGCGGTGGCTCCTTCCCGTGGCGGCTACGGCATTTATCGGGGAGTCGGGCGGCATTGACAGCGCGGCGCTTTCGGAATATTTATCAGCCATGAATCAGATTTCAACGACCGCCCTGGAAGGAATCCCCGAGTATGTTGAGGAATCTTACGGGTGGCAGAAGGATTATTATAAGGAAGAGAAGTACGCGTATGAGCATTTCAACAGCGTGGGATTGGATTATGACGACTTTATGATGCAGGGTATGGAGCTCAACTTTGGCATGCTTAAAAATGTCTATAGCTATCAGAGCGGATTGTCCTTAAAATACTGCGAGGGGTTTGAGGATGTGGACATGAAGTTCTTTGACGGGATGAGTGAGGGCGCTTTCGAGCCGTCGGTTCTGGTTGGGCTTTCCGCATCGTCCGCCCGTCAGGAGGAGGCGGAGCGGTTCTTTGACATCATTATGGGCACGCAGGTGCAGAGCCTGCTCTACGACGGTTTCATGGTAAACCAGACGGCGCTGAAGGAGCAGCTCAGCAACCAGTGGAAGATTTTTAAGAACGGCGGCACGGACAAAGAGTACGGCGAGCCGAGCAGCTCGGTGGGTGGAAGTTACGCTGATGGCAGGGAGTTCCATATGGATATCTATATGCCGACGCAGGAGGAGTTTCAGAAGCTTTACACGCTCTGCAGTCAGGTGAAGACGCCCTATGTGGCGGATACCGTGGTGGAGAATGCGGTGATCGAGATAGGCGCACAGTATCTGCAGGGGCAGATGTCGCTGGATGAGGCGTTGCAGAAGATAAAGTCTCGGGTGGAATTGTATATGGCTGAATAGGATGTTAAGTAATTGCGAAGTTACATTTGCACAGTTCGATAGTGTTGTGACAAGTTTCGCAATTGCCCAAAATAGTTTTAATATAATAATGGAGGATAATTCAGATGCGGGAGAGAAACGGGAAACAACAGAATGGCTGGAGACGGGCGGCGGCTTTGTGGCTGGCGGGGGTGATGGCTTTGTCCCTTGCAGGGTGCGGCGGCAAAGGCGGGGACGACGGAGCAGGCGGCACGACGACAAAGACGGGTGAACTGTCCGGCGACGCCGTCGCCATGGGTCGGTATGTGGAGACCATGCTGGATGTGGATACCGGGGAACTTATGGATCTGAAAGAGCTTTCCGACGGGAAGCTCGTCCTTCTGGAAAACGGCGCGGAGGGGCGATGGGTCTCCGATGACAAAGGTGTGACGTGGAAGCCGGATGCCCTGCCGGGCTGGAATGATCTGGCGATGGATTATTATGTATATGACATGAAGGCGGCTCCCGACGGAAGCGTGGCTATGCTCTGCAGGAGCTTTGCCGGGTTGACCGGGGCGGCAGAAGAGGACGCCGGGGAATCCGGGGACGGAGAAGGGGCGGAAGAGGACGTCGGGGAATCCAGGGACGGAGAAGGAGCGGAAGAGGACGCTGAAGAATCCGGGAACGGAGAAGAAACGGTAGACGGCAAGGAATCTGGGGACGGCGAAGCGGCGGACGGCGAGGAATCCGGGGACAGCGAAGGGGCGACAGACGAAAAGGAAGCCGAAACAGACGAAGAAGCGGAAACGGACGAGGGAAGCAAAAATAAGATTTGTCTGATTCCCGCGCAGGGCGAGACGAAGTGGTTTGATGTGCCCGCAGATGAGTTTGATATTGCCGCAAGTCTCGGTTTTTCGGAGGATGGCAGCAGGCTTTTTGTGGCGTCGATGGAGCCGAACATTTATGAGATCGATCAGGAAACGGGGACGGCAAAGCTGTTTCTGGCGGTGGATATTATACCAGACATGTTCTGTGTCTGGGACAACTATATGGCGGTCAAGAGCGAGAGTGGCGGCGTTGTCCTGTACGCACTTGACACGGCGGAGCAGATCGAGGATGATGTGATCACGGATTTTGTGAATAAAAACTGTGTGATCAACAAGAATGTCGCAGAATCCACCTACAGTATTTTTCCGGCGGAGGAAGAGGGCGTTTATCTGGTCTGCAGCAAGGGCGTGTACCGTCATGTGATCGGCGGCACGGTCATGGAGCAGGTGATCAACGGCGGACTGTGCAGTCTGAGCGACCCCATGAAGCATGTGGTGAAGATGATACGGATGGCGGAGGAAGGGTTTATGGCGGCATTTTCCGAGGGCAAGGTGTCATCCTTCGCCTACGATCCCGAAATCAGTACCGTGCCGTCGCAGACGCTCACAGCGTACAGTCTGACAGAGAACGATATTTTACGGCAGGCGATCATCCGCTATCAGGGGGCGAACCCCGACGTCTATGTGGAATACAAGGTGGGCATGGACGAGGAGGGCAGCGTCACCAGAGAAGATGCGGTGAAAAAACTGAACACGGAAATCATGGCGGGTAAGGGTCCCGATTTTCTTATTCTGGACGGGCTTCCCGTAAACTCCTATGTGGAAAAAGGGGTGCTGGCGGACTTGACGCCGTATCTGGCAGAACTGGAGAAGGAGGAAAAGATTCTTCCGAATATCAAGGAAAGTTTTACGGCGGACGGAAAAATCTGTATGCTTCCGGCGGCGTTGACCGTGTCCATGTATATGACTGACAAAGAAAATATGACGGAAGTGTCGGATCTTTCCGCTCTGGCGGATATGATAGAGAAACTCAGAAGTGAGCATCCGGGCGAGGGCATTCTGGAGACTTACAGCGAGGACATGATACTGAACGCGCTGATGCCGGTGTCCGCGCCGCTCTGGTTTACCGAGGCGGGGCAGCTCGATGCGGCGGAGCTGTCCGACTATCTGGAGCAGACGAAGCGTATTTATGATGCCTGCATGGAGGGGCTGCCCGAGGAACTGCTGCAAGTCTATCAGGGGAGAGCCGAGAACACAGTTGGCAGCAGCGATGAGTTCAGCGCCTACAATGACCTGCAGGGCGGCGGCGTGCAGATCGTTGCCGGCAATGAGAAGGTGGCTCTGGGAGAATTAAAAAACGCATACAATTACGCCTTTTTACAGTCTGTGAAGCGGTCGGACAACGGGGAGAATGGCACAAATTGTCAGATGGCGCTGACGCCGGGAAACGCGAAGGATTCCTTCCGCCCTTATGCGCTGATGGGCGTGAACGCAGCATCCGCCCGGACGGAGCTTGCCGGCGGGCTTTTGCGGGAAGCGCTTTCCGAGGATATGCAGCGTATGATTTATCCAGTCGGTTTTCCCGTCAATGAGGCGGGTTTAGAGACATATCTTGAGACGTTGGGCGGTCAGCTCCCCGAATGGGGCAAGCCGGGAGAGCCTTTCAGCGGATACGGCTTTGGGGACGAGAATGGTCTGGTGGTTCAAATGAGCGTCTATGTGCCAACGGAGCGGGAGACGAAGGAGCTGTTCGATCTGCTCTCCTCTGTCCGCACCCCCTATCTGTCTGACGCGGTTGTGGAAGATGCGGTGCGGGAAGCCGGGAAGTATTACATGGAAGAGCAATGCAGTCTGGAGGAGGCTGTGGAGGCTGTGCAGAAGAAACTGGCGATTTATATGTCCGAATAACAGTGCGAAAAGAACTTCTAAAGCTCAGCAGCAGAGGCTGCTTCGCTAAGAAGTTCTATAGATTCGCACGGGAGAATGCCAAAGGACGGCATTCTCCGCATAGAGATTATGGGCTGTGATATGATATAATTGTGTAGATAATAATAGAAAATAGTGAAAAAACAAATAGTACCATACTATAATGGGAGAGTTTGTGGAGGAATGACAGAAACACGAGGAATGCAATACAGTTTACATAAATTACGAATCCGAAATAGGCAGGCGTGGGGGAACGGGAAAAAATACAGGCGCAGGAGACGTGCTTTCCTTTTATTTCTTTTGCCGAGCCTGGCGGGGGTGACTCTTTTTGTGCTCCTGCCTTTTCTGGACGTGGTGAAGCGGTCTTTTCAGACGGCGGTCACGGGCGAGTTTACGGGAGTGAAAAACTATGGCGTTATTTTTCAGAATCAGGCGTTTGTGCTGGCGGTAAAAAATACCGCGCGGTTTACGGTGGTATGCATTCCGCTTCTGGTGCTGGCGGGGCTTCTGGTGGCGCTTACGCTGAGCAACTTTCATAACGCGTCGCTGATCAAGTCGGTGTATCTGTTTCCGCTTGCCATGCCGACTGCCACCATCGTTCTTGTATGGAAAATGGTCTTTTACAGGCAGGGTTTTTTAAATCTCTTTCTCACGAAAATCGGGGAACTTACGGGTTTATGGGGGAGTGTGACTACGGACTATCTGGGGACGGGCGCGTCCTTCTGGGTACTGGTGACGAGCTATCTGTGGAAGAATACCGGGTATACGGTTGTGCTCTGGCTTGCCGGTATTCTGTCGATTCCGAGTGAGTTTATCGAGGCGGCGAGAGTGGACGGGGCGGGAAGATGGAAATGCATCCGTTATATCATCCTGCCGAATCTGAAAGGCAGTTTTTATACGATTGTGATTTTGTCCTTCCTCAATTCGTTTAAGATTTACAGGGAGGCTTATCTGGTGGCAGGGTCTTATCCGCAGGAGGATATTTACCTGCTGCAGCATCTGTTCAACAACTGGTTCGTCAATCTGGAGTTTGACAAGATGGCTGCTGCGGCAGTCTGCGTGGGGGCGGTGCTTTTTGTGGCGATTATGGCGCTGCAGAGGGTCTGGGACCGGGCGGAGTGAGGCAGGGTCTGTTTATGGTTGTGCTATCTGCACAATAGATATAACGTTGAGACGAGCTTCGCAATGTACATACTAGACAAAAAGAAGGAAGGCCGTGGGATGCCGAAGTTTAGAAAAGAAATATATAGTGTGATAAAAAAATATATTGCGGCGGGAGCTTTGCTTGTGCCGGCTGTTCTGATTTGCCTTCCTGTGCTTCTGATTTTGACAGGATCGGTGATGGACAGTCTGGAAATGAAACAGTATCTGCTTCCGGTGTTCGGTGACGGGGAGGGGTATATCCGCTGGAAACTGATGCCGGATTATCCCACTTTTGAACATTACGGGAGGCTTCTGTTTATGACGCCTTCGTTCTTTGTTCTCTTTTGGAACTCTGTGAAGCTGGTGCTCTGTATTTTGGCGGGGCAGCTTCTGGTGGGGGTTCCTGCGGCGTGGGCGTTTGCTGCCTATTCTGTGCGTGGGAGCAGGGCTTTGTTTGCCCTCTATGTGGTGCTGATGCTTCTGCCGTTTCAGGTGACGATGCTTTCCAGCTATCTGGTGCTTGACCGCCTGGGGATGATGAATACCCATGCTGCCATTATTTTACCGGCGGTGTTTTCCACCTTGCCGATCTTTTTGACCTACGGCGGTTTCCGGGCGATTCCTCCGCAGCTGTTTGAGGCGGCGCGGATTGACGGGGCGGGTGAACTGCGGATATTTTTGACAATGGGACTTCCTTTGGGGAAAAGTGGATTGTTATCTGCTATGGTGTTAGGTTTTTTGGAGTATTGGAATTTGATGGAGCAGCCGCTGGCGTTTCTGGAAGAGAAGGCGCTGTGGCCGCTGTCATTGTATCTGCCGGAGATCTCGTGGCTGCAGGCTGGCTTTGCGCTCTGCGCCTCGTTTGTCACTTTGATTCCGGCGGCTTTTGTATTTGTGCTGGGGCAGGATTATCTGGAGCAGGGAATTGTGTATTCAGGCTTAAAAGAATAGCGTGTTTTAAAGATAGAAGGACTGTGAGGAGGACGGAATCATGGATAAGCGGAGGAAGAGGATTGTAGCGGGGCTGGCGGTTTTTATGGCTTTTATGTGGCTGTGCACGCTGGTGTCAAAAAGCATATATGCTTCAAAGCTGCCTATGGTTTCGACAACCCGGACAGAATCCAAGTATATTGAGCATATCGTGGAGGCGGAAGGCATTGTGGAGGCGGGGGCGAAACTTCCGGTGACAGTCTTAAGCGGTCTGCGGGTGGAGGAACTTGCGGTGCAGACCGGGGATAGGATAGAGGAGGGGGATCTTCTCTTTACCGTGGATCTGGAGGACATGAAACAGATTATGGAGGAGCAGGAGCTGGCGGCGCAGAAAGTACAGCTGCAGATCGACGAGATTGTCCACAATAAAGAGCTGGCGCAGAACCAGAAGGCGTTGGAGGAGGCGAGGGCGAGAGAGGATTACGACGCGCTTGCCAGATATCAGGATACGCTGGTGGGAAGAGCCGCCGAGGGCGTAGTGCAGGCGGAGGAGGCGCTGGAGGAGCTGCAGGCGGAGAACCGGGCGCATGAGGGCGACTGGGAGAGGGAGGATGGAGAGAGAAAGACAGAGGAGGAGATGGAGGCGGAGCGAAAAGCGAGAGAACAGGAGGAGGAACGTCTGAAGCAGGAACTGCAGGCAGCCGCTTACGCGGAGGCAGACGCCAGGTGGAACCGTGATAACACCATAAAAGATGCCGGGCGCAAGGTGGAGGATATTCTGCAGGAGGATAAGGCGGACGCGACACTGGCGGTGTATCGTTCAGAACTTGCGGCGGTGCAGGAAAAGATCGCAGCTTATCAGGAGATTGTGGAGCAGGAAGGGAGAATCACCAGCCCCCTTGGCGGGATGGTGACGGATGTCTATGTACAGACTGGCGGCAGAGTGCCGGATACGGCTTCTTTTCTCCTTGCGGATGACGAGGTGCCCTGCCAGTTCCGAGTGCCTCTTACCAAAGAACAGAAAAGTTATGTAAACTTAAACGATGATGTGAAACTGCAGCTTGATGGTCGTAAAAAGATTGATGCAAAGGTAGATTATATTGAGGAAAATGAGAACATGCCGGGCACTTACACGGCGCTGCTGCGGCTGCCGGAGGAGACGGGGACGCCCGGTCTTTCCGGAAAAATGACCTGTTCCAAGGCGGGAGATAAGTACCCGTGCTGTGTTTCCCTTCTGGCGCTGCACGAGGAGAACGACAGGAACTTTGTGTATGTGGTGAATGAGCGGGAGGGCATTCTCGGCACGGAATATTACGTGGAGGAGATTACCGTCAGCGTGGCTGACAAAAACGATAACTTGGCGGCAATAGAAGGAGCGGTGACGGATGAGAGCCGGATCATTGATTCCTCCACAAAGGAGATCAAGAAGGGGGATGTGGTGCGGCTGTCGGATGGGTCTTGAAAATATCTGCGTGATTGTTATAATAGAAGAAAAACAGGATGAAAGGCGATGCTGTCGCTATGGGAATGACAAATAAACAGTTTCAGGCTCTTATTCGCTTAACACTTGTGCAGATTGATAAGGCGCTTGATATTTCGCCTGACAACAAAAGCTCATAGAACTGAGAAATATATAACAGGCCATGTTAGAGAATGAATAATCACAGGGACAGACAAGGACGGACAATCACATGATTCTGGCAGCAATCAAAATTACACTGTGCAGCATCGTAATGCTTGCTGTTTTATATTTGCTGGCGATTATGCCGCGCATGTTAAAAAGACCCGATACCTCGCTTTTTAAAAAAGTGTATTTTGCGCACAGGGGTCTTCACGACAACGCGGGGGATGCGCCGGAAAATTCTATGGCAGCTTTCAAAAAGGCGGTGGAGGCAGGGCTCGGCATGGAGTTGGACGTACAGGTAACAAGAGACGGCGTGCCGGTTATTTTCCATGATTTTAAACTGGAGCGAATCTGCGGCGCGGAGGGCAAGGTCGTGGACCATACATATAATGAGTTGCAGGCGTATACGCTCTGTCAGTCTGGGGAACGGATTCCAAAGCTGTCAGATCTGCTCGACATGGTGGACGGACGTGTGCCCCTGATCGTGGAGATCAAGGCGGAGACGGCGGATGTTTCCTGCTGCACAGTGATAGACGGGCTGCTGCGCGCCTATCACGGCGCTTACTGCGTCGAATCCTTTAATCCCATGGTGCTCTGGTGGTTCCGTATAAACCACGGCGATGTGGTGCGGGGACAGCTCTCCTCAAATTTCCGTAAAGAGGGCGTGTACTGGAATATTCTCTACTTTGCCATGACGCACCTTCTGTTCAATTTTCTGACCAAGCCGGATTTTATTGCCTACAATCACAAATTCAGCGAGGAGCCGGGCAGAAGAATATGCAGGTGGCTTTACAGACATCCTGCCGCGGCGTGGACGGTCCGCAGCGAGCAGGATCTGGAGACGCTGAAAGGCGAGTATGATGTGTTTATTTTTGACAGTTTTCTTCCTCATACAGCCGGTCGGTTGTGATCTTTTGGCTCGCTTTAAGAATATGGTGGCGCTTTCGCACGCTAATGTGACAAATATTTTGTAATATTTGTCCTTCTTTTTGTGAAATTTCTCAAAAAAGCAGTGTAAAAATTACAAAAATATGGTAAAATAAATGCTAGCCGAGTGGCTTTAATTTTAACGGAATGGAGGATAGCAAATAACATGGCGAAATGGGTATATTTATTTGAAGAAGGAAACGCGGACATGCGTAATCTTCTGGGAGGCAAGGGAGCCAATCTTGCAGAGATGACGAATCTGGGGCTGCCGATTCCGCAGGGCTTTACCGTGACGACGGAGGCTTGTACAGACTATTACAATAACGGCAGACAGATTTCAGACGAGATCAGGGAGCAGATTTTTACCGCTCTGGCAGGGCTTGAGGAAAAACAGGGAAAGAAATTCGGTGATACCGAAAATCCGCTTCTCGTGTCGGTTCGTTCCGGTGCAAGGGCATCCATGCCGGGTATGATGGATACCATTCTGAATCTGGGCCTGACGGATGCAGCCGTGGAGGGCTTTGCACAGAAAACGGGAAATCCCCGTTTTGCGTATGATTCTTACCGTAGATTTATCCAGATGTTCTCCGATGTAGTTATGGAGATCCCCAAATCTTATTTTGAGAGAATCTTAGACGAAATCAAAGAGTCCAAGGGCGTGAAGTACGACACCGACCTGACCGCTGAGGACATGAAAGAGATCATCGTCCGTTTCAAAAATATTTACAAAGAAAACAAAGGCGAAGAGTTCCCGCAGGATCCCAGAGTACAGCTTATGGAAGCGGTGAAAGCGGTGTTCCGTTCCTGGGATAACGAGAGGGCGATTGTATACAGACGTATGAACGATATACCCGGTGACTGGGGCACGGCGGTAAACGTGCAGGCGATGGTATTTGGCAACATGGGCAATACATCGGGCACAGGCGTTGCCTTTACGAGAAATCCTTCTACCGGCGCCAAAGGCATTTACGGCGAGTACCTGATCAATGCGCAGGGCGAGGACGTGGTGGCGGGTATCCGCACACCCCAGCCCATCACCAGACTGGAACAGGATCTTCCCGAGTGCTATAAGCAGTTTATGGAGATTGCAAACCGCCTTGAGGAGCATTACCGTGATATGCAGGATATGGAGTTCACCATCGAGGAAGGCAAGCTTTTCTTCCTGCAGACCAGAAACGGCAAACGTACCGCACCCGCAGCTTTGCAGATTGCCTGCGATCTGGTAGACGAAGGAAAAATTACGCCTGAGGAGGCAGTGCTTAGAATAGAAGCGAAGTCTCTGGACCAGCTCTTACATCCGACCTTCGATCCCGACGCTCTGAAAGCAGGACAGGTAGTGGGACAGGCACTTCCCGCTTCTCCCGGCGCGGCGGCAGGTAAGGTTTACTTTACGGCAAACGAGGCGAAGGAAGCACATGAGAAAGGCGAGAGAGTCGTGCTTGTGCGTCTTGAGACTTCCCCGGAGGATATCGAGGGTATGCATGCGGCGGAAGGTATTCTTACCGTGCGCGGCGGCATGACCTCCCATGCGGCAGTCGTGGCGCGCGGCATGGGTACGGCGTGCGTATCCGGCTGTGGCGAGATCGCGATCAACGAGCAGGAGAAAGTATTTGAACTGGGCGGAGAAGTATTCCGTGAGGGCGATTACATTTCGCTGGACGGCTCCACTGGTAAGATTTATAAAGGCGATATCAAGACCGTTGAGGCTTCCGTGAGCGGAAACTTCGGACGGATTATGGAGTGGGCAGACAAGTACCGCAAGCTTCAGGTGCGCACCAATGCGGACACCCCTGCCGATGCGGCAAATGCCGTGAAGTACGGCGCGGAGGGCATTGGTCTTTGCAGAACAGAGCATATGTTCTTTGACCCCGACAGAATCCCGAAGATCCGTCAGATGATTCTGGCGAGAACGCAGGAGCAGAGAGAGAAGGCGTTGAACGCGCTGATTCCTTTCCAGAAGGGCGACTTCAAGGCATTGTATGAGGTGATGGAAGGCAGACCCGTGACCATCCGCTTCCTTGATCCCCCGTTACATGAGTTTGTGCCCACCGAGCAGGCGGACATCGATGACTTGGCGGTTGAGATGATGATGACGGCGGAGGAAGTGCAGGAGATCTGTGATTCGCTCCACGAGTTCAATCCCATGATGGGACACAGAGGATGCCGTCTGGCGGTTACCTATCCTGAGATTGCCAGAATGCAGACAAGGGCCGTGATGGAAGCAGCCATCGAAGTGAAGAATGAGAAGGGATACGATATCGAACCTGAGATCATGATTCCTTTAGTGGGTGAGAAGAAAGAGCTTAAGTTCGTTAAAGATGTGGTTGTAGAAGTGGCGGAAGCCGTGAAGAAAGAGAAAAATTCCGATATCAAGTATCATGTCGGAACCATGATTGAGATTCCGCGTGCCGCACTTCTGGCAAATGAGATTGCAGAGGAGGCGGAGTTCTTCTCCTTCGGAACCAATGATCTGACCCAGATGACCTTTGGTTTCTCCCGTGACGATGCCGGTAAGTTCTTGAGTGATTATTATAAGAGTAAGATTTATGAGTCTGATCCGTTTGCAAGACTGGACCAGAACGGTGTGGGGCAGCTTGTGCAGATGGCAGCTGAGAAGGGACGCGCAACCAGACCCAATATTAAGCTGGGTATCTGCGGCGAGCATGGCGGCGATCCGTCTTCCGTGGAGTTCTGCCATAAGGTGGGGCTGACTTATGTTTCCTGTTCACCTTTCAGGGTGCCTATAGCTCGTCTGGCGGCGGCGCAGGCGGCTATTTCGGAGAAGAAGTAATTTATGTTTTTTGTCGTAGGGCACAGAAATTTTTTCTATAAAGAGGGCAAACTAAATTAGCTACGACATAGAAAAATAAGACCTTGCATCGCAAGATGCGGGGTCTTATTTTTTTGTTGCCCGTCCCGGAGGTTACGAGGACAGATCGGAGGAAGATATGGCAAAAGATATATCGGAAAGAATTAGGAAGGCTCAAGACAAGGTAATGGAACATCTGGACTATATTTTGGAAACCGTCCCCACACCAGATTTTGTTGAGATTGTTGGGCGTGTTGATGGTGATATAGTCACTTACAGGGTGTATGATGACGGCTCTGAATATGGGAAATGGGCAGGGAGGTATTTTAGGATGAGACTTGATTATAGGACAGAGGAATTTCAGAAAGTCAGTGTATGCGGCATCGTCTGTGATTTCAGTGATATGCGTATAGACAGGAGTACCGTACCAAAAGACAGATATCAGTATGAAGTTGCCGATGATGATGAGAGCCAGGGAGAACCGTCAAGAGTAAAGCTTGGTATCATGGTCAATTTCCTTGGGACGCTGATCAGTGATGTGCCGCTGCTGCTTGGAAGTGATGGTGTACTTTGGCTGGACGATGGGGAATTTCTGTATTTATGAAAACAGAGTGATCTGTTTATTTGAAGGATAAGGAATCCATATATGATATATCTAAAAAAGGAACTTATAAAGGCGAATATAGAGATCCTTTATAAGTTCCTTTTAACGACTGGATTTAAGGAAGAAGATGTTGCTAAGATTTTGGCAGACAAGGGAGGCGATACTGTGATCAACATCGATCTGGACAATATAAATGAAGAGATGATCTATGAGGCGTTCAATGTTGACGGTAACGAGGCAGAGGCATTAAATGACAGTTATTTGGAGTTGTTTGAACTGGTCGGCCGTGATGCCATGCTGAAATTGTTCAAGTATTTTCGCGGGGACAAGATCGACTGTCCTATGAGACTGTACCGTCCTGAATTTATAGCGGATCTGGCAAAGCAGGAGACGGACAGGCGTAAGCGCGCAAAGATTGCCAGAGCAGGAGGATATACGGTGAAATTTATTGAAGGTGTGTTGAGCAAGCGGCGAAAAGAAAATGAGGCAGAATAATAAAATGTAGAGAGTATTGTTTGTTTTGCCATTCCTGAGGAAGATGATGCAGAATCCGTAATTATGCAGATGCCCGGATATTATACCGGCATAGTAACGAGTGTTTTGCTTCCGTTTATGGTGATTGGATGCGCATATTGTCTGCCCAAAATCCGCCTGAAATATGATTTTTCCTACGGCATGTTTTTGTATCACTGGATTATCCTGAACATTATTGTTCATTTTGATCTCATGAACAGGATGCCGTGGTATGTGGGATTATTTTTATTTATCACAGGAACAATGACGGCGTCAGTAATATCATGGGCTTTGAAAGGCGGATGTTATAGAGTAGTCAAAAGGATAGAGAGAAAAGCGTACAGGGAAAACAGTTATAGGGGAATCGGATCATGATATACATATCTTTTCGTTATTACCTATTTGTGGCAGCTATGCTGATTTTGTTCTATGCTCTTCCGCTGAAGCGGCGCTGGTGCGTGCTGCTTGCGGCGAATGTGGCCTTCTGGCTGGTTTTCTGCAGGACAGGCTGGCAGTTTCTGCTGGGCACGATCATGGTAAGTTATCTGGCAGCGGTATGGATAGACATAAGCAGCGGCGTGAAGAAAAAGGTTCTGCTTGCGGGAGCGGTCATACTGGTTATCGGGATCTGGTTCTTCCTGCGAAATGAAAGTTTTATGCGGCAGGCGATACCGGGGGCGGAGTCGTTACGGCTGCTTGCCCCACTTGGCATATCATTCTATACGATGCAGATCATTGCATATCTTACGGACGTTTACAGAGGAGATATTGCCCCGCAGAAAAATCCGGCAAAATATGCTTTGTTCATCACCTTTTTTCCGCAGCTTTTACAGGGACCGATTCCGAGGTACCGACAGTTGGGAGAGCAGCTTTTTTGCGGGCATTTATTTGACGAAAGAAAATTTACCAGAGGGGTTTATCTGATCATTTGGGGATTTTTTCTGAAACTGGTCATTGCAGATAAGGCGTCTGTCGTTGTAGACACGGTTTTTGATAACTATCCGGCCTACAGTGGGGGATATCTGTGGTTTGCATCCATTTTATACAGCATACAGCTTTATGCGGATTTTCTGGCATGTACGACACTGGCGCAGGGTGTTTCATTCCTGTTTGGCATAGAACTGGCCGGAAATTTTAAGCGGCCGTATTTTGCCGTGTCGGTGAAGGATTTCTGGCAGAGATGGCATATTTCTCTCAGCAGATGGCTGAGGGATTATGTCTATATCCCGTTGGGAGGGAACCGGAAGGGAAAGGGGCGTAAGTACCTGAATCTGGCAGTAACCTTTCTGGCAAGCGGTATCTGGCATGGGGTTGGTTTAACGTATCTGTTGTGGGGAGGCATTCACGGTTGCTGTCAGATTATGGGGGAGTGTCTGGACGGTCCAAAAGAAAAGATATATGCCCGTCTGAACATCCGCCCGGATGGGAAAGGAAAGCGTATCATAAAACAGACGGGGACATTTTTGATCGTCAGCCTTGCGTGGAAGGAAATGCTGGTACTCTTATTTGCGGTCTTACTTCTGTTTGCCGTAGAGAAAAAGCAGGAGGAGGGAATCCGGATTTCTGAGTGTATCGGCAGGCAGAAACTTCCGGTCAGATGGCTGGTCTGCATGGCGGGAATCTGTGCGGTCATGATTTTTGGGACATATGGATATGGATTTGAGGCGCAGGATTTTATATATGGAGGATTTTGAGAGTGAAGCACAAAAGATATCTGTGTAACATGTTTGCTTTTGGCATGGCGGCCTGTCTGGTGGCATCGACAGTCAACCGGATTCTGATTCCCAAATGCTATTATGATGACATCTGGCCGACTACCTCCACTTATCAGGGATTTTATCAGATGGAGAAGGACTCCGTGGATGTTCTGTTTCTGGGGAGCAGTTGTGCGGCGGCCGGATTGAACCCGCAGGAGTTCTATGACAGCTATGGTATCAGAAGCTATAATCTCGGATGCGAAGGGCAGAGCCTTCTGACGAGCTATTACTGGCTGGAAGAAGCCCTGCGGTTCCAGTCGCCAAAGGTGGTGGTGCTGGAAGTTTTTTTTACATTCCTGTATAACAGGGACGAACCGCTTAATACTGCCGAGAGCAGTACAAGAAAAGCGTTTGACTATATGCGCTGGTCGCCTGTAAAATGGGAAGCCGTGCACGACATCTGTAACTATGATAAGAAGCAGACTCTGGGCAGCTATTACTTCCCCAATATCAGATACCATACCAGATGGAAGGAACTTGAGGAAAACAATTTTATTTCCGGGGAAATGGCAGGGCATTATGAACTGAAGGGGTACGCACCACTTGCCCAAAGGCGGGGAAACGACGGCTATGTGCCGCTCAGTCCGGCAGATTCCAGCGACAGGGCCGGTATGGCGCCGCTGATGAGAGAGTATCTGGACAGGATTGTCATGCTGTGCCGGGAAAACGGGATTTCCCTGATCCTGACAAAAATGCCCGATACAGACTGTAATGTTTCCAAATATAATACCATGTCTGATTATGCACAGGAACAGGGCATTCCTTATTGGGACTTCAATGAGGAATCTCTGTATCGGGCAAGCGGATTTGTACATATGGAAGATATGAACGATGACTGGCATGTAAATCTCTGGGGGGGGGGCAGAGAAAATTTCGCGCTGTATCGCTGAAAAACTGTATGATGCGTATGGCATCACAGGGATACAGGACAGCCAGTGGGAGGATACGAAAATATATTATGACATGGTCTGCCGGGACTGCGAATTGAAACAGATTACAGATATAGAGCAATATATGGATGCGGTCAGTCGGGAGGATTATACCGTGTTGATTGCGGTCAAAGGGGATGGCATGACTTTTATGGAAGAAAGCGTCAAAGAGCATTTCAGGCAGATGGGGATTTTTATGGATTATACAGAGAATGAGTGGTTATCAGATATTCGCAGCGAAGGTGAGCGCATGAGCGCATTGGTGAACCAATTGGTTGTACTGGCCAGGATGGATGAGGATAAGACAAATCTGGAAATGCAGAGTTTTTCCCTGAGTGATATGATTATGGACGTTATTTCAGAATTTCAGATGTTGGCGCAGGAACGCGGCAAATCGCTGGAAGCGCAGATTGATTCTCGGGTAGATTATGTGGGTGACGAGACAGCGGTCCGCAGGGTGGTTTCCATTCTTTTGGATAATGCGGTCAAATATTGTGATGATGGAGGAAGGATCAGACTCAGACTGGAAAAGAAGAAACATCCGGCGCTTTATGTGGAAAACACATATGCCGACGTAGGTGAGACGGAGATTGATAAGCTGTTTGACCGATTTTACCGGGCGGATAAAGCAAGGACCTTTACCGGCGGATTCGGAGTCGGGCTGTCCATTGCCAAAGCAATCGTAACGCAGCACAGGGGAGAAATTAACGCTTATAAAAAAGATACGGGTCATATTGGATTTAAAGTGATATGGCGCTAATAAAGGACATTCTTTGATGAGGAAGTGACCGCGGCAGCGGATGCTTCCTTTTTCGTTCACAAATTTTTCACGGCTTTCTTTAGGCTGCCTTTAGCATCGTTTTGTAAAATTTGAAAGATAACAGAAATTTGCCTGTGTCTTATGAAGGCAAATGCCTGTGAAAACAAGTAAGGAGGGTCATTATGATCACAGTAGAGCATTTGACAAAATGTTATGGTGATTTCATGGCAGTCAGTGACTTGTCTTTTGAGATTGAGGAGGGGCATGTCTACGGCTTTTTGGGACCGAAAGGTGCATAGATTTATAGACAACTTTGCCTAAAGATTTGATACCAACACGCCGCTAATCGTTACACGGCGTTGTTGGACTTTATCAGTTCAAGGTTATGTTGGTTGTTTTCGATAAACTCAACAATACGCTTGTGTTGGTCGGCAAAGTTAAATTGAATTGTAATCTCGTTGTTTTCGTGGACGTATATAGTATCAATCAATTCTACCAAAAGCCCACGGTCAAGGCTTTTTACATTCTCATGTTTCAAGAATGTTGTCAGATAAGGGTTGTCGTTTCCTACGCCCTTTTCTGATAGCTGAATTTCCGTTTGCAGGTTGGCGATTATGCCTTTTACCTGCTCTGCCTGCTGTTCAAACTTGGCTTTCATTCTAACGTATTCAGCACGGGTTATGTCCCCACATTTCCAGTCCATATAAAGGTTATCTGTAACGCAGGTAAGTTTTTCAAGCTCCTTGCTGCGGTCTTTCAAAAGCTGCTGTAACCGCTTTGATTGGGTGCAGACGGTAGAAGTGTTGTTGATCTCTTTTACTACCTCTGCCATATCCCCCACAAGGGAGATTTGCGCTTGTACGGCTTTCAATACTGCTTCGTGTAAGACTTCTTCCTTTATGACGTGCCGGGTGCATTTGTCCTTTGACTTAAAGACGTATGTACTGCAAACATAATAAACATAGGTCTTGTTTGGTCTGCGGTTTGTCCGTCTTGACATTGAGCGTTGGCAGTCAGCACATTTTATCAGCCCGGAAAAAAGATAAAGCTGTTTCTTGCCCGGTGCGGTGTGTGTGTCCCGTTCCTGTAACCGCTGCGCCTTGTCGAATGTTTCCCGGTCAACCTGTTATGCGACAAGGCAGATGATGTATACGGCGGCAGGCTTCCCGTACACGTCCGCTGCCTGCTTGATGAAGTGGCGAATATCGGGCAGATACCGAAACTGGAAAAGCTCATTGCGACAATCCGAAGCCGGGAAATCTCCGCCTGCCTTATCTTGCAGGCGCAGAGCCAGTTAAAAGCCATTTACAAGGACAACGCCGACACAATCACAGGGAATTGCGACACCACCCTTTTCTTAGGCGGCAAGGAGAAAACCACGCTCAAAGAAATGTCGGAGCTTTTAGGGAAAGAAACCATAGATTTATACAACACTTCCGAGAACCGGGGACGGGAAAAGACCTACGGCTTGAACTACCAGAAATTAGGCAAGGATATGCCATACTTATTTGTGAAGAGTTGGCTGCCCAATACAAAAATAAACAGAACAGGGACACGATCAGCCGACGATTCAGCTAATCATGTCTTTTTTATTTCTTTTCATCTGGTACAATACTGTACGTCTAAAAAGTAACATAAGGGAATAATGGGTTGAATCAACCTGCATGAAAGTATGTCAGGAGGAAAAGCATGGGTGAACTAAAGAAACGGATAACAGAAAATGGTATTGATTATATACTGGCAGGGGATTATTATATCCCTGATTTGAAACTGCCGGAAGAAAATCGTCCGATTGGATATTTTGGTCGGCTACATCGGGATTATCTGAAGCAGGAACATTCAGCACGTTACACAGCATTATTACTGACTTGTGAATTGTGGACATATCTTGCCGATTTGAATGAGCAGGCAGAGAAACGGTTAGATATTATCATGGAACAGATGAAGATTGTCGAAGGAGTGACGGAGGAATTAAAAGCAAAAAATCAATGGGAATGGGTTCAGAAGATGAACAGTATCCGATATCGGGCAGAGGAAGAACGTGCAAAGTGCCAAAAAGTAACTGATGCGTTTGCGGAACTGTACGAGATGGAGAAAATCGTGGTGCTTGATGCGGGCAGATACGGCTTTGTGGAGCTGAAATATTACAAGCCGCCGCATGGCTTTGAAGAAGATGCAACTTTCACGGACGGCAGAGCATTGTTTGATGCTCTTTGGCAGGAATGGTTCGATACAACACTGTATCTGACAGCAAAGAAAATGCAGTTAGATAATATCATCTATGAGGAAGTATTCAACTGCCTTTCAAAAGAAAAATAATCGTCAATTATTGCGAAAAAAGCCGACTTTGCAAGAAAGGCGGGTATAACTCTATAAAATGAGTTTTACAAAAAGAAAACGCTCTATGTAGTGGACAAAAAGAGATTAGAAAGGCTCTGTGTATGATAAATATGCAGGGCTTTTCACTTTTGGACATAATGTCTAAAAGTTATAAAAAAGGAATGAATGAGATGGATTCCGCAGGCGTAGGTATTGTGGGAATGTGTATAACAGCCTGTTTTATGGAGTTGTGGGTAACTGTGTTTGCAGGACGTGGGAAAGCTGCACTTTGCTTTTCCATGTGCTGTGAACACAGTTATCCATGACGGAATAGCCAGTTATGCACTTTTCCATAATGCGGTCTTTAATGATAAGTCTGCAAATTTTACAAATATTTTACAAAAGTTGTGTTTTTGATTTTACAGACAGCACTTATCATAATAATCACAGAACAAAAAATATCAGATAGAAAAGGAGAAAATGTATCATGAAAAAATTTGTCACACTTATTACTATTGTATCACTTATGCTTACTGTTATGACAGGATGTGGGAAAACAGTCAGTGGATCGGTATCTACGGACGGTTCGACTTCTATGGAAAAGGTCATTGGTGCTTTGGGAGAAGCCTTTGAGGAAAACAATTCCGGCGTAACCTTTACATATAATCCTACCGGCTCCGGTTCCGGAATTACTGCGGTTGCAGAGGGACGCTGTGATATTGGTCTTTCCAGCCGTAACTTAAAGGATGAAGAAAAGGCACAGGGGTTGACTGAAACGATACTGGCTCTTGATGGCATTGCCGTTATTGTAAATACTGATAATCCGGTAAATGACCTTGACCTTGAAACGATTGGCAGAATTTATAGGGGCGAAATAACGAATTGGAAGGAGATAGGCGGTAATGATTTGGAAATTGTACTGATTGGCCGTGAAGCGGGAAGTGGTACAAGAGATGGCTTTGAATCCATTACAGATACGGAAGATGTCTGCAAATACCGTCAGGAACTTACATCTACCGGAGATGTGATCACAACGGTGGCAGGCAATCCTGCGGCAATCGGTTATGCTTCCCTTGCGTCCGTAAAGGAAACTGTAAAAGCACTTTCTGTCAGCGGCATTATGCCTACGGAGGAAACAGTCAAAGATGGCAGTTATGTAGTGCAGCGCCCTTTTGTATTAGTTACAAGGAGCAATACAGAGCTTTCGGAGGCTGCACAGAAATTTTTTGACTATATTACATCATCTGAAGCAAATGAGATTATCTCATCTGCGGGTGCTGTGCCGGTAAACTAAAGGCTTTGAAAGGTGGAGTCAAATGAAGAACAGAAAACGGCTTATGGAGAATGCCATACATGGCATTTTCCTAGTACTTGGTCTGATTACGGTTGGCTGTGTGCTTTTAATTACTGTTTATCTTGTCATATCCGGTATTCCTGCTATCCGTAAAATAGGTGTTTTAAAATTCCTTTTTGGGAAAAAGTGGGCTTCTACGGCAGCACAGCCGCAATATGGCATTTTGCCTTTTATCCTCACAAGTATCTACGGTACGGCTGGTGCAATCGTGCTCGGAGTGCCAGTTGGCTTTCTGACAGCGGTTTACCTCTCTAAAATTGCGCCGCCCAAAGTAAAAACTGTTATAGAAACGGCGGTCAGTCTGCTGGCGGGTATTCCGTCGGTAGTTTATGGACTTGTAGGAATGATGGTGCTTGTTCCGGGGATACGGACCCTCTTTCATATTCCGGACGGGGCAAGTCTGTTTGCTGCCATTATAGTGCTTGCCATTATGATTTTACCGTCAATTATCAAAGTATCGCTTACGGCGTTAGAAGCAGTTCCAAAGGAATATGAGGATGCTTCCCTTGCACTTGGAGCAACGCCGGTTGAAACATATTTCCGTGTATCTGTTCCGGCAGCAAAAAGCGGTATCGCAGCGGCTGTCGTGTTAGGAGTTGGCAGGGCTATTGGCGAGGCAATGGCTATTATGATGGTGGCAGGGAATGCACCTAATATGCCGAAAGTTTTTCAGAGTGTCCGTTTCCTTACAACCGCTGTTGCAAGTGAAATGTCTTATGCGGCTGACGGTAGTATACAAAAACAGGCGTTGTTTTCCATTGCGTTGGTGCTGTTCCTTTTTATCATGCTGATAAATGCCGTGTTGAATTTCTTTTTGAAACATAGTAAGGAGTAAATGAAAATGCAAAAACAATCTATTTCAGCTAAAAGGAAAGCATACATTACCGTCATGCGTGTGCTGATGGGAATTTACGTGAGCGTTACCTGTGCATTGGTATTGTTTCTAATCGGCTATGTATTGTGGAAAGGACTGCCGAATGTATCATGGGAACTGCTTACTACAAAACCGAGTTATCTGTCGGATCGCATAGGGATTCTGCCGGATATTCTCAATACTGTCTATATCGTGCTGGCAACTTTGGCATTGGTTCTTCCTCTTGGGGTAGGCGCTGCAATTTATCTGACAGAATATGCCAAAAATAAAAAGCTGGTAGAACTGATTGAATATACTGCTGAAACATTATCGGGGATTCCGTCTATTATTTATGGTCTTGTGGGGATGCTGTTTTTCTGTCAGTTTTTTGGCATGAAAACCTCCTTACTAGCGGGAGCATTTACATTGGTAATTATGAATCTGCCCACGGTCATGCGTACTACTCAGGAGAGTTTGAAAACAGTGCCGCAAAGCTACCGTGAGGGTGCTTTCGGATTGGGTGCTGGAAAATGGCGTGTAATTTATACCGTTGTATTTCCCGGCTGTATTGAGGGTGTCATAACGGGCTGTATCCTGTCTGTCGGGCGTATTCTTGGGGAATCGGCGGCACTTCTTTTTACGGCTGGTTTTGCCCACGCTCTGAATGGAATCTTTGAGGGGCTTGGCAGTGCAGGGGCAACACTGACAGTTGCATTATATGTCTATGCAAAGGAAAACGGAGAATTTGGAATTGCTTTTGCTATTGCCGCTATCCTGATGATTTTGACCATGTTCATCAATTTGTCGGCGGCATTGGTGGGCAGATATTTCCAAAGAAGGAGAATTGTATGAGTAATGTTATGACAGTGAAAGACCTGTGTCTTTGGTATGGCAGTGCGCAGGCTTTGAAAGATATAAATATTGAAATTGAGGAACGGAGCATTACAGCTCTGATTGGTCCCTCCGGGTGTGGAAAATCTACTTTTCTTAAATCTTTAAATCGAATGAATGACCTTATTACTGGTGTAAGGATTACGGGAGAAGTGTGTTATAGGAATTATAATATTTTTGATGCAGATATTGATGTCAATGAGCTTCGCCGCAGCATTGGCATGGTCTTTCAAAAGCCTAATCCGTTTCCGATGAGTATTTATGATAATATTGCTTATGGACCAAGGACACATGGCATAAAAAATAAAGCAAAACTGGACGATATCGTAGAACACTCCCTGCGTGGAGCTGCAATCTGGGAGGAAGTAAAGGACAGGCTGAAAAAATCGGCATTAGGATTGTCGGGAGGTCAGCAGCAGCGGCTCTGCATTGCCCGTGCATTAGCGGTTGAACCGGATGTGCTTCTGATGGATGAGCCCACAAGCGCCCTTGATCCGATTTCCACATCTAAAATTGAGGAACTTGCAATGGAACTGAAAGATAAGTATACTATTATCATCGTTACGCACAATATGCAGCAGGCTGTACGGATTTCCGATAATACTGCATTCTTTCTCCTCGGTAGTTTAATTGAATATGGAAATACGGAAAAGATGTTTGAGCAGCCAAAAGACAAGCGGACAGAGGATTATATTACGGGGAGGTTTGGATAATGAGAAGTCGTTTTGATGAACAGCTTGCTACGCTTAATAATGAGCTTACGAGGATGGGGGCAATGTGTGAGGAAGCGATTGCAATTGCTTCAAAGGCGCTCTCTGCGGGCGATGTGAAGCTGACAGATAAGGTTATATCCCTTGACGGGGAAATTAACCATATGGAGCGCACAATAGAAACGCTGTGCCTGAAACTGTTGTTACAGCAACAGCCGGTGGCAGGGGATTTGCGGCAGATTTCCGCAGCCCTTAAAATGATTACCGATATGGAGCGTATTGGAACGCAGGCGGCGGACATTGCAGAAATTATTACATTTCTTGACGGGCGGACAGGCGGGGAATGTGAACATATCCGTTTTATGGCTGATGCGGTGAGCCAAATGGTCACAGAAAGCATTGATGCCTTTGTAAAGCAGGATGTTGCGCTGGCTGATGCGGCGATTGACCGTGACGATGTGGTTGACGATTTATTCCTGCAGGTCAAATCATCATTGATTGAACTGATAGCAGAAAAGCCGACAAATGGAGGATACGCATTAGATTTACTGATGATTGCCAAATACTTTGAACGTATTGGGGATCATGCGGTAAATATTGCAGAGTGGGTGGCTTTTTCTGTAACAGGAAAACACAAAGGAGCAGAAAATTTATGAAAATATGGTGCGTAGAGGACGATGAAAGTATCAGGGATATTGAGGTATACACGCTTAATTCTACAGATTTTGAAGCAACAGGCTTTTCGGATGCGGCGGCTTTTCGTGATGCGCTGGCCACGGATAAGCCGGATTTGATTATCCTTGATATTATGCTGCCCGGAGAGGACGGCGTGGAATTGTTGAAATTTCTGAAAGACAGTCCCGACACTTGCAGGATTCCCGTTATCATGGCAACGGCTAAGGGCATGGAGTACGATAAAATTCAGAGCCTTGATTTAGGTGCGGACGATTATCTTGTAAAGCCTTTTGGAATGATGGAAATGGTTTCCCGTGTGAAAGCTGTACTTCGCCGATGCAGTCCCACAGAAGTGGAACATCTTTTGAAGGCAGGCGGCCTTGTTGTCAATTTAGACGAGCATACTGTTACCGTTGACAGAGAAAGGATACAGCTTACTTTAAAAGAGTTTGAACTTCTCCGTCTGTTCCTCTCTCATCCGGGAATTGCATTTACCCGTGACCAGCTTTTTAATGATGTATGGGGTGCGGATTATATCAGTGAAACAAGGACGGTTGATATGCATATCCGTACATTGCGTGTGAAGCTGGGGGATTATGGGAAAATGATTGAAACAGTGCGTGGCGTTGGATATAGATTAGAGGTGCAGGCATGACAAAGAAAATTTTTAAGTCTATTATGATTGTGGCGGCGGCTGTCCTGATGGCGAGCCTTGTTATCATCATGGGGTGTCTTTACCGTTATTTCAGTAATGTTCAGGGGAAACAGTTAGAAGATGAGTTGTCTTTGGCATCCGAAGCCGTCGAGAAGAACGGGCAGGAATATCTTGAGGAATTACAATCAAATCAGTACCGTTTAACATGGGTTGCTGGGAACGGCGATGTGATATATGATACACAGTCCGACGAGGAAAGTATGGAAAACCATGCGGACAGGGAGGAAATCAGGCAGGCATTACAGAACAGCGAAGGAAAAAGCCTGCGCTATTCCACGACACTCCTGGAAAAAACGCTTTACTGTGCCAGAAGGCTTAACGATGGTTCTGTCCTTAGAATTTCGGTTAGCAGTGCTACTGTTTGGTTGCTTGTATTGGGAATGATACAGCCGATTTTAATTGTGCTTGCCGTGGCCCTTGTGTTGTCGGGAGTGCTGGCAAGCCGGATTTCCAAACATATCATGGAGCCATTAAACAGCCTTGATTTGGAAAAACCGCTGGAAAATGATACCTATGAAGAATTAGCGCCCTTATTAAACCGTATCAATAAACAGCATAGGCAGATAGATGTACAGTTGTCGGAACTTCAGAGAAAGAATGATGAGTTTACACAGATTACGCAGGGCATGACGGAAGGACTTGTGCTTTTAAATGAAAAAAACATCATTCTGAACATCAATCCCGCAGCATTGAAACTGTTCCATACAAAAAAATCCTGCATAGGTAAAGATTTTCTGACAGTGGAGCGGAACCATGATGTGAGCCATGCTATACAGGACGCATTTTCAAACGGACACAGCGAAATCCGCATAGAACGTGAGGGAAAAGAGTATCAGCTCCATGTCAACCGCATTGAATCTAATGGTACTGTAATCGGGGCGGTTGTCCTTGCCTTTGATATAACAGAAGAAGCTTTCGCAGAAAGGAACAGGCGGGAGTTTACTGCCAATGTATCACATGAACTGAAAACGCCGCTGCAATCAATCATGGGAAGTGCGGAGTTAATGGAAAACGGTCTTGTAAAACCGGAGGATATGGCACGTTTTGTAGGGCATATCCGCACAGAGGCAGGGCGGCTTGTAACATTGATTGATGATATTATCCGTTTATCCCAATTAGACGAGGGGTGCGATATGCCTTTTGAAAATGTTGACTTATATGAGGTTGCAACGGATGTGGCTGCGGGGCTGGCGGACATAGCAGCGATAAAGGATATTGAAATTGCTGTGACAGGGGAAACAGTCAGGATAAAAAGTGTCCGGCGGTTATTGACAGAAATTATATTTAATCTTTGCGATAATGCTGTCAAATATAATAAAGATGGCGGCATGGTGGAGATTTCTGTAAACAGAGAGGAAAATCAAGCTGTAATCTCTGTAAAGGATTCAGGAATTGGTATTCCGGCGGAACATCAGGCAAGGATATTTGAGAGGTTTTACAGAGTGGATAAGAGCCGTTCTAAAGAGTCGGGTGGAACGGGGTTAGGGCTTTCTATTGTAAAACACGCCGTACAGTATTTGAATGGTCAGATTGATTTGCAGAGCAGTCCTGGAGAGGGAACAATCATACAGATTTTTTTACAAGAGGATAAAAATGATGTGATGCAGATTTCCTAAGAAATTCAAATTTTACAAAAATTATACAAAATATAACTTTTAGATTTTACAAAGAAGTCATAAGATTTGCTTTATATACTCAATACAAACGCTAATGGTGGTTGATAATGCAATCTTTATGACATAAATATGCAATTCGTAAATTAGGGAATAGTGGTTTTATTTGAGTATAAAACGCTGTTCTCTTTTTGAAGTGCTATACTAAAGTTGTAACGGGAGTGGCTAATGAGATATAATAAAAATCACAAGGAAAGAGGTACGGTTAGAGGGAAGTAATTTCAGATTAGGCGGTATAGCCCCGATTACAAGGGCTATACCGTCTTTTTGAGTTCCTATGCGCCTTGCCGTTTCGGTTGCATGTCAGAAAGGAAATTGAGTTCACCCACAAAATTGAAAACAATATCTACTTTCTGTACCCGTTTCCCGTTCACCTTTTCCGGCGCATGGACTATGATTTTCTTGATAAATTCATTGACGATTGCGGGGGTGAGCTCCTTTATCCCCACATATTTGCGGATAATCGCGGCGAAGCTGTCAAAATCGCTTTTGTTCTGTTCGTAGGTATCGACTTCCTGCTGGTCTGCCTTGACCTTTTCTTCCAGTTCCCGCTGTTCCGCTTCATATTCTGCGGACAGCTTCAAAAACCTGTCATGACTGATTGTTCCGCTTATGTCGTCCTCATAAATCCGCTTGAAGATACGGTCAAGTTCCGCTATCCGCTTCCTCGCCTGTCCGACTTCACGCTTCCTACGCTTCATTTCCTTTTCTGTTTCAGCGGAGCGTTGCTGATACATCATTTCATGGAAAGCCATGATGTCATCAAAGAA
>RAYM01000052.1 GCA_003611805.1 bacterium 1xD42-87 | reverse complement strand
TCTTTTATATCTGTTCCAATATAGGAACGGATACAAACGTTGGAGTATACAGATATTCACTTAATCAGCAGACACTACATAGGACAGACCAATCCCCCGGATATGTCTTCTTACGGGCGCACTTTCCCCGTCAAACTCTGTCAGGATCTCACTGTTATGGTACAGGAAAGTCGTCTTCTTCCCGTTCTCCGTCACGCCTGCGCGCAGATTTTCTCCGTCGTAGAAGTTCTCCTGTTCTTTTCCCTCCAGCGTCTTCACATAAATCTGGCGGTTTAACAGGTCGTAACGGTATTCACTTCTCCTCCCTTCTTCCTCTTCCGAGATGATACTGCCGTTTTTATCATAGCGGTAGGTGGTAAGGCTCCCCGCCTTTACACGCTCCGTCAACTCGTTTCTTTCATTATAGCGGTACCCTTCTGTGGCGTCAACGAAACTGCCGCTGTACTGCTCTTTAAGCAGACGGTTCCCGCACAGGTCATAGGCATACCTCTCCCCTGTGCCGTTACGGTCTTCGTTGGTCAGACGGTTCATGGAATCGTAACGGTAGGAAACCGCCATTTCTGCCTGTTTTCGGCCGACATCCAGTCTGCTCCCTGTCTTCCCTGTCCGATTGCCGTTCAGGTCGTAGAGCATGAAGGCATCATATAGCAGCCCCTCTGCCGTTCCGTCTCCTATGGTGAGGCGGCTGATGTTGCCGTCTTCGTCGTAGGCGTAAGAGGTTCTGATGCCGCTCTTCGTGATGATCTCTTTGATACGTCCCGCGGCGGTGTAGCGGTATTCTGTCAGGATGGCGTCTGTATCTTCTTTCAGACATTTCAACCTACCGTTTCCGTCATACTCATAGTACAGGGGCTTCCCACTCATATCGGTCTGGCTCTTAAGGCTCCCGTCCCGGTAGTAGGTACAGGAGAGCACTTTCCTGCCGCTGCTCCATTTATTCAGCAGCTTCCCGTCAGGGCGGTACTCATAGGTATAGCAGAACCCTCCCGATACGGACTTCTTTAGCTGGCCGAAGGAATCATACTCCCATGTACCCATGATCTGGCGGTTTCCTTTGTTATCCGTGCAGACCTGTAATACGGGCTTTCCGTAGACGTTATACTTTGTCTCCGTCACGGTGCCATTTCTGTCAGTATGCTGGATCTCCCTGCCTTCCTTATCGTAGCGGAAGGTCTCGGTGTTGCCGCTCTGGTCGGTGATAGAGCAGACTTTCCCCATACTGTTATAGGCGTAGCGGATGGTATTGCCGTTGGCGTCTGTGCTCTTTATTACGTTGCCTGCACAGTCGTAGGCATACTCCTCCCGTCCGCCTTCCGCCGTCTCCACGGACAGGACGCGGCCCCAGCCGTCCATGGTATAGCCTGTCCTGTTGCCACAGCCGTCCTGTGCAGCTGTAACCATACCTCTCGCATCGTAGGAAAGGGTCTGGGCGGCCCTGCCCTGTTTCCGGCTTCCCGCAGTCAGGATCTGTCTCTGTTCGTCCTGTATGCCATAGCGGCAGCGGATCTCGATACCGTCTGCATCGGTATTCCCTACGATACGGTTCTTTCTGTCGTATTCGTTCCGTTCTGTTATCTTCCCGTTCTCACGGCTCCGGGTCAGGTTGCCGTGGATGTCATAGCTGTAAAGGGCGCTGCTGTACTGTAAATCAAGTGCCTTACAATTCCTTCTCGGAAAACTGCACAAATAAGTACAATATTCTTTTAATGTTTAATTAGTTTCATCGTCTAGAATCTTTTTTAATTCACCATTATTTTCAATAAATACTTTACCCCAAGTAATATCATTTGCATCAAACTCAACATCATCCTCATATAAAAATTCATCATCATATTCATAGTTTACATAAACCTGAACAAATCTCTCATTAACCTTACTAATAATAAAATTTTTGTTAAGCTTGATAGCTGCTGGATAATACTTTAAATCATATACTGTAATCATATTCCCACAATTACAACATTCTGCAAAAATACTTGGATGCGCATCTTGGTAAACTACAAATCTTTCACAATTACACGTGCACTTTACCTTATACACAAATGAAGTTTTACTCGCAAAATTTTTATATAAGTATAAATACCATGGATCAGTATTATCTTTAACACAATATCTTTTTATATGGCTAGGAGCACTTGGTTTCATCTTACCCTCTCTATTTCCCATTTCACTCTAGTACCTCCATATTTAATACTGAAAAACCAATCTGTTAACTGCATCTGGATCTGCATCTATCATGCGTTGAAAAGCTTCCAATTCTCTGTTTAATTCTTCAATATTATCTAGCGAATTATTTGATACATAATTCGTATTATACCGTTTTCCATCTATGACATATGAAGCATCTGGTCGAGTATAACTTCCATTAGGAGAATAAACTCGATTTCCATTTGCATCCCGTTGTACTCTATTTTTTCTAATGTCTGAAGCACCATCAGCAAAGGCCTGATCTAATTCAGATTCAATTGCATTATTGTGTTTAACATTTCCCTTACCATGCTCTGCTCCCCACGTTGTTCTACTTTCTTGTTCATTTTGCGTATTCCCTTTATTACATTTTCCATCATGCCCACTCGGATCATAATAAACCACCGGGTTATTCGCACAGTAAGCATACAGGTTCAGCCCATCCCCTCGGTAGGTGTCTTCCTGTAAGAATCTTCCTACTACAGGGTTATAATACCTTGCCCGCAGATAGTACTGCCCCGTCTCCTGATCGTACTGCTGACCCGTATACAGGATGCGGTTGCCGACATCTTCATGTTTCTCAAGCAGATTGCCAAATGCATCATACTGATAGAAATTCTCTACTGCATTATCCTGCCCTGTAATAAAAGCCGTACTCCCCTGCTCATCCTGATGATAGGCATGGTAAGCATTGTTATCTAATGTCTGTACACAGGACAATCCGTTGCCTCTGAGATACCTTCTGATGGGCGCACTTTCCCCATCAAACTCTGTCAGAATCTCACCGTTATGGTACAGGAATGTAGTCTTCTTCCCGTTCTCGGTGAGTCCCGCACGCAGACCATCCCCGTCGTAGCTGTTCTCCTGCTCTTTTCCGTCCAAAGTTTTCACATAAATCTGACGGTTCAGCAGGTCATAACGGTATTCACTTCTCCTCCCTTCTTCCTCTTCCGAGATGATACTGCCGTTTTTATCATAGCTGTAAACGGTAAGGCTTCCCGCCTTGATGCGCTCCGTGAGCTCGTTTCCTTCATTATAGCGGTACCCTTCTGCCGCGTCAACGGAACTGCCGCTGTACTGCTCTTTAAGCAGACGGTTCCCGCACAGGTCATAGGCATACCGCTCCCCCGCGCCGTTTCTGTCCTCGTTTGTCAGGCGGTTCATGGAATCATAGCGGTAGGAAACTGTCATTTCTGCCTGTTTCCCGCCGACATCCAGTCTGCTCCCTGTCTTTCCCGTCCTGTTCCCGTTCAGGTCATAGAGCATGAAGGCGTCATAAAGCAGACCTTCCTCCGTGCCGTCGCCGATGGTTAGGCGGCTGATATTACCGTCTTCGTCATATATGTAACTGGTTTTGACATCGTTTTTGGTTATAATCTCCCTGATGCGTCCCGCGGCGGTGTAGCGGTATTCTGTCAGGATGGTGTCTGTATCTTCTTTCAGGCATTTCAGCCTTCCATCCCCGTCATACGCATAGTACAGGGTTTTCCCGCTCATGTCAGTCTGACTCTTCAAACTCCCGTCCCGATAGTAGGTACAGGAGAGCACTTTCCTGCCGTTATTCCACTTATTCAGGAGTTTCCCGTCAGGGCGGTACTCGTAGGTATAGCAGAAGCCGCCCGATACGGACTTCTTTAGCTGTCCGAAGGAATCATACTCCCATGTACCCATGATCTGGCGGTTGCCGTGTCTGTCAGTACAGGTCTGCATGACGGGTTTTCCGTAGATATTATACTTCGTCTCCGTCACTGTGCCGTTTCGGTCGGTATGCCGGATCTCTCTGCCTTCCTTATCGTAGCGGAAGGTTTCGGTGTTGCCGCTCTGGTCGGTGATAGAGCATACTTTGCCCATACTGTTATAGGCGTAGCGGATGGTGTTGCCATTGGCGGCATAACTTCCGTTAAAGCAAAGGTGAAATAAAACTCAAAAGAAATTTGGGGAACGTAAAAGCTGATATCAATGCTTTAGCCATATAATTTATATTTTTACGCAAAATAAAAGATGCAGTCCCGTTCACTTTGACTACACCCTCCATACTGAAACATTCTTTTACATCTGCGGCAAATTTGCGGTTTCATCCTCGTCTATTGCATAAATGGGAAATCGCAAAACTCCCTCCTGGTGGTTGAAATTGCGCGAATCGCATAACCAACGCAGACGCGCTTTCGCTCCATTCCAAACGTAATGGTACTAGGCTCGAAAGAACCTCGCCAAGTACCAACGTTTTCCAAGGGTCTGCTTATGGTTATGCGATTTGCACAATTATTACAGCGTTTAGATGAGTTTCGTACTCCCCTTTACGCTTAACATTTATGATTCCACATCGTCATCCATATCATAAATAGAAATTCTTTAATGAAACGGTCAATTTATTCTATACGCAATTTTCTACGCTCCTCCAAAAAAACTCTCAAATATCGTGACTATCATCCACTTCTTGAACAATTAAGTTTATTTCTTCTTCAGTAGCTTTAAATGGACTCAACAAATTCTTTACTGTTTTTCTTTTTTCTTCATCATTCATTTTCGCCCATCTATTATTCGATTTTGCGTTTATTATTGCTCTGTCTCTATAAAATGATTGATGTCGGTTTAGCAGATCACAATGGTATTCGATTCCTCCCCTAATCTATTCAAAATCAATACCTCTTGTTGCTCTAGCGTTACCTATTCTCTTCTATAATTTAATGACTATTTTCATGAAATTGAAAAATATCTGTCTGACCAACTCTTTCCATTAACTTAACAGCTTTAGCATAGCTAATGTCACTGATTAGCTTACTCGGAAGCTCTTTAGATAATGATAACAATTGTGCCATGGGAATATCTAAATTAAAATATTTTTTAATTTTCACCAAATCCGCTACTCCATTCTTAGGTGTTCTAATAAGAAATATATCTCCTATTTGACTTGATTTATATTCTTTAGATACATTAACACAAATATCACAACCATTTTCATACCATTCAGTGAAGTTGTCTAATCGGCAAAACGCTGATTCAATATCATAATCCGATACATCAACACAAAACACTTCTTTTGCGTCAACTTCCTGCTTCATTAAAAAAACTAGTCCCCCACCATCATCTCCAATCGCTATACAATCTGGTTGAAATTTCTGTACCTGTAAATCATCATTCATTTGTTTTAACTCATCCAAGGAATATAAAATTGCTCCCCCATTAAAACTAATTCCATTTTTAATTTGTAAAAACTCTTTATAATGATTAGGTATAATTAAATTATATCTAATCTCAAAGTCATTAATTTGTTCGATATTGTTCATCATTAAAATGCTCCTAATCCGTCAAAATATTTATATGCATCTTTAATTGCCTTTCGCGCTGTTTTTTCATCTACACCGGCATCTATTAAATCCCGATAACTACTGTTAAATTCATCCTGAATACTTGTATTATATCCTACAGTAGATCTTCTCTCACGTTGCGAGTTTGTGATGGAAGTATGCGGTTTCCCTGTCCCAGTTTCCAATAATATTGCAGTTGCATCGTTTCTGTTATAACCCGGAACATTTTTCTGTGCCCATTTATCTTGAATTACATGATGAGACTGTACCCTTCCTTCATTTGCTACATTATGATTCCCGCTGGCCCGATTTGCACCCGGACTCAACATTCCGTGCTTATCTACATCTCCAACACTATAGCCATTAGGATTATTACCTCCAACAACTCCATTCCCCGGTGTATTATTCGCATTTGCCGCAGCACCCGGAGGACAATTATTTTTTACATGCCCACTCGGATCATAATACCCCACCGGGTTATTCGCGCAGTAAGCATACAGGTTCAGCCCATCCCCTCGGTAGGTGTCTTCCTGTAAGAATCTCCCCACCACAGGATTATAATACCTTGCCCGCAGATAGTACTGCCCCGTCTCCTGATCATACTGCTGTCCCGTATACAGGATGCGGTTTCCGACATCTTCATGTTTCTCAAGCAGATTGCCAAATGCATCATACTGATAGAAATTCTCTACTGCATTATCCTGCCCTGTAATAAAAGCCGTGCTCCCCTGTTCATCTTGATGGTATGCATGGCAGGCATTGTTATCTAGTGTCTGTACACAGGACAGACCAATCCCCCGGATATGTCTTCTTATGGGCGCACTTTCCCCGTCAGACTCTGTCAGGATCTCACCGTTATGGTACAGGAATGTAGTCCTCTTCCCATTCTCAGTCAATCCTGCCCGCAGGCCTTCCCCGTCGTAGCTATTCTCCTGCTCTCTTCCGTCCAGAGTTTTCACATAAGTCTGGCGGTTCAGCAGGTCGTAACGGTATTTACTTCTCCTCCCTTCTTCCTCTTCCGAGATGATACTGCCGTTTTTATCATAGTGATAGGTGGTAAGGCTCCCCGCCTTTACACGCTCCGTCAGCTCGTTTCTTTCATTATAGCGGTACCCTTCTGTTGCGTCAACGCAACTGCCACTGTAATGCTCTTTGAGCAGTCGGTTCCCGCACAGGTCATAGGCATACCGCTCCCCTGCGCCGTTTCTGTCCTCGTTGGTCAGGCGGTTCATGGAATCATAGCGGTAGGAAACTGCCATTTCTGCCTGTTTCCCGCCGACATCCAGTCTGCTCCCTGTCTTCCCTGTCCTGTTGCCGTTCAGGTCGTAGAGCATGAAGGCGTCATAAAGCAGACCTTCCTCCGTGCCGTCGCCGATGGTCAGGCGGCTGATATTACCGTCTTCGTCGTAAGTGTAACTGGTTCTGATACCGCCTTTGGTTATGATCTCTTTGATACGGCCTGCATCTGTATAATGGTATTCTGTCAGGGTTATAACATTGCTGTCATCAGCATTTTTGATACTGTCGGCACTGTTACCCTCTTTCAGATACTTCAGCCTTCCATCCCCGTCATACGCATAGTAAAGAGTCTTCCCGCTCACATCAGTCTGGCTCTTAATACTCCCATCCCGGTAGTAAGTGCAGGAAAGCACTTTCCTGCCGTTATTCCACTTATTCAGGAGTTTCCCGTCAGGGCGGTACTCGTAGGTATAGCAGAACCCTCCCGATACGGACTTCTTTAGCTGTCCGAAGGAGTCGTACTCCCATGTACCCATGATCTGGCGGTTTCCTCTGTTATCCGTGCAGACCTGTAATACGGGCTTTCCGTAGACGTTATACTTTGTCTCCGTCACGGTGCCGTTGCGGTCGGTATGCCGGATTTCACGGCCTTCCTTATCGTAGCGGAAGGTCTCTGTATTGCCGCTCTGGTCGGTGATGGCGCAGACTTTGCCCATACTGTTATAGGCGTAGCGGATGGTGTTGCCGTTGGCGTCTGTGCTCTTTATCACGTTGCCTGCACAGTCGTAGGCATACTCCTCCCGTCCGCCTTCCGCTGTCTCCACGGACAGGACGCGGCCCCAGCCGTCCATGGTATAGCCTGTCCTGTTGCCACAGCCGTCCTGTGCAGCCGTAACCATACCCCTCGCATCGTAGGAGAGGGTCTGGGCGGCCCTGCCCTGTTTCCGGCTTCCCGCAGTCAGGAGCTGTCTCTGTTCGTCCTGTATGCCGTAGCGGCAGCGGATCTCGATACCGTCTGCATCGGTATTCCCTACGATACGGTTCTTTCTGTCGTATTCGTTCCGTTCTGTTATCTTCCCGTTCTCATGGCTCTGGGTCAGGTTGCCGTGGATGTCATAGCTGTAAAGGGCGCTGCTGTACTGTTCATCCTCTATGGGCAGGAGTGCTTTCCGCTCCGCCATGTGGTCATTCCGGTCGTAAGCAGCCATAACCACGGGGCCGTCCAGCTCTTCGACCCTTGTCAGGCGGTCTTTCAGGTCGTGGCTGTAGGTGATCTCTCTGGTCTTTCCCTCCGCACCCTGCTGTCTGACGGATGTTACGTTGCCCGCCTTGTCGTAGGTGAAGGAGGTCGTCAGGGCGGTTCCGTTTTCTCTGTCTTCTACCCTTTCGGTGATGAGTCTGTCGCGGCAGTCGTACTCTCTGGTGATATGGTAACCTTCAGGCGTTATGATGCCGGTACGGTTGCCGTTGGCATCGTAGGTGTAGCGGGTGACTGCCATCTCCATGACGCTCTGATCAGCCTCTGCGAGTCCACTGTCCAGTATCTCCCGCTTCTCTGCAAGTCTCCCCGCCTTATCATAGCGGTATCTGGTCTTCTTAAGGACTGCCCGTCCGCCGTCACTCTCTCCGTTTCTGACCACCTGTTCTTCACTGGTTCGGTTTCCTCTCGCGTCATAGCGGTAGGAAACCCTCGCCCCCAGGCCGTCCTCCACCCGTACAAGGCGGTTTCTCGCATCATAAGTAAAAGTCAGGATGAGGTCTATCCCTGCCTCTGTCAAAGTGCCCTCTTCTGTATATCTGCCGCCGTAACGGGTTTCCCTGACACGGTTCCCGTCTGCGTCGTAATCATACGCTGTCATGCGGTAGTGCAGATCGCCCTGATCCCGGCCCATGGGTATGAGCTCCCGTACCGGTCTGCCTGCCAGATCGTAGGTATAATAACTGCTGTACCCGTCCGCGTCTGTTTTTGAGACGCGGTTCCCCCACAGGTCGTAGGCATTTGTCTCCTCCACGGTCCCGTCGGGCGCGGTCACAGAAAGCAGGCGGCCTTCTTTATCATAGGTGTAGGTGCGTCCCGCGCCGTCGTCGGTGTTTTCTTCATACTGTCCGGGCAGAACGTGTTTGACCATGTTCCCCGTCCCGTCATAGAAAAAGCGTTCCACGCCGCCGTCCGGGTAGCGGGTGCGGAGCATCCGGTTCTCCCCGTCGTAGTCGTACCGGGTGCCTTCCCCGTCCCCTGTTCTGGCATCGTAGGCGTTGGGATGCACTTTCTTTACGATGTTCCCTTCCCCGTCGCGGAACTGTTTCTCATGGCTGCCGTCACTGTGGATGGTCTCGGTCAGGCGGTCCAGAAAGTCATAGCGGTACTCGGTCCGCTTCCCGTTCCCCGCCGCCCACTGTTCCGGGCTGTAGAGGGCGGTCAGCCTGCCGCTGCCGTCGTAGAGGCGGTGGGTCTCATGGCCTTCCCCGTCCCGCTCCATGGTCTGCCAGCCGTTGCGGTTATAGGCGTACTCCGTGCGCCCGGTACCGTCTTCCTCCCACAGCTTTCTCCCCAGCTCGTCGTAGCCGCACAGAAGCTCCGTGCCGTCCGCATAGATGGTGCGGTAAGGATATGCGGATGTCTCTTCGTAGCAGTACCGGGTCAGGTGGCCTTCCCCGTCCTCCTTGGCCGTGAGTCTGCCCATGGGATCCCATGTGAACTTTTCCTCCCGCCATTCTTCCTCCGCGGTCTTTTCGCTGCACAGGATCAGGTTGTGGAGACCGTCATAGGCAAAGATCCTCTCCCTGCCGCCGTTATCCCTGACAGATACCAGATCTCCCCTGCCGTCATAGACATACGTCCTCTCCAGTCCCTCCGGCATGGTCTCCCTGACAAGATGGCCTCTGGCATCGTATTCCATGCGGGTGGCGGCGCCTGTCCTGTCTGTCTTTTCAACAAGCTGGTTGCAGGCATCATAAGCAAAGGTCTCCTCCGTCCCGTCGGGATAGGCCACCTTCGTCACCGCCATCTTTTCATTGTAGGTATAGGTATACGCACCCGGATAGGTGCTGTACTCCATGGTGACCTGTCTCTTCCGGTCATCGTACTGCACCTGATAGGTACTGCCATCGGCAAGGGTCTGTTTTGTCACACGCCCTTTGCTGTCATACTCATTGGTGAGGTAGGTCAGCCCGGTCTGGTCCGTGGAGGTTTCCATATATCCTTCCGCCGTGTAGGCATAGCGGGAGACGCCTCCGTCCATATGCACTACTTCTGTAAGGAGGTTCTTCTCATAGCGGTATTCCACGGCACGCCCCGCGCTGTCCTCCATGCGCGCAAGACGTCCCTCCCGGAAGGTGAACGTCACCGCGAATCCCAAGGGTGTGGTCAGGCGTACGGGCACCCCGCCGTCGTATTCCATCCACAGGCTTCCGCCGTTTTTATCCACCACGGAGACAAGCTGCCCCTCCCCGTCGTAGCAGTAGGTCGTAAACTGATGGGTGTCCGTGACATTCCACAGATTCGCCATGTCGTCACGGGACAGAAGGTATCTGCCGCTGCCTACTACATCGCGGTACAGGGTGCCGCCGTTTCCTGCCTCTACCGCCTCATAGGCCGCACAGTACCCGTCGGGAAGCTGCACGTGCAGAATGCCCTTTTCCTCATCACGGCATAGTCTGCCCTCGTAGGAGAAATGCCACCCTTTCCCGAGCCAGCCGCTCTTCCCGTTGCCGGAGCAGTATTTTCTGGTCAGGTAGATGGGCACCAGTACCCCCGGCAGGATAAACTCGTGGACCGTCATCAGGAAGGAGCCCGACGCCGCGTCGATCGGCTCTCCGAATGCCTGCCCCAGCCCCGCCTGGATGAGGTTCTGTACAAAGCTCGCGCCGGCATTGTACTCCTCACCCCGCATACCGCTGGCTGCCTTGTCTACTCCCATTCCGAACGCCGTCCCTATGCCGGTATTGAGCGCTTTGCGCCCAAACTCGCTCTGAAACGCGCCTTTTCCAAACTGCAGCGAGTTCATGCCGAAGCCTTTGAGCGTACCTGTCGCCACGCTCGCCAGCAGATTCTTCGGATTGATCTTCCCCGTCTGTATATAGTCGTTGATCGCTCCCGAAAGCAGATCCCCGCCTATGTTAGCGGCAAAATTAGAGAGCTTGGATTTATTACACATGGTTCCCGCTTTGCTCAACAGACCAGCCAGCTTGTTTGTCTTTCCGAATTTTGCGATATTTCCCTTGAGTGCCTTTCCTGCCACGATGTCAAAGGTAATGTCCGTCGCAGCGGATGCAAACTGATATGCCTGCTCATTCCCGCCAAAAATCGTATCTCTTATAAAGTTGAAGGAGCGCGACATATCCCCTCTGTTCGCTTTGTAGATGTCCTGCGCGCCCTCCACGATATTCGCCGTGTCTTTGGCCGTCTTGACCACCGCCACGGCAACTAACGGCGCCGCCAGGCCTCCCGTCGCCGCTGTCAGTACCACTGCGCCCACCACTGTGAGCACGCCGAAAATACCGCCCCTGACTTTCTGTTTTCCCTCCTGCTTCTTCTGCGCCAGTGCAGTCAGGTAGTTTGCCGCTTCCTGGTTCGCGCCTGCCCTGAGCTCGGCATCTCCCTGCATCAGTGCCTGCGCTACTTTGTCTGCCGGCGGCTGCGCCGTCTTTTTCAGTTCGGCGTCCTTTTTGATAAACGCGGCTTTGATATCCGCATCTTTCTCCAGTCTGATGCTGCTTTCACCGCCGTTTAGCGTGGTCTTAAGCTCAGCCTTTGCGGAAATCGTGATCTCGGGGATTGCTCCCTGTGTTCCACCGCCCATAAAAAACGTCATATTTGTGGACGCGGTCAGCTTGCTACAGTTTATCACCATGGAGCCAGCGGCATCCAGCACGACAGCAGCCGTAGAGCCCGGCGACATAGTGATCCCGTAGGGCGCAAGCTCCAGAAAAGAGCCGCTGGGATCGGAAAAAGTCTTAACCGGCGGATCTTTCGGCGGCTGTGCCTTCTCCTTTTTCTGTTCCTCCGCCTTCGGCGCTCCCGCTGCCTTGGCCGCTGTGCCCGCCGCTCCTCCTGCTACTGCGGTTCCGCCGCCGGAACCGCCGCCCGTGGAATCTGACTGACCGCCGCCGGAGCCGCCGCTGCCCTGAGAATCTGACTGACCGCCATCAGAACCGCCGCCGTTACTTCCGCCGCCACGGGACGCTGCCTGTTGTTTCTTTCCCGAAGACTTGTTCCCGGAAGAACTTTTCCCGGTTCCTCCTGCCGGGCCGCCCGGGACGCTGCCTGCGCTGAGGGCATGGACTGCCATAGCGTCCTGCTCGTCGTGGCTGGGGAAATAGATATGTACACGGCTTTCTTCTTCCGGCATACAGTAAAAATTGCTGGTTTCTATGGCATAGGTAAAATATTTCAGGTCGTCGGACGCCTCATAAACCGGGTCAATATCCAGTTTTACCCGGATCTGGTTTCCTTTCCTCTCTTTCACGGTGGCAGGGATGCTCATTCCATAGATTCTGCTATTCTTTTTCTTTTCACACAGAATACCCGCCCGTCTGGACAGCTCATATTCGTAGACGAGATCCCCCTGCTCTGTGTGGATATCCACCGCCGTCACCACGGTCTCGATGTGGTTCAGCATGACCTGTTCACCAAAAACCAACTGTTTTCTGGTCCTGATGCGCCAACCGGTCATATCCTGGGACAGTAATCCTTCTGCCCCTTCCATCCCGTCATATCTTTCTTTTCCCCGCAGCATCGTATACTCTTCGTCTTTTAAGACAGCCCCCTTATCCATACGGGGGATTCCGAAATATACCCTGCCGTTCTTTGTGGTATCATCCGCCAGCAGATAAGTTGAAAAATGGCTGGCAAGACGCTTTAAGAACTCCCAGTCCGTCTCTTCGTACTGTAAAAGCATGCCCGGTATCTTTGCTCCGCCGGACGCCTCATCCCGGATGTCCTTCTTTGCATACTCCGCCAATACCTTATGCAGTACCTGCTCATATGTATCATTTCCTTTGCAGAAGCTCTGGCTTTTCTCCGTCAGGTCCCAGTCCCTTGTATATCCGTAAAATTCCGCATACAGATAAAGCAGTCCCTCATCCCTGCGGGTGCTGATACGGTCTCCTTTACCGCAAAACAGAAAGCGGCCGCCGCTTGTGCTGACAGATATATTCAGACTGCTGTCCGCCTGTTCCACCAGCTCTAACGCCTGCTCTTCCTCAACCACGAGTCGAATCTTTACTTTCCCATGTTCATTCAGTCTTTGGAATATTTCTATGGAGTCTACTGCCTTGATTCCGTCGACCGGCAGTTCTATGACAAGATCTCGATATGTCATTCTCATGGTCTCTTCCTCCTGCGTTCCTTACACGAATACGGTTCCTGCCCTGCTTCTGTCCTTTTCTTACGTCGCTTCCGGCTGTCCTGCCCCTATGATCTTAATGATTCCGCCATATTTACAGGTCAGTGTCGCCTCGCCGAGCAGTGCATTCTGCCCGGGTTCCACCGACACATCCTCTTTTTCTTTATCCCACTGTACAGAGACGATTTCAGGCGTGCATTCTCCTGCACACGCCATGACTTTGCTGCCGTCCTCTCCCTCTGTCGTAAAGATATCCTTCACCTGCTTCTCGAAACTCTCCCCCGTATCTTTTTTGACATCTTCCGCAATCCGTTCCGCCTCTGCCACCGTTGCTGGATTCTCCGCACTATGACAGCCGCCGAAACAGATCACATTGGTCACACCCTCCTGGTCCTTGACCGTCATTTGCGCCTGATTTTTCAGATATACGCCATGGGATTTGCGGAGCACGATTTTACTTTGCCGCATGCCCATGGTGCATACTGTGTCCGCGCAGTGTACTACATAGGTATTGCTCAAATCTGCCGCCATTATGCCACCTCTACTTCCTGAAACGTCACTCCTGTCACGCCTCTGCGTAACAGGCTCTCCACTACCTCCAGACTCACCACGGGGAGCTTGACCTTGCTGTCCGCCAGAAGAAAGGCTTTGTGGTGTGCTATCTTCCCGGAATCCAGTACGAGCCGCTTCTCCATGCCGTTTGGATAATACTCTGTCAGCTCATGGGTCATCTCCATCTCCCTGAGAAGAAGATGATAATATACAAGCTGTCTGCCCTCTTCCTTGTGAATCATCACAATCTTCCTGCGGAGCAGATCGTCCTCATACATGTCGATCACATCGAAAACCATCTCCGACACCATATAAACGGGACTTTTGATAAAATCCGCGGCACATTCCCCCGCTGTTTCATCCAGATAGAGCGCCGTGATATCATTGATCTGCCCTGCATCCTCCATAGTAAAAACATGCCGTTTCCCATAGATATCAAAATCCCGCAGCCCTATGGCGTCCTGCAGAAATGTGTCCTGATCCATAAAGAAATATCTCTTTCTCATTCTTCCGCCCCTCCAGAAATTAACATCTCTCCCTGCTGTTTCTCATCGAACCATTCCGCTTCCAGCCCGTCCAGTGAGAAGACAGCCTGCTGCAAGCCTGCCTCTGTAAAATCACAATCCGTAAATTGACAGTGATCGAACTCCGCCTGTGTCAGATTCGCCTTCTTAAAACTGCAGTTCTCCAGCCTGCAGTTTAAAAATCTTGCCCCTGTCATCTGCGCGCTCTCAAAATCAATCTCTTTCAGACTGCATTCTTCAAACGCGATAAAATCCAGATCGATTCCCTGACAGTTTCCGCCCGTAAGCGCCGCTTTATGCCACCAGCTAAACTGCATTCTGCCGGGAGTCTCCTCTTCATCCGCTATCTTTTGAAGCCAGTCCTCTTCCCTGCGCGGCTCCCTGTTCATCCGTATGACCGCTTCACTGTAATCCCGGTACTCTCCAAACTGGATTTCCCAGAACAACCCTTTGGGAATCCTCGCGAAATTTTCCTGCTCTTCGATCCTGCGGAATAAAAGCCGCAGAATCTGTGTCAAAATTCCGGCTGCCGACATAATTTCTTCCTGTACCATACACTCTACGTCGTACTTATTGATCTTTCCCCTATACTCCCGCATATCTGCCAGCAGTTCTGTCCGCCACCTGAAATAGGGCTCAAACAGGAAGGACAGATCAACTTCCGCATAGAGAGGCTCCTTGTCCAAAAACCAGCTTGCATCCATCACGTCCAGTCTGACCCTTGCCTTATCCTGCAGAAGGTCATAGCGCAAAAGGGAAAACAGAAAAAAAACACACATGGGTTTCTCTCTCTCCTGCGCCTGATCCGCAATCTCTCCAAACGCGCTGAGAAACCGGTTCATCATCTCTTCCACTTCAGGCTCTATGCCGCTTATAAACGCATTGGACAATTCTTCTTTTTCACTAATATGTCTGTCTTTGAACTTTTCTAACGCCTCTGCCCGTGTCATATGCTTCCTCCGCCTAATTCATATGTGCTTCGACTCCCGTAACCGTGATATTTCCCTTCTTATCCAACGTCAGGCTGCCGCCTTTGACCGATTCCAGCCTGATGTTCTTTCCTCCCAGCACCTTTACCATCCGTTTTGCGTCTACGTTGATCTCTCCTTTTACCGCTATCTGCATTTCATCCTGCGCATACAGATTGATCCTGCCGCTTTTGAGCACCTCTATCCTGACCGACCCGCCGGAACACTGAACCACGATACCTTTGGGAGAAAGGCTTACCTCCTGCCCGCTGACAACTTTCAGATATTTTGTAGCCGGATCTTTCATCGTTTATACGCCTCCTTACCGAAGACCGCTGCCGCCTTCCTGATCTCTCCTGCATTCCCAAAAGCTACCGCTGTCGTCACTGCCTTATCCATCGAGACCTTCGGCATCGCCATGGTACGCATCACTGCCGGTTCCATTTTCTTTGATATCTCCATGGTTCGCATCACTGCCGGTTCTATCTTCCCTGATATTTCCACGGTTCGCATCATTGCTGGTTCTATCTTCCCTGATATTTCCATGGTTCGCATCACTGCCGGTTCTATCTTCCTTGATATTTCCATGGTTCGCATCACTGCCGGCTCCGCTCTTTGTATGTTTCCTGTGAATGCCTTCCCTAAAACTGCACCGCTTCTCATGATGGGCGTCCCGACAGAGCTTCCCTTCTTTGCACTCTTTTTCACCGGAACTGCACCTTCATCCTCTCTGGCCCAGTCCTTTGGCGCCTCTTCTTCCGCAAGCCGGTCATTCACCGCGCTGATCGCGATCACATCCCCCGTCCGTTTCGATGGGAAGTAAACTCTGACGCGGTCCCCGACTTCCGGCATACAATACCAGCCGCTTCCGTCGGAAGATGCCGACGGCGTTGAAAACGGAAACCAATAGCAGTCATCTCCCGGATATGCATCATCAATCTGCAGATGAATTTTCATGTTCTCTCCCTGCACTTCTTTAACCGTCCCCTCGAACGCCGTTCCGACTAACTGCATCGGATAGATCGGTTTTTGCAGGATTCCCGATTTTCTCCTGAGCGTAACAAATTCATATACGGTACTGCCGATTGTAAGATATTCTATTTTTTCCACCGTTAACTGCCTGCTCCGAAACGTAGTATCCGAATAGAGCGGAATCCTGTTATCCAGCTTAATCCGGTATCCGATAACATCCGTATCTGTGATCTCCTCCCCGATTTCTTTCCAGTAGGCAAGCACATCCATATCCTTCCATGCACTCTCCACCGATATTACATCCATGCAGGCAGGGATCTGCGCCGTTCCGGCATAGATACAGAGATTCTCCCTCACCTCACTGCACACCAGTGGTACATGCAGCGCGGAAAGCATTCTTTTCAAAAACTGCCAGTCCGTTTCCTGATACTGTACGGCGATCTCCCCAAGCGGCACATCCGCAAACAGGATCTGACATTCTGCACCGGGATATTCTCCTACAATCTGTGATACGAGTGCGCCATATGTCATGGAAGTATCCTGAAAAGACCTGGCCTTTTTCTTAATATCCATCTGATAGCTCCATGATCTTGCCGTGAGTTTTACGTGGCAGCTTTTTCCCATACTCTTCGATGTAAGCTTCGTTATGACACCACTGAAAATGATGGTTTTTTTCCCGTCTCTTTTGCCATACAGAACTACTTTTTTCCCATTCCCAGTCTCCTGAATAGGGGTATCCATGTTTTTTTCACCCATATCCGCCGTCAGTTCCATAAGGCCATGTTCTCCCGGTTCATGGCTGATATGCACCGACAATATCGTTTTGACAGACAGCCCTGTCAGATCCAGATCGTGAATCCCGTACGCCATGCTCCCTGCTCCTTTCGTCCCTCATTTCATCGCTTAGTTTTCAAAGATTTCCTTTCCGTGCATCTTGATATGCTGCTTTCTGATAGCAACATCAGCCCCGGATTCATCCTTCAGCTCTATGAGAGTACCGGCTTTCACCGTTACCTTCCGCGCTGTCATAGACAGCTTTTTCCCTGCATAAACCGATATGCCCAACGGGGCGTCCATAACAATCTCCCCTGTCTTTTTCAACATGAGCGATGATTTTCCTGCAGTCAGAATCACCCCCGCGGGAACAAGCTGTACAACACAGCCGTCCTGCGTAAAAATATTCCGTTTGCTCGGGTCATCCATCGGATCTTCCTTCTCAGGGTCCGCCTTCTTCTCCTCAGTCTCCGCCTGTGCATCTGCGTTTTCTGCTGCACTGCCGCCTGCTGCCGCCCCTCCGGGGGAGCCGCCGCCTGATTCGCCGCCACCACCGCCGGAGCTGCCGCCCGATTCACCGCCTCCACCGTCGGAGCTGCCGCCCGATTCACCGCCTCCACCGCCGGAGCTGCCGCCTGATTCACTGCCGCCTCCGCCACCGCTGTGTCCTCCATCGGATTTCCCGCCGCTTTTTTTCGCGGAACCGCCAACGGGTGCCTTCTCCAACACAGGCATTTGCCCGCCAGGCTCCCCAATCAAATCCCCTTCTCCATCATCGCTGACAGGCGTATATGCGCGAATGCCGTCATTCACTACCGGCATACTGTGCAGGATATTTCTGTCTGCGGATACTGTGCCTGTGGAAACCGTGTCTGTGGAAACCTGAAACTCATGAACGCTCTGTTTCACTGCCATATTGCGGTTCATGGAAACCTGCAGTGCATTTCCCTGCAGCTCTACAGCCTTCGCATGCAGGGAAGCACCTGTGAAATGTTGACTGTACGCCTGCGGTTCCAATACTCTCTCTAACTTCTTTGATGCTTCCTTCTGTGGTTTTAATACCTCTCTTTGTGTCTTTGATGCTTCCTTCTGCGTCTGCATTTTATCGGCGCTTCCGCCGGATGTCTTCCCCGAAGCCGGCATGTGACTGTCATGTTTCGTCACCACATAACCTTCCTTCTCATTACAGGTAGGAAAATAGACGCGGATGCTGTCTCCCACTTCCGGCATACTGTACCAGCCGCTTCCGTCCGGCGAAGACGCAACCGTGGAATACGGAAACCAGTATGTGCCCTGTTCTGTTGTCATATCCCCATTCATGGAAACCCGCACCGTATCACCCTGCACCTGTACGGTTTTACCATCCAGAGAAACGCCTGTGATACGCCGGTTATACTCCTGCGGTGTCAGCAGTCCTTCTCTCTGCTGTAGTCTGTAGGTAGACGTCAGAAGCCCGTCCGTAAGCCGCCTCTCCAGTTTCCCCACATACCACCTGCGCCCTTTATAGACCAGTCTGCTGCCAAGCGTATACAAGCCGTAGCTGTCCACGGAATACTCGATAAATTTATCAATTCCAATCCCGTCGAAGCCATTCTGGGAAAGGAAATCATACCGCTCCAGATTCTTTCCCATGCCATAAGGACAGTCGTCCCACTCCACCTCAATATCTTCCGGCGACAACCCCGCCTGAAAACGCGCTGTGTGATAAGTTGCATCTGCATACAGGCTGTCGGAATAACTGCTCAAGAATCTGCGCAGAAATTCCCAATCTGTCTCCTCATATTGGAACCAGATCCGCCCGATGGGGCTTTCCGGCAGATTTTTCATGCAGATGCACTCCGGATATTCCTTCATGACCTCAGCAATCACGGAATGATTGGTTCTTGCCGTGTCCTGAAAGGATCTTGTCTTTCGCTTAGTATCTAAAAGATAGGTCGCATCATATGCCTTCAATTCCAGTTTCCTGTGATTGCCGACCCGTTTCATGCTGCTGTCTGTTACCATGCCTTTAAACAGAACCTTTTCTTCCCCGTCTTCCTTATATAAAACAGATACATCCTCAGGCAGTTCGTCAAACACCTCTCCGCCGCCCTCTCCGTTCAAAACAGCAGATAAACGCAGTCTGCCATGCCGGTTCGGGCTCTGCACAATCTCAAGCCGGTCCATGGAGATCACTTCTCCGAAAGACAGATATAAATCCTTGTAAGTTATTGCGTTTTCCATCACAGACACTCCTTCTGCAGCAGCTTATGACATTTTCACACCATCCGTTATTGTTTCATTCAGCCGTAATACCAACGCCTCCAGCATTATCCCGTAAGTCTTTTTATCCTTCTCAAAACAGTTGTAATTCCCCGCCACTCTGCCGCTGCCCGCTCTCAGCCGGTAACAGATGTTATATACCCAGCCTTTGGCTGTAGGTGTCCGGGATATAAGATAGTCCAGATTCTCCAATACTTTTTCTTTCGTCACCTCCGCATAGGAGTTCAGCTCCTGCATCCCTCCCTCCATCTGTTTCTTCCATTCTCCGATACTGCCCTCCGTGATCGGCCGGTCCGCCAGCGTTATCATCTGACTGATGCCGCGGTCTTCGTCATAAAAGATTGACATATCCTCATTTTCTTCCACTCCCGTAAAAATGTCTTTCACCAGAGGCATGGGAATCTTCTCCGAAAGCACCTCCCTGATACCAAACTCAAATTTCTCCCGGTCCGGAAACGCCACGCTTCCTTCCCTCACCGCCCCCAGCATCTCCTCCAGCGTAAGGTACCGTGTTTCATCCTGCCGCTCTTCCATCGGTGCATTTTCTGTCTCCGCCTCTTTTTCCTGCCATCTGGCTTCCCGTTCTAAGAGTGCTATTTTTTCATCCACATATGCCATCTTTTCCACCTCTTTTCCCCTACAGCAAAATCATCTGTCCCCTGACACTCTCCTGCTGTTTCCATCCCGTCCCGCCGCTTTTACGGTTTCTCAGGATATGCAGCAGTTTTCTGTAGCACTCTCCATTAGAGAACTGCTCCCCCGCCTCTTCTCCTGCACCTGCCAGATAAGCTCTGATGCACGTCGGCGACACCTGCCCGTCCGCCCCCAGCGCCGCCATCGCAAAGCCGACGTCATACACATCCGTGGTTCCCGTCTCCAAAAGCTCTCCCGCATAGGTTCTTAGAAGCTGCGGCCACAGCCCCGCTCCTCCCGGCCCGGCATAGGGGACATGAATGCGGTTTACCGTGTCGTACTCCGTCTGATAGTCCTCGAAATTCTCATATACCGTCCGCAGTCTTGCCCCTTCCTGCAAACGGAACCGTCCAAGCTCCATCTCCCCGTTCTCCGCCGGGGCATTGCTTAACAGGATCTCCCCCATGCCGCCCTGCTTCCCCCGCTCGTAATCCATGGTGGCAAAGCGCACCTTCAGGTACGTCAGCTGATCCGTAGCGCTGCACGCCAGCGGGCAGGATGCCTCCATCCGGTAGATATCTCCGCGGTAATGAAGCAATCCCGCTCCCAGATGCAGCACACCCGGTTCCCAGCTTAACGCACACCCCTCCAGAATGCCGTCGCCGTATCCCGAAAAGTACATGCGGCTCAGGCTTAAGGGATAATCCCTGAGCTCGTCCAGCATACTTTTCTTTAGCAGGTTTTTATGTTCAAAGATCGGATATTCGTACCGAAACACGTGTTTTCCTCCCGTCAGCAGATGGCGATCTCTCCCACCTGCATCGTCTCTTCCATCCCGATGATCCCGAAATGGTACTCATAATATAATTCCGGCTGATAGCGGATATTCAGGAAATGCGATATGACAAACTGCACCTTCTGTTCCAGCGCCTCGCTCTGTCCCGCTCCCACATAAATCAGAATCTCATAGGGATTGTCATTGCTGCCATACACGATGCAGCGCGGTATCAGGGCTGTCATCACACGGCGGAACAGTTCTATGCTGTCCCCCTCCCGGTACAGGGTAAGCAGCCCCTCCAGCAGGATCTCCCGCCCGCTTCCCTGAAACAGTGCGTATGCCTCCCTCATCTTCGCCCCGTAATCTCCGTCCGCAAAGGCGCGTCCCAGCATTTTCTTGTAGTATTCCTCCCTCGTCATCCCCGCGCGGATATCGTTCTCCCCGATCTGGTGGATCAGAAGCTGGAACAGGCCGCCCCTCAGCGCCGGATAGTCCGTCACATCCGGGTGGAACAGTTCCTGGAACACCTTCTGGAACCTGTAGTTCGGGTTGAGCTCCACCAGACACGGCTCTTCGAGCCTTGTGATATTCAGAAACTCTTCCGCCAGCTCTATATAAGGGCTGTAAGACCGGGCCTGCCGGAAATGTATGTCCTTCTCCGCCATTCCCTGCGCCTTCGCCTGCAGCAGTATTTCCCACAGATAATTCATAAACGCTCCGTTTCCGTGCTGTTTTTCACACAAGCCGTCCCTCGCATCTGTATTCGCCGTACATAAGCTGCACCTCCGATACCAGAAAACTCATGATATCCCGCAGCAGAAAGGTCAGCGCGCTCTTCTTCCGAAACAGCAGAACCAGCCGCTTTTCGTATTCGTCTTCCCGTATCTCGTCCAGAATAAAATCATTCATGGAATAAGTCTCCGGGATTTCCGCGCTGCCTGCACGGTCCAGTATCTCATAGCCCTCATAGGCCACATACTCTTCCATCCCGTATCCCTGTATCCATCTGGCAAGTTCGGCTCCCGTCCGGACTCTCCGCCCCTGCCTCCTGCCGAATCTCTCCAGAAATTCGTCTTTTCTCTGGTTGGTCATAAGCGGATAGGTAAAACGGTCAAAGCGGCGGTTCGATCCGTTCCTTATCATGTATACGTGCCATTTGCGCGCCTCCGCTTCCTCCCCCATAATCATCAGCCTGTTTTCCCTCTGGCGTATGCTGTAAATATGCGCCGTGTCGTCGATCAGGTATACATGTTCGTTTCCGTACTCCCTGATCGAGATGGTGTGCTCATAGCTTCTGTGATCCTCGCAGGGAACGGGAAATCCCACGCTGTCCATCTTGAGCTTCCCGATATTCCATATGGGAACATAGTCGTCATGGGCCCACTGCGAAAACTCCTCCAGATCCGGCTCCATCTTTAAAATTTTCTGCGCCGGTGTGAGTTCTTCCGGCAGCTTTACCAGATACACGTCAACAAACTTATACAGATAGGGGGCGTTCACGGTCTGCCACGGAACGCCGTTGCTGACAAACACCTCGTACAAATGGCTGATCTCCCGCAGATACGCCTCGTTTCTCTCTACGGTAAACTCTGCCGGATAGTCACCCGCATCCGTACAGATTCTTCCCCCGATCCGCCCTTTATCCAGAAGCTTCTGTATCCCCAGATAGTCATATTCCATAAAATAAGTTCTGGCCAGGCTCCGGCCATCCTCATTAAGCTGCTGCTGCATATCCAAAATGTCATATGACGCAGCACTCATGTCCGCTTCTATTATGGGCGAAAGCAGATGATGCGACGGGTCTAAGTATTCCCTCTCCATGATCCCCATGGTGATCTGGTAACGGTTCAGGTCGAACACGAGATCATCCATGATGCGGCTTTCCAGTTCCCGGTACATCTCCTGGTTGGTCTCATACAGCGACAGAAACAGCCGCTCCACCACATCCTTGAATACCACCCGCTCCCGGAGGCCGCCAATCCGGCTGATCTCCTCCTTGATCATTTCCTCCATGTCCGCCATAATCTACTTCCTTCCGTCAAAGAAATTCTCTTCCCATGTATCATCCTCAAACGCGAAGAAGGTTTCCTCTCCCCGCCTGAGCAGGTCATTTTCACGCAGCACCGGCAGTACGGCAAATCCCCATCTGTCCCTTGCCGGCCAGACGAAAAATTTGATCTCGCCCTCCACGATAATGTCTGTCTCCTCCTGAATGACCGTTCCTGTGTACTGTTCGTTAAAATTCTCCTGCGTCACATGAATGAAAGAAGAGACGTCATAACCGAAGTGATACGCCGTAAGCCTGCGACCCGTCTCGTCCCTGAGATAGAGATCCAGCTGTTCTCCGATCTTAAAGCGGGAAATACAGCCGATATCCTGTTCTTTTCGCAGACTGTGGATCAGTATTTTCTCCTGGTTCTCATGGGTGTACGCCGTCACTTCATAGGGGAGCGCATTCACCCTGTATTTCTGGTTGATTTTCATATATCCCAGTTTCAGGTTTTTAAAATAGCTGATCGCCCCTTCGAGGCAGCACATCTTAAGTTCGGATCCCTGCTCTGAATCCCGTTCGTTCCTGATCAGCCGCCCCGGAACAAACTCCTTTAGCGCCCCGGTAAACAGGCTGGATTTACAGGACTGCCCCGTCAGTTTCAGCATCCCGTACTCCGACAGTTCCCCGCTTATAAACGGTTTTTCCAGAAACCGTGCCATCAGCTCATAAATGTCAAGCCGCAGCAGGTTCTCTATTTCATACAGATAAAACAGTACGGAAAAATCCCGCCTGCAGGATACCAGCCGTCCGTTCTCCCTGATGGAAATCCGCCACTTGTCTAACGGCACTTCCTCCCCGCATCCCGTTTTCAGCTCGTACCGTAAGGCTTTCTGGAAGAAACTTTCCTTGATTGTCTCCGCAATGCCAAACAGATAGTAATAGTTATTTTTTACCCTGAAGTATTCCTCCCTGCCCCTGCGCTCATATTCCGCGAAACGTGTGGGAAGCGCTTCCTCCGCCTCCCCGTACATACGGTCCAGCCGCTCCCGCGCCTCCCTGTCTTTTGAGGAAAACGACGTTTCAAAGTGGAATTTCCCTTCTCCGAGCGCCTCCAGCAGCTTCAGCTTCAGAAGCTGCAGTATGCGGAATGTCAGGTTGTTTCCGCCAAAATTTGTATTGCCGTTCTCATAGCCGGTCTCCAGATCTACCTCATAGGAAACCCGGTTATTGCGTATGCGGAACCTTCCGGCCGTCAGGTCTGTCGTTCCGCCGCCGCAGTCCATGATGAGCGCCTGATACCACACGCCCTCCGTATATTTTCCTGCCAGAATCAGTTCGTTAATGCTGTGAAAGAGCACCGCCATCCCTTCATCCAGCACACATTCCACCCGGTAATCCGGAAGGAGTTCCCCAAACAGCTCCTCGAAACGCGTTTTCTGCCTGACAGGCGCAAGAAGCTGTATACAGGTGAAGCGGCACTTAAACTGCTGCTGTGCCGTGTGGATCAGATACGATAAAAACGCGGAAAGCATATCTTTTCGCCGGACCCCGATTTTAATGCCATCCCCGGTAATCACTTCCTGCTCTCTTTCCGGCGCGCTCACCCAGCGCTTGATATCATAAAACACAGGGCAGTCCTCATCATGGTAGGAAAGAGCCGCCAGATGCCTTGCCGCAAACCCAAAACGGTAAACCGGCCCTGCGTCCCCCACGCCGGCTATCCCGATCACGCTTGGAATCATTTCACTCTCCCGGTACTGCTCCCCCTCCGTATCCGCCACACGCACAATCCTGACGCTGCCATCGTTATCGTACCGTCCCATGGTCGTATTGGAGCTTCCGAAATCTATGATCAGCGGCAGGGCCGTCTCCTCCGTGGGCCGCAGATCCACAGCTAAAAGCGGGGTTCTGATACATCTGATCCGGCTGGGAATGGTGCCCTGCTTCCCGTAATACAGATCATATAAAAGTTCGGAAACCTCCTCCCGCCTGAAATACAAAAGCGAGAACTTATGGTTTTCCGTCTGATAAACAGGAACGTCAGCCCCCTTTAACAGAAAAAAGTTTCCTCCCTCTCCCTGTCTCAGATACAGACAGGTATAAATGCGATCCTGTTCGTCCACCAGAAGGAGATTCCCCTCATACATCGGAAAATTTCCCGTCACCTCGTAGTGGTCCGTCAGCTCTATTCCCTCATCCTCGTAGAGAACCAGATGCGCCGGGCAGGCAATCTGAAGCTTCTCCTCCTCCTGCAGTTTCACCTTATCCAGAAAGCTCTGAAGCCTTTCGAATCCCCCTTCTGTATCTCCCGTAATGTGTCTGTGCTCACGGATCCCCCGGTAGCGCATGATAAAACGGATCAGCTCCTCCCTCTCCATCCGGCTGCCCATGGGAACCACCAGCCGCTCTTTCTGACAGATTTCCCTAAGCTGATAAGTCGTCATCCCCTGCAGGCTCTCCAGATGGTACGCTGTTTTTCCTTCTGTTTTTTCCCCCGTGTTTTCGGATAATCTGTAGGTATATCCCATTACTCTGCCTTTTCCTTCTCTGTTTCCTCTTCCTTTTTATCTTCTTCGTTCTTATCTTCTTCCTCTTTATTCTCCCCGGCGGCCTTCTTCGCTTCTTCCGCCGCTTTCTTCGCTTCCTCCGCTGCCTTTTTCGCCTCTTCCAGCGCCTTGTCTTTCTCGGCATCCTTCATATCCTGCATGGCCTGTCTGACCTCATCTGCGGCTGCCTTTGCGTCCTCCGCCGCCTTGTCCGCCTCTGACTGTTTTTCCGCCTCTTCTGCGGCTTTGCGTTTCGCCTCCTCCGCCAGCTTCCTGCAGGCTTCAATCTGCTCAGCCAGCACTGCCGCCCGCTCTTCCATGCCCAGATTCCCATACATGCTCATCGCCGTCTCAAAGTAAGGAATGGCGCTGACATAATCCTCCTGGTTCATCAGCTCATTGCCCTTGCTCTCCAGTTCAAGGGCATTTTTCTTGTCATTCATCAGCTCCTGATCCGCAAGCTCCTGCGCAACCTTCTCGTCCTCGATGGATTTCCGGATTTTTTCTTCCAGTTCCGCCATCTGCTCCTGACGCAGTTTTTCAAGCGTTTCCTCCGCCGCCCGCTGCTTGTCAAGCGCCTCCTTCCTCGCATCCTGATCGTAGAGTCCGGAAGCGATTCCCTTCGCCTTCTTGTACAGTTCGGCAGCGCCCGCATAGTCACCGTAGGTCTCCTTGTTTTCCGCGCTTTCCAAAAGCTCATATAGTTCCTGATACTTGCCGATCTTATCGAGCTGTTCCCTGATATGCTCTGAACCGGTTCCCCCGCATTGGCCGGAGAGTTCCAGCGCCTTCTCATACAGCTCCAGTGCCTTGTTGTAATCCCCGTCCTCCATGGCCTGATCCGCAAGCAGGATCTGTTCCACCAAAAGGCGCCGGTTTTCCGCTTCCTCCTGTCTTTCCTTATCTTTCAATTTTTTAGCCAGTTCACCGGCCTGTTTGTACTCCTCCGCCGCCGGAGCGTAATTGTCATATGTCGTATATTGGGCCGCGTTGTCCATATGCTGCAGCATGTCCCTTTTCTGTCCGGATCGGATACGGAAACGCACAAACAGCGTAATGCCGAGAATGAGCAGCACAATCATAACAGGAATCACAACCGCCAAAACTTTCTTTAACGTCCAGCGCTTTTTGGGATTCAGATACACCTTGTCCACAAAAGTAACAGCCAGCGTATAGTTGTCGATTTCTTCCTTCTGCCCGCACAGAATGAGTTCTTCCAGATTATCCGCCATCTCCTGCGGCGTGCTCACTTCTTTTGCCGCATCTTTCAAATCCACGTAATCGCAGTTTTCCCAGATTCCCCTCGTATAGAGCAGAAGGATGTCGCCGTTTGCCAGCTTCCGTTTGCGGGAAACCTGAATCTGCATCCTGCCATTGACCTGTCCCAAATAGGAGTACAGGTTATTCCGCTCCTCATGCAACGCCGCCTTATCCCGTGGAATCGTTTCTCTTTCCACCAGATTCTCTGTCAGTGACTGGTCTTTGCTCTCGTATAAAATCCTGTCATTGCGAAGCAGCGCAAATCTGGTGTTTCCGACAGTGAGATATCTGCACTTTACATAGTTCGTTACTACTACCGCCACACTCGCCCGGAGTCTCAACCCCTGTTTATTTCCAATCAGCTCCCTGTGCGCCTTTCTGACCATTTTCTTAAGGGAAAAGGAATGCATGGCAGGATGTTCCGTGAATTCCCTCAAAATACATTCCACTACGATCTGGGCGCTGTTTTCGTCCTTTTCGTCATCCAAACTGTCCGCTGCCACATAGCAGGCATAGTCATCCATTTCCACATATGCAAAATAATCCCGGTTGAGCAGCTTCGTTCCTTCCTCGGACACGAATGCCGTCCGGAATCCCGCGTTCTCTCTTCTCATCTCATTGCCCCATCTGTCAAAAGCACCACAATACTCCCGTTCTCTTTATCCTGTGCCAAAGATTTATCCGCACACTGTACGACTCTGTCCGCCTTGCCCTGTGCCGTCAGCATCTCGTTTGCCAGTATTCTTTCTATCTCTGCGAACGGCACCTCCTCATAAATGCCCTTCGTCATCATAACTGCCAGATCGCCTTTCCTTAAACGCACCGGCGCTTCACACACTTCTATCTGGCAAAATCCATCTTTTCCTACATAGTTCCACAGGTTTTTGTCCTGCAAAGACCAGATCGTTTCCTGTCTTCCCAGCCGGCCTTCCTGATATGCCCGCTGCGCCAGTACATCCACAGTCTGGCACTCGCACAAGGGGATCAGTTCCCCACCCCGGAAAAGGGCGATCCTGATCTGCCCTGCCATCGCATAATAGAGGTTTTCCTCCGCCAGAAGCAGGACGCCCACACTTGCGCCACCCTGCCTCTCTTCCAACACCTTCTGCATGTTTCTGTGAAGCCCGTACATCGTCCGTTCAAAAAAATATCCCGGATTATTGATGGATCTGTAGAGCGAAAACGCATCCATAAACTCCTTCACCGCCAAAGATGCACACACTTTTCCCGTATTTTCCTTGCCGATACCGTCCGCCAGCACCGCCAGCTTTCCCGCGCCGGTGATCCTGACCTCCAAAGCATCCGCCTGAATCTCTTTATTCCCGGTAGTCTGCGCCGTTCCGTCTTTCGCATCACCCTTGGGGCGTTCCTGTAAAAGCTGCAAAATTCCCCGGACGGCACAACACAGTACCAGCACGCTGATGATGATCCGCACTGTCATCTTTTCACATCATTCCATTCAAAATGTTCGCCGCAAAAAGGCACAAATACAAATTTACTCCTTCCAAGCTCTATGGTGTCATAAGGCATTAATTCCGTGGGGACATAGACAGCCTCCTGATTTAAATAGGCAATGCCAGCCGCGTCACCGGGCAGTATCACCGTATTTTTCTTCTTGGCGTCATACACGATGATCGTGTGGTTTTTCCGGGAAATCTCGTTATCTCCCAGAAGCTGGATATCCATGTCATCCCCTCTGCCCACAAAATTCTTACCGTCCTTGATTTTATAGTCTCTGCCGATTCTTGCCCCTTCGATGCATACCAGCCATCCACAGACCGGGGGAACCTCCTCCTCCAAAAGTTCCAACGGCGTCTCAAACCCCTCCGGCGCTTTAGCCTCCTCCACCACAGCGGTCTCCATATTACAGTAAGGGCATATACTGCCGTGTTTTCTCGTGTTAAACATATGTCCGTTTGGACATCTCATCAGACTCATCGTGTTTTTGCTCCTTTCAAGTGATCAGCAGCTTCGTGTTTGCAATAAACAGCATATCCCCGGATTCCAGCCGGCAGGGTCTGTTTCTTGAAACCCGGTAGCATAATCCATCGTTTATTTTGCGGACACGGATTCCGTTCATGGAATTCAGGTCCTCCACATACCATGCATCCATACAATAGTTAAGCACTGCGTGCTGCTCATCAATCAGTGCGCTGTATTCACACTCTTCCAAATCCACATCTACTGGCTCCTGCGGATTATCCCTGCCGATCAGAAGCGATACCCTTCCCGCCAGGTTCCACGCCTTGACCGGCTTTTCATTTTCGTCTAAGAGGATTAATTCCCGGACGCCGTAATCTGTCCCCTCTGTATTTCCGTATTTCTGCTCCTGTTCATGGGGTGTAAACTGATCTATCAAATTATTCAATGCAAAAACAGATAATGCCATAAGAAAAATAAACAGCGGCCATTTCCACAGATCTGTCATCTCTACCGCCACATATACGGCGAGGGCCGCTGCGCACAGCACTATTCCTGCATCTGTTATCTTCTTCCACATACCGGATTCTCCCGTCACTTACATTTGAAATAGGATTCAAATAATGCATCCGTATTCACCGGCCTTGCACCGCTCTTCTGTTCCGCCTGCTTCTTCATGCCTTTTCCAAAAAACTGATCAAAACTATTCTTGTATGCCCCGGTGTAAAATGCGGCCAGATCCTTGTAATAATCTTCCTGCCCGTCCGGCTGTCCCGCGTTTTTGCCGTGAGCTGCCTTCCCTCCGCCCCGGTCTCCTGACCCGTCTGCGCGCATTCTCTCATCGTAAACGGCGCGCTTCTCCTCATCTCCCAGTACACCGTAAGCCTCCTGTACCCTGTCGAATTGTTCTCTGGCCTGCTCTCCCGCATTATCGGGATGATACTTTCTGGACAGCTTCCGGTAAGCTCTCTTGATATCCTCCTGCGAGGCATTTCTGCCGATATTCAATATCTGATAATAGTCCATACCGCCTCCCAATGTCCGGCTCCGACAGCGCTGCCGAAATCTATGGCGCGGGAATACCCGCGCCGCAGACTCAACTCAAATCTTATACGGCATACCCGCCTTCCACTGCAATGTTTGCCATCTTATCTTTCTTCTGCTTTATTACAAGCCGGAAGGTCCCTACGCCCTCCACATCCCCGTAATCTTCCCTGTAATCCACTACGAAAGCGTTCGGGTAAGTATATTTGCGCACTTCCTGGGATGCCGCGATTACCTCGATCGTAACCTTTCTGTAGCAGTCTGCCTTCTCCGCCGGCACAAGCGCCCACTTGCCGATCTCCTTTGTCGCGTCAAAGGGCTCCCCGTCTACCGCTGTCAGTATTTTTCCTGTAATTTCCACGGTAGATCCCAGATCCGTGGAGCGCGCATTGGAGTCCTGCGGAATGTCTGTCCTGAATCTGACAGAGGTAATGCTCTGCTCCTTTAATTCGATTGCCGCACCGCCTTCAATTTTTAATCTGAATCCCATAGCTGATCTCCTTTCTATTCTCCTGCAAACCCGCCTTCAAACGCGAGTCCCGCCATCTTATCCTTCTTCTGTTTCACAAGCAGGGTAAATGTGCCAACTCCTGTTTCGTCAGCAAAATCTTCCTCATACCCGATGACAAAAGCATTTGGAAGCGTAACCTGTCTTACCACCTGTGACGCGTTGACCACATCGATCGTAAGCTTCCTGTAGCAGTCCGCATTCTCTGCCGGCACGAGGGCCCACTTGGCCATTTTCATCGTGTCGTCTGCCGCTTCGCCTCCTACCGCCGCAAGAATCTTACCCGTAATCCTGATCGTGGAACCCAGATCCGTCGAGCGCGCGTTGGAATCCTTCGGAATGTCCGCACCGTATTTGACCCCGGTTACGATGGTCTCATTCAGCTGGATGCTCTCATTCCCCTCAATTTTTAATCTTAATCCCATCTTTTTTTCCTCCTTTTCTTTAATCTGGAATTAACTTGTCTTCCTGCTCATTTCTACCTTCAAATTCTTTGTATTGTTGTTAAAAGTAATCAGGATATTACAGATTCCCGCCTTATCATCAATTTCGTAGGACAGCTCGTCTCCATCCTGTAAGATAGAATTGACATAATCCCTGTCCGCGCCCCATCTGCTCTTCTGGCTGTCCGGGTTATTGCTGAAAAAGCTTAAAATGTTATCCTTTTTAAAATCATTGCTGTAGAAGCGCAGTATCCGCTCAATATAAGTGCTGACCAGCGTCTTATAAATCGGTTCAAATTCATTCTCATTCATCAGCAGGTTTCTGGCCTTATACACCATGATGTTGCGTATGTCCTTACCTTTATGCTGCGCATTTTCGGAGGAAAAGACAAATCCAAAGCCGCTGCTGTTGATGGAATTTTTGATCGTATTGGTAAACCCGGATATCTCCTTGGTCATTGTCGTGGTTGCGCACAGGGCATGATTTCCGGCCTCAATGTCGAACCGTACACCCGGATAGCTCCGGTTCGTCTTCGGGAAACGCTCCCGCAAATACTCCGGGCACTGCCATGCCGCCACCAGGCCTGCCGCCTCATAGGCTGCGCCGATATAGACGCCCTCAATCCAAAGCTTCATGATATCCTCTTTTTCCTTGGAAAGGGCTGCGCCGCCCTCCTCGCTCAGCACCATCTTCTTGTCCAGAATCAGCCCCGACTTATCCTTCGGAATCACTGTCACGTTCGGGATACAGGGCACTACATACTCGCTGTATTCCCGCTTCATCAGCATGGCGCACTTTTCCTTGTACTTTTCCACACCTGTGGAGGCCATGGCGCTGAATGTCGTCTCTTCCCCAGACTGAAAGCTGAAGAAGGTGGTAACCTTATAGGGATAGATCGCATTCATCAGATTCGCCAGGCTCTCCATGGTATTCTGGTCCGTTTTCTCCACCTTTTCGTTTCCCGCAAAGCGGACTCTCTGCAGCTTCATCCCCTTGCTCTGTTCCAGCTCCAGATTAGGGACGATGGCAAACCATATGGTGTTCTCAAACTCGTTTTTGTCGTTCACGGTGTTCAGATATGTCACCAGACGGGGCAGGTTATGTGCCTTAACCTGCTGCTCCAGTCTTGTATTGGTCACCAGAAGCGCGGGCCGCATCCCGTTTTCTTTGACCTTGTACTGGTCAAAAAATGTCTTGACGCCCAGCATCTTCTCAATTAACGGCTTCACAACTTTCACAAAGTCGTCCTTTGTCTGCTTGTAGAAATCCAGATAGTTATTGTAGTTGGCTATCTCACGGGGCAGATCCACCTCGCTCTCCATCGTGGATGTCAGCGGGCAGAATGTCCTCACAACCAGATCCCGCACATACTCGGAACGGTTCTCATTCAGGGCGTCATAGTCCTCTTTGAATGCCGCGATAAGACCTGTGTTTGCGCTGTCATCCACGACCGCAAGCTGGGTGTTCTCCTCCTTGCTGACTTCCAGAATCTTCAGTTCCCCGTCATTGCCCATGCTGAGAAGTCCGGCCGTAAACTTCTGTCCGCCCTCTCCGTTCTCCCTGTCTCCCATAAGCAGCCTTGTCTTGATATCCTCTATGGCAAGGGGAAGCATCGCCATGACATTGTTGTAGTTCTGGCTCGCCTGCTCAAACATGTAATTCAGCTTATCGCCCACATCCAGCTTCTTGGGGTCCCCGTCGTCCAGCGCCTCATACTGTCCATATACATACTGGATTTCTTTTCTGGACTGTCTGATATCGTCCATGATCTTCTTGGGTGAGATCATGTCCAGTATCTTGTCAAACTTAAAATCCACGTTTGCGATTCCCATGGCTCCCTTGGTGCTGATCAGGGTAAGCAGCATTTTCAGGAAATCATTTTCCATGTTCAGTGGAATCTCCGTAATGCAGTTCTCCGGTATGTTCTCCGGCTTTTTCAGGCTGTACATTACCTTCTGGTTGTTTGCATTGAAAAAGGAGTACACCACCGGCGCAAACTTGTCCAGAAATTCATCAAAACTCTTCACAAGCAGATTCTCATTGATTTCTTTCACCTTGTCGTCGTCCAGACTGCTCTGTCCCTTCACATCCCCAATCAGGGTCAGCAGATCATTTTTCTCAGGATTGATCTCCTCAAACAGAATCGTCCTGTTTGTCTGCGTGATTACGTCCATTGCCTCATCCTCTCTTTCTCTTTGTTAAATTTTTATCTCTAATTGGTAGATACATAATGCATTTCCATCTCGCAGCTGCCATCCTGTGATGTCACATAAATCACGCTTCCATAGGACAGGGCATACTGCATCCTGCGGCACACGATGGAATTCCCGATCATAACAGAGGCCTTGGAATTGTGGTAAAAAATGATCTTCCTGTTATCCGCCGGGTAAAGGAACATGTGATCCAGCTCCAGCAGGGCCGATAACTCTGCGTAATTCTTTAACATATCCCCAACGGTAATCTTACCCTCCCTGATCGGATGCAGCATAAACGTAAGCGGCGGAATCTCCTCTGTTCCATTCGGAACCAGCGTGAAGTATACATTCACTTTGCCCGTGAAATAGCATCTGTTTTTCTCTTCCACCGTTTCCGGGACAGTGATCACTTTCCTTTTCCTGCGGTAAATCTTAAAGATGGCAAACAGCGCCAGACATACGAGGAAAAGCGGCACCGCGGGATAAACCTCCATCCACGATCTCACCCGCACCGTAATGCGCCCCATCAGGCTGCCCTCTCCGTCTGAGACGAGAAGCACGATATCCCCTGTTCCTCTCCCTTGCGGCACAATATGGAGATCATTTCCTTCGATGCGCACCGACACTACATCATACGGCGCTTCCTGCAGTGCAAACGTAAGTGCATCGCCGTCACCGTCCGCAAAATATGCCGTCAGATCCAGCGTCTGTCCGCCAGAACGTGTAAGCATTTCAATGCGGTCATTCTTAACGCTGACCGGCAGGGTGTTCAGAACCGAAATCTGCGAAACCTCATATGTATTCTCCGTGTTTGCACCTGTCGACAGATACAGGCTGTACTTACCCGCGCTGGTAAACGTCACTTTTCCCAAAAGTCCGTTTTCCGCCATTTCCAGCGCAACCGGTACCGAGATATCGTCTGTCATACTCTGAAATTCCGCGGTCCACTGAAACCCTGTATAAGAAGACGGCTGTTTCCCACTGTCATCCGCAAAGTGAATCTGAAATTCTGTCTCCCTGTTCTTATAGATATCACCATCCCATTCAACCATAGGCGTAATATTTCGTCTGCCCACCAGAAAGACGGAAATCTGCTGCTTCTGTTTTGTCTCAAACTCTATGGCGAGATCTTCCGGTGTCCCGGGAAGCTTTACCACCGCATAATTATCTTTTCTTTCCGACAATATCCTGCTGCCGCCGCTTATAACTCCTGCTTCCTGTATTTCCTGATCTGAAAAAAACAGCACCGTCATTTCATCATAGGTCATACCGTCCGTTCCACAATTAATCCGCTGGCTGCCGCCATCATACACGCTGTCGGTGATCTCCCTGACACTGTAGCTGAAATCCGTGTGGAACAGGTCATACAAAATGGAAATCAGCTCCTCCGGCCTGCCCGCCTCATAACTCTCTCCTCCTGTCTGATCCGATATCCTTTTCAGCTCTGCCTCTTCTCCCTCGTAGTCCCTGCCAAATGCAACCGTAACGACAGGTGTCCCTTCTGACCGGCATAGCTGCACGGTTTCTTCGATATCCCGCTCTGAATCCTGTTCCGTCCTTCCCGTGTCAGACCGAGCCAGATCCGTCTCACCGTCAGACAGCAGTACCACCATCTTTTTCCCGCTGCAGCCATCCATCAGATGATAGGCTTCCTTAAGCCCGAGGCCAATATCTGTCTCACCGCGGTTCTGCGTATCTGCGATCGTCTGTTTCAACGCCTGACGCTGTTCTTCCTGATCCACTGCTACAGGCGTTTTCCGGGCAACAATCGTGTCATTATAGGCGAGATATCCGATCCTGATATTTTCTCCGTGCATCGTATCTGTAAATATCTGCAGCACCTTCGGAATCATCTGTCCCGCATCCTGTTCATTCATGGAACCGCTGTGATCTACCGCAAAGACAATATTCAGATCTTCCTTTGCCATCGCGGTTTCCTGCGCCTGACAGTTAAGAGATGCTGTACAGAACAGGATCAGCGATATGGCCACCGCGCATAATGTTTTTTTGCCCATACTTATCTCCACTGATATCCTAAAACGACTTTTTTAGACATATTACACCAAAAACTCCCCTAAAACGCACTTTGTAACTATTAGGGCGTGTCATGTAAATATTACCAGCCGTTTAAACCGGGCAGGGTCGAAAATTGGTCGAAAACTTCAAAACAGTCGTCAGCGCATACAGTAAAGTAAACTCTATTGCAGGCCTCGAGAGCCAAATACTGTTTCCGTGCAAAAACGCAGTAAAGGCTCAGTACGCTGAGAGGTACCCGCTGTCATGTGTGAAATTATGAAAAGAATCGCAAATTAAGCAGAACGATCAGTTTGTAATACTTAATGGACATATCATTTCAATGCCTTAACTGAAAATCAGTAGTCAATAACCTCTTTCTCCGGGAAACGCTTAATAATGGCATTTAACGCCTCCAGCACCTGCGGATTTCCACAAAACTCCGGCATAAGTCTGATCATTCCCACGTCTATCTCATCGCCAGAAAGGATGTCCACCTGGGAATCCTGTATCCGTTTCGCTCCTTCCACATGGAGATTAATCCCGATCGCAGGAATACCGTGCATACGCTCAGTCGGCATCTGCAGGTAAAGTTCTACCGCCTTCTCCAGCGTCTGTATCCCCTCATAATATTTCCCCAAGCTATGATATTCACCACATTCTGCTACCGTATAGGTAAGAATTACTCTTTTACTCTTCATTTTGTTTTCCTCCCGTTTCACTGATTGTCACTGTTTACGCCATAAGAAATTTTTCCGTATCCTGTGTTATGTACTGTTCCAGATACTTCTCCCGATGGGGCATGACGATATGCAAATTTCCGTGTACATTAATCCACTCGATGACAAACCAGAATCCAAGTCCCCTCTCATCCGGTTTCCAGACGCCCTTTTCATCGAAGGCACCGCCCCTCAGCATGTAGTCTATAATTGCAGGATTTGAGAACCGCTCTGCAATCTCCCATCGGTTCGGAGATTTCTCCCTGTGGCAGCCGAAGCCGCAGAAAACGCACCCTGTCCTGTTACACCCGGTTGTTTCAAACAGAGGCTTTCCCTCATCGAATAATCCCAGCTCCATCGTATTTCCCTGTGGGTTTTCCACCCCATAATCCGCCGTTATTTTTCCGTACACACTGGCAACGGGGATATGGTTGCAGTAAATATATTCAAGCACATCCTGCTCCATCCAAAAAGACAGGGGGTTGCTGATCGGGCTTTTCATATCAAAACCATTACAGCCGTTTTCCAGCCACTTCATGGTGCGGAGACGGCTCTCACTTGCCATCTGCGCCGTCATCGGCATTTTCCCCGTCCGCTTTGCATAGTTCTTCATAGGCGCTTTTTTCATAATCGAACAACAGTGGGCTGAAATCTCAAAAGGAGCGTCCAAAAAGAATTTGTACCACTCCTTGTTGTACATTCTGGAATACTCCGATGTTTCCACACCTTTCTCTTTATGGGGATATTTTCCCTGCAGGATCAGGTATCTGACAGGTGCTTTTATGGCCGCACTTGGTATCTCCCCGCGCTGTAAACATTTATAGGCTTCATTTTCCTTATCTTCCCTGCGGTCTATCCCTAATAAATCCGCCATGTAAGTATGGTTAGAAACAATTCCTTCCTGTTCCATACTGTTTTCCCGTTCTGTCAGCTTTTCTACATACCGTCTCGAACCATAGACACAATCCGCCACCTCTTTACTGATAAATGGATAGCCATATTTCATAATGACCTGCCGGAAATTCATTTTCGGTCTGAGAATTTCCACATTTTCATGCTGCCTCACAAACTCCTTCACCTCCGGGTATTCCAGTCCAGTATCTACATACACGCCTGTTATCTCCGGGTAAATCTCCCTTACAAGGTACAAAAGTACGGTACTGTCCTTCCCGCCGCTAAAGCTGACATAGACACCATCTTTCCCATAATATTCCACCCAATCCCGAATGCGACGCTGCGTCATCCGTATTTTGAGAGAAAGAGGGAGCGCCTGCATCTGGTACAGGTCGTTTATCGTATGTTTACTCATCTTTCCTCCTTTGTATCAAAAAAGACAATCTGATCCGACTGTCTTACTTCCTGAAACTTTACATCTTTCAATCTACAGAACTACCTCTTCTCGCCTCTCCGCAAGGCTCTCCTTATTCTTTCCACCAATGGACTCTTTTTTATAGGTTTCCATTTTTTCCCGTATCGATGGTTTCTGTGCGGGTATATCTACCGCAGGCCTGTCTGCTGCCGGTTTCTCAGCCTCATCATCCATGGCAATCCCCTCCTCGCCCTTCTCATCCATATTTAACAGGGCATTCAGTTCTGCAAGACGCTCCAGTTTCTCAGCAAGCTCCCTCTCTTTTGCAAAAGGTTTTGCCACTTCCACCCTGGCATTTTCAATCTGGTGTTCCACATCCTCCAGTTTGATCCTTGCTTCCGCGAGTTTTTTCTCCAGCGATTCAAGCACATGGTTGATCCGTGTGATATTTCCAAGCGGATCTGGACCGATGGTGTATTTAAGACACCATAAGAGTAAGTTATGCCGTATCCACCGTTACAGCATTAAAAGTCGAGGTGATAAGGGTGCCGGACGAAAGAAAACAGATATCGCAACTTACAGATGTGACAATCACAAACGATCCTGCATGAGATACCCGTGATATTCGTCACATTTCATTTCTGTTCCGTAGCGACTTTTCCTTTTTCTTTTTTTGATAGGGAAATAAAAATTTTGTGAATGGTTATATTTATAAATATACTTATGTGTCTATATTTTCGAACTGACAAAAGTTATATTTATAAGAAGAAAATAAAGTGAGAGGTGTCCATTTTGTTTCTGATCGATAAACCACTTGCCAAACCCAATGTCTCTAAAACAATACGTTTCACCGAACGTCTGGATGAACAGCTCACCGTTCTGGCCAAA
>RAYM01000051.1 GCA_003611805.1 bacterium 1xD42-87 | reverse complement strand
ATTTCGCAGAATACCCAATTCTGCGAAATGTTTTTAAACATCAAATCACTTCTTTGCGCCACGCAGCGTTATCGCGCAATAGCCCCCGCTTTCCTCTCCATTCCCAAACCGAATTTTCCCACCATGCGCCAGAATAATCTTTTTCACGATCTCCAACCCCCGGATATTTTCGCCTGTCGACTCCTTCTTTCTACTGCGCAGGCGGCGCCGGACCTCCTCGGAATAACCCACGCCGTTATCTTCCAGACGGATATGACATTTTCTTTTTTCTTCCCACAGGGCAATCGAAATTTTCACCGGTCCGATTTTCCCGCTGTGTTTCATACTGTTATTCATTAAGTTTCGGAATACCCGCACAAAAAGCTGTCTGTCGGCATTGACGCACAACTGTTCCGCTCCCGGCTCAATCTGTACATCAATTTCCAGTTCTCCCGGTATAGAATCATTCAGGAAAGAAACCGCGACACCTCTGATGATCTCCGCCGGGCGCACCTTTTCCTTACGCAACGCCTGCATAGAATATTCAAGCTGTGAAGTCAGATTCAAATCGGCAATCAGCTCTTTCATCACCACGCTTTGGTGCCGGATCACCGCCGCCTGCTGCCTTGTCTCCTCCGGCAGCCCTTCACTGTGCTCCAACGTATCAGAATATCCCATCACCACAGCAAGGGGCGTGCGGATATCGTGGGAAATGCCGGCGATCCACTCGATACGTGCCTGCTCTCTTTTTCTCGTAAACCGTTTTGTAAAAATAAAGGCAAAAACTACAATCCATGCCAAATTGATAAAAAAAAAGGCAAGAATTGTCCGTTTCACAAAGTCCATCCATGAAATCGTGTACTCCATCGTATATTTCCACATGGTTTCTTTCTGCATGCCCACAACCATGATTCGGTCATCCCACACGCGCATCTGCACAGGATATCCTTTCAGATACCATTTGCTCATACGGGCAATGTCCGACCTGCTGTACGCATCTTCCAGTTCTTCCGGCTTTCGGACGCTCCAGATCACCCGCCCGTTTTCATCAAGAAGCATCGCCCATTGATCTTTTTCTGCGAGTTCCTCCTCCATCTCCCTGTCAAGCACATACCCGTTCTGCGTAGGCGTCAGCGCCTCCATAACGCTTCCCCCGTAAATATAATTCGCATCCGTATCCACATAAACGAACGCCGCCGCCAGCAGAAACACCATATTGAGTATCAATGTCAAAACAGCGATTCCCAAAACTGCCAGCACCCAATAGCGTAAAAAGCGTACCACTCTTCTGTAATTGTAATTGATCCGCTCTGTTTTATAACCTTTCATACCAGTCTGTACCCCAGCCCTCTCACCGTTAGCAGATATTTCGGGTGGGAAGGGTCCTCCTCAATTTTTTCCCGCAGTCTGCGGATGTGCACAACCAGCGTATTTTCATATCCAAAATTTTCTTCCTGCCAGACGGCGTCACACAATGCGTCGATGGTCACAATCCGCCCTCTCTCCTGCGACAGTTTCTGCAGGATGGCGTATTCTTTTGCCGTCAATGTAATTTCCGCCGCGCCGTTTTCCCAATGCACAACTCCGCTGCCCAGATCCACCGTACATCTGCCAAGCGTGATCTTCTCCGCCTCCTGCATACTCTTCACCCGGTACACCCGTCTCAACACCGCCGTCACCCGCAGGATCAGTTCCTCCGGCAAAAAGGGCTTTGTGATATAATCGTCCGCGCCGAGTCCCAGCCCACGGAGGCGGCTTTCGTCCTCGTCCCGCGCCGAGAGAAAAATCACGGGCACCTCCGATATTTGCCGCAGCTTTTTTAACAGAGAAAAACCGTCCCCGTCTGGCAGCATGACGTCCAAAAGAACGAGATGCGGTTCTTTCAAAGTAAACAGCTCCTCCGCTTCCATACAGTCTGCCGCCACAGTCACCTTATGAAATCCCGCACGGCGGAGGAAACCGCTCACCATATCGCGCAGAGTCTTCTCATCATCTACAAGCAGAATTTTACAGTCATATAAATTCATAGACATTCCCTCTTTCTATCTGAATATAACATAATTATTAAACTGCCGCCCTGATATGCAGCCGAAAGATTGTCTGATACATTATAAGTATATTGCTTCCCGCTTCTTCTGAAAAGATTCCTGGGTGATTCGTAAGGTAAATGTAATCTCCCCTTCATTCCCCTGTAATCCCACCCCATTATCCTAATCATATCAGGCAGTTAAACCTAAAAACGCAATACGCTGTATTGTCAGCAAAAATTGTATTTTAAAACGGTTCATTGCCAGTCAAGGCAAATCTGCCAACACGGAACTTCAATATATGTACAGAAAGGAAGGTATGCCATGCCAACACAAAATCTGGTAGAAACCCATAATCTCACAAAACAGTACGGCAAAATCCGATGTGTAAACGCCGTCAACATGCAGGTGCCGCCAGGCGCAATCTACGGCTTTCTCGGACCGAACGGCGCGGGCAAATCCACCACTCTAAAAATGATTCTCGGACTTGCCAGACCCACGGAGGGCAGCATCACCCTCTTTGACACGCCGGTCAATGAGAGAAACCGCATGAGCCTCCTCGCGCAGACCGGCTCACTGATCGAGTCGCCCAGTTACTATGGGCATTTGACGGGAGAGGAAAATCTGCGCATTATCCAGACGCTCAAGGGGTGTGCCGAAAAGGATATCGACGAGGTCCTGAAAATCGTCCGCCTGAACGAGGCGCGGAAAAAAATGGTCAACCACTACTCCCTCGGCATGAAACAGCGTCTCGGACTTGCCGCCGCGCTGCTCGGTTTTCCGAAGCTGCTGATTCTGGATGAACCTACGAACGGGCTTGACCCGGCAGGCATTCAGGAAATGCGTGAACTCATCTGCTCCCTACCGGGCGCTTACGGTATGACGGTTCTGGTCTCCTCCCATCTGCTCAGCGAGATTGACCAGATGGCGGACCATGTGGGCATCATCCGAAAAGGCGAGCTTGTCTACCAAAACACACTGGAATCACTTCACGCCCACTCCAAAGAGCAGATTGCGATTCGGGTCAGCCACACGGCGATTGCCCTCGACCTGCTCCGGCAGGACGGAATTGAAGCCACACAGGAAGACGGTTATCTCCTGCTGCCCATGGTAGATGACACCTATGTGGCAAATCTTTGCAGGCTGCTTGTGGCACAGAATATATCGCTCTACCGCATAGAAAAGCGCGAAAAAAGTCTGGAGGATATTTTCTTATCCCTGACAGGAAAGGAGAGCAGCTTATGATCACACTACGGATGGAATTTCAGAAAATTAAACGAAAAAAGATCGGACTGACCATGTGCGCCCTGATCTGTGTCCAGTTTGCATGGCTTCTCTGGTCAGGCAGCCATCCTGATGAAAATGAAAGACTGCAGGGCTGGATTGAAACACTCTACTCCCTCCCCCTTGTGAGCGTGATTATGATGCCCACCATTATGTCCGTGTTGGCATCCCGCCTTGCAGACATAGAGCACAAGGGCAACACCTATAAGCTGCTAAACACGTTGCACCGACCCGGTGCGCTTTACCACGCAAAGGTATTATGTGGTCTTTGCTTTATTCTTGCGATCTCTGCGGTACAGTTTATTTTCGTCATTGCTTTAGGATATGCGCGTGGCTATGCAGGGCATCCTGAATGGAAATATTATGTCACTGCCTTTATGCTGAATTTTGCCTGCTGCCTGTCCTTATATTTACTGCAGCTTCTTTTGTCCATGCTGTTTTTTAACCAGATGATTCCGTTGGTCGCAGGGCTCGGCGGCTCCATGCTTGGGCTCATTTTAATGTATGTCAAAATGTACTCTTTCCTGCCGTGGGGCGGCTTTCTCTCCGCCGCGCAGGTGAGTATGGATTGGAACCCGGATACAAGAGTCATACATTTTTATTATCGGGAATACTCACCGATTGAACTGTGCGCGGTTGCTATGATTTTTGTGTGGATTGCTGTTTTCTATGCGGCGGGGCGAATTTTATTTGCCCGGAAAGATGTATGAAATTACTTTCCACACCAAATAGCTGCCTTTCAAAGGCTTCGCGTCATGTACCAAATTTATGCTTTGCAATTGCCTGTCCGCAGAAATACATGCAAAATCTGGCATAGGTGCGAATGAACGGTTTAGAAAGCAGCTTTACCGAAAATATAAACATTGACTAGGAGGAAACACTATGCAAACATCTTACCTCAGAGCCGTCAAAGCGGAATCCCTGAAGTTGAAACGCAGCCCGGTATGGCTGGCGTTCTTCGCACTCCCCATGATATCCGCTTTCTTCGGCACGATGAATTATAAAATGAATATCGGTATTTTGAAATCAGAATGGTACAGCCTTTGGAGCCAGCACACGCTTTTTCTCTGCTATCTGTTCATGCCTGCGCTGATCGGCACTTACTGCTCCTATCTCTGGCGGCTGGAGCACACCCGCCACAACTGGAACTGCTTTCTGACCGCACCCCTGCCGTTGTCCATCCTTTATCTCGGCAAGCTGACACAGGCGGTACGGATATCAATTCTCGGGAATTTATGGATTTTCACGCTGTTTTTTATCTGCGGGAAACTCGCCGGGATACAGAGTCCGTTTCCGCTGGAGGCTTTGGAGTGGTTTCTATGCGGCACTTTAGGCGCGGTGGTGGTCTGCTGTGTGCAGCTTCTCCTCTCGCTGGTGATCCGCTCCTTTGCCGTGCCGATTGGCATCGCCCTCGCTGGGGGTATTTTCGGTCTGTATATGACCAACCACGATTACGGCATGGATTATCCCTACTCTATCTACTGTCTGGGAATGCGCGCCAACAATCCGAATATGGAAATCAGTGTATCGACTTTGGTGGTCAATTCTCTCGGATATATTATCATTTTCGCCGCGCTGTCCGTTTTTTATCTGCGTCGGCATGAAATTGCCGCTAATTAGAAGAATGACGTTGTTTATCCAGCAATTCTTTCAGCGCCTCATCCCCCACGCTCACCCATGCGTCCTCTTCCTCGGCATTCAGGCCGAGGTATTCCCGCAGGGTGTCCGTGGTGTCGGAAAATCCCCACTCCTGGCTGTAATCGTCGATTTCCTCGAACTCGATCTCGCCCGCCAGATATTTTTCCCTGAATTTTTTCTCCGTATTTTCTGCCATTTCTTCCTCCCGCATCAGCATCTATCTTAGCATTTCTTCCGCAAAGCAAACTTTCGCACTGTTTTCTTACTGTAATCCGTCCGCCCGCGCCTTATCCGCAATCATCTCATAGATCGGTGTGGGAACACCGTATTTCTCTCCCATCCGCACGACCTCATAAATCAGCCCGTCGATCTCGGACGGCTTGCCGGCGTAAATATCCCGCTGCATAGAAGTGCTCGCCGTGGGGGTTAGTGAGTCCAGAATCTGTAAATTGGTCGTGACGATATCGATCAGGAAAGGTACGCCCATCGCCTCCGCCAGCGCGTCAACCTCCCGCATAAGCTTCACAAAGGTGTCCCGCGGCTCCCCGGTCACCTGCACTTCCCCGGCGTTCACATGATAGTAAAGACCGCACGCCGCCATGGGAGACACATAGGCAAACTTCTGCAGGGCGTCTCTCTGGATATTCTCCGACAGCACGCCGTCGATACCACTCTCCTTCAAATCCTTCGCCACCTCAAAAAGCTTGGGGCAAAGTTCCTCTTTATTCCGCACACCGTACACGATACGGAAAATATCTCCGTTCTGCCAGATGGTTCCCGGCTCTTTGATCTCCGCCGCTATGTAGATACATCCGTCAGTCACCAGAAGTTCCGGCAGTTTCTCCTGCATACGCCCGCCTGTTCCATAAATATTTAAAATGGGAATCACGATTGTATTTTCTTTCGCCACACTCTTGATGAAAGGAATCGTCTCCTCCAGCGAATAACCTTTCACACAGACAAAAATAATATCCGGCTGTTCGTCATAATGCTCCATATCGGTCGCTTTCACGGAATTTACCGTATAGTTTCCCTTTTTTGTGGTCTCCATCTTAAGACCTTGTTCCTGCATCTTTTTCAGGTGCTCCCCTCTCGCGATCAGGGTTACATCCTTGCCAGCCTCTGTCATATACGCGCCAATACTGCCGCCTGTGCCGCCCGCACCGATCACTAAATATTTCATATGTGCCTCCGTTCTGATTGTTTTGCCGCCATCCGTCCGCCATGCCAAAGATGACTTGATTTATTCTCTCCGGCTTTCTGATACTCACATTTTATCTGATTCTCATTAGAATAACAAGTGCGAAGAAAGGAACTGCTGCCGTCGAAAAATTCTCTTGACACTTCCGGATTTTAGGTACATAATATCATCGTTCCTATAAGGACCCTTTTAAATAGGTAGAAACACCATGACGAATCAAAACAATATTTTCAGAAGAACGGAGTAGAAAAATGTTTGTTCTTTTTTTTCTGATCTGGGTAATATTTAATGGGCAGCTCACTGTGGAAATCGCTGCCTTCGGCGTCGTCATTGCAGGGGTAATGTACTGGTTTTTATGTAAGTTTTTCGATTACAGCCCCCGGTGCGACCTTTTTTTATGCAAAAAAGCGCCGCTCCTGCTGCAGTATATACTGACTCTGGTATGGGAAATCATAAAGGCAAACCTCACCGTTTTTCGTTTAATCTACACTGCAGAGTATGAGCTGGAGCCTGCTGTTGTACATTTTAAAACCAACCTGCGTTCCGCCTTTGCACGGGTGCTGCTGGCAAACTCGATCACGCTGACGCCGGGCACGATCACCGTTGCTTTAACGGATAATGAATATACCGTGCACTGTCTTGACAAAGAGCTGGCGGAGGGCATTTCCTCCTCTGTGTTCGTGAAACTTTTGACAAAAATCGAGGAAGGACTGAATGAAAGGCACGGAAAATGAATGCCTAAAACAGGCATTCTCCGCGCAACTTCGGACTGGAGGGAATTATGAACAAAGAACTGATCTACCACCCGCTTTTTATATTTTTGCTGATCGTGCTTTCCTTTATGCTGCTGGTCTGCCTGATCCGTGCGGTGAAGGGTCCCCGCGTCGCCGACCGTCTGATGGCTGTTAATATGATGGGCACCATGGTCATGGTTATGATTTCTGTCCTGGCTCTGCTACTGCAGGAAGGTTATCTGGTAGATATCTGTCTGATTTACGCCATGATCAGTTTTCTCTCCGTGGTCGTGATCTCCAAGGTTTACATTGGTATTTACGAGGAACAGCACCACAGTCAGGAAACAGCGGAAGGGGGAAATACGGATGAGCGCAGCTGAGTGGATCAGGCTTATTATCGGATGCCTGTTTATCTTAATTGGAATGGTCATCTTCTTCACGGAACTATTCGGCGTCTTTCACTTTAAATATGTGCTGAACAGAATGCACGCTGCCGCCATGGGCGATACGCTTGGCATCAGCGCGTGCCTGATTGGGCTGATGATCTTTTCGGGGCTGAATTTTACGACTATGAAAATGTTTTTGATTATTGTCTTTTTGTGGTTCGCCTCACCCGTCTCCTCCCATGTGCTTTCGAGACTGGAAGCCGCCACCAACGACAACCTTTCGGCGCATTGTGAAATATACGAGGATGTGGAAATTCTCGAGCGGGAACTTGCTGCCTCCGTCGAAAATAATAATGCAGAGGAAAAGGAGGCGCCAGTATCATGACAGCTTTTCAGATCATTTTGATGGGACTGTTGATCATCTGCGCGGTTTCCGTCAGTTTTTCCAAAAATCTTTTAAATTCAATCCTGATTTATATGTCCTTCAGTCTGGTTATGTCCATGCTCTGGATCTGTCTGGAGTCTCCGGATCTGGCAATCACGGAGGCCGCCGTCGGCGCGGGAATCACCAGCGTACTATTTTTTGTGACGCTCAAAAAAATCCACGCGATCGACGCGTCTGAGCCTGACACAAAGGAGGAAAAGGAAAATGAGTAGGAAAAAAACCGCAGAAGAATATCAAAAAACTTTTGCCTTCCGTTTCTTCCGCTGGCTCTCCGGCGAAAAAGACCCCTATAACGGGGAAATGGAGATGCATCCCCAGAAGGAATACCAGCCGGACCCGGAAGCTGTTCTCCGCCATGAAAAGGAACACGATGCAATCATGGACAAGGTCTATGATACAGAACACAATAAATGGCTGCACCTTTTTCACCGCCTGTACCAGACAACCAGCATCCTCTTCTGCCTGTTTCTGATCGCCCTGCTTTTAGTGACTGTTTCTTATCTGCCCGCCATCGGGTCAGTGACCCGACCGGTCAACAACGAGGTCTCGGAACGTTATATTGAAAAAGGGCTGGAGGAAACTGGCGCGGTCAATATCGTTGCCGGCATGATTCTGGACTACAGGGCTTTTGACACGCTGGGGGAATCCCACGTACTGTTTGTGGCAACCATCACCGTTCTGATCCTGCTGCGCCTGAACAAGACAGAAAAGGACGAAGCGGAAGTGAGCGACCGCCGTTTCGAGCCGAAAAACGACGCGATCTTACAGCTTGTGGCGACATTCCTTGTGCCGGTCATCATTATCTTCGGCATTTATATTATCTTAAACGGGCACCTCGGACCAGGCGGCGGTTTTTCCGGCGGCGCAGTCATCGGCGCGGGGCTGGTTCTCTACCTGAATGCCTTCGGCTTCAAAAAAACGGAGCGGTTCTTTACGGAAAAAACTTATAAATGGATATGCTTTTTCTCCCTCTCTTTCTATTGTCTGGCAAAAAGCTATTCCTTCTACACGGGCGCAAACCAGCTTCACAGCGTGATACCGAAAGGGACACCCGGCGCAATCCTGTCAAGCGGTCTGATCCTGCCTTTGAATATCGCGGTAGGACTTGTGGTCGCCTGCACGATTTACGCTTTTTACGCCATGTTCCGAAAGGGAGGATTTTAGGATGGGTCCGAATTTATTTGTGAACTACGGGGAAGCCGTCTCAGCAATTCTCTTCTGTATCGGCTTTACCAATCTGCTCCTGCAGACCAATCTGATCAAAAAAATCATTGGTTTGAATATCATGGACAGCGCGATTTACCTTTTTCTGGCGGAAAAAGGCTATATCGCGGGACGGGTTGCGCCCATTGTGGTAAACGGCGTCACCGGCACGGAAACCTATATCAATCCGATTCCCAGCGGACTTGTGCTGACGGGTATCGTGGTTTCCGTCTCTGTGACCGCGCTCATGCTGTCCCTGACGATTCGTCTCTATACGAGATATCACACGCTGGATCTGGACGAAATATCCACACAGTTGAAAAAGGAGGGAAAATAATATGAATTTCATCTGCAATTTCCCCTTTTTTTCCATCCTTTTGAGCCTTTTTTCGGGCACGATCTGCTCTGTGCTGCCCGCAAAAGCCGCAAAAGTGGTAAACCGTGTGGTCATAATCGTCATCGGGCTGATGTCGGCTGTGCTGCTCCTGTACCTTCTCTCCACAGGCGAATCCTTTATCTACTGGATGGGGCATTTCCCCGCGCCCTGGGGCAACGAAATCCGCGCCGGTGTGCTAGAAGCAGGCATGGCGCTCTTCTTCTGCATTATCATGTATCTGTCCATGGCGGGCGGTGCGCACAAACTCCCCGGCGAGGTGGTGGAGAGCAAACATAATCTGTACTATATTCTGGTGAACCTTCTGTTAAGTTCCCTGCTTGCGTTGGTTTACACCAACGACATGTTCACCGCCTACGTCTTCGTGGAGATTAACACGATTTCCGCCTGCGGTCTGATTATGATAAGGCAGGTGGGACGGACGATCGAAGCTGCCGTCCGCTATATGATTATGAGTCTGCTCGGTTCTGGTCTTTTACTCTTCGGGCTCTGTATCATGTACGACCTGACAGGGCATCTGTTAATGAGCAACATCAAGGAGTCGGTAGGGCTTCTGATCGCAAACGGCGAATACCAGATTCCCCTGATTGTCTCGGTGGCGCTCATGTGTATCGGTCTGTGCATCAAGAGCGCGCTGTTCCCTTTCCATGCGTGGCTGCCGGACGCCTACGGATACTCCACAGTATCTTCCGCTGCGATCCTCTCCAGTCTGGTGTCCAAGGGTTATATCTTTCTGCTGATTAAAATTATTTACCGTGTCATCGGTTTTGACATCTTTAACAGCACAAGAATTATCGACGTTCTCTTTGTATTCGGTCTGATGGGCATGATCTTCGGCTCCCTCTCCGCCATCAAGGAGAATGACATCCGCAGGATGATCGCTTTCTCCTCGGTGGCGCAGATCGGCTACATTTACATGGGTTTTGGCATGGGCACGCAGGCAGGTATGGTGGCGAGTATTTTCCATATTTTATCCCACGCCGCCACGAAATCGCTGCTCTTTATCGCCGCTATCGGTCTTACGGACGTGTCCGGCGGGAGTCACAAATTTATCGACCTGACGGGAGCGGCATACCGCAATAAGTGGGCAGGAGCCGCTTTCACGGTGGGATCGCTGTCCATGGTGGGCATTCCCCTTTTTTCCGGCTTCATCAGCAAGCTTCTCTTTGCGCAGGCTGCCGTACAGGTGGAGGGCAAGATGCTTGCTTCGCTGATCGTGCTGGGAATAAGCACGGTATTAAACGCGGTTTACTTTATGAAAACCGTGATCCGTATTTATGCTTACGCCCCGGACGCTCCCTATAAAGGAATTACCTTCCGGGACATGAAAGCCTATGCGGTGGTGCTTGTCTGTTTTATCCTGCTAAATGTTATTCTGGGCGTCAGCTCCCAGCCAATTGTAGATATGATCGGTCAGGGGCTTGCCATGTTCGCCTGACTGCCGCATTTTGATTATGATTTATAGTTGAGTGGCGAGCAATCCAGCTTTTTACATGCTTTACAAAGAGGTGATAATATGTATCTGATTCTTTCATCCATCCTTTTTCCGATTCTGGCAGGACTGTTTCTGCTGGTACGCTATCGGACACCCCTGTCCGGGGAAAAACCCGTTGACAGGCAATCGCTTACAGCTATGGCTGGCTGTTCCCTTATTATCACAGCCATATTTGTCATTGCTGCATTGTTTGCCGAAAAGGGCTTTACCCTATTCTATCTGGCGCAAAGCCTTCCTATTTATTTTCGTGTTGACAGTGTTGGCAGGATTTTTTCCCTGCTCGCAGTGATTGTCATTCCCTGCGCGGGATTTTTCTCTTTCGAGTACATGAAACACGAAGAACACGAGAGTCGTTACTACGGTTTTTATCTGCTCGTATTCGGCGTGTTCAACGCCCTCTGTTTTGCAGGCAACCTGATCACCTTTTATCTGTTCTTTGAACTTTTAACCATGTCCTCCATGCCTCTCGTCCTGCATAACGGTTCCAAAGAGGCAGTTATGGCGGGACTGAAATACTTATTTTATTCCCTGTGCGGCGCATACGCGGCGCTGTTTGGCATCTATTTCCTCTATCGGAACTGTGGCTCGCTGACTTTCACAGTGGTGGACGGCGCGCTTCGTGCCTCCGCCATAACAGAACATGGCGGTTTCCTTTTGGTTGTGGCTTTTGTTATGCTTCTCGGTTTTGGCGTAAAGGCGGGCATGTTTCCCATGCACGCATGGCTGCCTACAGCGCATCCTGTCGCACCGGCACCGGCTTCCGCGGTTCTTTCCGCCGTCATTGTAAAGGCGGGCGTGCTTGCCACCATCCGCGTACTCGGCATGTTTGGCACAGATTTTCTGAAAGGAACCTGGGTTCAGACCGCATGGCTTTGTCTGACGCTTGTCACAGTATTTATGGGATCGCTCCTCGCCTATCGGGAACCTGTGCTGAAAAAAAGACTTGCCTACTCCACGGTGAGCCAGCTCTCCTACATTCTGTTCGGTCTCGCCGTTATGAACGATACATCTTTTACAGGCTCTCTTCTGCATGTATTAGCACACGGATTTATCAAAGCGGCTCTGTTTTTGTGCGCCGGAGCCATTATCTACAGAACGGGAAAAACACGGGTGGAGGAAATGCGCGGCATCGGCAAGGAAATGCCTGTTACCATGTGGTGTTTCACGATCGCTTCCCTTGGACTGATCGGCATTCCCCCCACAGGCGGTTTTATCAGCAAATGGTTTCTGGCGCTTGGCTCCCTAAATAGCGGCATTCCCGTTTTTGATGTACTCGGTCCGGTCATTCTTCTCGTGAGCGCACTGCTGACAGCGGGATATCTTCTGCCGCTTTCCATACACGGCTTTTTTCCGGGTGCAGATTACGATTACGGCAGTCTGCAGAAGCGAGAACCTTGTAAACTGATGACAATGCCAATTTCAATACTGACATTTTTGTCAGTTTTAATTGGTGTCTTTCCGTTTTTGATTATTGTTGTCATTTATCTGGCAGCTACAGGGAGGTGATATTGTGATTGTTTCAGTGATCTTGATTCCTTTTATAGCAGGGATTCTGGTACCCATTATCCCCTTTCGGAAAAGATGGCATAAAGAAGTATTTCTGGAGACGGCGGTCGTGCTAAACAGCATACTTGTCTGGTACCTGCTCCTGCACCACTCGGACAGCACTTTCCTTCTGGCACATTTTACGGGTAATCTGAATATCAGTTTCCGTGTGGATGGCATGAGTATGGTGTTTGCAGGGCTTGTCTCCGCCCTCTGGCCCTTTGCCACGCTCTACGCCTTTGAATACATGACGAAGGAAACACACGAAAATGTGTTTTTCCTCTTCTATACGCTGACTTACGGCGTGACGCTGGGCATTGCGCTGGCCGCCAATCTGCTCACCATGTATTTCTTTTATGAACTGCTGACGTTAGTCACAGTACCTCTGGTCATGCACACACTGACCCGCGAGGCGATTCTGGCGAGCCGCAAATACCTTTACTATTCACTGGGCGGCGCGGCTTTCGCATTCCTCGGTCTGATTATGGTCATTGTCTACGGCAGCACAACGGAATTTATTTTGGGCGGTGTGCTCGATCCGGCAAAGACCGTCGGAAAAACAAATATTTTATTACTGATCTATGTGATGGCGTTTATGGGATTTGGTGTAAAGGCGGCAGTCTGTCCCTTCAACTCATGGCTGCCGCAGGCAGGTGTAGCTCCCACCCCCGTCACCGCGCTGCTCCATGCGGTAGCTGTAGTAAAATCCGGCGCATTCGCCATTATCAGGCTGACTTATTACAGTTTCGGCACAGATTTCCTAAAGGGCACATGGGCGCAGTATGCGGTTATGTCTGTCATCATGTTTACCATCGTATACGGCTGCAGCCGTGCCGTGAAAGAAACGCACCTCAAAAGGCGGTTGGCATACTCCACCATCAGCAATCTGTCCTACATCCTTTTCGGCGCAGTCATTATGACGCCTCTGGGACTTGTGGGCGCGCTGACGCATCTGGTATTCCATGCGGTAATGAAAATCAGCTCCTTCTTCTGCGCAGGCGCAATTATGCACCAGACCGACCGTCATTATGTGCATGAACTAAACGGACTGGGATATAAAATGCCCCGTGTATTCGGCATTTTCACAATCTCCGCACTGGCTCTCATGGGTGTCCCGGGGCTTGCCGGTTTTGTCAGCAAGTGGAATCTTGCCGGGGCGGCGGTGGAAAGCGGAAATCCGCTCGCATGGGGCGGCATTGCCTGCCTGCTGGTGTCGGCGCTCCTAACGGCAATCTATATGCTGACGATTGTGGTGCGGGCGTTCTTCCCCGGAAAGGATTTTGACTACGAAACAATTTCCGATATCCGTGATCCCAACTGGAAGATGCTGCTGCCGCTATTTGTGTTCACTGTATTTATCATACTGTTTGGCGTTTATTCCCAGCCGGTTGTGGACTTTTTTATGAGTGTCGCGACGGGCGCTGTGTAAGGGAGGTTAGCATGTACAACAATACAAATATCATAGTAGAAGCTGTTGTTTTCCTTCCCATGCTTGCGGCGTTTGTAAGTTACGGCATCGGAAGAAAAAATAAGGACGGACGAAACATCTTTGCTGATATCATAGCAGGCATCACCCTTATTCTCTGCGGCATATTGGCAGTGCAGACGCTGACAGGCGCGGCGGGCGGCTCACAACCAGTCATAGAAATCCCCTATGTCTGCGGTATGGGACTGCATTTTACTTTAGACGGTTTCCGCGCGCTGTATGGGACTATTGCCGCCTTTATGTGGTTTATGACCACCCTCTTTTCCAGAGAATACTTCGGACACTACAGAAACAGGAACCGCTACTATCTGTTTCTCCTGCTGACACTTGGCGCAACGGAGGGCGTATTTTTCTCTGCGGACTTTTTTACCACCTTTGTCTTCTTTGAAATCATGTCGTTCACCTCCTATGTATGGGTGGTGCATGACGAGAAGCCCGAATCCCTGCGTGCCGGCGCGACTTATCTGGCAGTGGCGGTCATGGGCGGTCTGGTCATGCTGATGGGCATTTTCCTTTTATTTGATCTGACAGGAACACTAAACTTTGCAGAACTGAGCGGCTGCTATGATAAATATGTGCTTACAACATCCAGCGGGATCCCCGAAAAGAAAATCTGGGCTGCGGGGCTCTGCCTGCTGTTCGGCTTCGGCGCAAAAGCCGGCGCATTCCCGCTGCACATCTGGCTGCCGAAAGCGCACCCGGTGGCTCCCGCTCCCGCCTCTGCTCTCCTTTCCGGCATTTTGACCAAAGCTGGCATGTACGGCATACTCATTCTGACTGCCTATATCTTCTTTCAAAATGCGGCGTGGGGCGGTATGATTCTTATTTTAGGCGTTTTCACCATGGTGATCGGCGCGCTGCTGGCACTGTTCTCCGTTGACCTGAAACGGACGCTGGCATGTTCCTCGGTCTCTCAGATCGGCTTTATTCTCGTGGGCGTAGGCATGGCGGGCCTGCTGGGAAAGGAAAATGCGGTCGCGCTGCGAGGCAGCCTTCTGCACATGGTAAACCACTCCCTGATCAAGCTTGTGCTGTTTATGGCTGCGGGTGTAGTTTTTATGAATGTACACAAATTGGATCTAAATGAGATACGCGGTTTCGGGCGGAAAAAGCCGCTCTTAAACGTTATCTTTCTGATAGGTGCACTGGGGATCGGCGGTATACCGCTCTTTAACGGTTACGTCAGCAAGACGCTGCTCCATGAAAGCATTGTGGAATACGTGTTTCTGATTAATGCAGGCGTAATTCCTGCCTTCTTTACCACCTCGGTTATGAACGCTGTAGAGTGGATTTTCCTGCTTAGCGGCGGACTGACCATCGCTTACATGACGAAACTTTACGTCTGCCTTTTCGTTGAAAAAAATGCCGACGAGGCAGTACAGAAAACATATGATGCACTCCAAGGCAAATACATGAACCGCGCAAGCGCTTTTGCCCTCACCATAAGCGCCGCCCTGCTGCCGCTTATGGGCTTCCTTCCGGGCATCGTCATGGACGGTATCGCCGATATGGGACAAAGCTTCCTGCGGGCGGAGGTTATGGAAAAAGTTTCCTACTTCTCTTTCAGCAATCTAAAGGGCGCGCTGATTTCTCTCACCTTTGGCGCATTGATTTACTGCCTTATCGTGCGTTTTCTGCTTATGAAGAAGGAATCCGGCGGCGGAGAAAAATATTATATTAACCGTATGCCAGTGTGGCTGGATCTGGAAAACCTGATCTATCGCCCTGTGCTGTTAAAGATTCTTCCTTTTGCCCTCGGTGTGCTCTGCCGCTTTCTGGACAGTCTGGTCGATACGATTGTCGTTGTGCTCAGAAAAACTGTCTACCGCGACGAAAAACTGCCCCACGAACGCCCTGAGGGCAATGTATTTACGCATCTTGCCGCCTTTACCGCCTCTTTCTTTGAGAGGCTCTGCAATCTGCTCCTTCGCCGTAAAAATCCGAAAAAGGAGGATTACGAGCACAAACTGGCGCTGGTGCATGAGGAGTGGCGTGAAAACAACATGATGATCACCAGAAGCATGTCCTTCGGGCTGCTGCTGTTTTGTGTCGGACTGATTCTGACGGTGGCGTATCTGTTTATCAAGGATGTGTTCGGGCTGTGAATCTGTAGGGCAAAAACGCACTTCGCATTTTCCTATGATAATCAAGTAGGGGAGATTCTTCCCCTACTCGCCGCGCGCCCCATGAGCCGCCTTAGCAGCATACTTCCTCTGCATAGGGCTGCGCAAAAAAAGAGAGAACATTGCTTTCACGATGTCCTCCCTTTTCTTTCACTTATATTACTCCTGCTCTGCCGGATCATGTGTCTCAATATATTCAATGATCGCTAATATCTCATCACTATTCAGACCTTTTTCTTTCAGCTTACGAATCAGATTAACAATCTCTTTCCCAGTCATATGATCACCTGCTTTCCAATGGCTGTTTATTGCTACAACATAAGTATAGCAAAATCCTTATCCGCCGTAAAGCTTAATTCGCCAAGGTTTCCGTGCCGCCTTCACTTTCCACGGCTACATCCTCCACCTTCCGTTTCTTCCGCTTCTTATGTACAATCAACACAATTACCAGAATCAATGCTGCCGCGCCCGCAGAAATAAAGACAATATAATCCATAATCCCCTTTTCAGTCACACTGACTGCAATCTTCACGCTGCCGCCTTCCGCCAAAAAGAGATGGTAAATACCCATAAGCTCCGTCTCCGCCTTCCTCCATCCGGCACCGTCCTGCACATATATCTCCACGCCCTCCGTCTGTCCCTGAGGCGCCTGATAGCGAATCTGATGGGTTGACGCACCGTCATTCGGAATTTCAAGTGTCCAGCACTCAGTCAATTCCTGCGGCACTTCTCCCGAAGGAAGCTCAACATGCAGCGCATCCGTTCCCGGCTTCTCAACAGTCACTTCATCCTCCTGGACAAACTGACCGTCCACCAACAGCGCCGACTGCCCGTTATCCCGCATCCAGCTTCCTGCAAGCGTTGTCAGATACCGCACATACTCCACCGATACATCCTCGTCAAGCCTGACATTTGTAAGGTCCTTGTTGTCCCAGTCTGCATAAAACCCTTCCTTCACCGGAATGTTCGGGTAGTTATCCAGCGCTACGCTGCCGCCATAAGAGCACTCAATCATGCCTACTTCTTCGTCGTCCGCATAAAAAGTAATCTTCATCTTGCGGAAGCTCGCCGGAATCCCTTCCGTCTGCAAAAGCGTCTGGTAATTCACGGGCTCCGCCTTACCGCTGTAACTGATGCGGTCGATACCTGCAATCTCATCCGAGACAAAATAGTTATCCGCAAGCTCCGCATTGTCGGAAATTTTACCCGCTATAGCACCCGAGAAAGCCTCCGCCTCCTTCACCTTTACCATAGAAAGACAACCGTTTATATCATTGCCCCATCCGACAATTCCTGCCACATATTCCTCGCCCGCTACCGTACACTTCGCATAGCTCTGTTTGATATGGGACAGCGACTGCCCTGCGATGCCGCCCACATAATCTCCTGCCGTACTCTCAATTCTGCCGTAATTCTCACAGCCAAGCACCATGCCCATTTCCTGCAGTCCGCATACGCCGCCCGCATAGCTCTTCTGTGCAGTTATCCTCGCCCGGTTCACATTTTTTCTGAGTACACACTTGGTAAGAAAGGTAGAATTTGCCCTCGCATCATCAAGCCCCGTGATATCACTCTCCAAATCAAAATCGTACTCGATCGCCATCGTCCCGGCAATACCCGACACATTCAGATCCGCCTCCACGTTCCCGCCGTTGGTACAGTTAGCAATGGTGGCGTCCATGCTCTCCTCCGCGTCCTCCTGCGACTCGTCCTCATATCTGCTGGAATAATCCATATCCAGCACGCCGTCCAGCGCATCCGTATACAACAGCATAATCTCACTGAACTGGTCGTTGATATCCGAAAGATCGTCCCCCAGAAGATCCCCCGAGGAGGACATCTCATCATTTAAATACCCCATATTCTCAGAAATATTTTTCAAGTTAGAATTGAGGCTCCCCGTTGTGGAGCGGTAGTCTTCTCCCAGTCTCGGAAAACTGAGATCCGGCTTATCGTTTAAAGTGGTCAGGATATCTTTTGTTCCTTCCCCCATATCCTGCAAGTTTTCCGCGGCATCCTTTGCGGAAGAAGCGGCGCCCTTCAGCTGCTTCTTCGCGTCATCAGTCATCTCTCCCGTGTGTCCGGATGCGATATCCGTCATAATTTCCAGATATCCGCTCATATCGTCAGCGTAACTGCTGCCGTGGTCATTCGTATACTGTTCATCCGCATATCTGTTAGCTTCCTCAGTTATATGAGAAACATTGCCCGCCATATTTTCCGCCGCCTTTTCCTGCACCTGGCGGTCCGCCTCATAATGTGACTCATGACTGCTGTCTGTGCAAGGGAACTCCTCCCCTGTCTCCGTATGCGCCCAGCCGCTGACACCTATATAGCTCATCGGATCATGACTGTCCGTAGGATTCCAGCCCGTATCTACACCTGATTCCCTTACCGGTTTTAAATCATATTCATGTTCCGTGTCCGCGCCGGCAGCCTCGCCAATATAATAATTCTCATAAGCCGCCGTAGCCGCCGCCACATCACCGGCATGCTGCCTGCCCGCTTCCTCGATAGCCTGCTTCGCCCGGTCATACCGCTCCTTCTCCTCGGGCGTCATATATTTATAAAGATCCATGGACTTTACCATGTTTTCCAGTTTCCCCGCGGCGTCCTTCGCGTCTTCCGCCGCGTCCGAAGCATGGTCAATTACACCGCCGTCCTTTGCCGTCTCATCCAGCACATAATCAAAACGGCTCACCGCCTCACTGACCGAATCCATCATGCTGTCCGTCCACTCTACCGTCCTGTCCGCCAGAGAGTAGGTGTCATCAAGCGCCCTGTCCGCGAAATCCCGGATCACCGACAGTCTGTTGGAAAGGATATCCGAACGGTCGCCCGCGTCATCCAGCATCTTCCCGATCTGGTCATGCATGGTATCAATGTGGTCCGATAGCTGCCGCACAATATCTTCCGACAGATCCACCGCTATATACGGCTCCGCCTGTCCGACAATACCGCCCACATCCTTACGTCCATATATCTTTCCCTTGTTTGTGCATGAGTACACATACCCCGACTGGCGTCCCACAATGCCGCCCGTATTGTAACCCACATGCTCATAGCCGACTGTACCCTCGTTCACACAGCTCTGTATAATCCCCGTGGAAAGACCTGCTATGCCACCCGTATCCACCGTATTTTCCGTAGCGGAAAGCTTCTCGCTTTTCTCGTCACTTCCTCCTTCCAGAGAACTTAACAGCCCTGTCGTATACTGTCCAAGATCGATGTCCTCCAGAGATCTCGCCTTGTCTTCACTGGAAATATTGACGTCAGCACGGTTGAGGCATCCCACAATATTACCAACATTTTCGCCAGCTATACCGCCCGTATAATGCGCGCCCGCGATCGTGCCCTTAGCCTCACAGTCCATCAATACGCCGCTGATCTCATTGTAGCCGACAATACCGCCAACATAGTCGTTTGCCTCCACAACTCCGTCAAAGACACAGTTCAGCAAAATACCGCTGTTATCCCCAACGATACCGCCAACCACCATCGGCTTCCCTGTCGGCTTGACCGTGCCCTCTACTTTCAGGTTGGCGATCACCGCCGTTTCCTGTGTGTAATTGAATAGTCCCACATAGGAGATCGGTTTATGCACCAGAAACCCGCTGACTGTATGTCCCTGCCCGTCAAAATAACCGCCGAAAGTAGGTATAGGTACAAAATTTTCTCCGGCAAGATCAATATCCGCTGTCAGATACACCTTCTTATTCAGGGACCATGTATCCAGCCAGCAGTCTTTGGCAAAAGCCTTCATTTCCTCTGCATTGCTTATGAATATGTTCTCCCATTCGATTTCCTCATCACTGTAAGAAGCAATCGTCTCTTTGGCATCCTCTATGCTGGCAACTTCTTCCTCCTCTGTCTCCCCGTCTTTTTCCTTATCCTCTGTCCGTTTTTCTGCTTCCGCTTCTTTCTCCGCCTCTGACTGTGGATTCTCCTCCAAAGCCCATACTTGTGATGCGGGAAAAGCGCTTATCGTCATCGCCGCCGCTAGCAGCAGGGCTGTCAGTCTCTTTTTACTCATGATCCGCCACCTCCCTGCTCTTATCCTGTTCCGTCACTTCCCTGTCCGATGTATCCCTGCCACCGATTCCGAGCTGCCGTCTGCTCGCCATCTCCCCGGACACGGTCTCCGTCAACTGTCTGTATTCTTCTTCCGTAAGCTCCGTCACATCTCCCGCCTCCACATAGGCGCTCACATTACCCCTGACAATGGCGCTCATCGTACCTGTCACGGTCCCTTCAATCCTGCCGCGCACCAGACCGTCCACTCTCATAAGCCCGGTCACATTCTTCGTGCGAATCGGCATATTCATCACAAAGGCTGTCTTCTCAATAATCTTATCGCCCACCAGAAGGATCTGCGGCAGGACAAACATGGTCACCAGAATAGAAATGGAAGTTCCTCTCCCCAGACATTTTCCGATGCCGAAAATCGCCGCGTTGGAAGTAAGCTTACCAATCAAAAAGCCCGCCACCACCATCATGGTTCCCGAGGTAATAATCGTCGGGAACGCCTGGTTCATGGAATCTATAATGGACTGCCGTCTGCCGTTTTCCTTTCGCAGTTCCATATACCGCCCTGCAATGACAATGGCGTAGTCAATATTCGCGCCCATCTGGATCGAGCTGACGATCAGATAGGACATGAAGAAAATATTGTCATGCTGCAGCGCCGGAATCGAAAAATTCAGCCAGATACAGCCCTGAATCACCGCAATCAGAAGCACCGGCATACCCGCCGACTTGAAGGTGAACAGAAGCACCACCAGCACGGCAAGAATGGACACCACGTTGTTTACCAGATTGTCGCGTCCAAAAGTCTTTTGGAGATCGTACTGGCTCACCGATTCGCCGCATACCAGCACCCTGCCGCCGGGATAATACTTATCCGCGATTTCATGCATCCTGTCAAGGAAAGCGAAAGTCTCCCCACTCTCCTCGGGGAGCGTCAGAAATACCAGCATACGGCTGTAGTTTTCGCCCTGCAGCTGGTTTTTCGCAAAATTCATGGCATCATACGCCTCGTCCAGCGTATCCTGCAGATCATCCGCCAGCGTGACATACCCTTCCTCTACCTCATCGTGGACAAACATAAACATGTCTATCAGAGACACTTTATATTCCGGGAGGCCGTTGACCACCTTCGCATAGTCCTCGTCATTTACGGCATAAGCGGCGTATACCAGCTCCGCCACCTCATAATCCAGATCAATCAGCTCCGAGAACTGTCTGGGCGTAAGCTTATCTGTCAGGCAGTAATCGTCAAGCGCCTCTATGTTGGCAAGCCCCTGCGTGTAATCTACCTCGGGACAAGCTTCCAGCTCCTCTAATAATCTGGCCTCTTTCTCGTAATCTCCCGCCGGCACAATCAGCGCTACCATATTGCTGGCGCCAAAATTGTCCGTCTGCAGTTCCTCCGTTTTCTGGATGCTGTTCTGGATCGGCGGAGTAATCGTGCTGTCGCCGAACACGTAAGGGCACTTGCTGGAAACCGTGTACGCCCCCACAATCACAAGTACAAAAAGCGGCGCCACAATATGTCTCGTCGCGTAATCGAATTTTCCCACAAAAGGAATGTCCGGTATAAAGTTCTTATGTTTGGTCGTATCCATCAGTTTGGAAAACAACATAATCACGCCCGGCATCAGCAGGAACACGGAACCAAGCGCCAGGAAAATGGACTTAATCAGGCACATGGACAAATCCGGTCCCATCTTATACTGCATAAAGCCCATGGCGATCAGACCGCCTATCGTCGTGAGGGAGCTGCCGCAGATCTCCGGGATCGCCTTACTCAGGGCAATGATAATCGCCTCGCGGGCTTCCAGATTGACATGCTCCTCCTTATATCTGTTCAAAAGAATAATGGCGTAATCCACTGACAGCGCAAGCTGCAGCACCACCGTCACGGAATTGGACACAAAGGAGATTGTGCCGAACACAAAATTCGTACCCATCTGCAAAATTGCCGCCGCCACGAAGGTAATCAGCAGAACCGGAACCTCCGCATATGCCTGCGAGGTGAGCAGAAGCACCGTCACCACCACGAAAGCAACCAGAACGACGATGACATTCATTTCCTCCGCAATCAGCTCCGCTTCGATATCCCCCAGCGTAGTAGACAGATAATAGTCATACCCCTCCAGTTCTTCCTTCACCCGCTCCAGCACTTCCAGACACTGGTCATCCTTCTCGTCATAATCGAAAGTGACATTATAATAGGAAGAACCGTTAAAGTAATGGTCTTCCGTGTCATCAAAGTCTATCATAAAGACGCCCGGTATAAACTCCAGCTTCTTCTCAATAGACTCCGCCTGTTCATAAGAAACGTTCGCCACCATCACATCACAGGTTCCATATGTAATAAACTCCTGTTCCATCAGATCCAGCCCCTGTTTCGTCTCCGTGGAATCCGGGAGATAATGGGACATGGAGTTCTCTACATTAACCCAATTTCTTGATACGGCGGAAAAAATAATCAGAATGCCAAACAGCAGGAAAAACAGATTTCGTTTATCCACAATGAATCCGCAGATTTTGAGCATTGTCTGATTGCCGCCCTTTTTTTCCATTTTTTCGTTCTCCATAGAACAACACCTCTTTCTTTCAATGGGAAATATAGCACTTCGACCATTGGTCGTCAATTCCATGCATGGCGAGTTTTATACATTCCCTTGAAATTGTATAAAATACGTCGTAAACTATATCTGTGTGTACGTGACAGTGAATCCTAAGGGTGAGCTGTTATGTGCTGACAGAAAGGCTTTCCCATGAAAAAGAAGTTTTGCATCAATTTATCCACAACACAGACAATCCTGCTCAGCTTTTTGCTGGCAATTCTTTTCGGAAGCGCGCTGCTGGCCCTGCCGGTCAGTTCCGCAGACGGCATAGCCGTACCCTATATAGACGCGCTATTTACGGCGACCACCTCCATCTGTGTGACGGGCCTTGTGACCGTTCCCACCTTTTCGACTTGGAGTCTGTTCGGACAGATCGTCATTCTCTTTCTCATACAGATCGGCGGGCTCGGCGTCGTCACCATCATGTCCGGTCTGATGATCAGCCTGCACCGCAGAATCGGTATCCGGGACAGGATGCTTATTCAGGACGCTTTCAACTTAAATACCCTGTCCGGCATGGTTAAATTTATCCGAAAAGTGATTGCCGGAACGTTTTTGATCGAAGGAATCGGCGCGCTTTTGTATATGACGGTGTTTATCCCCGAATTTGGCGTAAAAGGTGTCTGGATTTCCCTGTTTAACGCCGTCTCCGCTTTCTGCAATGCTGGTATGGACGTGATATCGGAAAACAGCCTGTACGCCTATGTCCATAACCCCGTTATCAATCTCGTGACCATTCTGCTGATCGTTTTCGGCGGTATCGGTTACATTGTCTGGTGGGATCTCGTGGGCGCACTGAAAAATATACGGCGGCAGCGTCTCAGATGCTTCACCAATCTGACCTTTCACAGCAAAATTGCCCTCTCCGTCACAGGAATCCTTATCCTTGCCGGAACGGCTGCTATATTTGTTTTTGAATATAACAATCCGCTGACGATAGGCAGTTTTTCTTTTATTGACAAGCTGCAGGCTTCCCTGTTCCAGTCTGTAACCACAAGAACCGCAGGCTTCGCAACCATCCCGCAGGAGGACCTGACGAACGCTTCCGCCATCGCTTCCCTGCTCTTGATGTTCATCGGCGGATCGCCGGTCGGCACCGCAGGCGGCATTAAGACGGTAACCTTCGCGGTACTGATTACCTCGGCATTTGCCACAATGAAAGCACATGCCGAAGCGGAGCTCTTTCACCGCACCATTCCGAAACACGCAGTCAGCAAAGCGGTTGCAGTGGTGAGTATGGCGTTTATTATCCTGTTTACGGCAACCCTTCTCCTGTCGGCTGTCACCGACGCGGATGCCCTTGACATCGTATATGAAACCGTCAGCGCCGCCGCCACGGTAGGTCTGACGAGAAGCCTGACATCCGAGCTGAATCTATGGGGCAGAATCATTATCATCATAACCATGTATCTCGGCAGAGTCGGTCCGATCTCCCTTATGATCGCGCTGAACACAAAGAAGGAAACGAAAAATATCATCAAGAATCCCACCGAAGATATAAGCGTGGGCTGAGAAAGGAAAATTATCTTATGGGCATTCAACAATCTTATGCGGTATTCGGTCTCGGCAGATACGGTCTTGCCGTAGCGAAAGAGCTTGTAGGAAACGGCGCGGAAGTGCTTGCCGTGGATCTGGACGAGGAACTGGTCAATGCCGCCATCGCCGAAATCCCCATCTGCAAATGCGCGGACATCACCGAGGCGGAAGTCGTCAGGCAGCTCGGCATCGCCAATATCGACGTTGTCATCATTGCCATGGCAAGCAATCTCAAGGCAAGCGTCATGGCAACCATGCTCTGCAAGGAAATCGGCGTGAAAACCGTGATCGCCAAATGCGCCACCGATCTGGATCGCAAAATTCTGCACAAAGTGGGCGCAGACCGGGTCGTATTTCCCGAGAGCGAATCCGGCATCCGCCTTGCCAAAAACCTTTTAAGCTCCGGGTTTGTTGATATCATGGAACTCTCCAAAGACATCTCTCTGGTTGAGCTGCCCGTCAAGCCGGAATGGACAGGAAAGACCCTGATTGAATTAAACCTTAGAAAAAAATACTCAATCAACGTGGTGGCAATCGTTGAGGGCAAAAACGTCCGTATTGATATCGACCCCGAAATGCCTTTACAGCCGTCCATGAAAATGATTGTGATCGCCGATACGGCAAAGCTGGGGAGACTTGCATAACGCCTTCCCCAGCCATACTTTCCATTAACTTAAGGAAAAACACACGCAGCGATATCCTTGGCTTTCTTACAGCTTTAGCTCCACCTGAATATTGCTGTCCAGACCTTCCACCATCTTCCGGAACTTCTGCCCGTCGGTTTTATTTCCCACAATGCTGCCGTAATGCGTCGGAATCACCGCTTTCGGCTTTAACTGCACGATGTACTCCACCGCCTGTTTCCGGTCCATCGTGTAAAATCCCCCGATCGGAATCAACGCCACATCACAGCGCACCTTTCTGATATCCTCATTCACATCCGTATCGCCGGACACATAGTAGCGGGTGTCGTCCGTCGTCACCACATATCCCTGCCACTTCTTTCCCTTCGGGTGAAAAGGTTTCAGCTTATTGTAAGCCGGGATTGTCTCAATCGCGACCCCGCCCGCCTCATGGGATTCCCCCGGTCGATAGAACAGACAGTTTTCCTCGGCAATGCCCGACTTGGAAAGTGTCTTCTTTTTCATGGATTCCGGCGCAACAAGAAGCGTCTCCGCCTTCCTCAGCTTCGCAATGGACTCCGGCTCAAAATGGTCGTAGTGATCGTGGGTGATAAAGATCAGGTCCGCGTCGTGGGCGGCGTTCGAAATTTGGTACGGGTCAAAGTATAAGATTTTCGAGCCCTCGATGCGGATGCTGCTCTGGGTGTTGACTGTGATGTTGGATAAAGTCATTTTCAATTCCTCCCTCTTTTCATTTCACCATATCATCATCTATTCTTTGAAGCAAGTCCCAATCAACATCTCCAAGCCTCTGCTCCAATTCCTCAATCAGCTTAAATTGCTGCTGCTCCATACCCGCATCATATCCATTTACTTCATTATATTTTTTCACATACCGCATAAGCCAATAATATTTGCTATATAAGACTACCTCAAGAGGTTTTCCTGTAAGCGTTATAACTTCGGCTTCTTTTGTAAAAAATGCGAAACAATAGTTATATATCGTATTCAGAACTTCATTTTCATATTTTCTTTCGGCACAATATCCTACAGAAGCTATCAGCTCATCCATGCGATCCAATATCAATTTCATATTTCTTTCCATCCCCTCACGCGTACCGCCCGGCGCGTTTTGCTAAAACATCGCTGCGGTTGGCGTCGTATTCTTGGGCGATTAAGTTGAATTGTTCTTCTATGTTCATTTGGTTTTACTCCTGTTACGCCTCATCAGCTTGCACACGATATGATTGTTCAACTATGTCCATAATCTGGTCAACATCTGCGGTATGCTCCATGTACAATTCCACATCCCCGTTTCCCCAGCGACCAAGACCCGTAATATCTCTACAAATGCCTTTCGGATCAATAACCTCCGAAAACTTCATATTGATAGAAATTCGCAAGCGTTGCTTCTGGAAAACAATATCCACAAAATTAGTATCCAGTTTATAAGCAACATACAGCTTTTTAAATTCTCGTTTCACCGACGGCGAGAGATTTCGGATACGGCGGTCCAGAACATCAAACAGTGTTTTGGTGAATACATTTGTATCATAGGTTTCAAGATTATACCTCTCAGCAGGTTTTTCCTCCACTTGATAGGGAGCCAATTCCTCTACAGTCATATCTGGGAATGCCCATATCTGTTTGGCTTTATCAGCCAGCAGACGAGCACGCTCTTTTATCCGTTGTTCATTCCATTCGGTAACTTTGACTACATAAGCATTCAATCGGAGCGCACTCTCCTTAAAACCGCCTTCCATGTCCATTTTTACCATAAACGGATGGTCACTCATCTCGGAATTATATGCCGTCAGAGTCAAATTTCCTATTGTATGCAGATAGGTCTTCTGTACATCCCGCCAATTAGTTCCAAGCATTTTCTGCCATTCCGGGCTCAGATTACTATTCTGCGGCATGATATGCTCTATTGTATAATTTTCTATGATAATCGGAGCTTTATTACCATAATTCTCCAAATGACTTAAAATAAAATTACGGGAACGCATCGTATATATATCCTTCGAAACAAATGCCGCCGTGAATTTATCATCATTTGGAAATTCCTTATAATCATCACGCATAATAAAGAATGCCTTAATAGAATTTACATAGTCATCCGACCTGATTTCGTTTTTCAAAGTCGCGAAAGTTTTATTTAAAGAATTTGGCGGAATGTCGCAAATACTGCGGCGAAATACATAACTGATGCAAAGCCGAATAATCTGTTGCAAACCATCTTCTTTAATCATACCCTCAGCATAATCATTATGTACCTTGAGTAAAAATGGATAAGATACTTCCATGCGCAGATCATTCATATCCTCATAAAGAGCCTTAAGTATAGAGTTATTATTTCTCCCAAACGCCATATCCGTATAATAATTGGCATAGGTAAACAAATCCTGACATAATTCCCGAACAGTTCCAAATTCACAATTTAAGTGATAAAGTTTAAATTCTTCATATATACGATTTTGCTTCGGTATGCGCGTAGTCTTCATTGTTAAGTAATCGCGAAAGAACTTGTCCATAACCAAGCCCTGCGTCTCATACACAAAAAGCAATTCCATCGGGCGCCAAAGATGCTCGTAAACATAGGTCTGTTCAGCAGGTTCCAATCCCATTAAAACATAGTTCCTGATTAAGTCAGATTCTGACAACTCTTTACCTGTGGAATTTAGACTCTCAAAAATAGCCTGCGCGTCATCCACTAAGCGGTCAAGTGTAATATTGACAATCTGTAATTTACCGATAGACTCATATATCTCTGCCGGCAGCAATTCTTTGTCAGCAATTTTACTTGCAAAGAATCTATAGTTGTCCAGCAGCTTCGACCTTGTATCATCCGAAATAGGCTTTTCTTCTACAAGGCACTTTAAAATGTCTCTGTCTGTTTCCGTCAAAAGCAGCTTGTACCGCTCATCCCCGATTTCATACTCATTTTTCAACAGCATATTATCAATACGGCAGGCATTGATTGTTGTGTCGCCAGGATTTTTGACAGCATAATCACGAAGAGCAATCAGTAGTAATGAAAGTGTCGTTATTCGCTGCTGCCCGTCAATAATCATATATTTTTGGACGCCGGTGGGCATTGCCTGCTCTGCAATATTTACAATAGAGCCTACGAAATGCCCCTCTTTTCCCCTCTTCTGCATCTCGACAATATCATTCCAGAGACGCTTACACTGTTCCACATCCCAGCTATAATAACGCTGGTAGACAGGTATCAGAAATTGTCTGTTCCCATTTAAGATCTCATAGATGTTGCCTTTTCTCGCATCCATGCTTTTCCTCCAAAAGTCACTTTTTATTTCCATATGGCACAGGAGTTTTTGCCACCATTAATGGATATTCTCTATTATAGTCATAATTGTATGCAGCTGACGCATATTGTTCAATTTTGCCCGCATAAGCGTCCACCCGTTCACGCATATCATGTAACCAGCAACTACTTCCCCGAAATCTGAAACTGCTCCCTCGCCGCCTCAAACAGATTGTGAAGGTAAGGATACTCCCATTGGTCTGCACCCACGTTAGGACCTGCGTCATCACCCCATCCCATACCCGGCTCACCGCCGTAATCAGTGAAGCTTGCCGCCATATAACGGACAGTATTCACCAGCACAGTGTTCGGCTCCTGCTCACGCACACCGATTACTTCCGACATATTATCCTTGCCAAACTTGAAGAAATCCACGTATTCCAGGATTTCTTCCCCCGTATCATACTCGAAAATATACCCGTACAGATCACAGCCATCCTCCATATGGTACTTTTCAAATGTGAGGTTCGACACTCTTCCCGGACAGAGTTCTTCGCTGCACCGTATCGCCGCCGCCTGAAACGCTTCCCATTCCTCCGGCTCATGGAATGGATTTTGTCCCACAGGATTCGTCACCGGTAGGCTGTGTATCTGATTCTCTTCCTCCCACCATGCGTAACTCACATCCCCATTCAAAAAATAATAGGTAAACCCAAACGGCTGTTCAATCTGAAAGCTCCCCTCGGAGCGCAGACCGCCTCTGGAAAACGGGTCCTTTCGAATGTAGAAAACCTCCGGCACAAATACCGTCTCCCCTGCCAGCAGATAATCGGGGTTCTTCGGCGCATCTTCGGCACGCACGATCGTCGTCCACTTGTACCCGTCTCCATAAAAAAGCTCGCTGATACGCCAGAGACTGTCTCCTTTCTGCACCTCATATTCCTGCATATTTTCGCCCGTAAGTCTGATATAGTCCTTCGACTCTTCCGGCTCTGGCGATTCCTGAATCAGCACAAAAGGATCGCTCCTTTCCCGCTTGGTCTTCTCCTCCTGTTCTTCCTCCGTTAAACCGTTTGCCACCGCCCGTTTGCTGTTTTCCACCTCTTTTTCTGTCTTGCGCGCAAACTGCTCCGTCTGTGGATCCCAGAGCAGATAAGATGGCGGCGTATAATCTTCCTCCTCCGCTTTTTCCCCACTCATATGAACCGGCGCGCCGACCCGCATATCTGCGTAACCGTCGCCATTTAAATCCGGATAGGTGATTGTGTCCGGCAGTTCAATACTTAAGGATACCTTTCTCTCCTGCAGCACTTCGCCGGTTTCCATATCCGTCACCGTCATATCGTATGGTTCGTCCATACAAAAACCGTTCAGGAGATAGTAGCGAAATTCTGTATCTGCTTCCTCCGCAGACATTTCTTTTTCATCCCCGAAAGTCCCTTCTTCGCTTTCTGTCAGGGAACTGGCAATAGAAGTAAAGTAATCTTTCCTGAAATCATCCACAAAATCAGAAACTGAAATCTCTTCTTCCCCATCTTCCTCCGCAAGCGAAAAGTGCAAGGACAGCATCCTGCCGCTCTCCGTAAGCGGCAGCTCATATTCCGCCTCCACGAGCAGTCCAAAATACCTCATGATCCCTTCGTCTTCCCAATTCTCATCAATTCCGCGGACTTCCCGAAAGCTGCGCTTCGGCTCCTCCAGTTCGGTCAGCCGCTCGTTATGATCAATCCAGTACAGGCTTTCCTCATCCAGCCCCCATCCGCTCCCCGAATCACCGTAGCGCTGAAAAACGTCTTTAAACACATATTCCAGAGTTTCGTCGTCCCCTTCCGACGGCGCATTCAACAGGGTAAGCCCAAATGCCGACCGGTCTTTCACAAAGAGATTGACCTTCGAGCTCCGGCTTTGCAGAGAAATAAGTTCATAGCCGTCCTCCTCTTTCCTTGTTTCCTGTATGAATTGAAACATCTTCCCATTGTCCACACCCCATGCTGTCAATGGATGTTCCTCTGTACCAAATCTTCTTTTCAGGTTGTTGTACAGATCGAGGGCATGGTCATTCTCTGTCATGGGGAAGGTATAGTACAGAAAATGAAGCGGGTTCCCATCCATTTCCTGCATAACCGCCTTATTTAACGCCGTGTCCATTTCCGCAAGAGAATGGTAAAACCGCCATGTCACATCCGCCTCTCCGGCGAACCGAAAAGCCAGCGGCTCATCCCACCCGGTTTCCAGCTGTTCCCCCTCATAATCCTTTATCGTAATTTCCGCACTGGCATAAGGGCTTATGGGAGTATATTTATACAGATATCCGCTAAGTTCCTGCACCCCACAACTGTCGTGCTCCTCCTGCCATTCTTTCAGTTCTTCCTTTGATTCAGCGTTATTCTGTCCTTCCCCAATATTACTCTCCCAGAAAAACTTTCCTACATCGGAACCACCCCCGGCGTCAAAACTCTCTCCGCCGTCGGGATTCCCGTCCACATTCCCAGCCGGAGCGCCACATGCCGCGAGCAACAACCCCAGCACAGCTATACCAATAATATTCTGATATAAAACTTTTGCCATATGCCGTCCTTCCAATCTATTGATCCGATATTTCCTATGACAATTGCTGCTAACTGTAATTTTACCATAGTTTACTGTTTTCGGGTAGGTCTTCCAAAAACAGAACGGACAATCGAAAATGGAAATTTTAAATTCCGCTCCCCCATTATACGGTGGAATTCACCTCTGCAAAGATGGCGTTTACTCTTTCATATAGCAGTGCTATACTCTCCATGTCCTCCTGACAGTAGTAGGAGGTTCTCCATGAGTAAATACATACCCGGTAACCAGAAGCACCTTACCCTTGATGACGGCAGCCAGAATGAGAGCATGAGCATCTCCAACCAGAAACTTATGCTGAAAGATTACGCTGAAAAGAACAGTATGCCCCTAAAGGCGAGGAATACCGAAAAATTTATCAGGGGAATTATAACCACTATGACGATTTTATTGAGTTATTGGCTAAGTTGGAACCGCCCCTTGACAAGCGGTTTATTGAAATCATGGACGAGCAGCTTGACGTAATCCCGTATGAGTTCTCGGAAATGTTCATTGACGGTTTTAAGCTGGGGGGGCAAAGATGATGGCAGGAGTTTTCAGATGTGGGTAAGGGGGCAAAGGAAAAAAGGCAGACGCTTTGACGAGGCGGCTGCCTTTTTTTGGGGGGGGTTGATAAACTGGAAGCTGTTTATATCCACCACTTAGGAGTAAGTTCACCAAGAGTAACTATTTCCTCTGTTTCAAAATCCATCAGCACTTCAATTTCCTGATAGCTATTGGGCATAAGCTGAACCATCAATTCCCGACAAGCACCACATGGGGCACCGGACTTTCCATTTGGCATGATTGCAAGCACTTTTTCTATTTTCTGTTCGCCATTTGTTATCATATTAAAAATCGCATTTCTTTCAGCACATATTCCCAATGTAGAACAGGTATCTACACAGACACCCACATATATTTTTCCTGATGATGATAGTATTGCGGCAGCAACTCCCCCCGCATCCACATAATCAGATATTTGCCGCCCATTCTGTACTGCTTTTGCCGCCTGAAACATTTCTTTCCATATCTGTTCCATATAATTTCCTCCATTTTTTGATAAGGCTCGATTCCTCAGTATGTCAAACCGGAAATGGTTGAGAAAGACGCTATATTGAAATCCAAAATCTTTGAATAATGCCGCTTTTACTTAATCCCACTGTATCAACAATTTCGTTTTCCATCACTCCACCGTTTTTAATAATCGTCCTTTGCGAAGCTACATTTTCCTTATCGCAGGTCACTAAAACCTTGCTTTCTCCAAACGCACGGCAAAAAGGTAAAACCAATTCCAGCATTTCAGACGCATAACCTTTTCGTCTTTCAGACGGACGGACACTATATCCAATATTACCCCCAAAATTTTTGAGAAAATCCGATAATGGGTGTCGAAAATCAATCATACCAACAACAAAATCGTTTTTTCGCCTTACCGCTAAAAATACTTCTGATGGAACATATCCGCTTTTATATTTTTCTCTTAATCTTCTCTCAAATTCAATCCACTCATCAAATGATTGGACATCTTCAAGACCTGCACAACCATCAAAACTATCTCCACATTGTAACATTTCTTCTTTATATGACATAACTTGTTCTGCATATAGTTTAGATGGCCTAATCAACATCAATTCATGAATCACATTCATCCTCACAAATTTGAATTTACTGTTATGGGCTAATCGTTTTCTGGGGTTTCACAGGTTTCCAAATATTCCGACAACAGAGCCGAAGGCGGATTTAATCGCAATGCCCGGTCGTATTCTGCGCCATCGCCGTCAGGCGGAGCCTGTTCTACATTGATGACCACGCATTCCCGCTCTTTCCCAGTTCCAAACAAACCGAAAGTATCGAGTCTTTTCATAGCCTCTTCCATAAGTTCAATCCGCACTTCCCACTCAGTCTCATATAATTCATCATCGGATAATTTACTTGCCCTTTGATCCAGCAATGTACCCACTTCACCAAAAAATTCATCGTATCCATAAACAGCATAAGGAGAATCTGCGCTATCCCATTTCCACCAGCTCTTGTCCTCATCGGTTATCTGCTGTTCCTTTATGGATTTTTCCAACGCTTCGTAAGACCATGCTGAAATATAGGGGTGCATTCCCTCATCAAATACAAATACATAAAAATAAAAATGTTCTTGGGTTGTTTCTTTCAGAGACAGGAACGCAGCCCCGGCAGCGGTTACAAGAGCTTCCACTAATTCCTCTTTATCTTTTTCAGTACACATATCCATCTTAGCCTTTCTTTATTATAGTCGAGTAGACTTACACCTCACAATGTAAGCCCCTCACAGAACCGTACGTGCGGCTTTTCCGCATACGGCTCTTCATAATAATATTTACAGTCTCAAAACAAGCTGACATAAATCTTTGGCATTGCCAACGGATAATATTTCAGCATCTCAATAAATCCTTCTCTTGTATAGCTCTTTCTGTCACTTCGTCTGTTCAGCACTTTAAACAGAAGTTCCCTCACTTGTTGTTTGTAGTTTGAAAGCATTCTGCCATTAAAGCTATCATAATACTTTCCACAATTACACATACCGTCAATGTATATTAATCCCTCTGATTGACTGTAGCCTAATATCTTGTGGGCCCACCCTTTTGCATATTCACTGACAAGCTCAAACTTTTTAATTGTATGATCTCCTATTTTTTCATAATCTTTCATTCAAAACCTCACGCCATAATAACCACAGTGATCCTATATCTACTAACCAGTTTAAATTCCTTTATCTATCAGTGCAATATATTTACTTCGTTATTTGTTTGAAAACAATCGTCTTTGTTTTACCTCCTGTTCGTTCAATTACTTCATCCTGCCCTATAACTCTGACTAAATTAGCTATCTTTCTTCCAAAATCTATTTTATCCATGTAAAAAATAGTTGTCTGCATTCTATCTGCCAAAATTAAATCCCGAATAATATCCTTATCCGTAATATCGAGGGAATGCCCAAAAAAGAATAATTTGTGATACCTAACATACTCCTCCGTATGACTTATCGTTCCATCTTCATTTTTATGTATTGAAGTAATTTCCTTAATTTCTTTCTGCTCTTCCATCTTTGCCAGCCACGATTTATACAAACAGCCGGTTTCTTTATGAATTCTTTGAAAAAATTTTTTAAATTCAATGAACTCTATATCTTCATTCCTTGCCTCTCCTTTTAAGTATTCATCAATTCCAAGAACCAGGTTATTTGTATCTATCGTATTGTCTATATCAGCCCTACCGTGTATATAATCAACTTCAAGATACGGATTCTTATTATAATTATTCTCATATGTACCCGTGTAATTAAACGATAACACTTTATTTATGATGGGAAGAGATTCAATATCTGGAAGTAATCGAGAAACTTCCAAATTAAAAATATAATCACTCAAATAAATTTCTAGACACCTGACAAGTCTCTTTAAATCTTTTAACAACAGTTCCTTTCTGTAATTTATTGCCTTGGCTTCAAACAAAGTTTCTTCAAAATTTTTAGACCAATCTTTCCTAAACAACGGTCTAAGTATGTCAAACTGCTGTTGCGTCATCTTACCTTTCTTCTCTCCACGATTTATCTGCTCAGCAATCGTATGTCTTGCGTCATCCAGTGTTTGTACTACTCTGGATATTTCACTTTCAAAGTCAATCCATCCATCTTTACCCGATTCTTTTCTGCCTTCATAAACCTCCTGAAAATATTTCAACCAGATATTATTATTTGTAAGACTCTCCATCTCTGAAAGTAGCTTATTTACGTTTACATCACTATTTCTTTTATTATATAATTTCCAGAAATATCTGTAATAACCGCCCTCACTATTATCTCCCCATGCCAGTTCACTCCCTTCTTTTTTTTGCCTGTCTATATTTATCAAATTCGGCTGTAAATCTTAAAAAGTCTTTATATGTTGTCGGCAATCCATGTGCCAAATCAAATCCATTTCCTATCACCAATATATTCATTTTTATCCCCACTAACTTTACTTTTTATAAAGCAACACCATAATTCAACAATACATTATCATCAACTAAATTTTTAGATATATCCCAAGATCAATTACTTGCCTGCCAGCATATCTGCTACATCTGCCTTCCAGTCCTCTTCGCACTTTCTTTTCATATTGTATCTTTGAATTTCTTCATCTTCACTTCCATCCGTTAAAAAGTTTTCAATAGCCTTTTTAATCGCTTTCATATTCTTGTCATTATATTCATCTTTAATTACAGGCATATAGTTTGCCTGCTCAGTATCATATTCTGCCGCTCCATTCACATAATCAATTTGCTCATTCGCAATCATCTTGTCCAAACCAAACACTTTGATTTGCAGAGTGCTACTAGCCCCCTCCGAATCATCTACTTCAATAATTCCATAAATCTCTAATTTTCTTGTTCCTTTGCTGTTTATTACAAACAGCAATTGATCACCTGAAACAATCTGCAAATTATTTTCTTCTCCAGTCTCATATTTATCATTAAAATACAATCGGTTGACCATATCCGAATAAATATCGTCAATCGTATTTTGAAACATATTTACTATTTCACTTTTATTTCGTATTTTAACGCCAGTTTCTGACTCGATAATTTCTAATAGTGATTCTCTCTCATATTCTCTTTGGTCTATAATCGCTTGTATCGTCTCTTCCACTTCTTCTGAAACAATCTCTTTATCAAATTTTGTAACGGCCTCCTGAATATACCTGCGAAAGTTCCTTGTATCATCTAACATAATCACTTTGGCTGCATAATCAAGCAGCTTATTATGTGCAACATGATTTCTATTCTCAATAAAACTGGTAATCGACTTTTCCCATATCTCAGGTTCCGAAACCAAAGGCAAGAAATATTTTTCCCATATATTATACTTTTTCACATACCTATTTTTTAAATAAGCCAATGCTGACTGCATTTTATCTAAATGTGTCGTGGCAAAAACTTTCTCCTTAATTGTCCTCTGAATCTCTGATGCCTCTGGCAGAGTATCTGAATAAATATCTGCTTTTACCGTTTCCATAAGTGTTTCTAATGTTACTGTATAAAGATTAATATCTATATTATCGAAACTTGGAACGTTTCTTCTTATTATTTGCACTATTTTCCTTGATACTTGCATTCAACTTGTAAAATTCCGGTCTATCATTCCAGTCAATTCCAAAATGCTCTATCATCACTTTACTTATAAATGCATGAAGTTCATTTTCAGCCATATATATTTCAGCATATACTTCTCTTGATAACATTAGTGATTGCATGTCACTGATCCATACACATTTATACCAATCCCTAATTACTACATTTTTAATGCTCAATTTTATTCTTTCCAAAAATAGTCATAGTCATCCAGTTTTTCTTTCATAGATAATACCGGTAGACCATTTCGACTTTGCGCATAGCCAATTTTTATTGTCAATTGTGTATTCCATTCATAAGTATCTTGCTGAAATATTACCACATATTCAATTGTATCATGGGCTATACTAAACTCGAAATTTCCAATTCTGTCTATACAACCAATATACTTTATTTGATGCTCTAAATCCATCAACAATCCAACCTGATTCATAACCAGCTTGCAATATTCATCTGTAATATTACTTATTTGTGTCGTTTCTGTTCCTAACGCACTATCTTTTACTCGTTCTCTTTTCTGTATTTTAGATATGTCTTTTATTTCTATCATTTTAAACTCAATTTCATAATCCATTCGATGTACTCCATAGTTTTAAATGATTTATTTTGTTATATACAACTGTTTCTCGTCATACTTAATGGCAAAAAGCAGGTCCGTGGACCTGCTGCTACTTTGTTATCACCTGTACTCATATGAACCCATTATAAAGTTTCCGATTCCATCCTTTTATCATACTTTATACCATTATGGCTAAACCTAAAAAAGACTCACCAATTCATCTGGCTGAATAACTTTTACCCTTGATTCTATAAAATCATCTGGATTTCTAGTCACAATGTAATCTGCTACCTCTTCTACCGCACACTGCTCCTGCAAACAATCTTCAAAATCAATAAACTTATCATTATCCAATGCAGCCATTATCTTCTTCGTATTCAGGTCGGAGATGCGGAATATGGAACATAAATCCTTTAACAAAGCTCGCCTTTCTTCCTGACGGAAATCTTTTCTAAGGATATAGAACAAATTTGGAATACTATGAGCCGCCATAATGCCTGTCACTTCCTTTTTGGCACATTTTTCCAATATTCTCTTTCCATACTCAGCATACGGCTCTCGATTGGCAATAACATCCATAAGAATATTTGTATCAACCAAGATTACCATACTTCTCCTCCCTTGCCTCTGCCAGTTCCCTATCCGCATCGAAGTCTTCCGGCAGTCTTCCTCTATACTTCAATATATCCTGAAATGCTGCCATAGCCTGTTCTCTTTCTGTATCTTTCCTTGCTGTCATTTCTTCCAAATTCTGAAGGATATTGATTACATAAAACATATCATCATCTGGCATACGCTGAATCATTTCAACCGCCTTTTCTTTGATTCGTGTCATTCAATCCCTCCTCCTCTTTTCTTCTATCATACTTTAAGTTTTAACGCTTTTCAATAAATTATTTCTTAAATAATTTTATGTAATTCTAATACATGCCTTTAACATAATATTCTTCGTCTATTTGTCAGTTTCAAATTATTATTCAAACGCTTTATTACAATTTTTTTACCATTCTATAGTTATATGCATAAACTTTCATCTATGCAATTACCTATGTACGCTTTATTATTTTCCGATATTCGTATGCTCAACCCATTATTTATGTATAAATTTATTGGTTTTCACTATTATCAATTATGCTCTCCCCATCAAAAATCCACCCCATAACCCCGCCAACCACAAAAACCGCCGCCGTAAACATCACATACCTCCCCAATAACCCCATTACAAAACCCATCTTTCCACCTCTCCATTCCTTCTATCTCTTCCTGCACCAACAATAAAACACCCGTCCCCCGACAGGCATTTTATTCTTACCGCAGACCGGCAGGAATAACGCTTTTATTCTATTGTCATCCCTGCCCTGTTTTACTCATTCCCGATCTCCTGCTCCATGACGATACCGGACTGGAACTGTATCTGTATCCTGTCCGCCGAGATTACTTTGATGCTGGCAACCAGCCGTCTGACAAGGTCGTTGTCAAATTCTGGTATCTGGCCGCTGTTACCGCTCAGGAAAGCATCCATGTCTTTCACCCGCTGTTCATAGTTTTCCGCCAGTTTTTTCTTTTTCCCTGCCTCCGCCTGTTCTTCTTTCAGTGTAACGCGGCGAAATAAAATACCCATCTACTGTAGCTTTCCTGCAGATTAAATTCGCAGCATAAAAATTTCATCTG
>RAYM01000050.1 GCA_003611805.1 bacterium 1xD42-87 | reverse complement strand
TTCATTATTGTTATCACCTCCTCCCGAAGAAGCCTCTTCCCCTTTCTTGTATCCTGACTCATTATAAGCTTTATTATCCCCACCTGTACCTAAAATCGGGCTTCCATTCACCCATGCGACTGTTCCTGCTGACAGATTATCCGCCGTCGCCGCACTGACGCTGATTTGCTCAGCCCCCTCTGCTGAAGCATTTGTCGTCAGCTTGCCATCTGAACCTTTATAAAGCTTTGTGCCCGGCGAAAAACCATATGCGGTTACATCTGTTGAAACTGACTGGCTGGCTGCAATCCCTTCTAAAAGTGTGTCAAAATTAACAGATACAGGATCAACAAAATCCGTTCTAGACGGGCGTGTATGTGTTACACTAATATACCTGTCTGTATCAAGTGATATGCCGTCACCTGCGGTAAAATATGTGTTAATTGCTTCTAACTGGTCCGTCACTTCCAGTTTAACCTGGTCGATCTGATCCGCAAGCATATAAAGGTCCTCAGAGTTAATGATTACTTTATCATTACCCTTATGATATTCGATTGCCCCGTAAGATTTCAGGCTGTTTCTTGTGGCGCTGCCTCTGTCAGCCGCTGCTGCTATGCTGCATGTACCTATTGTCAAAACTAATGTCAGAATTACTGAAAAAATTTTCTTTCTCATATCTTTCCTCCTTGAATTGTCTCTGTTTGGTTTCCTGATACGGATTCCAATTGCTCGGTCTGCGATGTCTCATCAGATCTGTCTTCCGTGTTACCTATGTCATTCTCCGATACTGATTCCTTGGGCTCCGTGATGTAATTTCCGCATTCACAATATTTTATTATCTGCGTTGGATTCTCACTGTCTTCGAAACTGTCATAATCAAAGACACACTCCTGAATTTCTTCTATAAGACAGAAATTACAGACTGACTGATGATGTGTTTCATCGACCGGAGATGCAGTTCTGACATGTTCGCTGTCTTTAGCTTCCAGTCCGCTGCAATAATCCGTTCCAGACAGTCCACAGGATAGCCTATGATATGTCGCATCTACGGAAGTGTATATCAGATTGTGGTACATCTCCACTTTCCATGTATAGCCGCAGCGACAAGTTTTTTCATATCCAGGATAGTCTTTGTCGCCGTATGTAATGGTACATGCTCTGGATGTGGCTGCCTCATGCGCACTTACAATGTCATACAAGGATCCACATACGGCGCAGTGTCTGGTATGTGTATTCTTATTAACATTAATGTACTCCCATTCATGTACATGGGAATATAATACAGGATCAAATATCTCATCTGGCACAGAAGCAAGCTTTTCCTGCAGGAACGCAATATCCTCAGCGTATAACTCGACAGAGCCGGAACTGTCCTTATATATGATACTGCCGTATGATTTTATATTAGGATTTCCATTTTCTGAAGTTGCTTTTACAGCCAACGGAATCCCCGTAAAAATCAGTATGGCAATAAGCACACCTATTTTCTTTCGCATTTCCTCACCTCCCCTATTGCGTAATGTACAATGTCCCATTTGAAAAGGAAATTGTCGCATCTGAATACCTGGTCCATGTATAATCCTCCGGATCGGCAGATGCCTTTGCCCCAATATATGTACCCATGTACTTTGTGTCACTGTTAGGCTGCTTTGTCATGTTTGCTCCGTTTGCACTTGTCGCATATCTGATAAATACACTATTTCCATCACTTCCATCGTTCCCGACATATTGTGACCATAAATAATCAGACGGATCCGCTGATGCTTTTGCTCCTGTATACGTTCCCATATATTTGGTCGTTGACGTCGGTCTCTCCGTCATACCCTCACCGTTCGATTTCTCTGAATAACGGATGAATATATTATTCCCGTCATTACCATCGTCACCTATATACTTTGACCATGAATAATCGTACGGATTAGCTGATGCTTCCGATCCTGTATACGTTCCCATATATTTGGTCGTTGACGTCGGTCTCTCCGTCATGTTCTCTCCGTTTGATTTCTCTGAATAACGGATAAATATACTTTTGCCATCATCGCCGGTATACTTCGACCATGAATAGTCGTACGGATTCGTTGATGCTTTCGCTCCTGCATATGTTCCCATATATTTAGACGTTGACATTGGTCGCTCTGTCATCCCATCCCCGTTCGCATTTTCGGAATATCGGACGAAGATACTTTTTCCATTGGTTCCACCTTCTCCTTTCTCGCCTTGTTCACCCTGAATGCCTTTTTCTCCATTTTTGCCATCCTGACCTCTGCTTTCTCTTATCTCCTGCATTAATTTCTGCTCTACCTCTTTCAATTTAGAATCCATTTCCTTATCAGCATCTGATTGGTAGGATTCTAAAAGTTCCTGAATATCCTCTTCTGCAAGACCAAGTGATTCTGTCATTTGCTTCAGTTCTTGATCCGTCATTCCATTTATCATAGACAGGATATCCTCTGATGTCAGTTCTGCATTGTTGCTAATATCTGCATGTACAGAAATTTTCATTTTACGCTGTTCAAGTTCATTGATCTGCTCCTGCAGGCTCTCAGCCAGATAAAAATAATCACTTTCTTCCACATTTTCAGTAGCTTTCTGTATCTGTGAGAGAACTGTCTGCCATACAATTTCTGCCACCCCCGCAGACAGTGCCGTCATGTTCTCTTCAGTCAGCTCTTTTTCTCCCGTGGATTTTTGTAGAGTGGACAATATTCGCTCCTGTATTGCGCTTGTATGGTCATCATTTACCGCATCCACATCTGAACGGATTATCAGTCTGTAACTTTCGACCGCTTCGTTTGCAACATTGGCTCCTGTTTCTTCACCCAGATCAGCTGCGTTCTGCAGATAGGCGGTGACCTCATCCGCAAGTACCTGTTCTACGACATTGCTGTAACTGTATGCTTCCGCCGTTTCTTCCCCTGACACCTTTATCCTGATTGCAGTGACAGCTGACATCAAAACCAATATGATCGCCACCGCTATGTATATTTGCCGTTTCGTCGTCAGATTTATTTTTTTCATTCCGAAATCCTCCTCTCCTTTTAAAAACCAATCTCCATTCCATCATAGGGCTCCTCATCATCCGGGAAATCCGCATCCCCAAAATTCTCATCAAGTTCTTCCTCTGTATGCGGCGTCGCATATTCATCAGGATCCTGATCTAAAAATTCATCTTCCTCTGTATCCCCGTTAATCAAGGCTTCCAGAAATTTTTCTTTCTCCGCATCATCGTAGTCAAAGTCTAACTCTTCTTCCTCCTCTTCCTCCGGCACAAACTCGTCCATATCCATCGCGTCAATGACATCCATTGCTTCATCCTTTTTATTTTTGTAAATCTTTATGTAATAGTAAATGCCGCCGCCAATCCCGGCAAAAAGCAGAATAACCAGACCATTGCCGAAAGTGGATTTCGGTTTCTCTTTCTCCTGCAGTCCCTCCTGTTCCTCCGCTGCTTCGTCTTCCTCCGCCAGTATGGCTAACAGGTTATCTTCATTTTTATCTTCGGGTGCAGATGACGTATCGCTGTTGTCTGCCAGGACTCGTAAATCACCCAGGGAAACTGTGTCAAGCAGATATACGTTATCTGTTCCCCTCCCCTGATCAACTACAAGATACAGTTCTTCCCCTTCTTTTGTCGAAAATGTATAAAATACTTTTTCTCCATCTACCGTGCCATCTGTCTTTGTACGGGATGATACGCTTGCTGTACCGGGATTCCCTGTTTCATCCGAAAGTTCCTCCTCTTCTGCCGTCTTCCTGCCAAGTTCCAGATCAATATTGATCTGCTGCTCTTCCCCGTCATCGTAGAAATCTTCCTTCCCATCCTCTTCAGACACATCCGGCTCATATTGCTGGGAAGTTATATTTCCCGCCGTATCCTTGACGTAAATGGTGTGGGATGTGCCTGCCGGCACTGTAAATTCATTTGATTCCGTAAACGCTGACGGATCGTCTGAATCAAGGGCGTACTGCAGGTTCGTGCTGTCATCCACTGCATCTACGGATATGGTGATATATTCCTCACCGTCCGAAGCCTGCGCATAACTCGGAAATGCCAGACTTAAAAGCATCAGCCCGAGTCCCGCCGTATACAACTTATTCTTCATTTTTTACTGCCTCTCCTTCTTTTTTTTTCTGTTATGCTGCGGATAACAGGCGCCTGGTTATCAATGTTGTCAACCATGATTTCCTGTTCTGCAATATTTCCTGCGCCATCCTGCACTTGGATGGTCCATGTACCATTAGCACTTACAGCCTTGCTGCTTTCTGTTACCCATCCGCTATCCTCTCCTGATGTGGTACAGATATAACGGTATTTGACCGGCAGACTGTCTTCTGCCGATACATAAATGGTATTTTTCTGACACCATTCCTCTTTCTGCAGGCTTAAACGGATAACCGGCGCCTTGCTGTCTACCACAATCAATTTCCGATCCGTTGTTGCCATATTCCCCGCCGCATCTCTGCAGTATGCCGTCCAGAGCCCGTTTTTCGCAATATCAGCCACAAATACAGGTTCTTCCCTCCAGTCCTCTTCCTGCGGTTCTTCCCCTGCCGGAAGAAAAGCGTATGTAAGCTGACAGACTGGCGTCACATCGTCGCTGGCAGAAAAAGATACTGTCACCGGCACAGGCTGATCGGTTTTACTTACTTCAAACTCACTGATAGACAACTCATTAATCACGGGAGACGTCAGATCAAGCCCTTCCATGTTTACAGGCACTTCTATAAATTCCCCGTCCGGATTACGGTAACAGAGGATTTTTTCCGTCATTCCCGCCTCCAGATGGCTGTAATCGCAGGCTGTCTTAACCGTTGTGATTATTTCCTTCAGATTGCCCGCCGCTGTTTCGGAGTTTTCCCTTGATTCTTCTGTATCAAGAAAATGCAGCCCGCTCAGCCCGGTTATTACATCCTGCTTTCCATCCGTATAAGTCACTTTCAGAGGAATCTCCCCCGCCTTCACATAGCTTCCTGTCTCCGCACTGAATCCATCCGAGGAGATGCTGGCGATCGGTGCGGAAAGGATGTGCAGTTCTGCCGTATAGTTAAGAGCCGGACCATCTTCAACACTCATCTGACATCGGATTGTCTTTTCTTTATCAGCTGCCACCTCTAACAGCGATATATTACGCCGCAGCTCATCTGTCTTTTCCATTACCGCGCCCGGAGAAACTATTTCCCACTCTCCCGCCTCCGTTTCAGTCTCCCACTGGTAGGCTGTAGCATCGGGATGATACGCCTGAAAGACAGCCACGCTGCCTTTTTCTGCGTATGTATCCGAAGGTTCAAGAATGGAGTTATCCAGCGGGACTATATCTTCCCTGCCCTCCGCCTCTTTTTCCACCGCCACTGCCGGTTCCTTTTCCTCTGGCTCTTCCTCTTTGAGTGCAGTCTCAGCTTCCCCTGCCTGGTTTATTTCCTGTTCCTCCTCCGCTGCCTGGGCAACCGACGCTTCAATTTGGGCAATTCCCGCCTCTTTCTTTAGCCGCGGCAGAACCGGGGATGCCAGATGGATGAAAAAGCACACCATGACAAATGCAGCTGCAGGCAGCAGTAAACTGCCGATCCGCTTACCAGTTCTGTGTTCTCCTGTAAATCCCTGTATATACCCTTGCATGACACCCACTACATAGGCTGCAAGCCCTGTAAGCCCAAACATTCCGATAGGGCTTGTCTCCGCTTTTTCCTCGTTATGGTATTGCCTGTTCACTCGATCCCGCATCCCCTTTCTCCTTCTGCTTATTCCCGAGTACCTGGTCTGCAGTCTCAAGCACCGTTTTCTTGCCGCTGGATAACAGTCGGATAAATCGGTCATACTCGGCTCCGCTCATATTCATGGAATTAATCTTCTGCACCACCGTCTTCCCCTGCAGATGTTCCATCTGTTTTTTGATATCTGCCGCCGCCTTTTTATGTTTTTCAATAAGTCCCAGTTCTTTCTGGTATGCCGCCTCAAGCTGCTCCATATTTTTCATTCTTCTCTTCCTCCCTGCGCACATGTCTGCGGTATAATAAAAATCGGATTTATGGGCTCATCTTCCGGATTCCTCACTTCAAGGTGCAGATGTGGTCCGGTTGACCGTCCTGTATTGCCGCTATACCCCAGATGGTCTCCTCTCATGACCTGCTGGCCTGTTGATACCGTCAGGCTGTCCATATGCATAAATATGACCGTCCATCCGGTATCCGTCTGTACCTTCACCCAGTTACCCGCTGATTCGGAATAAGCTGCCAGAATAACCGTCCCGTCAACCGCTGAATAGAGATGTGTTCCAATCGGGACAGCTATGTCCACGCCATTATGTACCTTCCGCTCCTTTGTGATCGGATGTATCCGTTCCCCGAAATTAGATGAGATCAGGTCTGTCCAGTCTTCACGCATCACCGGTCCGTATACCTGCTGTCCGCCCGTGGACAGCTTGTAATCTTTATACTGTGCCAGCTGTTCCGGCGTCATTCGTGGCTCCACTACTTCCTCCAGTTCCCTTTTCTCAAGAATGACATAACAGATCTTCTTTAATTCAGTTACGTCCTCATAGCCTCCGGTATCCGGATTATAGCTGTTCACCTCCCGCTCTTCCTCTTTTACCTCAATAGTCAGGATGTACATTTCCTCAAAAACGGAAAGCAGCTCTTCCTCAATGTCCTCCAGTGTAAAGCTGCCATACACCGCAGAAAGATAAGCGATCAGTGTATTTGCTGAAAAGCCAAAATCCGCCAGCTGGTAGACATACTCATAGATATCCGGTCCATACTCTGCTTCCAGTTCCTCTTCCAGAGCCTCACGGTCTGCATTCAGGTACTCATCAAGGTCTGTCTCCAGCTTACGGAAATATTCTGTGGCATCTGTAATAGTGCCATAGTCGTTTTGTGTGACTGCAGACGCATAGTATTCCGAAGACCCGACAAATATTGCAATCAGCACAAGAAAAAGGATGATGCCGATAATGAAAAGGAATGTCATTATCCCTGCAAGTGCAAATAACGTTGACATGGTTCTCTTCACTGCCTGTCTTCGCACCTGTCTCGCCCGCCGCTTAATTAGGATACCCTGTTTCGTCCGCCGGAAGAAATTTCCTTCCTCCCTCACACGCATCTGTACCATCTGTTTTTTCAGTTTCCTTTTTATTTCTCTGGATTTTGCTGCCCGTACTTTATCCCTCTGCCGCTGTCTTTCCGTTTCCGTATTAGGCAAAAGCCGCTGTCTCCTGTCCTGGAAAAAGGCGCCTTGTTTCCCTTGCTGCTGTCTGTCGTGCTTGCGCAGATTATCCTTATCCTGTTTCCTCCCTTCCCTCAATGTAAGCCGTTTTCTCTTATCCCGGAGTACCTGTTCCTTTTGTTTAGCCTGATCCAGTCGGATATAGATATTATTTTGACTTTTTATTGTTCGGATATTTTTTCTGACCCCTGCAGACGCCACACGCCCTGTCCGCCTGACGCTGCGTTTCATGGAACCTGACATTTCATCCTCCGCCAGCGTTTCTTCATCTGCCACGGTTCTGATGCCACGAAATAAAAGGCGCCCCTTTGCCCTTCGTTTAAAACTTCTTCTGCTCCTCCTGTTCAAAAGTTCTTCATAATCATTCCGTGTCATCTTCCCGCGGGTGATGCGGGCTGTATATTTAAGTCGTCCCAGATGGGCAAGTTCTGTCTCACCGGTCAGATCAAGCCGCCCGTAATATCTGAGCCGCATCTTATCCTTTGCAGCATAGTCCCCTGCCGAAAGCCGGGTATATCCTTTCTGTACGTACTTTCGCCTGTCTTCTAAGCTCTGCTGCAGCTTTTCATTCTCCAAAAGCGCCTGGCTGTTTTTTGCAAATTTTGGCGTCTCTGCCGTTCCAAACGTGATGCCGCCTGCACCCCTGGATGCTACATCCTGCATCGTGGGTGACTGCCATGCCTGGGCAGTTTCTCCTCCTGGCATAAAACCAGACCCATTTCTGTTTTCATAGCTGGCATACCCGTTTCCGCTTTCCCCGGATCCTGCCGGAATCTGGTCTTGCTCATCTGCCATGTTCTCCGGCGACTGGCTTTTCGGTTCCGGCAGGTTCTGCCGCACAGGCTGCTGCACATGCTGGTCTGCAGAAGAATATGCCTGCTCCTCATACTGTTCCCGCACCTCATTGTAGGCTTTCTGCTGTTTCTGGAAGGCTTTATGGTGCCCTGTGGAATCATACGCAGTATAAGCCGCCTCTTCCATCAGATCCCGGCGCATCCGGCTGTTATCATTTCTGGAAGACAGTTCAAGGTTCTCGTCCGCCCTGTTTACTGTCTCCGGCTGTTTTAAGTTGTCCTGTCTGCCTGTAAGTTCCTGTGATTTCATCTTTTCAGCCTCTCCATCCCCCGCCGTTTAAACAGCCCGTTTCGGTTTTTCCTGTTTTGCCCGCAGTGCCTCTCCCGGCTTGGTGGTCATTACTTTGTAGCAGACCGTATTTTTGGGGAATTCATCCTCGAATGGCACCTTTGCCTGCTCGATCCACAAAAGCCCTTTCCCGGGTTCCCCCGATTTGATGTAATTTTCTTCCTCTTCAGACAGATCCAGATGATCTGCCAGAAGCCTTGCATCATCACCTGCCTGATTTAACATTGCAATGAAGTTTGTCGTGTCAAGAATGTTCTGGATCTCGGGCGAACGGAACAGATCCTTTATGTTCTGCGTGATGCCGCTGGGGATTCCGCCCCATTTTCGGAACCGCTTCCAGATCTCCACACTGTAAGCTGCCGTGATAGGGCTCCGTAACAGCAGATGGAATTCATCAATATCCACCCACGTCCATTTTCCTTTTGACCGGTTCTGCGTGACACGGTTCCAGATCGCATCCTGGATGATCAGCATGGTCAGGTCCCTCTGGTTCGCATCCATATCCTTCAGGTCAAAGCAGACCAGCCTTGCATTAATGTCTACATTTGATCTGTGGTTAAAATAGGATAATGAGCCGGATACATACCGTGACAGGGCAATCGACAGATCCAGACCGATCTGCTTCATCTCCCCCTCCATGGAACGCAGCTCATTGTACAGATCTTCCATGACCGGCATTTTCTCCGGCACAGGATCCTTTGCAAAACGGTGGTATATCTTTTTGCAGGCAGTATCTATGACCGCAGTTTCCCTTTTGGATAAGGACGAATTATTTCCAAGGATCAGTTCACACATGGAAACCACAAAATTACACTTTGCTGCTATGGGATCATAGTCCTTATCCATTTCATTCCTGGCTGACAGGTTAATCTCCATCGGATTGATATGTATCTGCGAATTGAGCGCGATCCTGATTACCTGACCACCCAGAAGCTTATACAGCATCCCGTATTCCCCCTCCGGATCAATGGTCAGCCTGTCATCCTTGGTTCGGAGAAACATGTCTAGGATCTCGCGTTTTACAAAAAATGTTTTACCGAATCCCGGCATTCCGAAAATCAGCCCGTTCGGATTCACAAGATTTTTGCGGTTCTCCACAATCACGTTGTTTGACAGGCTGTTCATGCCGTAATACTGCCCTTTGTTCGTATACAGTTCCTTCGTCGTGAACGGGATGAATATTGCCATGTCCGTTGTCGTAAAGGTCCGCCTGACTTCCACCGTGTTATTTCCGAGCGGGAGTGCCGACATATATCCCTGCTCCTGCCTGTTATCCAGACGCTCTAGGCGGCACTGGTATGCTGACAGGATGCCGTTTAGTTCAAAGATGTTCTCTTCCAGTTCCTTTCTCGTCGCTGCAGTCTGCACGACAGTGATCGTGGTATGGTACATCTGCTCATTCTTGCGCTGGATGTCACGGTAAAGCTTGTCCCCGGCATCCCGGTATGTCTCAAGTTCCGGCGGCAGCATGTCCATATCGTACCCACTTCGGACTGCCTGTTTCTGGTTCGTGATGATCATTGCCTGTATATCCGACACATTTCCTTTGGCATAATCCAGCGCCTCCTTACGGGACATGGCGCAGGAATGGATGGATATCCACAGGTTACTCCCAAGGTTCAGCATGTCCGCTATGATGCGGTCTTCCATGTCCGAGGCAAATACCTGCAGGTAACTTACTGCCCCGACCCGGTCACCGACCCGGAAATATCTCGTTGCATTTAATTCCGGACCGGATTTAAAGGAAAAACTGGACGGCGCAATGAAATCTTTGCTTGACAGCCCTGTGTTTACGGGCATGTCCCAGTTCCACATGAATTTTTCCTTTGTCGCTGGGTGGAAAATTCGGAACAGGAGTTCCAGTCTCTCATATCCGTTTAATATCCGGCAGCGGCTGTTAAACTTCCGCAGGTATTTTTCTATCTGCTTGCTGATCTTTGCCATCTTCAGTTTTGCATTCCTGTAATCTTTGGCATATATCCCATATGTAAGATATCTCTCTTTCTTCAGGTTATTTGTGCCTTTCGCAAACTGACCGATCAGCATGTCCGAATACTCCCTGCGTACAATGTTATAAGCATCCGGCTGCTGCTCGATCACGAAATCTTTTGCGTATGTCTCCCTGTCCATCTCCATGTTTCCGTAATTGAACTGGAAATGGATATCGGGGTTAAAATAGTTGATCAGCGTGCACCATCTCTCAAACAGGATGTTCTTAGGATCATTGTCAAGCAGCTGGTACGTGATGTCCTCAAAGGCAATGGTCTGGGTGAAATATCCCTTGTCTGACTCAAATATCCCGTCCTCATAGGGAACCCTGTAAGGAATGGTGTCCTGCGCAGATTCCGGGATATCCCCCTTCACCTTTGCCTTTTTCACCGCCTTCTCCAGTTCTTTTTTTACCTTGGGGTCTATCGGTCCCTTCATGGGGATTGTGATCCGTTTCTTCCCGATCCTGACCTCTGACGTCTCTCCTGCCGCCCTGATCCCCGCTATTTCTTTCTGGGTTTTTCCAGAAAACACGATCCTTTCCACCTCCTTCTGCAGTTTCACTTCCTCTTCCTGTAAGGCATACAGGTTGTTTGTTATATATGGTCTGTCGGTATTCCGTACAAAGTGTGTCTCGTAAAAATACCACAGGTGTTTCTCCATCCCCATCCCGTTCTTTTTGTACAGGATGCAGATGACGACCGGGGCTGCCGCAATGCTGAGTCCCATGACTGACGCCATGATATCCAGCCCCATGGCAAACCGCATCACAAGAAACACCGGCATTCCCACGGTTACCCCGGTTACAAAACCTGCGATCTGCCTTTTTGTCAGGTTGAGACCCGGAATCGTCTTCCGGACCTCTGAAAAATCCTTTGTCATATTTACATACGCCACAGGTTACGTCCTCCCCTCTCTTTCGCTCTTCCTAATGTGCGTTGAATATGCTGGCTGATATGTTCCCAACTTTGAACATCATCACCGCAAGCCCGAATCCGCACCCGATGACCATGACAAGGCTCTGCTTGAAGTCCCCGAGCTGCAGCCCGCTGAGCACGCCTCCGTAGACGGAAAAAAGCAGGAGGATGAAAAATCCTTCGAATGATAATGCCAGCATCTTCCGTGTATAATTCATGCCCGTCTGGCTCCACTCCTTGTTCATCCACGTGGAAAACGGGATCGGTGCGGTGCTTGCGTAGAGAAGGTACTCCACAAACCAGAGCATGACCCTTATATATACAAGGATCCCGCAAATCCAGATGCCAAAGGATGCCAAGACCAGAGTGACCTTATATCCTGCAAGCTTCATCAGGTTCTCCAACGTATACTCATCTTCCGGAAGCCCCAGATCCGCCAGGGACGGTGCCATTGATATGGATACTGATGTTTGTGTCATCTCCCTTAACTGTCTTGCCGCCCATGTGCCCAGATCACAAAAACCCATCACAATCCTAAAGGAATAGGCACATACAACCAGACACAGGGCAAACTTGATCAGGACTAGCATCAGCCGTTCCGGCTGTATGTTCTGCATGGAATTGCTCTCCTGCACCAGATGGATCAGCTCCCAGCAGAAGATCACCGTGATAAACACGGCGGCAATCGGTATACAGACATTTTCCGAGATATCCTGCATCAGCCCGTAGGCGGATTCGTTCCACAGCTTCGGTCCGAGGGTGATCTGCCTGGATGCATGGGATAGTTCCCGGTTCAGGGAGTCAAACAGCCCCTGCAAGCTTTCCCCCACGCTCTGGTACAGGGCGGTATATACCGACTTGATGATGAGCTGGAGAAGTTTGTCCCAGAATTCGCTGACTGCCTGACCCCCGGCAACGCCCCCAACAATTATATCTCCCGCATCTGCCTGCGGTGATATACCCATATTGTAAGATAGCAGCATTTCACCACCGCCTTACTACATGCTGATCAGCGATGCGATCTTGGGGACAAGGGTCATTCCTACCAGGAAGATGACGCCTCCGCCGACGACTTTTCCCATGCCTTCTTCCTTTTTCGCTGCATTCTGCTGTGAGTGACCCTCGGAGAAATTGATGATCCCGACGATAGCCAGAGCTGCACCCCAGCCCATAACGCCCATGCTCGCAAACCGTATTATTTCTTCAAATATAGCCATTCTTATCCTTCCTTTCCCGGATATGCGACGTCGCATATCCCGATAAAAAAACTCCCCGTGGAGTTGTTCTCCTTGGGGAGTCTGGTTACAGTCTCTTAAATTTTTACATGACAATCCTGTACTGGTCGTTTTTGTGGAAGCGTATGTTCACGCTCTCCTTTGCCTTCATCTTCTGGCGGTACTTTGCAAAATCAAAGGTATTGCGCTCGTCATAGTCCGCCGTGTACTTATAATTCGGATGTGTCTTCGGATCGTACTTATTGCTGAAGAAAGGCGGCAGACCGGAAATCCTGACGATACACTTATCCCGGTCCATCGTATTAAGTTCATAGATGTTTTTGAGCTCCCTGCCTGTCTTGTTATAGTTCACGCCGGTACTCCTGCTCTGGCTGAACGTCTCCGAATTGTTCCACAAATCGATCGTCTCCTTGCCGAGCATTTCTTCCAGATCCTTGAGTGTGGATTTCTCCTGCCCGCCCAGAAAGATGGACGAATCACAGTTGCCGGTGATGGTTTCCGCCGCTTCCTTGTAATTATCCTTGAGCTGGCTCTGTGTCTGCAGCATCATAATGACGCTCATCAGACGGCTTCTGATCGTCGCGATCAGTATCTTGAATCCGGGAATCTTTCCAATGTTTGCGAACTCGTCGAGAATGAACTGCACCGGGGTCTTCAGCTTACCTCCCATCTCCTTATCCGCTTTGTAGCAGAGTACGTTAAACATCTGTGTAAACAGGATCGCCGGAATAAAGTTATAGGTCGTATCCGTATCCGAAATAATGACGTACAGGATAGATTTCTGTCCGGCATCTCCGTAGGTGTCAAACTTCAGTTCATCATAAGCTACCAGCTCAGCAACATCCGGGATATCAAACGGGGACAGATAAGAACCCACGGAAATAAGTATGCTTTTTGCCGTTTTTCCTGCCGCTTTCTTGTACTTTTTTCTCTGCTTTACGGCAAAATGGCGTGGATTTTTCTTTTCCAGTTCCGCAAACAGCATGTCCACGGCGTTCTCATATGTCTCGTCATCCTCCCTCACATCATCCGCCTCCAGAATCTCCAGCAGCGTCGGAATATTCTGCTCTTCCGGCGGCGCCTCATACCAGAGATATCCGATTGTCGCCTGCAGCCACAGAAGCGCAGCCTGGTCAAAAAACGGATCAGGCGGTGTGCCGGCATCCGGCGGCTTCAGATTCGCATAGAGTACGTTTGACAGTGTCAGGATATCCTTTGGCTGCTTTATGTAAGAAAACGGGTTATAGTGCATGGAGTTTTTCATATCCACTGTATCTAACACATAAATGTTGTACCCCATTTTCGCAAAAAGGTTTCCTGTCTCCGGAAGAAGCGTTCCTTTCGGATCCGTCAAGACATAAGAGCTGTGACACTGGTAAAGATTCGGTTTTACAAATCCATAGGTCTTTCCGCTGCCGGAACCGCCATACACCACTACATGCTTGTTTCTGTTCAAGTTAAACTTAGGCATCCGCGCTTTCATTGACAGTCGTTCGGTTTGCGACAGGATAATGTTATTAAAGGGATCTTCATCAATAAAGGGCTTAATATCCTGCTCTGTTCCCCACCTAGCTGATCCGTATTCTTCACCCAACCTCGTGTTTTTCCTATGCATTCTGCTCTGCCATCTGATGGCATAGACAATAAAAAAACCTATTGGTATGCCTATCAACAGGTCTCTTGTCGTAAACCGCGGTGGAAATGCTTTATATATATACTGGATATTTTTAATGAACGCCAAAAAATCTCCGCGGCATAGGCGGTACAATTCTGCGATCCGTACTGTTAAAAAAATCCCTGCGGCATACGGCAGCACAATCATTATTTTTTCTTTTGCAGGCTTGTCCTTAAATTGTTCAAGCCATGTTCTGATCTTTTCTTCCATGATAATCATCTCCCTTCTGTATGCGACGTCGCATATCATTTCCCCGGACGGGTTACTTATCTCGAAATATCGTCGTGCTGGTGATGCTTTTCTACTGCATCCCGCTCTGCGTCCCGAGCTGTAACCCGATCCCGAAAAAAGGCAAGTTTTGCTTTGACGCTTTCCCGCTGCCCGGGATCGTCACGCTGTCTGCCTTTCTCCCTTTGCGGCGTCACATCTTCTGCGATCGCCTTTACTTTCTGATGCTTCTCATACTCCACATATGCCTCAGCCAAGGCTTCCATGATCAGCTTGTCATCTTTGCCTTCAAAGAATATCATATACGACGGCTTATAGTCCGGCTTGCCCTCGTCCTTTGTGTCGATCATGGCGGAGTATTTGATCCCATACTTTTTACATTGAATGTCAAAGGCTCCCATCGCCTCTGCCAGAATACTATCCTCCACTTTGTACACATTCCCGGATTTCCGGAGTTTTTCGATGTCTATATTGTTTTTACTGTATTTGACATCGCCCGTCTTTTTAAATGCCACATTCCTTACCGCCTGCATAACCGTCGCCTCTGAAAACTCACCGGTCTTTACCAGAAGCAGACATAACCCTTTTACGACTCTGGCTGCATTTTTTGTCCCTTTCAATGCTGTATCAGATGCTTTCGAAATCTGGTCTGGCGCTTTACCCATTATTTCATCTGTGATGCTCATTAATCCCTCCTTGCCTTATGCGACGTCGCATAAAATCAATCTACCTGCCATTGTATTTCGGCACATATATATCATAGTTCACGAGAGCTGAATAATAATTTTCAATCGTCATCGGCGCGTTATACAGTGCAGCAAGCAGGTATTTCTTTATGTTTCTGATCTGGGTAGTCGTCTTCTCCATACTGGAAAGCACATACTCGACATGGTCGCTTCGCAGCATCAGGAATCTTGCTTTTACGGACTCTGCCGGGTAATCGCCACCAGCTATACAGATCGTCCGTCGTCCAGAGCAGAGAATATCCAGCATTAGTTCTATCAGTTCATCAATTTTTTCTTTCCTGCCGTACTTCTGGTTCCCAATCAAACAGTCATACTCAATATTTTTTTTGATAATATTTCTGTACGATTCCCTTTCGTCCATCTTTCCGGCGGATGCACCGCTTTCTCTCGCTCCAGACACTTCCGATCTAGGCGCCGCCCTGATTCCAACAATGATATTGTCTATGTAACTGTTAATCAGGTCAGACAGCTTTCCTCCCGGCTCCCTTCCCTGTTGAGCCTCTGCTGCCAGACAGACTTTCCCCACAGCTTCTGCAGACATGATTTCCACTATTCCCTCCTCCCTCTTACATATCTCTACAAAAACAGCCTCTATGATTTCTGCCCTGCAGATATCGTAAAGCTGCTTTTTTAACAGACGTTCCCTAAGCTGTCGGTGTCTCATCCCATCCTCATCTGCTCCTGTCTGGTCTAAGGGATTGGGATTGGATAAGGATGGATATGTACTTAATTCTTTAGTATTTAATATATTAGTATTTAATAGACCGACTTTTTCGGTTTGCCGTTTTCCCGTTTGCCGATTTTGGCATAACGGTGAAAATGCACTGTTTTCCTCCGTTTGTCCGCTTTGGCGTAACGGTGAAAATGCACTGTTTTCCTCCGTTTGTCCGTTTTGGCGTAACGGTGAAAATGCACTGTTTTCCTCCGTTTGTCCGTTTTGGCGTAACGGTGGCTTTTGCTCCTGAACATGCAGCGGCTCCGTTATCTCCGCCGCCGGTGGATTATCTTCCGGCGGCTCTTCTATTGACTTTTCATAAATCGTATATTCCATCATTACAAAACGCCCTGTGTCGTCCCGGAGCTGCTTTCTGATCAGATAGCCACATTTTTCCAGTTCAGCAAGACCAGAATTTGTCGCCTTTACACCGTCATCTGACAAACCTGCCAGTCCTTCTATCGTATAGTTCCAGTTGTCTGGAAGGGACAGCATAGTAGACAAAAGCCCCTTTGCTTTCCATGAAAGTCTCTTATCTTTAAAATGGTAATTACTGAGCGTCGTATAATTACAGTTCTTTACAACCCGGATCACGTTTGACATAGGCATTTTGACCTTTCCTTTTATTTTGACCATATGCTATGGAGCTTTCTCTATCTTTCACCTCCACGTTGATTTTTTTCATGGCTGCGATTTTCTTCTGACTTTTCTTCCTTAACCGTTTTTGCAGCCTTGATCCGTTCCTGTTTTTTATGCAGACTGCCTAATACAGATGCCTTTTTCTCAACAGGAACCATAAACTCTATCTCCTTCTTTTCGTCACTGATCCAGCAATCCTCTACCAGATCACCATAATCCTCATGTTGCCCTGACATAAACTTTTCCTTCAGCTGCTGCGCCTGTTCATATGTATCAGCATAATAATCTTCACTTGGACTTGACCAGTTCAAAGGATTTCCTTCAGCATCTTCCTCTTTCAGCCATATTGTCACTACATAGACACTCTTTTTGACAGTTCCGATTCCTTTACTCATTGATTGCAAAATAATTGAATCTGTTTTACTCACATTAATCAGTCTCCTTTCTCCTCCCACAGAAAAAGGCAGCCATTAAGCTGCCCTTTCCCTTCCCGTTAAATTTTGGAGGAAATCTGACGGGAATCTATATATGTTGCGATTGCAATATATAGCGTTTAGTTTTTTTGTCCATGAACAATCACTTTTTCTGCAAATTTTTCAGAAACTCAATAAGTTCTGTTTCGCAGTGTGGCGCATGACGATATTTTTCATCGTAAGCTTTTCCCTTCGTCACCTTATTCCTTGCGATCAGATGATAGAAGATTTCATCATGCACTTCACTGCCATAATAAGAATGTCTCTGCGGATATTCCGCTACAACTAAGCGGCTGCCATCTTTAAAATCGAATTTGTAGTAATTCACATCAATATTATCGTCCCGGTACCAGAGTCCCCACTCCTTATATTTGACAAGCCATTCCTTTCTCTGATCTGCATTCTTTAATACAGGCAGCTCCGGCTGAGTCGTTTTCCATGGAAACATCACCATTTCCTTATATGTATCCTCAGCTGCAGCCTGCTTATCAAATCTCTGTTCTTCATCTGGCTCAGTCTCTTTATGCGACGTCGCATAAATTTCCTCCTGCAAATCAGTTAGAGATTCAACCTTGTCTGGTGGCATATATTCCGGGAAGTCTTTTTCGATGCTTGTCTGTCTGGGCAGCTCCATTTCTCCCACACCGTCTACTTTATCTGGGCTCCCCGTTTTTTTCTTCCTGTCCTCTTTGATCTCGCGAATTTCCTTAACAGTCATTTCCGAAGTCACTTTTTCCAGATCTTCCTGTTCCAACGGCAGCATCTCTACCATTTGCGACTTATCAAACCCCTCATACCTGTCATCAAGTTCCGGAGAATCTTTATCCTTCGAAAATTTTTCACAAATATTGATAAATCTGGACACAGTTGACTGTGAATAGCCGAACTGATCTGCTGCACATTCATATATATTTGCATAACCATCCTCCATGTACAGCTTATCGTCACGGATATGCTTCAAATACCACCCAATTTTTACAAACGATTTCTGTATTTTAACAGATTCATCTTTAATAACATCCAGAGAATCCTTATAGCCCATCTCCTTTGGATTAAAAAGCCCTGCATTACCCAAATTCATTACATTAAAAGGTTTTACTGCCATTTCGTTCACCGTCCTTCCTCATTCAGAAGAAATTCCTCGGTAAACTTGCTGTAAGCGTATGAGACCTTTCCGCATGAATCATACTCATATATACTCCGTCCATATGACGGCGCCTCCTCAGCCTTTACGCTGCGGGGAATATAATTTTTGTATATGCTTACATCTTTCCCATATGCATCCTTAAGGATCTTCTGCACATCCCGGAAGGAGGTTGTCCTGTCATTAACACAAGTATAAAGAATCCCCGATATTCTGAGGGACTCATTCAAACCGTTGGATCTGACTGATCCGATTGTCTGTAAAAGCTGTTCCAGCCCCCGTACACTGTAATACTGTGCATGAAGCGGTATTATAACTTCATCTGCCGCCACAAGCGCATTAATCGCAATAAGATTGAGCGACGGCATACAGTCAACAATAATGTAATCATATTCTTCCCGGATCATATCAAGATAGTTCTTCAGCATCTTCTCGCGTCCGAAAAATACAGAAATAAGTTCTGTCTCCAGAACAGACAGTTCAATATTTGCTGGGAGAAGATCTATACCCTCCTCGTGCGATAAGATGCCAAATTCTTTTGTAAATGTATAATCCCTGCTGATCATTTTTCGCAGTATTGTTGTTATTGTGACTTCTAAGGAATCCGCATCAAATCCAAGCCCCTGTGTTGCATTCCCCTGCGGATCCAGATCAACAAGCAATACCCTGTTTCCCCTGTTGACCAAGCCAATACCCAAGTTGATGGCGGTTGTCGTCTTTCCGACACCGCCCTTCTGATTTGCAATCGCAATAATTTTACACATATTAATTCCCTCCAAAAATTAATAATTGTTAACAGTGACTTATAGGTTTTTCAATGAATGCTGATTTTATCACCCCCTCCGAAACCTCCATTTAAAGTTTCACTTATTTGTGATATACTGCCAAAAGGATAATAAAAAAAGAACCGTACTTATACGATTCTTAAATGGACTGCCGAGATATTCATATAACTCTATTTTTCACAGCTTCCTGTTTGCAGGAGTTCATCGTCCCCTGCACAAAATCTTCCGCCCCATGTCCGCCCACTTTATGACAACGGATTTTCCGATCCTCGACCATGATAAAGCCGGGACAGTTGAAGGTGTCCGTGGGCTTCACCGCCCCGGATTCCAGCCCCGCCGCCGCCGTGATGATCTTGAAAGTGGAACCGGGCTCATAAGTGTCGTTGATGCAGCCGTTTCTCCACATGGCGTTTAAAAGTTCCTGCCGCTTTTTCTCGGAGAATGCCAGCGCGTCCATACCGTCAGGCAGTGTATACGGATTATTCAGGTCAAATTCCGGCACATCCACCATTGCAAGGATCTCCCCGTTCTGGGGATTCATAACGAGAATGGACACCCGGTCCGCCTCCTTGGTCTCCATGGTCTGCATAGCAAGCTGGGTGGCGTAGCTCTGGATATTGATATCCAGACTGACATAGAGGTCTCTGCCGCTTACCGGCTCCACCCTCTCCTCGCCTTCCTCGTCCTGCTCCACGCCCTTGGCGTCAGTCACCGTTAAGATCGTTCCCGCTTCGCCTTTCAAATATTCCTCATAAACCACTTCAAGCCCTATGATGCCCTGATTATCCCCACCGGTGAATCCCAGCGCCTTGGACGCCAGTGAATCATAAGGATAATAACGCTTGTAATCTTCATCCACCTTGACCCCGTCAAGCCCCCTCGCCCTGATGGCATCGCCTACCGGCTTTTCCACATTGCTCTTTATCTTCTCAATGGAAGAGTATTTCTCCACACGTTTTCTCACATACTCCTCCGACAATCCCAGTTCTTCCGAGAGAACGGCAATCACTTCCTCTGCGTCCGAAATCTGGCTGTGTATCACGGAGACCGTGCAGACCGTCTTATTATCCGCCAGAATCTTGCCGTTCGCGTCTATGATACGCCCTCTTGCCGCCTTGATGCTCCGCTCTCTCTCGTGGAGCTCCCTCGCCTTCTGTGAATAGTATTCAGACTGGAACACCATCAGATAAAACAGTCTTCCCGCCAGCCCGAAGAGCGTCAGTACACACAGGAAAAACACCGTCACCGTCTTGCTCCTGTGGTATGTTTTATGGTCCATCTTCCCTTCCATCAAAGAGAAACCTCACAAAAAGGTATTAATATAATCTATTATCCTTTTTCTGAGGTTATTCTCACTTCACGCTATTTAAGGTTCCCCTGTGTCTTCCCCGTCTCCCGGCGGCGGTGCCGGCGACCACTCACCCCCGGTTCCTTCTCCGGTCCCTTCCCCGGACTCTTCAGCCTGAGAATCTCCGCGTCCCACCTGTGTGCCGATCTGCGGATCATAGTAATCGCCCGTAGCCGGATCTACGAGATAGCCCGTCTCTGGATCGAGAGGGAAATCTTTCCACGCCTCATTCGGTCCTGCCGGTTCCTCCTCCGACCCTTCTTCTCCCTCTGCGGGTGCGGCGCCCTCACCTTCTGCCGGGCTGCCCTCTTCGCCTTCTTTCGGAATCGGGTTGCCCTCCTCGTCCAGCTCTTCCTCCGGCTCCGCGCCCTGCGGCGTCCTGATCTGGATCTGAAGCTGCTCTAACTCCTCCCGCTCCGTATCGCTCAGTTCCTCCGTCATAAAGATGTTCATATAAGGCAGCACTTCTGTCAGAATCTTTCTCACAATTCTGGTGGCGTATTTCGCGTCATCCTGAAAGACCACATTGGGTCTGTCCACCACCACATAAATGACCACCTGCGGGTCATCCGCGGGCGCATAGCCCATAAAGGAAACCACATATTCGTTATTGCCTCGGGGCAGCGTCTCCGCCGTTCCCGTCTTTCCGCCTATCATATAACCTGCGGGTCTCGCGGTGTGCCCTGTGCCTTTTTCCCCGCTCACCACTGTGTTGCAATATTCGATGATCTTATCACTGGTGGAACGGGATATAGTCTGCTTCAAAAGCCTTGGCTCAATATTTTCTATGGTAGCGCCGTCCGCCGTCGTAATCCGGCTCGCCACATGGGGCGCATAGTAATTGCCGCCGTTGATTAACGAGCAGAAACCCGTAATCACCTGTATCATGGTGGCGTTAAAGCTCTGTCCGAAAGAGTTGGTCGCAAGGTCCGTCATGCCGATGTTATCTTCATGGTAGATCATGCTCGCCGTGCGCGGCTCGCCCGCCAGATCAATATTTGTCTTTAATCCAAAGTTAAAGCTGTGCTGATAATTCACAAATTCCGTCTTGCCAAGCGCAAACGCCACATTCATCAGCACCACGTTACAGGAGCGCTCCACGCCCTGCTGCACCGTGAGCGGGCCGTCGCCGAAAGTCTGATGGCACTTGATTTTATAGTCACCCACATGAAGAAACCCTTCGCAGTTGTAAGTCTCGTTGCCGGTGATGGAGCCGCTCTCCAACGCCGCCGCCACCGTGAACGGCTTGAACACCGATCCCGGCTCGTAAGCGTCCACAATACAGAAATTCTTCCACAGGGCATTTAAATGCTGGTACATGACCTCGTCGTTCATCCCCGCGATGGATTCCTGCGTCACATATTCCGCCACGCCGTCCGTCCTGACCCGTTTCCCGTCCTTGTCAAGAAGGGGCATCCCGATCAGATTCTCCGTGTTTCTGACGTCGTTTAAATCAAAGACAGGATAACTTGCCATAGACAGAATGCTGCCGGAGTTCGGGTCCATAACAATACAGCCGATATTCTCCGCGCCGTTGCCGGGTCTGGCGTTGTCTTTATACTCCTCGTCAAACTCTTTCAGATACTTCTCTACGATTGTCTGGATGTTCGCATCCAGGCTGAGCTGAATGTTGTTGCCGTCCTTCGCCGCGATGGTCGTGCGCTCCAGTGTGGAATCGTCATTGAGATATCCGTATTCCCTGCCGTTTGTGCCGCTTAAAATATTATTATAATACTCCTCCAGCCCATAGGTACCCGCGTTGTCGCCTGTCGTAAAACCGATCAGGTCACATGCCAGAGAGCCGTTGGGATACTCTCGCTTATACTCGTCCTCGAACCACACGCCCTTGATATTGGCGCCCTGCTCCTCGTCGTCGCAAAATTCCTCAAAGGCTGTTTTCTTCTCATACTCCACCCGCTTCGCCATCACATAGTAAGAGGACTCGGGATGCCCGGCGATGTAGGCACGCACCGCATCCACGTCGATATCGAAGAAACGCTTCAGCGCGTTCAAGGTCGGCTCCAGATACTCCTCTTTGCGCAGCAGCAGCTTAGTGTCCAGAATGACGTTGTAAACCTTGTTGCTCACCGCCAGCACCGTGCCGTTGGAGTCCACAATTTCCCCACGTTTAAAAGGTATTATCGCGGAGTCATACTCCTGATGCGACAATACCTGTTTCTTGTACTCTTCCCCGTTATCCCTGTTAATCAGGAACAGCCGGACGCTGAGTCCCACAAAAGCCGCCAGGATAAATAAAAACAACACCAGCAGCTTTTTCTGCATTTTAATAGTAAATTTCAATACGGGAGTTCTTCTCTGTGCGCTCAAAAAATCACCTGTTTAATCCTGCTGCGGGATCTCCGCCATCTGCTTTACATAGTCGCTGTTTTCACTGGCAAAAGATATGATCTGCCCTTCCTGCGCATACTGCATGCCCAGTTCCTGAATCGCAATCCTTCTGATTTCCTCCAGATCTACACTGCTTGAAATTCTGCTGTAATCCTCCTCATTGGCAACCTTCAGCTCGTTAAGCTGTCTCTCCAGTACGGAAATATGCTTCACGCTGTTTGTAATATCCGACTGCAGTCCAATGTAATATACCAGAATGATGCCGGTGGCAACCAGTGCCGTCAACAGGAACAAAACGTAACCGGCGCTCATATGCTTCGCCTTCTCCCGGTTCCTTCTCACCGTGTTATTTACTTTTCTATTCGGCCTGTCAGTGGTTCTTCTCTCCGGCTGAATATTTCTTACCGTGTTACCCTGTACATAGTATGCCGTTCGCCGTGATGCTGCCATAATTTCCTGTTTCCCCTCTTTATTCTGCTCCAGCTGAGCTTTTCCCCTCTTTTTATGTACTCCCCGCCGGCTGCATCCTTATACCCTTGCCTGCCGCCGTTTATCTTTTCTCAAACACCCGCAGCTTCGCGCTTTTCGCCCTACTGTTTTCCGCCGTTTCCCCTTCGGACGGAAGGATCGGTTTTTTCGTGACCACCCTGCCCTTTGAAACCTGTCCGCACACACAGACCGGAAAATCCGGCGGGCAGGTGCACGGGTTCTCGTTCTTTCGGAAAATGGACTTTACAATCCGGTCTTCCAGAGAGTGGAAGGTAATTACGCAGAGCCTTCCGCCCGGATTCAGAAGATCAATCAGCCCGTCCAGAGAATCCTGCAGTACTTCCAGTTCCCTGTTACATGCAATTCGTATCGACTGAAACGTCCGTTTGGACGGATGCCCTCCCGTGGCGCGCATTTTCGCCGGGATGGAAGCCTTTATGATCTCGTTCAGCTCCCCTGTCGTCTCCAAAGGCTTGTCCCGCCTCGCCGCCACGATATGCCTGGCTATGTTCTTCGCAAATTTCTCTTCTCCGTAATCCCGTAAAATCCGGGTAAGTTCCGCTTCGGAATATTCGTTTATGATCTCCTTCGCGCTCAAACTCTGTCTTCTGTCCATCCGCATGTCGAGCGGCGCGTCATATCGGTAAGAAAAGCCTCTCTCCTCATTGTCAAGCTGATAGGAGGAAACCCCCAGGTCAAGCACGATGCCGTCCACCCCGTATATGCCGGTTCCTGCCAGCGCTTCCGCCGCATTCGCGTAATTGTCACGGATCAAAGTAACCCGTGCCCTGTACGGCTCCAGCCGCTTCCCCGCCGCCGCAAGCGCATCCTCATCCTGATCGATACCGATCAGCCTTCCTGCTCTCGTAAGTCTTTTCGCCACCTCACAGGCATGTCCGCCGCCGCCAAGTGTACCGTCAAGATAGACGCCCTGCGGTTTGATGTCCAGATTTTCTATAGTTTCCTCAAGGAGCACGGAAGTGTGCTTAAACTCCATGTTGTCTGTCCTCTTTCATATATCCGCATTGCTCCATTGCTTCGCAATTCTGCAAACACCCGGAATCCGCCAAGTCACTTTGTACCTTTCCGCTTCCTCTCAGATTCCCAGCCCAAGCTCCGCCATGTGCTCCGCAATCTCATCCATATCATCGAATGCCGCCGTATCTTCAAAGCGTTCTCTGCCCCAGATCTCAATCCTGCTGCCGACGCCCACCAACACCACATCCTTCGTCAGCTGTGCAAATTCCCGCAAGACATTGGGAATCAGAATCCTTCCCTGTTTATCCACTTCCGCTTCTGTTGCTCCCGCGAGAAAAAAACGGACGAACTGTCTCGCCTCTTTATTCGTAATGGGCAGGGTTCTGAGTTTTTCTTCAAAGCGTTGCCACTCTTCGTTGTCATACACAAACAGGCAGCCGTCCAACCCCTTGGTCACCACAAAAGCGTCTCCCAGGATTTCCCTGAATTTCGAGGGGATGATCAGCCTGCCCTTTGCGTCAATTGTGTGATTGTACTCTCCCATGAACATACGCAATCACCCTGCCCGCCTGTAACACCGTACCCTATGTGGTCTGCCACGAAAAAGGGAATGCTGCTGCCACTTCGTACCACTTCACTCCACTTTTCACCACTTTTACATCAATTCTACCCCAATCACGGGGATAATGCAAGGAAAAAAGGAAGAAACCTTACGAAAAGATTAAGGGGAGAACGGCAGGAGGAGGGCGTAATATGGGTTATGAAAATGAAAAAAAGAGGGCACAGGCGTTTCACTCTGTGCTCTCTTTTTCTACCACGGCTGTGGGTGTTATATGCTTTTTTATATAATAACGGATGAAGATGTCCGCCGCCAGCGCGACGACGAAGAGGACGACCGCCAGCACCTGCGAGACCGCTATGGTGGTGTGGGGAAGGAAGAGGGTGTCGGTGCGGATGCCTTCGATCCACGCCCTGCCGAGACCGTAGCCGCCCAGATATAATAACCACTGTTCTCCTTCAAATTTCTTGTGCTTCCGGTAAAGCAGCATCACGATCAGCAACGCCAGATTCCACAAACTCTCGTAGAGGAAGGTTGGGTGCACCTGAATGTAGTTAGCGCCTTCCGCCATGTGGGCGGCGATCTTCTCGGAGATGTCTCCCGCCCTGACCATCTGTGTCGGCAGGCGCATTGCCAGCAGGCTTTCCGTGTACTCCCCGAAAACTTCCCTGTTCGTGAAATTTCCCCATCTGCCGATTACCTGTCCGAGCACCAGCCCCGGCACGCAGATATCCGCGAGCTGTAAAAAGTTCTGCTTTTTTCTCCGGCAGTAAATCCATAGAGTCAGGAACGCGGCAATCACCGCGCCGTAAATCGCCAGTCCGCCGTTTCGCAGATTAAGGATGCCGAGCAGGTCATTCTTGTATCTGTCCCACGAAAAAATCACATAATAGACTCTCGCCCCGATGATGGAAAAGATAATCGCGTAGATCGCGAAATCCCAGATCAGATCCGGATCCAGCTTTTCCAGCTTCGCCACCTTCGCCGCGAGAAGTACCCCCGCCAGCACCCCGATGGCAATAATCACACCGTAGAGGGCAATCGGAAAGCCGAAGACCGTAAATGTCTTCGGCACATTTTTTAAATAAATTCCCAGATTGGGAAAAGCGATATCCATGCTTCCCATCATATCCTGCATGTCGGACCTCCTATCTAAACGCAGCCGCCATTCATAGAATGCTGCCGCATTCTATGAATGGCGGGCATTCGCCCTATGCCGGCAGACAAGTCAAGCGCTTTGCCTGCAAGCAGTCACGCTCTTGGCTTGTCTGCCGGCGCAGCTGCTCATTGCTGTCACACGTTAAACCGAAACAGAATCACGTCCCCGTCCTGCACCACATAGTCCTTTCCTTCCATACCGACAAGCCCTTTCTCTCTCGCCGCCGCAAGGGAGCCCTGCTCCAGAAGGTCCTTGTAGTTGACCACTTCCGCCTTGATGAAGCCCCGCTCGAAATCGGTATGTATCTTTCCCGCCGCTTGGGGCGCTTTCGTACCTATTTTAATGGTCCATGCCCTGGTCTCATCCTCGCCCGCCGTCAGGAAACTCATTAGCCCGAGCAGACGGTAGCTTGCACGAATCAGCTTCTGCAGACCGGACTCCGACAGCCCCAAGTCCTCTAAAAACATCGCCGTCTCTTCCTCGTCCAGCTCCGCAATCTCCTGCTCGATCTGGGCGCAGATCACGAATACCTCGCTGCCGTTTTCCGCCGCAAACGCTTTCACTTTCTGCACGCCGTCATTGCCCGCGCCGTCATCCGAAAGGTCGTCCTCCGCCACATTTGCCGCGAAGATCACCGGCTTGTAGGTGAGAAGATTATAAGAAGTCAGAAGCGCCAGTTCATCCTCGTCATCCGTCTCAAACACTTTCGCCAGCTTCCCTTCTTCCAAGTGCGCCTTGAGCCGCTCCAACAGGGCGTACTCTTTCGCCGCCGCCTTATCCATCTTGGCGATCTTTGCCGTCTTGGCGATCCTGCGCTCCAGAATCTCGATATCGGAGAAAATCAGCTCCAGATTGATCGTCTCGATATCCCGGAGCGGGTCGATGGAACCGTCCACATGGACGATATTGGAATCCTCAAAACACCGCACCACATGGACAATCGCGTCCACCTCACGGATGTTGCTTAAGAACTGGTTGCCCAAACCCTCTCCCTTGGAAGCGCCTTTCACAAGCCCTGCGATATCCACAAACTCAATCGTTGCAGGCGTCACCTTTTTGGAATGGTACATATCCCCGAGAAGCTTTAACCGCTCATCCGGCACCGGAACGATGCCGATATTCGGGTCGATGGTACAGAAAGGGTAGTTTGCGGATTCCGCCCCTGCCTTTGTCAGTGAATTAAAAAGGGTGCTCTTGCCAACGTTGGGGAGCCCGACGATGCCTAGTTTCATTTTTCTATATATCCTCCTTAAAAACCTTGATTTTATGCGTTCTTTGAAACTCTCTATTTTCTACCGCACCAAGTCCGCACCAATTTGCCATTAAAATATGTAATAACACATGGTGTTTTATACGACACGGTTCTGTTCAAACTGGCGAACAGCCTGCGTCAACGAGTCATCCGTGACATGCACATAACGATCCATCGTGGTTTTAATGCTCGCATGTCCAAGAAGCTGCTGGAGTACCTTCGGCTGCATCCCGGCTTCGATTGCTCTGGTAGCGTAAGTATGCCGAAGTGCGTGCATACAAAATCTTCTGATTCCCGCCTCATCACACAATTTATACAGGTGCGTATCATAGGAACTGTTCTTTGCCGGTTCCCCTGTACGAAAGTTTATGAAAACTAAGTCTTTCATAACAAGGTATTTTGTCTCACCGGTTCGCCGATCCATATATTCCAGTACATTAGTTAGTGTTTCCGCTTCCTTTCTGGAATTACGCTCCTCATAACAGTCTTTCAGAATCTGGTATGCCCTATCTGTTAGCGGAATAGTACGATAACTATGAGCAGTCTTGGGTGGTCCCGCCCTCCATACATGAGTCTGATGCCTGTATTCCAAAGTTTTGCTGACAGTCAGGGTATGTTTCTTCCAATTTAATAGAATCCCATGTAAGCCCGATCATCTCCGACGTCCGCAGACCTGTTTCCAACAGCAGCGCATATTGGCGGTAATTGTGAGAACGTTTTGCCGCTTCAAGGAACTTGTTCTGTTCCTCTACCGTAAGAAAATGGATATCGCTAACCGCACGGACGGGTTTTGTATACCTGACACCATCCATCGGATGCTTGGCTATGATATCATTGCTCACAGCGGCACGAAACATGGTTCCCATTGCAATGTAAGTCTGCTTGATCGTGGAACCAGCATAATCTACTTCCATACGGTTCAAAACCACCTTGCAATGCATTGGCTTTACATCCGACATCAGCATATTTCCGATCACAGGCTGGATATTCTGCACATATCGTTCCCTGTAATTGCGTCTGGTATTAGGGGCAAGCCCGCAAATCAGATTTTCCATCCAATAGTCAAACCACTCATCCACTGTAACATCAGATGCCACTATTACCGTATTATGCTTGTCTTCATACTGTGCATCGGCAAGCCAGTTCCTCGCTTCCGGCAGTGTAGCAAAATGCTTTTCACGGCGGCTGCCATCTTTGGCACAATAGCGTGCCGAATATTTCCCGTCTTTCCTCTGGCAGATACCCTTTCCACATTCTCTGCCTTTTAAATTTTTACCCATATTATGAACTCCCTTCATAAAACAACGGATGTTATTTTTGCAAATAATCCTAATGCTTTGAAAAAGAGTCCAACACGATTTTATATTATATCATGCCAGACTCTTTTTCATCAACAGTATTTTGAAAACAATTCAGTTAAGTGCGAACCAAAGCCTATATCACTACTTTTCCGCTAATATAGTTTTCAAACTCTTTCCTCTTTACCAGTTTTCGGGTTCCTATGTAAAGTACAAAGGGACATCCAGGCTGCTTGAGCATCGCGTCAATTTTGTTGATTCCAATGTTGCTGTACTCTGCAGCTTCACGGATTGTCAGTGTCATTTTCTGATAAATCGGAACTCGCTCAGGCTTTGCATTTCCAGCATCATCATGATACATAATAATTCTGTTTTCTTCTGCTACCATTATAATCTCTCCTCTCCCATTCTATAACACATGTAATTCATCTGTTTTCAACATCCTCTTGTATGAAAACCGATATCTTACGTGCGATATTTCATATTCAAATAGATAATATATAAGTATTGGGGGCGAATATGTAAGAGCCACTATGTGGCTCTTACATATTTCATCCCTTCACGCTGAAGCAAGGCATTTTTTAAAATATAACGACGTAAAATCGCATCCCTTTTAATCGGCTGATCTGTTTTGTCCGACCCATCTTGCCTGTCTCTAATGCACCTTGTGCCTCCAAATAATCTGCAATATCCTCCATTGTAGACCCCGGAAAGTATACAGGAACTCTTTCGCCACGCAAATATAGCTTCTTTCTGTGGAGAACGCCATCATGCAATTCCTTATCGAAGGTGGCTACATCATTAGCTATGGACATCTGCTTCGTTTTGCATAATGTACGAATACGTTGCAGATAATCTTCCTGCTCACATTTTGTAAACTGCTTTCCCATAACCCGCTCATTCTGTTGTTCAACCAGCATTACAAGCAGCTCATCAAACGCCAGATAAAGTCTGCGTGCATCCGTGTCTAGCAATATTTTCTTTTCAACTAAATATTGCAGAAAAAGGAAGTAAGAAGAACCGAGGAAAAAATACATCTCGCGCAATCGGTCATGCACACATAGCGCGATAGTTTCATACTTTTCCCGTAATTGCTCCAAAATGTCGCAAATCTCATCATAATTATATATGAACCAAGTTATATAATTGCGATAAAACGTTGACACAATGAGCGGATGTTCCTGAAAATATCGTAGTTCTTTCGTATCCGGCTTTTCCATTTCGACAGGCAGTAGCCGCGCCGCATCCGATCCTCTGCCAATCAGATATTCTCCCGTGAAGATAACCCCACATTTAGGCGACTCCTGTGACAGTTCTTTCCCTCTCATCCGCGCCGATACTGTTCCATCCGCAATATATCGGGTAATTTCTATCATCATTTCCTCTTGCTGACCTCTTTTTCTTTTAGAATCAGCGGGAAACAAATCATCCATGACCACAACATCATTGGGATTTTCCAGCAACATATTAACGGCAGCCGGAATACTGGCATTTAAGCGTGATGGACTCTTGATTCCACTATTACGGTCATATGTCTGCACAAGGAAACTGGAATACGTCGTTTTCTGTATGCCGCTTCTACCATATAGATAAATACAGCCCTTCTTCTGTAAGATAAACAATCAGCTCTACTGCTAAGAATGCCGAATTCACATTCCAAATATTCAAAATAAAATAATCTACTTCTTTTTCTAGAGAGTGTCTTTTGAACTCAAAAATACCGCATTCCACTTTGTTATACCAAGATAATAGTGTAGAATCCATCGTTTCAATTTGCCTACATATTTTATCAAGTCCATCTATGTTTCCACCTAAGAAACGGTTTGCACGTTTATGCTTAATTAAATGACGAACACCCGCTTGCAGTGATTTTATATCTTCTCTTCGAAACATCAGTGTACAAGGGGCTACAAACGATATAAAGAAATGTTTCAGATATGCAGAGTGGAAAAGTCAGATTTTCCACTCTATTTTTACATACTCGCTGGTTGCGCTGATTGATGAAATCAAGCCATCCGTGGCTTTCCTCTTATCCTCAAAACTGATATTCTCCCAGTCGTCCAGATAGCCGGACAGCAAATCAATCTGCTGCTGGGAAATGGTCTCCACGGATAAATCGGCAATCGCCTTTGTGATTTTCTGGCGGCGCGTGTCCAGTTCCTCGATTTTCTTGTTGGCGTAGGCAAGCAGGGTAGCGTTTGCCCCGGTCAGCGTGTCAAGTAATTTTTCAATTTCCGCCTCTACTTGTGCCAGTTCCACTTGATAGGCGGTCAATTTCGGGTTTGCCTTTTCCTCACCGCCCCGAAGGTGTTTGAAATCCCGGAATTTCTCTCCCATAGCGGTAAATATAAACTGTTCAAATTCCACTTTGCGGAGAGTGCCGCACCCCGGACAGCCCTTGTGGTCGGACCGTTTATTACACCGGAGGTATTCATAGCCGGAAGGGTTGCGGGTGACTTTTAAAGCATATCCGCATTTCCCACATTTCACTTTTCCAGCCAGCCATGTGTTCCGGGCCTTCCTCCCGTTCTGGAAGGTGATGTTCGCCATGAGCTTTTTCCGGCATTTCAGCCAGGTGTCAGAGGAAACAATCCCTTCATGGGGAGCGATAACAAGTATCTGGTCTTTCAGGCTCCTGTCCTTGTCCTCCTTCACGTCCCGCCCCTGGTAGAGATAGCAGCCGTTTGTCCCGGCGAAGTCGGCGGCGTCATTGACGACTGCCGCCCCCTGGCTCTTGAAGAACTCATACAATTCCAGGTCGGCCTGCGCATATACCGGGTTGCGGAGCAGCTGGGAGAGGAAGGGACGGAACAGCGATTTTCCGTAAACCTTGATGTCGTTTTCCTCAAAGTACCTGCTGATGTCCCCGAAGGAGGTCCCAGGCTCGGCGTACATTTCAAACATCAGGCGTACATGGTCTGCGGCTGCCGGGTCCGGCACCATCATTTTTGTACGGATGCCTTCAACCGTGGTCGGCTCCAGCCGGAAGCCGTAGGGGGCCTGGCCGCTCATGTGGAAGCCTTTCAGGCACCGGGAATAGTAGGCGTCCGTGACGCGCTTCTGGATGGTCTCCCGTTCCAGCTGGGCGAACACAATGCAGATATTCAGCATGGCCCGCCCCATTGGGGTGGAGGTGTCGAACTTTTCCGTGGAGGAAACAAACTCCACGTCGTACTCCTGGAACAGCTCCATCATGTTCGCAAAATCCAGAATGGAGCGGCTGATCCGGTCCAGCTTGTAGACGATTACCCGCCGCACCTTCCCTTTACGGATCTCGTCAAGCAGTCTCTGGAACTCGGGCCGGTCGGTGTTCTTCCCCGAATAGCCCTTGTCCTTGAAAATCTTGCAGCTGCCGCCTTTCAGCTCGTACTTGCAGAAGTCAATCTGGCTCTCAATACTGATACTGTCCTTGCGGTCAACGGACTGTCTGGCATAAATATAATCTTCTCTAATGTTCATTGTAGGCTCCTTTCCTATGGGAATGGAGCTACCAACCTTACAAGTATATTATACCATTGATAGCCCCGGAGGGCAATGTTGTCGGGGTCAGCGCCGGCTCTGGCGGTACTTGCTGAACACGTCATACAGACAGCGCTCAATCTCTTTTTTCCGTTTCTCCTTCTCTTTTGGGGAAAGCACTGGGGTAAGGCTTTCCAGCACAATGTTTTTTCCCTGGAAGGGGACGGTTCTCGTTTCTCTCTGGTAGGTTACGGACTGCACCATCTGGGCCTCCTTTCCAAATCGGGGTTGAAGCCTTCCGTTTCCCTCTTGTCCTATGGGGAAACACGAAAAAGCAGCGCCCGGTAAAGAGCGCTGCCCCTTCGTCTTTCTCCATGCTTCGGGCCAGCTTGGCCCGGGGTCAGGACTGCCAGTGTTCATAATAGGCTGCCGCTTCCTCCACGGAGCAGAAGTCAAACACTTCGTACAGTTCCATAAGAACCTTCCGGATGTCCTTTGACTTATAGCCGCAGCTTTCCATCGCCTTGATAATATATCCACGGCAGGCGTTGTTGCTCCATTTGTCTGTCAGCATGTCCTGGATTTCCTGCAAAGATTTTTCCATAACCTGCACTTCCTTTCATAAAAGTTCAGGGAGCCGCACCGTTTTAGTTGGCCTGTCACAAGACAGTGAGAGCGGACGGCTCCCTGATTGGTTTTGTAAAACAGATTCCCCAGACGGGTGCAGGCCTGTCCACCCCATAGTGTCTCAATTCTCCCCATTCTTATGGCAAGGCGTCCTCATTGCCTGCGACGGCCCACGGCTTGCAAGGCCGTTTCACGCTCGGACTGTGACTGAACGCAAGTATCCGGGTTCTGCGCCTTATCCGGCGGAGCCAGCCACGGCCCCGCCTGCGGCATGGGCTTTATCGCTATTCCCGCCCCCAAAGTGAAAGCCACAATGGAAACGGAAGTCACGGCGGGCCTGTCGCCTGGCACATCCACCCTTCGTATCCGGGTATCTTTTTATTCAGTTTTCAATCTGCCGGAAAGGTCTGTCCGCGCTTCGGGCCAGCTTGTTCCGAGGCGCTTTCGCCTTTCATATACCATTTCATTTTTCAGGCTTTTTCGGTACACCTTAGAAATTATTTTTTAAAAATTTTTCCATGTTCCGAAGCCCACGCTCGATTGCCAGGCGCACCACCTTTTCGTCCACGCCTTCGGCTCTGGCAATGTCGGTCTTGCTCATGCCGAGGACAAAATGGGCGTAGATACGTTTGGCCTGTTTGTCGGGCAGGCTGGAAATGGCCGCATGGAGTTTCTGCATGGAGACTTTGCGCTCGTAAATCTCACATGGGGAGAGGGCGATGAACAAAGCCGAGTGCTCAATGCCGTCCTCCCGGTCAAGGGAATAATAGGCCTTATGGCGGTATGTACGCAGACGGTAGGCCGCTTCCTTGCGGTCAAACTCTGCCATTGCCTCCGCTACCTCGTCAGGCACTTCGATGAAAGAATCCATTGTATAATGCGGGTAAAAATCCCGAAGATTGATGATAGTCATGTTTACCTCCGTTTCGGTGTTTGGTGAATGGGCTGCCGAAACGGAGGCGGCGGGGAACGGCACCGGGGCCGGGCTTCGGGCCAAGTTGGCCCGAGGCTGTCCCATAGAAACAGAAATGCGCCCAAACAGCATGGCGCTATTCGGACGCATGAAATATAACTATCGTTTTTGGATTGAATTATTTCACATTGATTGCCGGAATTACCCTTCCAAGGGGGCGGGCTTTTTTTAACGGTTCAGATAGTTGGATAATAAATAAGGACACAGTGATACCTCTCAATGCTTTTAAGCATTTGATACCGCCATATCCTTGAAAAAGGGTGACTTTAACACACCCTCCATATATTCGATTTTTCGCAAAGAAAAACGGCGGCTTTGATTTTATTCAAAACCGCCATTAGGCTATCTTTATTCTGTCGGGCGCATGAAAACTTTGCCGCCGAACAACGGTTTTTTTATTTTCCGTTGGGCGGTTTTATCATTTTACTGCAACAGTTCATTTTGTAAAAATCTTTTGATATAAGGTGTGCTTTCTTCGGTTATAGAAGGCATGAACGCCATATATCTACATTTTTGATAGCGTTCCTTATCCATAATGAAGTCATATCCCATAACACATTTAGGATTGCAGTCATTAGGATTCACAAGGCGTTTGCAGAAAGACGCTTTTGCAATTTCTTTTTTCATCTTTGCCGGAAGCGTATCTAAAAACCCCATGTACTCATTAAGATGCTGTGGGAAAATTCTAATCTTTATTCCCGTTTTTCTGCAAACGAAAGTAGCTAATGTCTTTTTTGTATCCCGAAAAAGATAGGAAACAGTAAAACCGCTTTTAGCTGTTTTGATTTCACGTTTGCAGTTGCTATCCAGAAGAAAATTATTTATATCTTCTACAAGATTTCTGCTTGCACCGGTAGTCTCTAAAAATTCATCATAATTTTTGTCTATCATGTTGTAACCTCATATTTTTCTGATTGGCAGCCAAACTTCATATTGCATATTATTAGGGTCAGGGTTTAGATAAACCTCTATATCAGGAGCATTGGCAAATTCAAATCCAGAGGTTGGAAGCCATTCTGTTATGATGCGTTGTTCCAATTCTTGAATGGATATCCCTGTACCAGTTCCGCTAAAAATAGCCCATGTACAAGCAGGAACAATATATTCATCTAAGGAATTGTCGATTTCAGCGGAGGAAGATACCGCTATAAAATATTGCCAGTCCTCTTCGTCATTGCACACGCTTACACCCAAGACACCCATAGGCTGATTATTCATAAGCAGTGCAATTTTTTCTAATGTGCCGTTTACAGCTGCATTTTGCCACATTTGCGGTACGGCTGCGAAATTGTTTTCTATTTCCTTATCCAGCGGATGAGATACTCCCACAATGCGAAAGGCTGCTTTTTCTTCAATGCGATAATTCAATTCCTCTACTCCTTTTACAGTTATTTTAAAGCTGATAGGGGGATAAGACTTCATAGGAACGCCTCCTTTCTTTGCCATTGATGGCGCTATGCCATGCACATTTTGAAATGCCCTATTAAATGCAGTCGGGGAAGAATACCCATATTTCATACCAATATCAATAATTTTTTCAGTTCCGCTTTGCAGGTCAATAGCGGCTAAAGACATTCGCCTGCGACGGATATATTCCGAAAGCGGAATACCTGCCATATATGCAAACATTCTTTGAAAGTGGTATGTAGAGCAACATGCTATGCGCGCAAGTTCATCATAACTTATTTCTTCTGCAAGGTGTTCCTCAATATAAGAAATTGTTTTATTCAGTTTTTCTATCCATTCCATTTTTTTACTCCTTTCCGGTGACAATTATATTTCTTTGGATTGATTATTTCCTCTCTTTTCATGCACAAAAAAGAGAGTGTCAGAAGTTTATATTTGCTTTTTTTGCTTGATTGCATAAATCACGGACTTTTAATGTATATAATTTATCATCTTTGATAAAGTGTGTACCGCATTGCCTAAACTCAAAGTGTACATTATGGAAAATACATTGCTCCCGGATCTGTAATACCCAGTCATAGCCAAGCGGCCTTGCGTTTTTATCAGATTCTCCGCCGACAACAACTAATTCTATATCGTGCAAATATGCAGAGAGATTGACATTCTCAATCAATGGCTGGCAAATAATATTTTTATGCCTAATAGGAAGGCTGGAAAAAATGTCTAATCGGTAATCGGCATTTTCTTGATTTTCAACCGTACAGCCAACCGTAACATTTTCGTACCCACTTTCCCAATCATGCGGAACACAATCCAAAAATCTTTCAATTCTTTTTGTCAGAAAGAGAAAATGTAAGTCGGAGCGTTCCCGTATCATTTCCCAGCATTCAGTACGCCATTTATCTGCGTCCTCTATCAAGAAGTCTGATGAAAAACATACATAAACCATTTGCCCCGATTTTATTTTGTAAGTTCCATTTTTGTTTTTTTCAATAGGGTCATAAAATTTTTCGGTTTGCTTAATAATGTTTGTGTCAATCCCCTTTTTATAATCTCCCTTATGTATGTAGCAAAATTTGCAGCCTGTACTGTAACGATGACAGCCACGCCAAGGATTCCATATCGCCATTTTTATCCTCCAATCTACTATTCTATATAATTTTATACGGATTTAGATAAAAGTGCAACTATGTGAATAAGAAATAAAACACTACATAATATCAAATTTCATTACATTTTCATAAGTCAACCCGAAATGTACAATGATATAGGGTGATATGAGAATGAACCAAGATGAAAGACGATTTGATTTTCACGGTTTAGGGCTGGCTATCAAGCAGGCCCGAGAGGAACGGGGCTGGACGCAGGCCTACCTTGCGGAGTTAGTCGGAAAGACTGATCGCACGATTATGAGCATTGAAAATAAGGGGCAGCACCCCAGTTTTAATTTATTCTTCCAGCTTGTCACAATGTTCGATATATCCGTAGACCAGTTTTTCTACACGGAAGGGCATAGGGGCGAGGGCAGTTGCCGAAAGTCTATTGATGTAATGCTGAACTCCATGAACGAGAAGGAACTCGTAGTTATGAAAGCCACAGCCGAAGGCTTGAAGAAAACCAGAGAAACGGAGGTTTCCGAGTAGGGGCCTCCGTTTTTGCGGCGTTTATCGCAGGTTCCGCTAAATGGCAAGCAGGGCAACTGTAGCCACAGTTGCTATTTTTGACGTTCCAGCCTTCCGGCCAGAACGCAAAAATCTGCTTGTTGGGGAACCTCCCCAAACCCGGCTTCGGGCTAACTTGGCCCGAAATGTCAGCGTCGCGTTGCTCCTTATATTAGCTTGAGGTTATAAAAATAGCAGAGGCTCATTATAATCCCCTGCTATTTCTGTACTAACATAATAAATTGATTTTTTGAAAAACTCTCAACGTCATTGAGAGTTTTTATCCTCATCCACCATTTCCGTTAATTCCTCAAGTTTCTTTTGTAAGATTTCCTTGCTGATTAGTTTCGTCCTATATTCGGAAATCATGGTTGGACTCATATTCCGGCTCAGGGCATATTCAACAACGTCCTCGTCCTTACTCTTGCAAAGAATAATGCCAACGCTGGGATTTTCGTGGGGCTTCTTTACATCCCGGTCTAACGCTTCAAGATAAAACTGCATTTTTCCCAAGTATTCCGGTTTGAAATCATCAATTTTCAACTCAATTGCAACAAGGCATTGTAGCTCCCTATGAAAAAAGATTAAATCCGTATAATAGTCGTTCTTTCCTACTTGAAGATGATATTCTTCTCCCATAAAAATAAAATCCCTGCCAATTTCCAGTAAAAATTTTTTCATGTTCTTCAAAATGGCCTTTTTCAAATCATATTCCCTATAAGGCTCGGGCAGATCTAAAAACTCCAACATATACATGTCTCTGATTATGTTCGCAGGCGCAGCATGGGATATGGCGGAAGGCGCTTTACCGTCTGATAGCATTAAACGCTCATAATATCCGCTGTCAATCTGCCGTTCCAGTTCTTTTGCTTTATACTTTTCCCGAGAGGCCAGCTTCAAATAGAATAATCTCTCTGCATCCGATTTTGTCTTTGACATGATATGCAAATTATTTGACCATGTATTTTCTCTTAGCAGAGTTCCTAACTCTGGCTTGTCACAATAGGTTTCAAAGAACTGCTTCATGCGCCAGATATTCTGTGGGGAATAGCCTCTAATCCCTGGTTCCTGCGTCAGAATGTATTCAGAAAGTGCCTTTACGGTAGAACGTCCCCAGCCATCCTGTACGGCCTTATTGGAAACAAATTCTCCAATTCCCCAATAAAGGTCAATCATTGTGGCATTCACTTGATAGGCAGCTTTCCGGCGGGCATCTGCTATCATTTGCAGAATGGCATGAAAATCACTTTGATAGTTTAATGCTAAATCGTCCATACATTTCCCTCGTTCCGATAGTCTGTTGGGATAATTATATCATGGAATATGCTCAGGATGAAGATATATTTTTCCATTTAGAAAATATGTTATACCAGCTTAGTTTAAATTTTAATACCTTAGTGTTACGAAATACTTCATAAAACAAGAGGCAAAGGTATAAAAATACTCAGCCTTTGGAAACCACGCAGATAATGCTTGAAACTAAACGGCTTCTATATGGCCAAATCGTAACAGCCATACTCCCTTTTTAATCATTTTTACCAGCTGGAAAAGAATATTTGGTTGGAATTCAAATATGTCAGTGTCATATTCAGCTTATCAACCTTCGGGCCAACTTGGCTCGAAGCTGGAGCATGTAATCATTACATTTCAGAAAAATGAAATACCGCTCTTTGGAAGAGCGGTAGAAGTTGTAGGTTGGCAGTCCATTTTTATTGTAATCCTTTGTACACTGAAGCAACCAAATCACAAATAATAAATTGATTCAATTCCATTTTTCCATCTTTAGGAATTTCATTACTATGCTTTTCTGCCATATATTTTACAAAAGAGTTTTTACCATATACCAAATTGTAATTATCTCAAACTTCCCACACCCCAAACCAGCTGAAAACCTTTAAATTTCTGGCTTTGGATGCAAATATATTTGTACAT
>RAYM01000049.1 GCA_003611805.1 bacterium 1xD42-87 | reverse complement strand
GTAGATAGGCATGAGGTGGAAGCGCAGCAATGTGTGGAGCTGACATGTACTAATCGGTCGACGGCTTAACCAAAGCATACGGATAGAAAGAAAAAGGAGATTCAGTATTTGGTTTTGAAGGTATGATACCTGATATTGGCCCGGTGGCTCAGTTGGTTAGAGCGCCGCCCTGTCACGGCGGAGGTCGTGGGTTCGAGTCCCATCCGGGTCGCTTTGGGATCTTAGCTCAGCTGGGAGAGCATCTGCCTTACAAGCAGAGGGTCATAGGTTCGAGCCCTATAGGTCCCATTTAAAGCCAGTTAGACGAATTTGAATTTACGCGCCGATATGGCTCAATTGGCAGAGCAGCTGATTTGTAATCAGCAGGTTAACGGTTCGAGTCCGTTTATCGGCTTTTGATGTAAAAGATCATATGGACGGATTCCCGAGTGGCCAAAGGGGACAGACTGTAAATCTGCTGCAAATTGCTTCGGTGGTTCGAATCCACCTCCGTCCACTGACGTAAATTCTTATAGAATTAACGTCGAGTAAATTTTCTCCGAAAATTTGCTCTCAGAGAATCACAAGTGATTCTCTGCAAAATATAATAACGCGGGGTGGAGCAGTCTGGAAGCTCGTCGGGCTCATAACCCGAAGGTCATAGGTTCAAATCCTGTCCCCGCTACTCAATGCCCAGATAGCTCAGTTGGTAGAGCAGAGGACTGAAAATCCTCGTGTCACTGGTTCGATTCCGGTTCTGGGCATTAATAATTGGAAATCCTTTTAATTACTATAGTCATAGTGATTATGAGGATTTTTTGTTTTCAGGGGATTTTTACTTACTGTTCATATAATTCTACTGCCAGTTGAGGAGCTGATCCATTAGGTATTTATCGGATTTTAGAATAGTATTTTCTGCCGGAGTATGATACGATTGATAAGTAACGACTAATTATTGTTTTTCTATTTACAATGAAGAGAAAGACTGCAGACGGTGAAGTGATATGAATAAGTTAAAAAAGAGTATTCTGGCGGCATTTGATCACATTACGGAGTGCATGATGCCGATTATACCGATTCTTCTGGCGGGCGGTATTCTGAAAATTATAGTGATGCTTTTGACGGCGGTACATGTGCTGTCGGGGACGACAGAAGTAATTATGTCGGCGTTGGCGACGACGCCTTTCTACTTTCTTCCGGTGTATGTGGCGTACTCCGCGGCGAAGCATTTCGATACGGAGCCGTTGATTGCGCTTGCCAGTGTGTGCTTGATGCTGTTTCCGGATTTTGCATCTCTGATGGAGAGTGGGGAGAGGGTTACCTTTGCGGGTATACCTGTGGTAGGGGCGACTTATGCCTACAATGTGATACCCATTATTTTGCTGATTTATTGTATGTCCCATATTGTCAAGTGGCTGAAAAAGCTGATTAGGGAAAGTCTGCAGCCGTATTTTCTGGCGGTATGCGCCATCTTTATCACTTCGCTTTTGGGCATTCTGGTTATTGAGCCGGTTGTCAGTCTGTTAAGCGGGCTTCTGGCGGACGGGCTTGAAGCTATGCAGATGAAGGTGCCTATGATTGCGTGGGCGGTGTTTGCGGCGCTGACGACATTACTGGTGTCCACCGGAATGCATTGGATTTTTATTACGCTGGCAATTACCCAGATCGGAGTAACGGGCGTTGATTATGGCATTATGGTGGCGTTTCTGATATCCAATATATCGCTTGCAGGGTGTGACCTTGCGGTGTTTGTCAAATCAAAGACAGCGGAAAAGAAGGCAATGTCGATAAGCGCAATGATTACGGAATTTGTTTCCGGGATTGCGGAACCGTCCATTTTTGGCGTGTGTTTTAAGGAAAAAACGCCGTTGATTGGCAATATTTTCGGCTGTATGATTGCGGGAGCGGTGCAGGGGCTTTTGACGGTAAACTGTTATACGTTTGCGTTCCCATGTGTCTCGACGATCCTGATGTTTTACAGTGTGGATGATCCGGCGAATTTATGGAAAGCGGCGGCAGTGGCTGTCGTGTCCTTTGCTGCAAGTTTTATTATTACTGCCTTTGTGTATCGCGATACGGAAACAGTATCGGAGAACTGATGTCTGCCGGTTTACAACAGCCTTTTTAACGGCAGGATGCACGGCTGTGTGGAGGGCATGTCATACTTAGAGGGAGGAATTTGTCGCTGTGGAACAAAAAATGCGGATATGTCCTGGCTGTGGCGCAGGAGCAGCCGACGCGAGAACAGCATTCTGCCCTTACTGTGGCAGGGAACTGGTTGATTTAAGCAGAGAGAATACGGACAGAAAGATCCGTGAAGTAAAAAGGGCACAGTCCGAGACCATGTCTGCTCCGAAAAAAGTGGGGTTAGTTGTTGTTGTCACGCTGCTGGTTCTGTTTTTGCTGTTGGCGTTTGCAGTTTTCCTTAATATACCAGAGGAGATGAATGCGGCGGGGACGCAGCGTGAGATGGACAGGCTGTCCGGTGATATGCAGAAGGCTTATGAGAAAGAAGAATGGGACAAGCTGGAACAGTATCTGATTGATGAGTGTGAGGTTTATCTGGAATCACCCGACTATTTTCTCTACCGCACGGCATGGTTTCTGCATACCTATCCGTCTCTTTTCGACGAGGCATATCAGGCGCATGATACGGAGGAAATGCTGTTTATCTATGAAATCATGGCGGAGGACTATGATATGCGGGCAGATGACATTTTCTTCTCTGTCTATGGGACGGATGAGGAGATTGAGGCGGCGCTTGCCAAAGAAGTAGAGCGTGAAACGGAAATCATGATGGAGGAAGGTCTGGAAGATGAAATGTACAAACTGCGGCGCTGATTTTGCCAGTGACCAGCTGAGATGTCCCTATTGCGGTACGGTCAATGAACATGCTTTGAAGCTGGCGAAAGAGCTGCAAGCTTATGACGCGGCATATGAGAAAAAGCGGGATGAACTGTTAGAGAGCGGGACGAGTCAGGTGCTGCGGCATTTGACATTCGGGCTGGGAATCGTCTTTTTGGCGATTGCCATCGTTTCTCTCGGTTTTGTCGCTTTTTATCAGTACCGCTTTTCCGAGAAGTCTTCTTATCAGGTGAGCGGACCGCGTCTTGCACAAAATAAGGAGATGGTTGCCGAGTATTTGGACGAGGGGCAGTATATACGCGCGTACCTGTTGGCTTCGACCACTGACCCGACAGGTGAGCTTTTCAAGAACTATCCGGAATACGCGGCGGAGCTTTCAGATATTTATAATTATTCTATTATTCTGACAGGGGTGCTGCAGTCCATGGAATCCATGGACGAAGGGGACAATTATCCCGCTCTGCGTGATACGGATGTGACCAGTTTGCAGATTTTTTACAGTTCGAAGGGGAACAGCGCGGTCAAAAATGAACTGGTGAACGAGGTTGACGGTTATTTAAGGAATTACTACCGGCTGACAGAGGAAGAAATTGAGACGTTAAAGACTCTGGGGTCAGGGAAACAATTTACACTGGAAGGAAGCGCGGATATAGAAGGCGTCACCAAACGGAGAATGGAGGCGTATTTTGAAAAATAAGAGCAATGCATGGTATTATATGTTGATTGTTATATTTACGATTCTGTTTTTTGTGTGTATGGCGTTTTGTTTTGGACGGTTTCGCCAGTTATCCCGCAGTTACATGACGAGGTCGCTGTCCTATCGCCTTGAGACAATAGAACTGGATGAGAGCATGTTCGGACCAGCGCACATTTACTCTTCTCTCTACTTTGACAGAGACTATGAGGAGGAATTTGACGGGTACTGGACGTTTGCAGACACCTATCTCGCCTATAGGAGGGGAAGGATTTCTGATGACAGGGCGCCCTATATTGATGAGATCAGAGCGTATCTGGAAACTGCGCCGGGGGGAGCGAGGGAGAGAGAGGCAAAAAAATATATTGAGGAGCTGGAAAAGACAATAAACTGTTTAGAATAGGAAATACAGCCGATATAAAGAGTAGTTGACAGCACAATAAAAAGGAGTGCGGCGATGAAAAAGCTGTTGTTTTTTACGGGGGACATTGAGACACAGGGATATTTTTCCAAGCAGATCGCGGAGGCAATGAAAGGGCTTGGGCATGAAACGTTTATTTATGACCTGAGCAAACCGTGGGAGAGCACGGAGAAATTTTTCCGATTTTTTGAGCAGGACAATACGGCGCTTATCAATTTTAATTTTCACGGAATGAGCGGGGAACAATATTTCCTGGATGAGAATGATACGTTGATGTGGGAAGCATTGCGCATTCCCAGCTATAATATTGTGGTGGATCATCCCATGTATTATCATCATTTTCTGGAAAAGGTTCCCGCACACTATCATCATATCAGCATTGACAAAAACCACGAGATATATATGCGCAGATTTTTTCCGGAAATTAAGAACGGACCATTTTTGCCGCTCGCAGGCACGAAACTGTATCCGAACAAATCCAATGTACCGATTGCCTGCCGTAAGTATGATGTGATAATGGTGGGGAACTACTGTAAGCCTTCCACTTTCGATAAATATATTACAAGGATTGACGACGAGTACACAGCCTTTTATCATGGAATGATAGAGGATCTTTTCATGCACCCCGACAAGACGGTGGAAGAAGTGGCGGAAACGCATCTTCTGGCAGAACTCTCCGAGGTGCCGGAGGAGGAGCTGAAGAAGACTCTTGCAGCGCTCACCTTTATTGATCTGTATGTGCGCTATACATTCAGGGGGCGGGCAATACAGGAGCTTGTGGATGCGGGGATTAAAGTGCATGTTTTTGGTGACGGATGGGAGCTTTTGGAATGCAGGCATCCGGAGAATCTGATGATTATGAACAGCTTGGATTCCGAGGGATGCCTGAAAAAACTGTGCCAGGCGAAGCTTTCCCTGAACGTGATGCCGTGGTTCAAGAATGGCGCCCATGACAGAATATTTAATTCCATGTTGAACGGAGCAGTCTGTCTGACGGATAGCAGTATCTATTTGGATGAAATTTTGCATGACGGTAAAGACTGCAGCCTATACTCTCTGGAGAGAATGGAGCGGCTGCCGGAAATAGCGAAAGAATTGCTGTCTGATCCGGATCGTATGCAGGAAATAGCGGACAGTGGCTATGAGCTGGCGCAGGCGGGACATACTTGGGCACATCGTGCCGGGGTACTGCATAATCTGGTGGAAGAGGGGCGGTACAGCAGCTGATGAACATCACCCGCAGGAAATGGAGGAAAAGAAATAATGGAACTGTTTAAGAACCATCAAAAAAGGCGCAGGGAACGTCTGCAGAGGCTTTATGAACGCTATAAGAGAATCCATGAGCAACTCCGGGAGCATGGCGGGGATATTTTAAATTCTGAGAATTTCAGAAAGACGAGAGGGCATATCCAGCACGGTACCATGACAGTGCATAATCATTGTATGGATGTGGCGCGTTACAGCCTTCTTTTGAACAAAAAGCTGAGAATTGGCTGCAATAAGCATGACCTTATTCGGGGGGCGCTGCTGCACGATTATTTCCTTTACGACTGGCACGATAAGGCATATCTGTCTCAGAGAAAACGCCTGCATGGTTTTCATCATCCGATGACAGCGCTCCAGAATGCGGAAAAGGAATATGACCTGAGTGACATCCAAAGGGAAATTATAAAGAAACATATGTGGCCTTTGTCGGTGGTACCGCCCACCTGCAGGGAGGCATGGGTCGTGACAGCCGCGGATAAGTATTGCTCGCTTCTGGAAACGGTGGGCGTTCACCGGGGACATGGGGCTAAGGCGTCATGACAGCCGGGAAAAGCCTGTATCAGGCGTTATCGGACTATGCGGCAAGCGATTTTTATCCCTATCATATGCCGGGACATAAACGGAATCCGGCAGGCGGTGAGATGGCGGATTATCATAGAATCGACGTGACGGAGATAGATGGATTCGACAATCTGCATCAGGCGGAGGGTATTCTGAGGGAGGGACAGTTACGTGCCAACTGCCTTTACGGGGCGGATGAGACTTACTTTATGATAAACGGCAGCACTGGGGGGATGATGGCGGCAGTTATGGCGGCGGTTGAACCGTTGGATGAAATTCTGATAGCCCGCAACTGCCATAAGTCGGTATACAATGCGGCGATTCTGCAAGGACTGATTGTGCGGTATTATTATCCGGAAATAATTTCGGAGTATGATATTTATGGCGGAGTGTCTGCGGGTGAGATCGGGAATCTTCTGGACACATATCCCGAGGTAAAGGCAGTGGTTATTACTTCTCCGACCTACGAGGGCGTTGTTTCCGATATTCCCGGGATTGCCGCCGCAGTACATGCGCGGGGGAAGATTTTGATTGTGGATGAGGCGCATGGGTCACATTTCGGGTTGTCGCCGCATCTGCCGCAGGGAGCCATAGCGGGCGGAGCGGATCTGGTAATTCACAGCCTGCACAAAACGCTGCCGGCAATGACGCAGACGGCGCTTCTGCATGTAAACGGTAACAGGGTAGATAGAGGGAAACTGCGGAGATATCTCTCCATGCTGCAAAGCAGCAGTCCATCCTATGTACTTATGGCGAGCATGGATGCCTGTATCAAGTTTCTAAAAGAACAGGGGCAGGAGCGGTTTGCCGCCATGAGAGGATATTTTGAAAGCTTTTGTGAAAAGGCGGCGCGACTCAAACATATCCGCATAGCAAATGTGACGAATGTGTCACAAAAGGAACATGAGCTGAAAGGCTGGGATCCCGGTAAACTGGTGATTTCCGTCAAAGGTACGGATACGTCAGGCAGGGGACTTGACAATATTTTGCGGCAAACTTATCATTTGGAAATGGAAATGGCGGCGGAAACTTATGTGCTGGCCATTATGACGCTGATGGACGAGGCGGAAGGCTGGCAGAGATTGGCTGATGCGCTCTGTGAAATAGATGGTAGGATAAAGATGAGTGCAGATGGGGCAGATTCCGCATCCGTACAGGAAGCGCCGGTCAGGAAACTGAAAAGCTGTATGCCGCTCGCACGGGCATTTCACAGCGAGTGGGAGACGATTCCGCTTGGAGAAGCCATGGGCAGGGCAGCGGCTGACTTTATCAGCCTTTATCCGCCGGGAAGCCCGATTGTGGCGCCGGGAGAAGTGCTGGATGAGACAGTGATAAAGCAGATCGAAGAATATCGGGGAACAGGGCTGAATGTGCAGGGCGTTTCTGAAAAGGATGAGATTGTAGTGGTGGCGCCGTAGCGGTTGAAATTCTTATTATATTAAGGTAAGATAATGGCATGGGGAAAATTGTATGCCTGATGGGCAAGAGTTCGTCGGGAAAAGATACCATATATAAAAGGTTACTGGCTCAAAAAAGCGTTCCTTTAAAGACAATTGTGCCTTATACGACCCGCCCGATCCGGGCAGGGGAGCAGGATGGTGTAGAATATCACTTTACGGATGAAGCGGGCTTTCAGAGATTTCTGAAACAGGGCAGTGTGATAGAGGCGAGAGCCTATGATACCTGTTACGGTGTCTGGCGGTATTTTACCGTGGCAGATGCGGAGATTGATCTTTCGCTACATTCATATGTGCTGATAGGGACGCTTGAAGCTTACGATCAGCTTCGTGGTTTTTACGGCGCGGATAAGGTGCTTCCAATTATGATTGAGCTGGATGACGGTGTGCGCTTACAGCGTGCGCTGGACCGGGAGAAGGCACAGGATCATCCAAAGTATGAGGAACTGTGCAGACGGTATCTGGCGGATGCACAGGATTTTTCCGAGGAAAAACTGGCGCTCTCCAAAATAAATAAAACCTTTTACAATGATCAGCTTGAAAGCTGCCTGGACGAGATCATGGATTATCTGCGTGAGCACTTACAGTAAGTTGCTCACGATGCAGGGAGGTGATAGGAGTGGACATAAAAGTAAATCAGGTACAGCAGGCGCCGCAGGCTTCGCAGCCGACGCAGCAGCAGGAGACGGACGGTACATTTAAGTTCACTCTGGTCAGCAGAATTGAGGAGCAGGACCTGCAGAACGCCCTGACCGGCATGATGGAGGAGATCACCAGACAGGGAGATAAGCTGGCAAAGCATCGCGATATCAAGGACATGAAACGGTATCGTGCGCTGGTGAAGGACTTTCTGAATGAGATTGTCAACAGGTCCCACGCTTTTTCCAGGGAAAACTTTCTGGACAGAAGAGGGCGGCACCGGGTTTACGGGATCATACGTCTGATTGACCAGAATCTGGACGCGCTGGCACAGGAACTGGTGAAGGATGAACAGGACAATCTGGCGATTCTCGAAAAAATCGGAGAGATCCGGGGATTGCTGCTGGATATCTTTACCTAGCCGCTACATGGCGGTTGGGAACTTACGGGGGGATAAATGTATGGCAAAGTTTTCGGATATTGTCGGGCAGGAAGAGCTGAAGCAGCATATACGGAATGCGATTGAGACGGACAAGGTTTCCCACGCTTATATCATTAACGGCGAGCGCAATGCGGGCAAGGAGTTTATCGCCCGTCTTTTTGCGATGGCACTGCAATGTGAAAAGGGCGGTACAGAGCCCTGCGGGGAGTGCCATTCCTGTAAGCAGGCGATCAGCCGCAATCAGCCGGATATTATTTATGTCAGCCACGAAAAACCGAATACCATCGGCGTGGAGGATATCAGGGAGCAGATCAATAACGATATCGGAATCAAACCATATAGCAGCCCGCGCAAGATTTATATTATGAACGAGGGTGAGAAAATGACACCGCAGGCACAGAACGCGCTTTTAAAGACGCTGGAGGAACCACCGGCTTACGCGGTCATTCTGATCCTTACCTCCAACGTGGAGGAACTCCTGCCTACGATTATAAGCCGCTGCGTGGTACTCAATATGAAGCCAGTGTCGGATGCGCTTGTAAAAAAATATCTGATGGAGGAGCTGGCGGTACCGGACTATAAAGCGAATATATGCGTTGCCTTTGCGAGAGGAAATGTGGGAAAGGCGAAGCATCTGGCAGGCAGCGAGGAGTTTGAAAAGGTTAAGGAAGAAGCCATCTCGCTGGTGAAGTACATCAATGACATGGAGATAAACGAGATCGTCAAGGCGATCAAGAAGATTACGGAGTACAATCTGGATATCAATGATTATCTGGATATTTTGACAGTCTGGTACAGGGATGTGCTTTTGTATAAGGCGACGAAAGACATGAATTGTATGATTTTCCGCAATGAAATCCAGCAGATTAGAAAGGTGGCGGACAGAAGCACCTATGAGGGGATTGAGACGATTGTGAATGCGCTGCAGCAGGCGAAAAGAAGACTGGAAGCTAACGTCAATTTTGATTTGACGATGGAGCTTTTGCTGCTGACTATTAAGGAAAACTGAATATGGAGGTAGATAGATTATGATCAAAGTAATAGGCGTGCGGTTTCGTACCGCCGGTAAAGTATATTTTTTTGACCCGGGGAAACTGGAAATTAAACAGGGGGATCATGTAATCGTGGAGACTGCCCGGGGCATTGAGTACGGCACAGTGATCGGAGCGCCCAGGGAGGTGGAGGCGGACAAGGTAATTCAGCCTCTGAAATCGGTATTAAGGATAGCGAATCAGAAAGATGATGAGCAGGAGGCGTCGAACAGGCAGAAGGAGAAAGACGCCTTCAAAATTTGTCTGGAAAAGATAAGGAAACATGGTCTGCAGATGAAACTGATTGATGCAGAGTATACGTTCGACAACAACAAAGTGCTCTTTTATTTCACGGCGGACGGTCGTATTGATTTCAGGGAGCTGGTGAAGGATCTGGCTTCCGTGTTTAAGACAAGGATCGAGTTGCGGCAGATCGGTGTGAGGGATGAGACGAAGATCTTGGGCGGCATTGGTATTTGCGGGCGACCGCTGTGCTGTCATACCCATCTGTCGGAGTTTGCGCCGGTGTCCATCAAGATGGCGAAGGAACAGAACTTGTCCTTAAATCCCACAAAGATTTCCGGCGTCTGCGGCAGACTGATGTGCTGTCTGAAAAATGAGGAGGAGACGTACGAGGAACTGAACAAAAAGCTGCCGAATGTGGGAGATTATGTGACGACCGATGACGGGTTAAAAGGCGAAGTGCAGAGTGTAAATGTGCTGCGGCAGCTTGTGAAGGTTATCGTGGATGTGGGCGATGAGAAAGAGATTCAGGAGTACCGGGCGGATCAGCTCCGCTTTAAGAGAAGGCATGGCAAGAACCGCAAGTCGGAGGCGAACGACGCTGAACTGAAAGAGCTTGAGAAGCTGGAAAAAAAGGATGGGCAAGGGAATTAAATCGGAGAATGGGCGGTGCTGAAGCAAAATATACCTCTGAAAGAGAATGAGAGAATAGATGATCTGCAAAGGAACGGGTACGGTATCATACAGGATTCGGAGCGGTTTTGTTTCGGAATGGATGCTGTGCTGCTGTCGGGCTTTGCTGTTGTGAAGGAAGGCGCCCGGGTCCTGGATCTGGGAACGGGAACGGGGATTATTCCCATTCTGCTGGAGGCAAAGACGAAAGCGGCGCATCTGACCGGATTGGAGATTCAGGCGGACAGCGCGGAGATGGCAGGGCGGAGTGTCGCCTTAAACGGGCTGGAAGAAAAAATAGATATTGTTACGGGGGATATCAAGGAGGCAGATCAGCTGTTTGACGCTGCTTCCTTTGACGTTATTACCTGTAATCCGCCCTATATGATCGGGCAGCATGGTCTGCAAAATCCGACGGACGCGAAGGCAATTGCAAGACATGAGATTCTCTGCACGCTGGAGGACGTGGTTTCGCAGACGGCAAGACTTCTTGTGCCAGGCGGCAGATTTTTTCTCGTGCACAGACCTTTCCGGCTGGCGGAAATTATTGTGACGCTGACGAAATATAAGCTGGAGCCAAAGAGAATGCGGCTGGTATATCCATTTGTGGATAAAGAACCCAATATGGTTCTTCTGGAGGCGGTACGGGGCGGCAGACCGCGCATGGCAGTGGAGAAACCGTTGGTTGTGTATGAGGAGCCGGGCGTGTATACGCCGGAGATTTACGAGGTGTATGGCTACTAACAACGCAAAAAGTACTCCTAAAGACGTCCCGCCATAGGACGGAACGTCAAGAAGTACTATATTTTGCGTGAGAGAATGCCTGAAAAGCGGCATTCTCTGTACGGACTGGGAGGAACAGGCTATGTCGGGAATGTTATATCTGTGTGCGACACCGATTGGGAATCTGGGGGATATGACGCCGCGGGTGGCGGAGACGCTGCAGAGCGTAGATCTGATCGCGGCGGAGGATACGCGTAACAGCATAAAACTTCTGAACCATTTCGGGATCAGGACTTCTATGACAAGCTACCACGAGTATAATAAAGTAGAAAAAGCAGACTACCTTGTGGGGCAGATGCGGCTGGGAAAAAACGTGGCGCTGATTTCAGATGCGGGAACTCCTGCGATCTCTGATCCGGGGGAAGTGCTCGTACAGAAATGCCAGGAGGCGGGTATTACCGTCACTTCTCTGCCCGGTCCGGCGGCCTGTATCACGGCGCTTACTCTCTCGGGACTTTCTGCCAGACGATTCTGCTTCGAGGGGTTTCTGCCTTCGGATAAAAAGGAAAAAGCGCAGATCCTTACGGAGCTGAAGGAGGAATCACGCACGATTCTCATCTATGAGGCGCCCCATCATCTGGTGCGGACGTTGGGGGAGCTTTATGAGGAGCTTGGCGACCGCAGGATTACGCTCTGCAGGGAGCTGACAAAAAAGTTTGAGACGGTGCTGCCGACCACGATCGGGGCGGCGCTCTCCCTCTATGGACGGGAGGAGCCGCGTGGGGAGTATGTGCTTGTGGTAGAGGGAAAGAGTCTGCGGCAGAAGGAAGAGGAGAGGCAGGCGTCATGGCAGAGTATGACGATTGAGGCGCATATGTCGTTTTACACGAAGGGAGGGATGGATGAAAAGGCTGCCATGAAACAGGTCGCAAAAGATCGTGGCGTGGCAAAAAGGGAAATCTACGCGGCAATTCATGGCACAGGAATGTGCTGAGCTGCGCAATCCATGGGAATATGAGAAATTTATTAATATTTATTGTCAAAGTGATTGACAAAAGTCCCAGAATCCGTAAAATTATGATTGACAAATGTCAGACCAGATAATATACTTTGAATGTCAAACTATTTTAATGACGAAAAGGAGAACAGGAAAATGTTAGAGAGAGTAATTGAGATTATTCAGGAACAGTTAAACTTGGACGGCGTAGAAATTAACGAGGATTCTTCTTTCAAGGACGATCTTGGCGCGGATTCTCTGGATTTATTCGAGCTGGTTATGGCTTTCGAGGAGGAGTACGGCGTGGAGATTCCTTCCGAGGACTTAGAACAGATTACGACAGTGGGCGCTGTAGTTGAGTATATGAAGAGCAAGGGTGTAGAGGCGTAAACCGTAGTTTTGATTTACGGCAGTCTTAAAAAATGTGAGGAGAGTGCGGGGCATTCTCTGAACTGTCGCCGGCGGGCAGCGGCTTGAGGTTGAGGTTTATAGAATGAAGACAAAAATTACGGAACTTCTGGGGATTGCATATCCGATCTTTCAGGGTGGCATGGCATGGGTCGCGGAATATCATCTGGCGGCGGCAGTATCGGAAGCGGGCGCGCTTGGCATTATCGGCGCGGGCGGCGCACCGGCATCATTTGTGAGAGAACAGATTCAGAAGACGAAAGAACTGACGAAGAAGCCTTTCGGCGTGAATGTGATGCTGATGAACCCGGAGGCAGACGAGATTGCAAAGGTGATCGTGGAGGAAGGCGTTAAGGTGGTTACCACCGGCGCAGGGAATCCGGGCAAGTATATGGCGATGTGGAAAGAGGCAGGAATCAAGGTGCTTCCCGTGGTGGCAAGCGTCGCTCTGGCGAAGATGATGGAGCGCGCGGGCGCGGACGCTGTGATCGCTGAGGGCATGGAGTCCGGCGGACATATCGGCGAGGCGACGACGATGACCCTTGTGCCGCAGGTAGCGGATGCGGTCAGCGTTCCTGTGATAGCGGCGGGCGGCATCGCAGACGGCAGAGGTTTTGCGGCGGCTATGATGTTGGGCGCGGCGGCGGTTCAGATGGGTACACGGTTCCTGACGGCGACGGAGTGTACCGTACATGAGAATTACAAGAAAAAGGTGATCGCGGCGAAGGATATCGACTCCGAGGTTACCGGCAGGGCGAACGGACATCCTGTCCGTCAGATCCGCAATAAGCTGACAAGAGAATATCTGCAGATGGAAAAGAACGGCGCCTCTCTGGAAGAGATGGAGAAGCTGACGCTCGGTTCCCTGCGCAAAGCGGTAGTGGAAGGCGATGTGGTGACCGGTACCCTGATGGCAGGGCAGATTGCGGGCATGGTAAACAAAGAGCAGTCCTGTGCGGAGATACTCGAAGAGATTATGAATCAGGCGGAAGTTCTGCTGAAATTAAAATAAGAGGCACTAGGCAAGATTCTATTGAAGGATAGAAAAAGCAGAGAGATGCTGAAAAAGCAAGCTGTGCGGCTTGCTTTTTTCTCAAATAAATACTTTGAAATTCAAAATATTTATGACGGCAAGGGGAATCATACGGGAAAGGAAGGTATTCAATTATGGGAAAGACTGTTTTTATGTTCCCGGGACAGGGAGCGCAGTATGTGGGGATGGGAAAGGATTTCTATGAGCAGATTCCGGTCTGCAAAGAGATGTTTGAGCTGGCAGGTAAGGCAAGCGGGTTAGATGTGGCGGCGCTCTGCTTTGAGGAGAACGAACAGATTAATATTACGGAGTATACGCAGATTGCCATGCTTGCCGTAGAGGTGGCAATACTGAAAGCTGTGGAAGAGAAGGGCGTGAAGCCCGATATCACGGGCGGCTTAAGTCTCGGCGAGTACGGCGCGCTAGTGGCAAGCGGCGTGATGAGCCCGGAGGATGTGTTTAAAATCGTGCGCAAGCGCGGCATTTACATGCAGGAAGCGGTGCCGCAGGGCGGCGCTATGGTGGCAGTGCTTGGACTGGATACGGCAGTGATTGAGCAGATTTGTGAGGAGACGCCCGGAATGGTGACGATTGCCAATTATAACTGCCCGGGTCAGGTTGTGATTACTGGCGAGGAAGGGGCGGCGCAGGCAGCAGTGGAGAAGCTGACGGCAGCAGGCGCAAAGAGATGCGTGCCGTTAAAGGTCAGTGGCCCTTTCCACTCTCCCCTGTTGGTCGGTGCGGGCGAGAAGCTGGCGAAGGAGCTGGAGACAGTGGAGATTCATGATATTGCCGTTCCTTACATCGCCAATGTGACAGCGGACTATGTGAAGGACAAAGCAGATGTGAAGCCCCTTTTGGAGAAGCAGGTGTCCTCCTCCGTGAAGTGGCAGCAGACGGTGGAGCGGATGATTGCGGACGGGGCGGACTTATTTATCGAGATCGGACCGGGCAAGACGCTGTCCGGATTTATGAGGAAAATTAATCGGGATGTGAAAGTGATCAATATAGAGAAGGTGGAAGATTTGCAGAAACTTCTTTTATAAACGGACGTTCAATCAAAAGTAGTGGAATATACTTTCATTTGAACTGTTTATGATGAAGTGATGAAGCAGTTTTGCAAATGGGAATGGAATAAAAGTGGCAGGAGGAAAGAGATATGCTTACTGGAAAAGTGGCCTTAGTCACAGGCGCGGGGCGCGGGATCGGGAGAGAGATCGCGCTGACGCTTGCGGGGTACGGAGCGGATGTGATTGTAAACTACAACGGATCGAAGGAAAAGGCGGAGGAAGTCACTGCGCAGATTGAGGCGATGGGGAGAAAAGCGAAAGCGGTACAGTGCAGCGTGGCAGATTTTGACGCTTGCGGACAGATGATCACGGATATGCTTGCCGAGTTCGGGCATATAGACATTTTGGTGAACAATGCCGGAATCACAAAGGATAATCTGGTGATTAAAATGACAGAGGCAGATTTTGACGCAGTCATTGACACTAACCTGAAAGGAACCTTTAATACCATCAAGCATATGTACCGCCCATTCTTAAAGCAGAAGGCGGGCAGGATCATCAACCTGTCCTCTGTCAGCGGAGTGCTCGGCAATGCGGGACAGGCTAACTATGCGGCTTCCAAGGCGGGAGTGATTGGTTTGACCAAGTCTATGGCGAGGGAGCTTGCCAGCAGAAATATTACGGTGAACGCGGTTGCGCCCGGTTTTATTGATACGGACATGACACAGGCGATGACGGACACGGCGAAGGAGGCGACTCTTGCGCAGATTCCTTTAAAGCGCGTGGGCACGCCGAAGGATATCGCGGAGACGGTGGCGTTTCTAGCGAGCGATAAGGCGGCGTATATTACAGGACAGGTAATTTCGGTTGATGGAGGAATGGCTATTTAACAGCCGCGAAAGAAAAATAAGCGGCGCGAAGTGCGGGTTTGTGAGTTTAGGAAAGGAGTTTGAGTATGAGCAGACGAGTGGTAGTTACAGGCATGGGTGCGATTACGCCCATCGGGTTGAGTGTGGACGAGTTTTGGGCAGGCGTGAAGGAGGGGAAGATCGGTTTCGCGCCGATTACAAAGTTTGACACGACGGATTTTAAGTGTAAGCTGGCGGCGGAAGTGAAGGGCTTCGACGGCAAAAACTATATGGACTTTAAGGCGGCAAAGAGAATGGAGCCTTTCTCCCAGTATGCGGTGGCGGCGACAAAGGAAGCGCTGGAGGATGCGGGCATTGACATGGAGAAGGAAGATCCTTACCGCGTAGGGGTGGCGGTCGGCTCCGGCACGGGTTCCCTGCAGGCGATGGAGCGTTCCCATACGAGACTGGTGGAGAAAGGACCGGGCAGAATAGAGCCGCTGTTTGTGCCGCTTACGATCTCCAACATGGCGGCGGGAAATGTGTCGATCCAGTTCGGTTTAAAGGGAAAGAGCATCAACGTGGTGACGGCATGTGCGACAGGCACCAATTCCATCGGTGAGGCGTTCCGCGCAATCCAGTATGGTGACGCGGAGGTGATGGTGGCAGGAGGCACGGAGGGCAGCGTGTGCCCCATCGGCATCGGCGGTTTTTCGGCTCTGACGGCACTTTCCACAAGCGCTGATCCGACGAGATGCTCCATTCCGTTTGATAAGGAGAGAAACGGCTTTGTTATGGGCGAAGGCGCGGGCGTTGTTGTGCTGGAGGAGCTGGAACACGCGAAGGCAAGAGGGGCGAAGATTTATGCGGAAGTAGCGGGATATGGCTGTACTTCCGACGCGTATCACATCACTTCCCCCGCTGAGGACGGCGCGGGCGCGGCGAAAGCGATGGAGTATGCAGTGAAGGATGCGGGTCTGAATCTGGATGACATTACTTATATCAATGCGCACGGAACGGCAACGCACCATAACGATCTTTTTGAGACGCGTGCTATCAAGCTGCTGTTCGGCGATCACGCAAAGGATATCAAGATCAATTCTACCAAGTCCATGGTGGGTCACCTTCTGGGCGCGGCGGGTGCGATAGAGTTTGTCACCTGTGTGAAGGAGCTGCAGGAGGGATATATCCACAGAACCGTCGGTTATCAGGTGCCGGATGAAGAGTGCGACCTGAACTACTGCAAAGAGGCTTACGAGGAAGATTTCGAGTATGCGCTCTCCAATTCCCTTGGTTTTGGCGGACACAACGCGAGTCTGCTGGTGAAGAAATACCACGAGTAAGCGCGGACTTACACAGTTGAGTTGACAGATAATTGCGAAACGTATAATTGGGATTGGGGATTGCGTTTGCTGTTTAATCCATAAGTATTATCTACAATATTTGACACAGGGAGGAGGACGAACATGTCATTGATGGGTGCAAAGGAAATCATGGAGATCATTCCCCACAGACAGCCATTTATGTTGATCGACACGATAGAGGAGATGGAGGAAGGGAAACGGGTAGTCGCTAAGAAATGCGTGTCCTACAATGAGCCTTTCTTTGCGGGGCATTTCCCGCAGGAGCCAGTGATGCCGGGCGTGCTGATTATAGAGGCGCTTGCGCAGACCGGGGCGGTGGCGATTTTAAGCCAGCCGGAGTTTAAGGGAAAGACCGCTTATTTTGCGGCGATCAACAATGCGAAGTTTAAAGGAAAGGTAGTTCCCGGCGATGTGCTGACGCTGGAGACGGAGATTATTAAAATCAAAGGGCCCATCGGCGTGGGCGCGGCAAAGGCTTATGTGGATGGAAAATTGGTGACGCAGGCGGAGCTGACGTTTGCCATCGGAGAGGCTTAAAATGGTAAATGTAAAACCTTTAAAAATTGGTAATTTAACAGCCCGTGTGCCGGTAATACAAGGCGGCATGGGAGTCGGCGTCAGCCTCTCCTCTCTTGCCGGAAATGTGGCGAAGGAGGGCGGAATCGGCGTGATTTCCACGGCGCAGATCGGCTATCGGGAACCGGACTTTGACACAGACCCGATCGGAGCAAATATGCGGGCGATCAGCACGGAGATTGCCAGGGCAAGGGAGATCGCAAAGGGCGGGATTCTGGGCGTCAATATCATGGTTGCCACCAGAAAGTACGAAGAGTACGTCAAGGCGGCTGTGGCGGCGGGAATTGATCTGATTATATCCGGCGCTGGACTGCCCATGGAGCTGCCGAAGATTGTCGGGGCGGCGAAGACGAAACTGGTGCCTATTGTGTCCAGTGTGAAATCCGCGCAGGTGATTATGAAATACTGGTGGAAAAAGTATAACCGGCTGCCCGACGCAGTGGTGGTTGAGGGACCTCTGGCGGGCGGACATCTGGGATTTCGTAAGGAGCAGCTTGCGGATATTGAGGGGCTTCATTACGATGATGAGGTGAAGGCAATTATCTCGGAAGTTAATGAGACTGCGGCGTCGCACGGGACAGAGATTCCGGTTGTCATGGCTGGCGGCGTCTATACCCGTGAGGATATGGAACATTATCTGGAAATGGGAGCTTCCGGCGTACAGATGGCGACCCGTTTCGTAACCACGTATGAGTGCGATGCGGCTCCAGCTTACAAGCAGAGTTATATTGATGCCAAGAAGGAAGATATTGTCATTGTGCAGAGCCCTGTCGGTATGCCGGGACGGTCGATTTTAAATCCTTTTATAAAGCGGGCGAAGGAGGGGCAGATTCCACATGAGAAATGCCATCTCTGCATCAGCACATGCAAGGGCGCGGACACGCCTTACTGCATCACCGATGCACTCGTAAACGCCGTGAAGGGCAAAGTGGACGAGGCGCTGCTTTTCTGCGGCGCCAACGCATACCGCGCGACCCACCTGGAACATGTGAGAGATATATTGGAGGAGTTTTCGTGAAAACAAGAATCATAGGAACGGGGAGCTGTCTGCCGAAGGCAGTGGTGACAAATGAAGATTTATCTAAAATTATGGACACTTCCGACGAGTGGATCAGCAGCAGGACGGGAATCAGAGAGAGACATCTGGTGAAGGAGGAGACAACCGCAAGCATGTCCATAGAGGCGGCGAAGCGCGCCATGGAAAATGCGGGCGTAACGGCGGAGGAAATTGACCTGATTATTCTGGGTACGGTGTCGGCGGACTTTGTGACACCGGCATGTGCCTGCGAAGTGCAGGCGGCGATCGGGGCGGACAATGCAGTTGCCTTCGACATCAACGCGGCTTGTGCCGGATTTATGTTTGCGTTGAATATTGCCAATGCATATATACAGGCGGGATTATATCGGACGGCGCTGATTCTGGGGGCGGAGACGCTCTCCAAGATCGTGGACTGGGAGGACAGGAGCACCTGTGTACTCTTTGGTGACGGTGCGGGCGCAGCGGTGGTGCGCGGCGATGAGCAGTATGGGCTCCTCGCTTTCGATCAGGGATCTGACGGAACGAAAGGCGATGTGTTGGCATGTCCGAGCCGCACCAATAACAATCCCCTGATCCAGACGGACCAGAAGATTGCGTATGTGCATATGGATGGACAGGAAGTCTATAAATTTGCAGTGACCACGGTGCCCGCCTCCTTACAGAAGACGATTGAGAAGGCAGGGCTTACATCTGCGGATATTGATTATTTTGCCCTGCATCAGGCGAATATCCGCATTATCCAGTCGGTGTCGAAACGGCTTCACATCACGGAGGATAAGTTTCCGATCAGTCTGGATCACTGTGGAAATATCTCCGCAGCAAGCGTGCCGATCCTGCTCGATGAGATAAACCGCAAAGGGCTGTTGAAGCCCGGCATGAAGGTTGCGCTCAGCGGTTTTGGCGGCGGATTGACGTGGGCATCTGCGATAGTAGAGTGGTAGAGAAAACCGGGAAATTTTTACGTTTCCCGGTTCCTTTTTTATTCTTCGTTCCTGATGCGGTCAATCAGACTCTCCTTTTTCATTTTCCTGCTGATAAACAGTGTAATTGCAATCTGGCCGATCAATAATACGAGAGTAAGCCCCACGGTTTCCCAGAGGGGATAGTGGTAACGGCTGATGCTCATAAGGTGCTCCTTTTTCGCCCAGAGGAACAGCAGATATCCGGCTGCGTTGCCGAGAGTGAGGCTGATAAAGAGCGTGCCCGCGGTGAAGACAAGCCCCTCCCCGGAGAGCATGCGCACAAGCTGTCTGTCGGAGAGACCGAGAGCCTGCAGAATGCCCAGCTCCTTTTTGCGCGTAACAATACTGGTGATCATCGTGTTGATCAGATTGATAAAACCGATCACGGCGATCAGGATCAGGAGCAGATAGAGCGGATTCTTCGTCAGGTCTATGGAAGAGTGTCCGATCGCCAGTTCTACATCCATGGCATAGAGTGTAAAATGTTCATTTTCCGCTACAATTTCCGTGAGCGCTTCCTTTACGCTGTCATAGTGCGCGTCGTCCACATGCAGGTAGATGGATGTGGTGGGATCGCAGGTCAGTCCCAGACTGTTCCATGTATCTTCTGTCATAATCAGGTAGGTATAGTTAGCGTCCGGCTCTGTCAGGGCACCCAGTGTTACCGTCAGGGGAATTTCCCGGCTGCCGTCGTGGAGGGTGATCGGGAGGACATCGCCTATGGAAAGACCGTACTGGTTAAAGGAGTAAGCATGGGTGCAGACGATCTCATCGTTGGCCGTCATGCGGTCGTAGTCGATGCTGCCCTGTACCAGATAGGCGTTTAGTTCCGCCACATCGTCTCTGGTAAAGTAGGAGAGCGGCAGGTGATTCTCGTAGTCCTCGTACATGGGCGACTCCATATCGGTGGAGGAAATGATCTTACCGGGCGCACGCTCCACGGATTCCACGCCCTCTATGGAGGACAGTCTGGAAAGAAATGTCTCGCTAAAGTATTCCTGCTGTACCAGATTTTCCAGATTGTTTTCGGGATACTCCTTATCATTATAGAGGGCATAGTCCAGAGCAATGCGGAAATCGCCCTTGGGGATGTTCCTTCTCGCCAAGTCTTCGGCGCTGACGCTGCATAGTACGGCGGATACACATATAAAGAGCACACAGCTTAAGCCCATGGTGAGGATGGTGACGGCGGTACGTCTTCTGTTGCGCGTCAGGTTGGCAAGGGTCAGCGTGGACACCTTCACCCCGGTGTGTCCCTTGCGGCTCTTGCGGTCGCTTGTGTTTTCCTGATAGCGGATGGCTTCCACCGGGGAAACTTTTTTCGCCATGCGGATGGGCTTTCGCAATGAGACGGCTACAGTGATCAGAGAAGCCACAGCCGCTATGAGCAGCACGGGCAGGGAGAACATGTGAATCTGCCCGATAACCGCCTCCGTCGCGTCGCGGGAGTAGGAGCTGATGGCGGAACCGCTGCGGTATGCCCACAAAGCCAGCGGAAACAGGAAATAGGGCAGCAGGAAGCCGAGTAACAACCCGACAGGAATCGCAAAGGCGGAAATGATAGCGCCCTGCCAATAGAAAAATCTGGCGATCTGGCGTCCCGATGCACCCAGCGCCTTTAACTTGCCGATCTCCTGCACGTCAGTGATCACGCCCACATAGTAGATACTGTAGATCACCAGCGAGGAAAAGAAGATCACGATCAGACCGATGACTGCCATGATCGCCATGGCTTCCGTACCCGGGTCAGTCGCGGTGAAAAGATACTCTTTGTTTATATTTACCTGTCCCTCGTCCAGTCCGATATCCGCAGCGACAGCGTTGATTCGGTCTGTCATTTCATCAAAGGTCAGCACTTCCTCCCCGTAGACGCGAAGGGTGGCATACGGCTCGGATTCGTAAAGCCCGTCCGCCTTGTAGCTGTCTAACAGGGCTTTGGAGATGCGGCCGGTCCACATCAGGCGGCTGTCGTCGATTTTATCGGAGATTTCCACGTCCGGTTCCAAGCCGCTGATGGTAAATTCTTTGGTCACAATTTCCCCTTTGCCGCCTACACGAAAAGAGAGCGTTACCTTGCCGCCGATGACAGGCTCTGCGCCGACACGGCGGAAAAAGGCGGGGGAGGAGCAGATTTCGTTTTCCGCTTCGGGATAATGCCCGGAGGCAAGCGTCACAGAGTGCAAGGAGGCGCCGCCGTCTGCGGACTGTTCATCCTTCAGGGTCTCCTGATAGGAAAGGGCGCCGTTCATTTTTCCATTTTCAATATCCGCAAAGCTTTCCGTGGTGGATAGCGCTTCCACCTGAATATGATTTGACAGGACATTTACCTGATCGGGCGTTAAGCCGCCAAAGCGGGCATGATAGTCCGCCAGAGCGTACATCTGCCGGTTCATATCCAGTGTGGCGGTGCCGATCGTGCCGATTGCCATGAGCAGCATGGTGGTAAGCATGATGGCAATGCCGGTGAGCATGGTGCGGCTTTTATTGTAGCGCAGCTTACTCAAGGCAAGGCTCCTTACCGTGTTAGTTTTCTTCATCGGAATCCACCTCGCTTTCCCCGGAGGAGAGGATGCGCCCGTCTGCCAGAATGATCGTGCGCTCCGCCATCTGTGCAACTTCCTCATTGTGGGTGATGACCACGAGGGTCTGTCCGTATTTCGTGGCGGATGCCTTTAAGAGAGCCATCGTATCATCGCCGGTTCGGGTGTCCAGATTGCCGGTGGGCTCGTCGGCGAGTATGATGGAAGGCTTTGCCGCAATGGCTCTGGCGATGGCACATCTCTGCTGCTGACCGCCAGACAGGGTGTTGGGGAGATGTTTTACTCTGTCCGAAAGCCCAAGCGTCTTTATAATATCGTTTATAAACGATTCGTCTATGGGTTTGCCGTCCAGTCCGAGGGGAAGGACGATGTTCTCCCATACGTTGAGGGAGGGGATGAGATTGTAAGCCTGAAAAATAAAGCCGATTTTGCGGCGGCGGATTTTTGAGAGCTTTTCTTCCTTGAAGGAGGCGATGTTTTCCCCGTCGATAAAGACCTTGCCGGAGGTGGGATTGTCCAGCCCGCCCAGCATGTGAAGCAGCGTGGACTTGCCGCTGCCCGATTTGCCGACGATGGAGACAAACTCGCCCTGCCGGATTTCCAGATTGACGTGATCAACGGCTTTGACCTGATTGTCGCCTGTGCCGTAATATTTGCATAAGTCCTCAGTTTTTAAGATAATGTCCATGTGCTTTTTCATATACGATCCTGCCTTTCTCTTCGTTTATAAATATAGATTACGGCAGTAACCTTACATGAGACTTACAAAATGCAAAAAATAGAAAACTTATGAAATCGGCCTGCCGGTTTCCATTACATATATTCCGGCAGGGGGAGATGCAAGGTGAAAATGCTTCCTTTTTCCGCTGCCGGTTTCACGCTTATGGTGCCGCCCTGCGCTTCCAAAATGCGTCTGGCCAGATAAAGCCCAACGCCGGAGCCTTCGGTCTGTTTGACGACCGGGTGGCTGCCCCGGTAGAAACGCTGAAAGATCCGGTTGGCATCCACCGGGGAGACACCGATGCCCTCGTCCTCAATTTCCAGACGGATATAGCTGTAAAACCGGTGGAGCCGCAGGGTTACCGTGCTGTCTGCCGGGGAATATTTGACCGCATTGTCCAGAAGGTTTGCTGTCGCCTCGGCAGTCCAGCGCCTGTCCAAGAACATAGGGACGCGGAAACCGGTTTCTCCGTCGGGCTCGAGCAGCTCTACGGTGATATTTTTAGGCAGCGTTTTTTCATATACCATATTCACAGCGTCGGCGAGCAGGTCGGACAAAAGAACGTGCTCCTGCTTCAGTGTAACCATATCGGTTTCCAGGCGGGAGATATTGACTAATTCAGTTATCAAATTTTCCAGATGTGATAATTGTCCGGCGCACCTTTCCAGAAAATCGGCGCGTTCCGTCTCGGAATCGGCTTCCATACACATAGTAAAACAGCTCTTCAAAGCGCTGACAGGTGTTTTCAACTGATGGGAGATATCGGTGACAAGCGTTTTTGTGTGGTCACGCTCTTTGTCCAGCGCCAGCGTTTTTACCTTCAGTTTATGTCCCAGTTTGAGGAGGGTGTCGGTGAAGGATTCGCTAAAAACAGGCTTCCGATTTTTCTGGTCCACAAGGGGTGAATAGTTGTCTGCAAGATAGGATTCCAGTATTTCATGCAGACGCCATTCCTGTTGTCTCCGGCTTTTATAAAAGAAAAAGAAACAGAGCGCGATGAGGAGGAGATCAATGAGGAGGACGACAGCCAGAAGGGGAAAGAAGGACAGGAGGGCGGAATGGTAGTAAGGGTCATCGGTTATCAGCATATTTTCCCGATAACCGTATTTGGTAAGGATGGAAAATCCCTTGTCAAGATAGTCGTAATCTGTGTCCTGCATGGCGGCGATCAGTGTCTGTTCCGCCTCGGGATATTCGGAGAGAATCGCGCCCGCGATATTCCCGTATTGTTTCTGCTCCAATGTATACTGCGCGTTCAGAAGGGAAAATCCCCAGAAGCCGTATATGCAGACAAAAAGCACGGAGAGGCACGAAATAAGCGCGCAGGTTTTCCATGCAAACCCGGATGTTTTCAAAGTGGTTGTCATCGTTTTTCACATTTCCTTTCCCAGATATAGCCCAGTCCCCGGATATTTTTCAAGATGGCGGGGGCGGAAGGATTGTCCTCTATTTTTTCCCGCAGTCTTCTGATATTGACGGAGAGGGTATTCTCATCGACAAAATTGCCCTCGATGTCCCAGATGGATTCCAGGAGCTGCCCGCGTGACAGAACTTTCATGGGATTTTCCATAAAGAAGGCGAGCAGGGAATATTCTCTGGCGGTGAGTACCAGATTTTCACCGTTCTTTGCAGCCCGTTTTTCTTCCGGGTAGAGTGTGATATTTCCGGATACTATGGTTTTCGGCTGTTCGGCAGGAAACCGTTTTAAGAGTGCGCCGACCTTGGAGACCAGCGCGGTCAGAGAGAAGGGTTTGGTGATATAATCGTCCGCGCCCTGCCGGTAGCCCGCCACGATATCTTCCTCTCTGTCAAGGGCGGTCAGAAACAGGAAAAGCACGTCACTTTCCTGCCGTATGCGGGAACAAAAATCCAGACCGTTTCCGTCGGGCAATGTGATATCACAGATAATCAGAAAGGGAGCAACCTGCCGGAAAAGAGAAAAAGCTTCCTTCACGGTAAAAGCGCTGTGGACGGTGAATCCCTCCTTCTTTAATTTCAGACTGACTGCGTGGTTGAGGTTGTCATCATCCTCCAAAAGTAAAATTTCCTGTGGCATAGTCACACACTCCATTGTAAATTGTTTTTTCTAAAATATAATATAATAGCTGAAAGGGAAAAACAAGCGGGCTTAAATTTTAGATAGAGTTGTGGTATAATTATTTATCTTTATGATGCTTGACGAGAAGGGAAATTATGGGGAAAGGCGGGGAACGGTATGCAGCAGGTCTGGTTTATTTATGAGGAAAAAGAGAGCTTTAAGCAAAAACTTCTGGAATTTAAAAATACGGACCGGGTGAGCAGTACGGGGAGAAGAATGTTTCAGATTTATTCGGAGATACTGAAACCGACGGTCATTCAGGAGGTGACGGATGCGATTGAGGAGTGTTTTCCCGATATACCGTACATAGGATGTTCCACGAGCGGGAATATCATTGACTGCGAGCTGGCAGGAGACATCACGGTGGTGTGTACGGACTTTGAACTGCTGACGACCAGATTTGAAATTTTCCAATACGATATGGCAAAGCAGTCCGTGGATGAGATTACGGCGCAGATTGTGGAGGAGACGAAAAAAAATCCCTGGGTAAAGGCGATTGAGATGTATTTTACTATTCCGGAAGGTTCCACCACGCAGTTTTGCGACGGTTTGAAGGATATTCGGGAGGACATTCAGGTTTTCGGCGGTGTCAGCTGCAGCGACGATATTACAAGTGACGATTCCTGCGTGTTTACAAAGGCATACGGGTTTTCTGAGACATCCATTGTTATTGTGTTTTACGGCGGTGAGGATTTCCATGTGGATTCCATCAAAGTGACGGGATGGAAACCGCTTGGCAGGGAGTTTCATGTCACAAAATCGCAGGGATCGCTCCTACAGGAACTGGACGGCATTCCGGCGTATGATGTGTACCGTAAATATCTGAATATTAATAACGACGAGAATTTTTTCTACAATACCTTGGAATTCCCTCTGTTTTATGAACATAATGACACGACAATACTGCGTACGCCCGTATCCAGCAATGCGGACGGTTCCCTCAATATGACGTCGGATATGGATATTGGTTCTGTGGTGCGCATTTCCTACGGGGATCCAAGTACGATTGTGGACAGTATCAGGCATGACAGTCAGAGACTTGCGCAGTTTGGACCGGATGTGCTGCATATATTTTCCTGTGCGGCAAGGCGCACCTTCTGGACTAACAGGGAGCCGACCTACGAGATTGAACCTTTGTATGATATTTCGACTTCTTGTGGCTTTTTCTCGCATGGGGAGTTTTTGCGCACGAAGGGCAGCTTGAATCAGCATAATGTGACGCTTGTTATAGCGGCGATGAGAGAAGGGGAGAAAAAGGCATCACCGGCGGTGCCGCAAGCACAGGACAATTACATGATGTCCCGCGTGCCGCTGGTATCTCGGCTGGCGACTTTTATCAGCGTGACATCCCAGGAACTGGAAAACACAAATAAACAGCTTGCGCTTGTCAATGACAAACTGAAAATGGCCGCCATTATCGACGGTCTGACAGGTCTGTATAACCGTAAGGAGATTCAGGGCCAGATTGAAAAGGCACTTGCAGATGTTAAGAGAGAACAGTTTTCACTGGTAATGCTGGATATTGATAATTTTAAGCAGGTGAACGACACTTACGGGCATCAGGAAGGGGACTCCGTTATCGTGGCGCTTGCGGATATTCTGCGAAACAGACGGACTGGTCTGATGCAGTCATCCGGAAGATGGGGCGGCGAAGAATTCATGGTGCTTCTGCGGGGGACAGATTCTTCTTCGGCGGCATATATTGCGGATCTTATGCGGGAGTGTTTTGCCAATACCAGCTTTCCGGGAATCAGACCCCAGACAGTAAGCCTTGGCGTGACCCAGGCAAGAGAGGACGACACGGTAGATTCTCTCTGCACCCGTGTGGATATGGCGCTTTACCGGGCAAAACAGAGCGGCAAGAACAGAGTGGAGATTGAGTAAAATTTATGCGGGTATTAATTGCTGAGGACGAGACGGAGCTGGCGAGAGGACTAAAGTTTCTGCTGGAAAAGAATAAATTTACCGTGGACGTGGCGCATGACGGTGGGGAGGCACTGACCTATTTTCGGGACAGGGATTATGATGTGGTGATTTTGGATATCATGATGCCGAAGGTAAACGGGTTAGACGTGCTGCGGGAGATTCGTGGGACAGGATCCGGGGTTCCCGTGCTGATGCTGACGGCGAAGGCGGAGATTGAGGACCGGGTGGCGGGACTGGAGGCAGGGGCGGATGATTATCTCCCGAAACCCTTTGCAAGCCCGGAGTTTATCGCCAGAGTGAAGGCGCTTTCGCGGAGAAATCAGGGATATACAGAACTTTGCCTGTCCTTCGGAAATGTGCAGCTTGACTGTAACCGCTATGAAGTGATGTGTCAGGACCGGGCGATTCGTCTCAATAATAAGGAATTTCAACTGATGGAGCTTTTTATGCGAAATCCCCGCTTCGTGTTTTCAACAGCGCATCTGATGGATAAGATATGGGGGCAGGATTCAGAGGCGGATGTCAGCGTGGTCTGGACTTACGTGGGATTTCTTCGGAAAAAATTAAAGGAACTGAAAGCTGATATCGAGATACGGACAGCGCGCGGCGCAGGATATTATCTTGATTTATAGAGAATTTTTGAGGAGAGCGGATGCTGAAAAAGATACAGAGGCGGTTTATTCTGGCGGCGATGGCGGCGTTTGGAACGGTCATGCTGCTTATTATTGTCGGAATCAACGCGGCAAATTACTACAGAACGACCTCTATGCAGGATCATCTGACGGCAGCGCTTCTTTCGAATGAACAGACTGATCTTGGAAAGCCTCAGGTGCCGCCTCCGCCGGTCGGGGATATGCGGGGCAGAAATCCGGAAGCGGCATTTATGACCCGCTTCTTTACGGTTCACTGTGATGCGGACGGCAGAGTAAGGGAGGTTTTAAGGGATTATATTTCTTCCGTGGATGAGGAGACGGCAAAGACATACGCGCAGGCTGTTTTGTCGAAGGGCAGGGAAAAGGGATATTATAAGGACTATCGGTATCTGGTGAGCAGGAGCGAAAGAGGGATTTCGATCCTCTTTTTGAATTCGGCGATTCAGCTGCAGTCCATGCGATCCCTTCTTCTGGTGTCTCTGACGATAGGGTTGTTCAGCCTGTTGATGGTATTTTTTCTTATTCTTCTGTTTTCAAGGCGTGCCATTCAGCCTTACCGGAAAAATTTAGAACGGCAGAAGCAGTTTATCACAGACGCGGGACATGAACTGAAAACGCCGATCACATCCATTGCGACCAGTGCGGATATCGCGGCGATGGAACATGAGGGGGATGAGTGGATCGACAATATCCGAAAGCAGGCGGCGCGGCTCACAAAACTGGTGGGGGATATGGTGGCGCTGTCGAGATTGGATGAGGAGACGCCCTTTCCCGAGAAGTGCAGATTTTCCATGAGCGAGGCAGCGTGGGAAGCCGCGGAACCTTTTGCGGTTCTCGCGAAAGCACAGGGGAAAATCTACAGCCAGAGCATCGAGGAAAACCTGATGCTATACGGGGACAGAAGTTCCATTCAGCGTATGATTTCCATTTTACTGGATAACGCGGTCAGGTATTCTGATGACGGCGGTGAGATTCAGATGCATATCTACCGCAGGCGGGGAAAAATCTGTGTGGAAGTGTCCAATACATGCGACTTGGCGGACATTTCGGATCTGGACAGACTGTTTGACCGGTTTTACCGCATGGATGAATCCCGCTCCTCCGCGACGGGCGGCACGGGAATTGGACTGTCCATGGTGCGGTCAATCGCGGAAACGCACGGAGGGAGGGCATCGGTGCAGAGTGACAGTGGGAAGAGGATATGCTTTAACGTGACGCTTTAGAGGAAGACTTCCCCAAATGCTGCTTGTAAAAGCGGCGGATAGATGTGCGAGGCGGGGGAAATATGTGATAGCACAAAGAAAAACGCGGGGAAAATATGCAATTTTATGATGAAAGTGATGGGGGAAATATGCGTTTTGATTGACTTTGCTTATATTATGTGAGAATATGGGGATAACTAAGAAGATAGTATGGGCGGGGGATTGAAGTTATGAAAAGAAAAATAGAGAAACGGCTGTTGGAATGGAAAGATAATCATAGTCAAACATGCCTTTTGGTAAAGGGAGCAAGACAGGTCGGAAAAACTTACAGCTTAGACAGATTTGCAAGAGAAAATTATAAGTATTACACATATCTTAATTTCGATGAAAACCCGGCATACAGGGCCATTTTTGACGGTGATCTGGATGTGGAAACACTGATCAAGCAGATATCCCTGCGGGTATCGGATGCGGAGCTGGAGCCGGGGGAAACGATATTGTTTCTTGATGAAATACAAAATTGTCCCCGTGCGCGCACGGCACTTAAATTTTTGGCAATCGACGGGCGTTTTGACGTTGTGGCATCAGGATCTATGCTGGGTATACACTATAAAGAAGTGCCTTCTTACCCGGTGGGGTATGTAGATCATCTGGATATGTATTCTATGGATTTTGAGGAATTTTTGTGGGCGAACGGGATAAAAGAATCTTCAGTTGAAGACATTCAGACATATTATGAAAAACGGGAAGAGCTGCCGAAGGCAATGCATGATAAAATGATGGAATTATTCCGGGAATACATCGTCATAGGTGGCATGCCGAGAGTTGTGAAGGAATTTGCACAGACGCATAACTATGCCAAAGCTTTTGCCGTTCAAAAGGGTATTTTAAGCGACTATATGGATGATATAGCGAAGTATGCGGAGGGAGCGGAAAAAACAAAAGCACGTGCCTGTTTTTTATCCATACCCAGACATTTGGCAAAAGATTATAAAAAGTTCCGCTATTCTTTGGTGGAGCCAAAAGCTACCTATCGAAAATACGGCGGAAGTCTGATGTGGTTGTATGATGCCGGAATTATCAATTTCTGCTACAATCTCTCCGAACCGGCGCTGCCGCTTGCGGGAAATGCGAGAAGCGATGTGTTTAAGGTGTATATGCGGGACACAGGGCTTCTGGTGGCAATGCTGGACGAGGGCAGCGCGGAAGATATCATAGACGGTAATATTGGTATCTACAAAGGAGCTATTTATGAAAATATTATAGCGGACATTTTTGCGAAGAGTGGGAAGAAACTGTATTATTTTGAAAAAAACAGTAAGGTGGAGATGGACTTTTTTATTCGTTATCAGAAAATGGCGACGGCGGTAGAAGTAAAATCGGCAGAGAAGGCTGCGTCAAAGTCCATGACTTCCATGATTCAAAATTATGGTGTCATGCACGGCATCAAGCTGACAGCCGGGAATGTGGCGGGGAATGAAACGGTGGAAAGCCTGCCGCTTTATATGGCGATGTTTTTGTAAGGGGAAAGGATAGAACTATTACACTGCACAGAATATTGACATAGCTTTAATATTAGCATAACATAAGGTTTAACTACTAACACTATTATTATAAATCCTCATGTTATCGCTCCAAATGATTTAGCTCAGATACAAGACATATGTGTACTTATATGCTCTACACAAAAAAGAGTTTGTGAAGAGGTTCATCAACAGCTAAACGATTTTTCTAGGGGGGGGGGTAGAAAATTATCTGCTTGATGAAGTGATTTTAAAGCATCATGCACAAGAAGTTCTGCAGACATACGATTGCTTAGGCGATCAGAAGTCAAAAGATATTTACGAAGAACTGATTAAATGTAGAATGTACAATGTACAATAAACTTCCTGATGACAAAATCTTTAGTGAGAATCAATATTTTTCAGTGGGCGCGTTTAGAAAAAGAGATCCGAAAGAAGTGTTTGTGGACTGCGGTGGATATGTGGGAGATACAGTGGAACAATATCTCTGGCACAGAGAGGGCGCTTTTTCGAAGGTGATAGTCTTTGAACCTGACAGGGACAATTATAATTCAATAAAATATCGGGCTGAACGTATATTGAAAGCTATGAATATGGAATGCTTTTGGGGGCAGAAAAGGGAATAAAAAAGTATAAGCCTAAGTTGGCTGTCTGCATTTATCATAATGCTGTGGATTTTTATTCTATTCCGCTTTTGATTCACAGCTTTGTTCCAGAGTATAAGTTCGCAGTAAGGCACCATTCTTATGAGTTGGATGAGACGGTGCTATATGTCTGGATAGAGGAAAATTAATAAAAATTTAGCTGCAAAAAAGTAACCGTATCTTCAGTCAATGCGGTTACTTTTTTGTATGGTATATGTAAGTTATTTGCATTGAAGCAACGATTTAAAGAATCATCAAAAATTGTTCATCAAAAAATCACATCTGTTTTTAAGTACATTTCAGGAAAGACATCTATACTTTACCCATACTTAAGGTGAAAAGAATATGTTTTTACGGAAAGGAGAGAAACGTGTGAATCAGACAGAAGGATTCCGGCATGAGATGAAATATCGGATCGGCTATGCGCAGTATATAGAAATGAGAAACCGTCTGCGGACAGTCATGCAAAGCGACATGCATACAGGCACGGACGGGAAATATCTGATACGGAGTATCTATTTCGACAACTATGCGGATAAAGCCCTGCGGGAAAAGACGGATGGCGTTCCTGTACGGGAGAAGTTCAGAATCAGATATTATAATGACGATTTTTCCTATCTGACGCTGGAGAAGAAAATCAAGGACAATGACCTCTGTATGAAGATTGACGCGCGGATTACGGAGAAGGAGTGCGGGAAATTACTGGACGGCAGAACAACCTGGATGATGGAGCATTCCTCGCCGCTGGTGCGGGAGCTGTACGCGAAGATGCGCTACCAGATGCTTCGCCCGAGAGTGCTTGTATCATACATGCGTGAGCCTTATATTTACCGGGCGGGAAATGTACGGGTTACTTTTGATTCGAATATCCGAACGACCTTATTCCACAGGGATTTTCTGGAAGAGAAGGTCGCAGATATTGATACGGCGGAGGAGCCGCGGGATATGATCTTGGAAGTGAAATATGATGCTTTCCTTCCGGAAGTTATCCGCAGGCTTGCTCAGATCAATACGTTGCGGCAGACGGCGTTTTCAAAATATGAGGCATGCAGACGGTTCGGTTAAGAAAAAAGGAGGAAAAGAGAAATGACTTTTAACGATATATTTAAATCAAGCTTTTTGGAGAATGTAGCGCAGTTTTCATCGGTTGATACACTGATTGGAATGTTTTTTGCCCTTATCATCGGGCTGTTCATTTTCGTGGTCTATAAAAAGACATTTAACGGTGTGATGTATTCATCCGGGTTTGCGCTGACGCTTGTGGGGCTCTCTCTTGTAACAACGCTGGTCATTATGGCGGTGACGTCCAATGTGGTGCTCTCGCTCGGTATGGTGGGCGCACTTTCCATTGTGCGTTTCCGGGCAGCGATCAAGGAGCCCATTGAGATTGTATATCTGTTCTGGTCGATTGCGGCGGGGATTGTAATAGGCGCGGGTATGATCCCGCTGGCGGTGATCGGTTCCGCAATCATCGGTATCATTTTGATTCTGTTTGCCAATCGGAAGATACATGAGAATCCCTATATTCTGATTTTAAACTGTCAGGACGAAAAGGCGGAGGATGCGGCGACGAAAACGGCGCGGACAGCGCTGAAACGGTTTCTGGTAAAGTCCAAGACGGTGAATGAAGGCGGCATTGAGCTGACTGCAGAGGTGCGGCTGACAGATGCGGCAACGTCCTTTGTCAACAGATTACATGAGATAGAGGGTGTGGGCAGCGTAACCCTTGTAAGTTACAATGGCGAATACATGTCATAATGTGCGGGACGGGATATTTGTCTGCTGTATGTTGCGTGCACATTCATGCTCCATTTGAACAAAGCTGTGCCAGAGCGGCGCGAAAGTGAGGTAAATTATGATTTCTTACAGACATATAACGAAGATCGTCGGCGTGATGATGGCGGCGGCTGTCGCTTTCTGCTTCTGGCTGATGGCTTTTTCGCAGGAGGCGGTGGAGGTGATGGGCGGCGCCAGTGTGCCGATGGCATATGAGGAAGCGCTGTTTGATACGAATCAGGTGATGCGGATTGACATTCAGATAGAGCGGGAAAAATGGGAGGCAATGTTGGAGAATGCCACTGCAAAAGAGTATTACGCCTGTGACGTGCAGATCAACGACCAAAAAATATGCAATGTCGGTCTCCGCACGAAAGGCAATACAAGCCTCTCCTCGATTGCAAGGAATCCAGAGACAGACAGATACAGTCTGAAGCTGGAATTTGATCACTATGTGGAAGGACAGACCTGTCTTGGCCTCGACAAATTGATTTTAAATAATAACTATGCGGATGCAACCAGTATGAAAGAGGCAGTGGTGTATGATATGTACCGGTATCTGGGAGCGGACGCATCCTTGTACAACTATGCCGAAATATCGGTGAACGGGGAATATCTTGGCGTATATCTGGCGCTGGAGGCTGTGGAGGAGAGCTTTCTTATGCGCAATTATGGAACCGGGGACGGCAAGTTATATAAGCCCGACAGTATGCAGATGGGCGGAAAGGGATTTGAAGGAGAGCCGCCCCGGCATGCCGATTTCCCAGATGGGAAATTGCCGGATTTTGAGGACGGTATGCCGCCCGGAGGCGGAGATTTTGAGCTGGTGGACGGTGAAGGAAGAAAACCGCCGGATATGGAAAAGAAAGGCAGCGGCGCCGGACCTTCCATGGGAGGCGGAAACGGCGCGGATCTGAACTACACGGACGGGGAGCTTTCCAGCTATTCCGACATCTGGGATGGCGAAGTGACAGATACGGGGAAAATGGATCACGGCAGAGTAGTCACAGCCCTCAAAAACATCAGTGAAGGAACCGACCTTGAGAAATACCTGGACGTGGATAACATTTTAAAATATATGGCTGTACATGCATTTTCCGTGAACTTGGACAGTCTTTCCGGGAACATGGCGCACAATTATTATCTGTATGAATACAATGGTATGCTGAATATTCTGCCGTGGGATTATAACCTTGCTTTTGGAGGGATGAACCAGGGATCGGAGAACGGAGCGTCGGATGCCATCAATGATGCGGTGGATACGCCTTTTGCGGGAACTGAATTTTTTGACGCTCTGCTGGAGGATGAGGCATATCTTTCGCGCTATCACGGATATCTGAGGCAACTTGCGCAGGAGTATGTTCTGGACGGAAGGTTTCAGCAGGTTTATCAAGGCATCCGGCGCCGGATTGATACGCTTGTGGCAGCAGATCCCACCGCCCTCTACTCTTATGAGGAATATGAAGCGGGTGCGGAGATGCTGTATCAGACGGTGATGCTGAGGGCGGAAAGCGTCAAAGGGCAGATCGACGGCACCATACCTGCCACGGATGAGGAGCAGAGAGCCGACCCCTCCATGCTGGTGGATGCGTCGGAGATTGACATTTCTGCTATGGGGGTGATGGATATGGGAGGCGGAGAGCGGAAAAGCGCGAGAGCGGCGGAGAGACGGTAAACATATTATGAAGAAAGGCTCATAAAATGAAAGTAAGAAGATAGTATTATGGTATGCGGTTCATACAGCTGTGGTTTGATGTCAATGGGACGCTATGCCAAAGAGGTTTTTATGTTAAATTATATCTGGGCTTTTATGATTTTGATCGGCGTCGTGTACGGCGCGTTCACAGGGAAAATGGCGGAGGTGACGAGTGCGGCGCTTGACTCAGCCGGCGACGCGGTGTCCCTCTGCATCACCATGATCGGTGTGATGGCGCTGTGGGTGGGGCTTATGGAGATCGCGCAGAAATCGGGTTTGATTGCAAAGCTGACGAGAGGGATACAGCCCTTCATCAGCTTTCTTTTTCCGCGCATCCCGAAAGGGCATCCGGCGAGGGAGTATATTGCCACAAACCTGATTGCGAACGTGCTGGGGTTGGGCTGGGCGTGTACGCCTGCGGGGCTTAAGGCGATGGAGGAGCTGGCGAAGCTGGAGGCGGAGCGGGGGACGGTGGGATATCTGAATGATGGGAAAGAAGTGGGAGGAAAGCGGGAGCGCGTTGCTAGTAATGAGATGTGTACATTTCTGATTTTGAATATTTCTTCTTTGCAGTTGATACCGGTGAATATGATTGCTTACAGGAGCCAGTACGGGAGTGTGAACCCGGCTGAGATCATTGCGCCGGCGATTGTGGCGACATTGATCAGCACGTTGGTGGCGGTGGTGTATTGCAAGGGGAAGGATATGAGGAGGCGGAGATGATGAAGGCTCTCCGTATTTCATCCGAAAAAATTAAAAAAGTATCTATAAAATCAGAATAAACTACCTCGCAGCAGAGCTGCGGGGTAGTTTATTTATAAGGATGTAAAGAAATATGATTTTGTTTATGGCTATTTTTCTAAAATTACTGTTTTGATTAATGCATTACAAGAATATCGCAGAGTAACAAGGCAGTGTGGAAATGCGAAAACATTATGGGATTTTATATAAAAATGGCCAAATAAAGTATGAAGGAATACCAATGATTGTGTGATGGATTGTTTATATGACGAATATGTGAATATAAGTGGATACAAACAAAGATAAAAGGATATAATCTCATAATAATAGCGAAAAACAGCAAGAAAAGGAAATATGGCGTATATAAAGAGAAAAAATCTCCAAATAGGTATTGACAATTAATGCGGGGATACGTATTATTATAGATACAAACACATGGTGGAGGAGAACAACATGTTAGTAAAAGTAACAGCAGAGAATTTCAAGTCATTTGAGGAAACGGCTGAGTTGACAATGGTTTCATCGGCTAAAATTAGAAAAAATAATGAGCATAAAGTTACGATAAAGAGAGTCAACCTTTTAAAATCTGCAGTAGTGTATGGCGCCAATGCTTCAGGCAAGTCAAATTTGGTGGAAATATTGCGCTTTATGAAATACTGCGTTTTAAAAGGTATTCCCTTAGAAGCAAAGCAAATGTATTGCAGAAATAGAGAGGAAAATGCAGGCAAAGAATCCGTGTTTGAAGTCCAGATTGTCAAGCATAATAAATTTTATGCATACGGCTTTTCAATGATTTTAAGCCAGCGGACAATTACTGGTGAATGGGCATACGAGTTGTTGCCTGGTGGGGACGCACAGATGATTTTTGAAAGAGAAGCGGGTCAGCCGCCGCAGTTAGGCGATAAGATAAATATTTCTGCGGCAGACAGGACGAAGTTCCAGATTTATGCTGATGATATGACAGATAACAGAAATTTGTTATTCTTGTCGGAAATGAATAGAAATAAGAATATTTCAGAGCATTCAAAGTTAGTTGTTTTTAGGAGGATATTCGAATGGTTCTCAAGCGATCTGGTGATTTATAGTCCGAATAACCCTATTACTAATTTTGAGTATTATTATGATGCAGATTCGTTAGAAACAGTAAATCGGCTGATTGAATCGTTTGATACAGGGATTAGCGAGGTGAGAATTGATAAACTTTCTATGGAAGATATCAGTTCCAAATTGCCCAAGGAAATTTTTGTGGACATAGTGGAAGAGATAAAGGAGAAGATAGCCACTGGAAAGCACAAGGGTGTGAAGATTTCATTAAGGTATAACAAGGATTTCTATAATTTTTCCATGGATGATCAGCAGGATTTGGAAATTACAACCCTTTCCCTGAAACATGGGAATTCTGTTGCGGATTTTGGGTTTAGCGAGGAATCCGATGGGACAAGAAGATTGTTCGATTTGATGGATATGCTGCTAAAGACGGATGATGATATGGTGTATGTCATTGATGAGTTAGAGAGAAGCCTGCATCCCAAGTTGACATATCACTTTATTGACTTGTTTAAGAAATTCCATGAAAAGAAGAATGTCCAGCTGATATTTACAACCCATGAGCCCACGATCATGGATCAGGAATTATTTCGGCGTGACGAGATATGGTTTGTAGAAAGGAATGCTGATAATTGCTCACACTTATATTCGTTGGATAAATATAAGGAAAGATATGATAAAAAGTTAAGCAAAGCGTATTTGGAGGGGAGATATGGTGCTATTCCCGTGTTCAAGTCTTTTTCATTTACAAAGGGGGAAGAGTAATGGCTCCTGTGCGTTCATATGGAAACTGGCATATAAGGAAATCAGATCAAGAACCCACAGTTAATCCTTATTGTAAATACTATTTTATAGCGGAAGGCGCCAATACAGAAAAATTTTATTTTGAGAAACTTATTGACGAGAGGAAAAGTCTGGGGTTCAAAGATACGATTGATATACGGTTTTTGGAAAAGACAGAAGAGGATCAAAACATATCTTATCCTGCACATTTGATAAAATTTGCCGAGAGACTTAAGAAGACTGGTGAAATTGAATTTGATGATAAACAGGATAAAATGGTGGTGATTTTTGATGCTGATATTTTTGAGAAGAAAGTCTGTAATTATCAGGAACTTTTGCGAGATAAAAGCAAAAGCAGCATATATGCCATAACCAATCCGGCATTTGAACTGTTTTTACTGCTACACATAGAGAATTCATTTGAGGAAATAATCGGTCCCAATTATTCTCTTATTTTGGAGAATCAGAAGGTGCAAGGGAAAACCCCTGTCTATAATATTCTCTTGGAAAAGACAGGGATGAATGCAAAACATAATCCGGATATTGGAAATTTAGCGTTAAAAATAGATGTGGCAATAGAACAGGAGAAGAAGATCAATCAGGATATTTCTGATTGTAAAGGGAAACTTACTTCTAATATTGCGCAGATAATTTCAGGAATAAAAAGGGCGTGATTAAGGTAGGAGGTGATTGAAAAGTTTATTTTGGTGATTCATGGCGAATGTGGCAGCAAAAAGGCTGAAGCGCCAACTTCAGCCCACTGCTAATGACCATAGATGATTATTAGCGAATTAATTTGAACAGATTCAGTCTATCATCTATCATTCAACAATGCAATCCACAAACATATGTTTTTTCTTAAGTATTCAAGAGTAGGTCATTCTTTGTTTTTATAGTTGCTGGAGGTTTTATAAGCCCCCGTTGTTAAAGTCACCCAAATAAAAGGAGAGAGAAAAATTATGAATTTAAAAGTTGTAAAGCAAACAGAAACAGGATTGAATACTGAATTTGTGAATATTGATTCTGGAAGAAGAGTATCTTTGGATCATGCAATTCAGCAAATCAGAAATGGCAATCCAAATTATGGGAACTATGAAGCGGTTAACAGATCGAATGGGACTACATATATTCGTTCTAAGCCAGATGACAGCACAAAAAATAATATTGAGTAGGAGGAGATATGATAATACAGAAAGAAAGGATTATTTCCATTGACAGATATCTGCGTTTCTTGAACGAAACAAATAGTTTTTATGTATGCGTAAAAAAATGTGATGATTTTGTAAAGTTGCTAAAGAGTAAAAATATCTGTTCTGCATTAGAGACAGGCAAGAGATTCGTACCAAATGTGGTAGGAGCAAGTACATTTTACAATCTGCATGGCAAAAAAATTATCAAAAAGAATTGTCCCAAAGAAGCAAGAACTTTTGAACATGATTACCACATTGTTGACTGGCATGGGCAGGATCATTATGGTACTTGCTTTCAAACAAGAAAGTGTTATCCATTTGAGGTTTTATTGCCGCCATGTGAGTATATGGTTTTTGACGAGGATGTAATAAGGTCAGATGAATTGCATAAGGATGAAAAAGACCGAATTAGGCATGTCATCAATATGTTTTTAGAGATATTTGGAATGTGTGAGATTGTCGATACAGATCATGTCCCAATCAGTGCGGGAAATGTACGAACTGTTGAATGGACAATATTGCCACCTGGAAAATATCCGTGGGAGGTTGCCAAGCAGCATCTTGCAGAATACTTTAACAATGTGCCAGATGGCAAGAAATACACTATTCAACGAAGGCATCAAGTGTTGGCGGATTACACTCCTGATTTTGTGGCTATTGGCGAAGAAAGTTTTAAAGGGTATGTTGTGTATGGATATACATGTAGGGATCTATACTGTTTTGAGTCTAACGAGCCTAATAATGCCACATATGTATTTAAGGGGAAATGGAAAGAAGCGTCAAAACTAACAAAAAGAGAGATTCTGTCAGGATCCCTGTGCTACAAAAGGTTGATACACACAGAAATATGGGAGAAGAATATTTCAGAATTAATGAATTCATAGCATAGTGATAAAATGGCTGGGAGAGGATGCTGTAAAAAATGTTGAGAGCTTTTTAGGCACGTGGATACAAATGATCAATATGGTTTGCGGGGCTGCTGTTTTGACGCAGGAGCCTCGCTATAAAATTGCTGAAGAAGATTGTATCTGATATAATTTAGTTACATATGTCGCTATACATTGCAGGAACTGTTTATAATCATAGCAGGTATTTTGTTCCAGTTCTAGGCTGCTGTTATACACTGGACATAATACGTTTCCTGGGGCATATAAATTTGGAAAATAATAGTTTCTAAGGGAGAAATAATGAAAATACATGATGATAAGCATAATTCTTTTTCGGATAATGCTGGCAGGGGAAACGGGAAGGTTACAGGATTTATATAACAATCAGTTTCGGGAGCGTGTCAAGGCGGATCAGGAGCAAAAGAATCAGCTTCAGGAACAGATTCAAAAACTTACAGATAGCAATTTTTCGCTGTATGAAAGCTATGCAAAAGGTGAAATTGACGCTGACTGTTTTTTCAGAAAAAAGAAAATAACAATAAGCAGATAGAAATATATAAAGCAGAACTTAGGGCTTGCCATTCAAAAGAAACAGCAGTACCGGATAAAAAGCCTGATCTGTTAAACCTGCTGGAAGGAAAAGGAAATCTTACAGACCTTACAAAAGAGGTTGTCAGACAGCTTGTAGATGCGGTTTATGCATATGGCGGCAACCGGGTTGAGGTTGTTTTTAGGTTTCAGGACAAAGGCGTGGAAACATTGAAAAATTAAGGTTTTTATGATATGATAGGGACAGGAGAACAGGATATGACAAATGAGCAGAAGGACAAAAAATTATGAGTAAAATCATGGAGCAACTTTTAAATGAAGAAAAAATTGAAGCAGCAAAGCGTATGCTGGAAAGAG
>RAYM01000048.1 GCA_003611805.1 bacterium 1xD42-87 | reverse complement strand
AGAATGTTTTACATTCTTCCCGCTGTCGCCATGCTTTAAATCATTTCCGCAAGCGACTTTCATATAATAGCAGAAGATTTCTCCTCTGTCAACAACATTTTTAAATTTCTTACAAAATTCTTTTTTCTATTACAGATAATCTGATTTTTCGCGGTTTGGATGTCCGCTGTCTTACTGCAAATGAAGCGTTCCGTCCTGCTCACCGCCCCGGAGAATAAAGTCAATCGAATTCGGATTTGTCCCCTGCGGCACCTCCACGATGCTCACCAATTCCACGGCTGAATTTGCGGGTATCACACTGTCAAATGTCTGCATATCGTTTACAAGCATCGTCGCCAGCGCTCCCTTGCTGGCTTCCCCATTTACAGACACTCGGAACGTTGCACGGTAGCCCATCATATTCAAAGCCTGGTCTTCACCCGTCAGGTTCTGGGCATTAAACTTCAATACAAAGAGCTGCATTCCATTTGACGCATCCATGGTAAAATAAGGAACTTCACCTTCTGTCTGCGGCGGATAGGAATCTACCATCTCCCATCCTGTATAACTTATCGTTACATTAGGAATACCGTAATACGCTTCCACCGAGGATACTGCCGGCTGTGTCTCCTCTTCGTCCTGACTCACATCCACTATCTCCGGCGCCTCTTCCGCTTCGGGTTCCGTCTCCTCCGGAATCTCTTCCACGGGCGGCTCCTGCTCAGGTTCTTCCGTCTCCTCCTCATACCCTGTGGTATCCACCAGTCTTCTGCCGTGTCCCTTGTCATATTTTAACAGGACCCCAACCGCATATTCAGATATCAGTTCTGTCTCAGTCTGTGTCAGATCCGGCACCGTAGCGCATCCCGTCATCAGAAGTGCCGCTGCCATGCCACCTAAAAGAACATTCGCCTTCTTCACGTCTGTATCTCCCCGAATTTGTATTTTATTGCCCGCTTTACATTAACTCGCAAACTTGCGTTATTACATTATACCCCACATTTTTTATTCTTACAAGTCTTTATGCCATGTCTAACTGAAACCAGAATTCCACGCCGTTGTCGTAGTTAATCACGCCGTATTCCTGATTCATGGAGTCCATAATCGCCTTTACAATGGAAAGTCCGATCCCGCTGCCGCCATACTCTCTGGTTCTCGCCTTGTCCACCTTATAAAACTTCTCCCACAGATGAGCCACGCTCTCCTCCGGAATGGGGCTTCCGGTATTAAACACCGACACTCGCACCCGCCCGCCAGTTCTCTGTATCCTGACGTCTATGATTTTTTCTTTCCCCGCATAATTGATGGCGTTTGTGAAATAGTTCATAAACACCTCCTCCACCCGGAATTCGTCGCCCCAGACATAAACAGACTCGTAGTCGTCCATGCGGACGGATATCTCCTTCTGCCGGATCAGAATATCTGCGGAGGCAATGTAGTTCTTGATCAGAGCCGTCACGTCAAAGCGTTCCATGTTGACAACCTCGTTGCCAGCCTCCAGCTGGTTGAGTGTCAGGAGATTCTTTACCATGGCATTCATTTTTGCCGCCTCGTCCATAATGACATCGCAGTAAAATTCCCTGCTCTCGGCGTCATCGTTTATCCCCTCTTTCAGCCCCTCGGCATAACCCTGAATGAGTGCCAGCGGCGTTTTCAGCTCATGGGAAACATTGGAGAGAAATTCCCTTCTTCTCTCATCCACCCGGTCTTTTCTCTCTATGTCCTTCAAAAGTTCATTGTTTGCCGTCCGCAATTCGGAGATCTTCTCCTGCAGCGTCTCCGACAATTCGTTTATATTATTGCCCAGTATGGCGATCTCCGTCTTGTCATTCCCCGTGTATTTTGCCTCAAAATCCAGACCTTTCATCCGCTCCGAAATCTTTGCCAGCTCCATAATCGGTTTCGTGACGCGGTTTGAAAGCCAGATCACCAGAAGGACGCTGACCAGAACAGCCCCGGAGCCCACATATGTCAGGAAGCGGTTCGAGATAGACACGCTCTCCCGGATACCCTCCAGCGCACTCCGCAGCATGAAAAGATACCCGTTGTCGAGCATACCCCACATTTCGACATATTCCGTCTGGGTCCTGTAATCCTCCACCACCTGCATTTTATATTCGTCCGTATTTAAAAGAAGACCTTCTTCATCCACACCAAGAAAAATGTGATCAAAAAGCTGTTTGAGAACGGTGCGTGGATCGTTCATGGAATACTTGACAGCTTCCGATTCCCCGTCCGCCACCAGCACCTGTATATTGTACTTCTCGCAGATCTTTTTCAGTTCAATGTCATATTCCTCACTCATTATGTCGCCGGCGTTTGACGCTTCATTGATGCTGCAGTAAGCGCTTACAAGCGCATTCTGCTTTTTATTCAGATAGTATTTCTCCAGCAGGGTCGAATTGAGGATCAGGCATAAAAGAATCGTGCCCGTGATCAGCGTTATGAAAATGAACGCGAACTGCCTTTTCATGGAATACTTCATAGCCGAAAAATACGCCCCTTGTCAGGTTATTGTTTTTCCACAACGTTAGCATTTCCAGCCCTGTTTGTCAATAGAGCGCCGCCTTGACTTTCCGGGTGCATATGATAAAATTATGACAAGTATTATTGTGGGAAATCGAGCGCGAACGACACTATTCTTTCCGGGGGGGGAGGACTTCCAGTGAAGGCAAAACACCGTTATATCTGGGCAAATATAAAACTGGTCTGTACCATTGTACCTATTGTTCTTGTGATGATTATCGTCTACTTTATGCTTGTCAGGCGGGAAATCCTGTCTCTTTCCAAAGAAAAACTGACTCTGGAATCCAATTACTATGTGGAAGAGATCAGCGCATGGGCAGAATCTGTTCTGAATGAAGTGACTATCTACAAAAATATGATCGAAAGGCTCGGGCTGGAAAACGATGCCATCTATGAACTGATGTACACCAGCGTGGATTCCCATGAAGCATATCCTTTTGGGCTGTACATGGGCGACGACCAGGGGAATTATTTCGACGCTTCCGGCTGGGAACCCGGAGCGGATTTCGTCGTGACAGAGCGCGACTGGTATAAGGAAGGGCTGCTGCACGACCAGTTTGCCTTCGGTGAGCCTTATGTGGACTCCATGACAGGCGGTACCTGTGTGAGCATAAGCAGCCGGCTGAAAGCAGGTTCTGCCGTAACGGTCCTGTCCGCCGACGTCTATCTTGACTATGCCTCACAGCTTGCTGAGGAAATCGCCTCCGATAAAATAGAGCATGCCTTTTTTGTCACCGCAGGCAGCCGGCTCATCCTTGCAGACTCCGACGCTTCCATGGTCGGCACGACTTTATCCGCCGAGCACGAATCCATGCTGTACCAGAACGTAAACAGGCTGTTGGATACGGGGAAGACCGGGCAATATGATATCCTTGGCGATGAGAGCGTTTATTTTGTAAATATCACAGCCATTCCGGACACCGACTGGTATTTCATCACCTGCATGAACCGCAACGAAGTGTTAAAAGATTTGTGGGGAATTGAATTTCCCATGCTTTTGATCGCCGTGATTGCCTCCGTCCTCCTTTTCTTTCTGACATCCCTGTTCTCGAAGGAAATGAGTTCGATCCGCACAAAGGCACGGCTGGATCCCCTGACCAGGCTTCTCAACCGGGAAGGATTTGAGGAACTTGTCAGGATGGCACTGGCGGAACGTCCGGGACAGGGGCTGATGATGATTATGGATATGGACAATTTCAAGCTGATCAACGACCAGCTCGGTCACCCCGTGGGCGATAATGTTCTGCGAAAATTTTCCTCTATTCTGGAAAACTATTTCAACCGAAACAAAGATATCGTAGGGCGCCTGGGCGGCGATGAATTCGCCGTGTTCGTAGGGCGTGACATCTCCACCAAAGAGACGGAAGGGATGTTAAAAAAATTTATCTCGATTGTACATCAGAATTTTGACAGTGAATATCCCGACCAGAAACTCTCAGCCAGCATCGGCGTCGGGCTCGCCGCCAACAACAATACTTATGAGCTTCTTTACCAGAACGCCGACAAGGCGCTTTACGAAGCAAAGTGGAACGGAAAAGACCGGTTTCAGATCAAATGATCCGGCGCCGGTCTTATCTCTTCTTAATATTGTGTGATTCCTTATTTCTCTTTGTCCTTTTCTTCTTTCCGCGCTCTCTTTTCCGCTTTTCTGTCTTCTCTCCTGTTCTGCCTTTCCTCTTTCTTAACCAGTCTTTTCTCCTTTCTGCTCCGCTTGTCTATGATCAGGTAGAAAGTAGGCATCAGCAGCAGGATCAGCACGGTTGATGCAATCAGTCCGCCAATGATAATCATTGCCATACCTTCCATCATAACGGAACCGTCCCCGATTCCGAGAGACATCGGCACCATAGAAAGAATGGTTGTCAGCGTAGTCATCAGGATCGGGCGCAGTCTGAGCTGCCCGCTCTGGATCAGCGCCTCCTCCAGCGGCATTTCCTCTCGCAGGCGGTTTGCCGTATCTACATAAAGAATACCGTTATTTACGACAATACCGACCAACATCAGCACACCCATCAGGGAAACCATGCTTAGGGTTGACCCTGTTATAAAGAGCAGTCCGAAGGAACCGATCAGTGCGAAAGGAATACTCATCATCACCATCAGCGAAAACCGGGGCGACTCAAACTGCATCGCCATCACAAGGAAGATCAGGAATACCGCTACAAAAATAGCAGTGATAATCGCCTTAAACTCGTCAATCATCATGTCGTCCATCATGCTGGACGCACGGGAAACACCTCTGGGAAGCACCATCTGGCTCATCGCTTCGTCAGCTGCTTCCTGTGCCGTAAATCTTGTCTCCTCTGTGGTACTTGCGGTCACCGCCACCTGATAGATGCCGTCCACACGGGTCAGGGTTACCGGTGAATCCTGATACTGCACCTCCGCGATCTCCGACAGGGGGATCTGTGTTCCCCGGGCTGTCGTCAGGGTCATATTGATCAGATCGTTCATGCCCTCGTACTCGCCCTCGGGATATTCCACCCGCACCTCGTATTCTTCGCCGCTTCTCTTAAGTGTAGCCGCTTTCATGCCACTTAACGTATTGTACATTTCTCCCGCCACCTGTACCGGCGGAAGCCCGACTGCCATACTCTTTAAAGGATCAATAATAATCTTCGCCTGCGTGGACGCCTCCGCCAAATTGGAGGAAGTCTGCAGCACACCCGGGATTCCCTGCAGCATCTGCTGTACCTGTCTTGTCGTCTCCCTCAGTTCGTCCAGATCACGCCCTTCCAGATCTATCTCAATCCCACTGCCCATCATGGCGCTCATACTGGCGCCGCTGGCGCTGATGCTGATATCCATGTTAGTCAGTCCGTCCAGTTCCTTCGCGTAACGCTCAATCACCTGTCCCGTGGACAACTCGCAGTCATCCGAAAGATAACCGGTCAGAGTCGCCGTATCCCCTGAGACACTGAAAGAATAGTGATCTACATATTCATCTTCTTCCGCCATTTTCTCCAGAAAACTGGTCTGCTCCTCAATCAGCTCCATCTTCGTGCCGGAGCGGAAACTTGCCGTGACAGAAAAAGCGCCCTCATCCATGCTGGGCATCAGCTCCGTATGGATATGGCTGACCAGCATAAACGCCGCGATCAGAAGGAGCACCGATATCACAACTACCAGCGCTTTCATTGGCAGGATTTTGCGAAGCACTTTATCATACCCCGCGTTGATTTTGCGCAGCAGCTTATTGATCGGCAGATCCTTTTTCTCTACTGGCTTAAACTTTCTGAAAAGCAGCGGAATGATGGTCATAGCCATAACAAGCGAAGCCAGCATCGCCATAATAATCGTCATGCCAAGCTGCGAGAACATTTGCCCCGACAAGCCCTTCATCGTACTTAGCGGCGCGTATACGACCACCGTCGTGATCGTGGAAGCAATGATCGAAGCCGTCACAACCCCTGTTCCCTTTAGCGCCGCGTCATAGTATTCCCCCGTCTTATCCTTCAGGCGGAAACAGCTCTCAAGCACCACGATCGAGCTGTCCACCATCATGCCGATAGCGATGACTAACGCGCCCATCGTCACCACATTAAAGGTGAAACCAAGCATGTTCATGCCGATCATCGTTGCGAACAGCGAAATCGGCATGGAACTTCCGACAATCAGACTGGCTCTGAAATCTCCGAAGAAGAGGAACAGCACGATCATGGAAAACAGCACGCCCAGCGCCAATGTGCTTCCCACAGACGAGAGTGAGGAAATAATCATATCGCTGGCGTTATAGATCGTATCAATCACGACTACGTCATTGTCCGCCTGAAGCTGTTCCAGCATCCGCTCCACGTCCCTGGTCACATCCACGGTGCCGTAACTTTTCTTTTTCGTAATGGCAATCGTCACATTATCCTGCCCGTTATAGCGGCTCAGACTGTCTGCCGCTTTCTGGCTCTCACTAATCTGCGCCACTTCCGATAGCGGAATGACCTGTCCTCTCGCCGTGGTAATGGGAATATTCTGTATCTGCACCACCCCGGAGATATCCGCACTGCTGGATACCGCAATGTCCTGAGAACCCTGGTTTACGCTTCCGACAGGCACCGTAAAGTCCATGGCGCCGATGGTCTGGGCAATACCACTCATCGTAATCCCATACTCCCTCATCGCCTGTGAGTCAAGCAGCACGCGAATATAATTCTCCCGGCCGCCATATACCTGCACATCCGCCACGCCGGAAATCGTCTCCAGCTCCGTCACCATCGTATCGTTCACATAGCTCAGCACATCACTGTCGCCCACCGCCGTGACCGAGATATCCATGGTTTCCATCTGATCCATAGCCATTTCTATCACAGTCGGCTCCTGCACGTCGTCCGGCATGGACGATTTTGCCGCGTCGAGCGCCGTCTTTAAATCCATATAGGCGTCATCCAAATCTGTTCCGTATTCATACTGAAACATAACCATGGACATATTTTCCGCCGACTGCGAAGTATAAGTAGTTACGCCGCTCTGTTCGGAACCCGCAGCCTCTATCTCCTTCGTCACAAGCTCCTCCACGCTCTCCGGGTCCGCCCCCGGATAAATCGTGTAGACGAGAAGCATCGGCATCTCAATATCGGGCGTCAGTTCCAACCGAAAACCCGGTATGGAAGAAAGACCGAACACCACCAGAGCCAGAACAATGAGCGCCATCGAAACGGGACGCTTCAGAGCTAATTTTGTCAATCCCATATTGCTGCCTCCTACTCTCCGCAACTATTCAGCCTTCGGCTTCATAGTTACGAAATCCGGCCTATTCCAGTTTTGCCTTCGGCAAAGAGGCCGGATTCTTTTCAACCATTACATGCTCTTACGGACTTTGCAGCAAGTGCAAAGTCCTGAGCTGAACTATTACTCTCCGTTCGCCGTCATTGCGCCGTCTGTCTCACTTTCAGTCGACGTCTCTGTACCGCCTGCCGCCATACCGGCCATCGTATCCGTACTGCCTGTCGCATCGTCTGTCACTGTGTCTGTACTGCCTGCCATATCATCTACAGCTGTGTCTGTACTGCCTGCCATATCATCTGCAGCTGTGTCTGTACCGCCTGTCTCACTCCCGGTATTCATCTGCACGGACACTTCCGCGCCCTCTCTGAGATTTGCCGACCAGCTCGTAATCAAAGTATCCTCCGTGGAAAGACCGGAAAGCACCGTGATCGTATCCATATCAAAAATCCCGGTCTCCACGTCCTTACGCTTCGCTGTACCGTTCTCCGCCACATAGACATAAGGCTGGCTGTCATCATAGTATACCGCGTCATAGGGAATCAGCAGGGCATCTGCCTGGCTGTAAGTCTCCGCCGTCACCTTCACGCTGCTGCCGGTCAGCAGGCTGGCATCCGGCGTGTTCACACAGGACTTAATCACAAACAGGCCAGTCGTCTGATCCACCATGCTGCCGATCTCTGTGATCACGGCATCATAGAGTTTGCCGTTCCTGTCCACCTGAATTTTCTGTCCGATCCGCAGCGTGCCGCGGATGCCCTCGCTCACGCCGAAAGTGACCGTCATGGTATTTTTATTAGAAATAACGAAGGCCGGGTTCTGTGGGGAGGCAAAATCATGTTCCTTCACGTTCACTGCCTCGATCACGCCGTCAATGGGCGCCGTCAGCGTGTACATGTCAAGCTGGTACTCCGCGCTGTCAATCCCCACCTTGGCACCCGCTGCGCCGACTTTCGCGCTGTTCACCTGTGCCGCCGCGGAATCCACACCCAGAGCCGCCGTCCTTTTACTGATGTCCTGTACTTTCTGCGTGTCGATGTTCAGCTGTGCCTCCGTCAGGTTTTTCACTGTCTCGGTCTGCTCTTTTGATCGATAGGTATCGGAGAGCGTTTCCTCCAGCTGCTCCCTGCCGTCGTCTATGGATTCAATGCCGGCTTTCGCCTGTTCATAAGCTGCGCTGGTCTGGGAAGCCGCCGCCTGTGCCGCCTGTAAGGCGTCCGCATGGGGTTTGAGCTGTGCCTTGATGGTCTCCAATTCCTCCGCTTTCAAAGATAAATTCTTCTTCGCTTCTTCCAATGCAGTTGCCTGATCCGGCGTAATCTGTTCCGGCGGTATATTATCCAACATAGTCACTGTAGCTATCAGCTCCTGATACTCCTGCTGCGCCTTATCGTAACCAAAAGCCGACGACGCCGCATTATACGCCGTCTGCGCCTGTTTCACATATTCGTTCGCCCTGCCTCTCGCCTTATTCAGATCATCCCTCTGTTCCTTTGCGTCCTCTCTATTCTCCGCCAGGTCCGCCAGCTGTTCGTTGATATCGCTGATCCCGTCGTTGATGCCGTCGATCTGCATCTGCATCTGGTACATGGTCAGATCCTTCTGCCGCTGTGTCTGCTCATTCTGCACATCGAGCTGCGCCACCGCGCTGTCGTACTGCGCCTGCGCGATTTCATACCCCACTTCCGCCGCCTGCACACCTGCCGCCGCGCTGTTGTACTGTGCCTGCGCGCTGGCAAGCTGCAATTCCGCCGCCTCGGTATCAAGTTTACATAACTCTTGTCCCGCTGTCACCGTATCGCCTACGCTGATACCGGTGCTGAGTACCTCAGCCGTCACCATAGGAACCACATACACCGACTCCTCCGGGCTGACTGTCCCCACAAATTCATTTTTAAGCGTCAATGTCCCAGCCACAGGCATCTGCGCCTCCACAGGAATCACTTCGCTCAGTTTCTCTTCCTCCTCTGTGGCTGCTGTATCTCCACATCCCGCAAGCGTCACGGAAACACACGCCGCGGCAAGCAGCAGCGCCACATTTCTGTGTCCTGTTTTTATGTATCTTTTCATATTAACTCCTCCACATTCTATGTCCCAATATCCGTTTTTCAGATTACACCCATTTATCCGCAAAAGTAAAGTGTATCCGCCCACATTTAAGATTTTTTTTATCTTTCTTAAATATAGCAAAATGCCGGTTCCCTATTTCTAAGGAACCAGCATTTTTATGCGTTTCTGTTCTGTTTCGACAGCCACCTTGCCAGCATCCGCTGAAGCTGGTCAATATCCAGTGGCTTTGACATATGTTCGTTCATGCCGCATGCTTTTGACTGCTGTATGTCCTCCAGAAAGGCGTTCGCCGTCATCGCCACAATGGGCATCTTTCTGGCATCCTCCCGCTCCATGGCACGAAGCGCCGTCGTCGCTTCATACCCGTTCATCACGGGCATCTGTAAATCCATGAGAATCAGGTCATAGTAGCCTTCTTTCGAAGCAACTACCATGTCCACGGCTTCCCTTCCGTTCTCCGCCGTCTCGATCACCGCCCCTGTCATGGAAAGGATTTCCGTGGCAATTTCCCTGTTCAGGTCATTGTCCTCCACCACGAGGATCCGCTTGTCGGAATAATCCGCCTCCCCGATCTGCTCCAGCGTCTCTTCCGCCGGCTTCGCCGCCTCTCTGGGAATAAAATTGCGGAACGCCGTCAGTATTCTGGTCTTATCAAATGGCTTTCTGATAAACGCGTTTACGCCCGCCATCCGCGCTTCCATTTCAATATCCACCCATTCGTGGGCAGAGACAAGAATCAGCGGAATTTCCACGCCCTCCTGTCTGCGTATCGCCTTCGCCGTCTCCATGCCGTTCATACCCGGCATGTTCACATCCAGCAGAACGGCAAAAACATCTTCCCCTTTCCGCCGCTTCTCCTTCATATAATCCAACGCTTCTTCCCCGGACTGCACCCACTCGCCGCGCATCCCCAGATTGCTTAACAGGACATTGGTCGTCTCCCCGGCAAAAGGCGAGTCGTCCACCACCAGAACCGTTCTTCCGGCGAGATCCTTCCTGTTCACCACGCCCGGCACCTGATACTTTAAGGGCACGGTAACCGTCACAATCGTTCCGATCCCCAGCTCGCTCTCGATCCGGATGTCACCGCCCATCATCTGTATGATATTCCGGCTGATGGTCATGCCCAGCCCGGTACCCTGAATCTTGCTGGTACGCACATCGTCCGCCCGCTCAAAGGGATCAAAAATATGCTGCAGAAACTCCTCTGACATGCCGATGCCGTTATCCTTAAACACAAACTCATAACATCCCACATGCTCCTGCTGCGAGGGCTTTTCCGTAATTTCTATGCTGATTGCCCCGCCCTCTTCTGTATATTTGATAGAATTGCTTATCACGTTCGCAAAGATCTGCTGCAGCCGTCTCGCGTCGCCCCGCACATTGGTATTCTGAACGCCATGGGCGCGAAACTCTATCTTCTGCTTCTTATCCCGCGCGGCATCAGAAAGCATATTCACCATGCTGTCAATAATATTCAGAAGGTTAAACTCCTCCTCGTCGAGCGTCAGCGCGCCCGACTCAATCCTGCTCATGTCGAGCACCTCGTTGATGAGCGAGAGCAGGTGTTTGCTCGCGGCGGAAACCTTGGCAAGGCACTCTTCCATCCCGTCGGGATCGTGCAGTTTGGTTCCCGCAATGGCAGTCATGCCGATAATCGCGTTCATAGGCGTCCTGATATCGTGGGACATTTTGGAAAGGAAATCAGTCTTGGCGCAGTTTGCACGGTCTGCCGCCTCATAGGCGTCTAACAGCGCTTTCTTCGTCTCCCTGTCCTTTGCGCGGACATCCGTGATATCTTTGGCACTGTTGAGAGCCAGTATATCGCCACTGACACCGTCCTTCGTGAGCAGAACCGTATGCCGCAAAACCATAGGCTGTTCTTCCGTGCCCGAGGTTTCCACCTCTATAATCAGTTCATTCTCTCCCCGCTCGTAAGCTTCCAGCAGATGATTGGTATTGAGCGTCTGTACATAGACTTCCCTGTCCTCCGGGAAGACGCGCTCTTTGCTCCACTGAAGGAAGAAATCATCCGCATTGCAGGGCACTTCAAAACCCATCCGGGAAAGCACCGGTTCCATCTGACCATCCGTGATCTCATAAAACTCTTCTTCTATCAGATTTCTCGTGACATTGACATTAAACACGAAAACCGCCTCTGAGACAATCGCCTGACGGTACTGTTCCTCCGCACGCAGACTACGGCGCAGCATACAGTTCGACTCCTTGATTTTCAGGTTCGCCTCCTCCAGCGCCTTCTGTGCCTGCACCAGCTCCGCGTTCGTCCGAAGCATCCGGTCAGTCATCTCCGTCTCTTTCGCCTTTTCCTCGGTAATGTTCTTCACATACCACATGACTCTGGCGTTCTCTTCACTGAAATTCTCTACAGGCACCAGTTCCGTGCGCACCCATTTCCATTCTCCCTCCACCAGACGCAGATAGCTGAAATGAAACGATGCACCGTCGTTCGCAAAGACTTTTTTCAGATTCTCCACCGACATGATGTTTTTAAAATTCTCACTGTCCTTTTTATCCACATGGTTCCTTGCACAGAATGCAACGGTCATCCGATAATCGCCGTTCAGCCGCTCCACTTCCAGTTTCTCGCTCTCCACGAACTTAAGGTCCTCGATCGTATTCTTGTTGAGGTCGATGGCGCTGATTCTGAAATAGGTGTCCTGCAGCATACGGAACGCCTCATGGGACAACTGGCTGACACGGTGCTGCTCGTCGATCAGCCTGATTGCCGAAATCCATATCTTTCTGCCGTCCTCAGACGTGGATTCCATCCTGATCGCGCGTACCCAGACCGGCTCCCCTTCCCCGTTTATCACACGGTACTCCCGCTTTTCCTCTTCTCCCGGCAGAAAAACCTTTGTAAAAATATGTATGTCGGGCTCATATACCGCTTTCAGATAGCAGCCATCGGTTTTCTCCATAAACTGCTCGTAGGTCATGCCCATATTGTTGAGCGCAAACGAGCTGATAAAATAAACGGGATAACCTTCCTCATAAAAGCCGCCGACGACACCGACCGCCACATTTCTGCCTAACAGTTCTATGATCTTGTCCTGATTTTCATTCCCGAGTCCTGTCTCTTCTGTTGTAAAAAACAGTTCCTCCTTATAAAACAAGCGCTTGGACATTCCCTACCTCCCGATCACTGTATTTATCAGTGCAGACCTCGCATTTGTGCTATTCTTCCTCAAATTTATAACCCATGCCCCATATTGTTTTGATCAGTTCTCCTTTGGCTCCCATCTTACTGCGAAGCTTTTTCACATGAGTGTCAATCGTCCTGGCATCCCCGAAATAATCGTAATTCCAGACGCCGTTTAAAATCTTTTCCCGGGACAGGGCAATCCCTTTATTTTCCATAAAATAGGCGAGCAGCTCAAATTCCTTGTAACTTAGATCGACAGGCTTTCCCTCCACCGTCACGCTGTGCGCCTGCTTATCGAGCCGGATACCGCCCGCCTCCACAATCAGCTCCGCAGCCGCCTGACCGGTCCTGCGGAGGATCGCCTCCACACGCGCCACAAGGATTTTCGGGCTGAAAGGTTTGGAGATATATTCGTCCACTCCCAGCTCAAAGCCCAGAAGCTCGTCTCTCTCGTCCGATTTTGCCGTGAGCATGATAATGGGAATCTTGGAGTATGCGCGTATTTCCCGGCATACCTGCCAGCCGTCCATCTTGGGCATCATCACATCCAGAATCACCAGGTCAATATCGTTTTTTTCAAAAAAAAGGTTGAGCGCCTCCTCTCCGTCAGCCGCCTCCAAAACCTCATAATTATTCTTTACCAGAAAATCCCGAACCAGCTTACGCATACGGCTCTCATCGTCCACCACAAGGATCTTCGACTTATCCATATACCGCCCTGCCTCTCTTCCCGCTACCGCTCATTTAACTTGTCTGCATCCAGTTTGCGCTGCGCCTCGCGGACAGCGTTTTCCCGTCTGGTAAGTTCCTGTTCCCACTCCGAATACTCGTTCACCACAGCCTGCCTGTAATTCACAATATTGGGTGTTTCGCTGTTCCATGCAATGACAAGCATAGCCGCCACGAGGAATACGAGCACCACATTGATCAGCACCGATGTCACAAACCGCCCCTGATATTCCGGGTGCCTCTTCGCAACGCTCATTCTGATCGAGCGGCTGTTTGCCGTCTTGTTGCTGAAAGTCCCGCGGAGGGGCACCGGCTGTATCTTATCTGCCGGCACGCCCCATTTTGCCATTTCCTTCTGCATTTTCTGTAAATAACTCAACCCGATGGGCGTCAGAAACACCTGATTTTCCACCGCCCGGTTATAGACAAGCAGTACATTCTGGGGCTTACGGTAGTCGAGCCGCTGCTCCAGATTCTCCACCTTCTTTATTTCCATTCTCGCCGTCTCCGCATCCGCTATCGTTGCAAAACGGTAGCCGCCGACGACCAGATCATCCTCTCGCTTTTCCATAAATACTCCCTAAAGACATCCGTCAGATTTTGAATATGCTCATGCTCTGTTCCAGATGCTCCGCCACCTCTTTGAGTTTCGCCGCATTCTCGGAAATGCTGTAAACAATGGTGCTCACCTCCGTAACAGAAGCGGACGTCTCCTCCGTGCTCGCCGCATTCTCCTCAGCGATGGCAGTCAGGTTCTGCACCACATCCACCACGTTCACTCTCGCCTCATCCAGCCTCTTCGTCTTATCCGCAATCTGATTCACACCGTCAAGCGATTGGGTAATGCCGTTCCTCACGTGTGTAAAGCGCTCGTTCGTCCGGTCCACGCTCTCGCTCTGGCTCTCCATGATCTTCTTCACATCCTCCATCGTCGCCACGGACTTCTGTGAATCCTCGATCAGGGAATCAATGATATTCTCAATCTGTCTGGCGGAATCGTTGGACTGCTCCGCCAGCTTCTGGATCTGGCTTGCCACCACCGCAAAGCCCCTGCCCTGCTCGCCGGCTCTTGCCGCCTCTATGCTGGCATTCAGGGACAGCAGATTCGTCTCCTCCGCAATGGAAGTGATCAGTGATGTCGCCGTCCTGATCTTCATGGCTGATTCGTTCGTCGTGTTGGTCTGTTCGTAGATCACGTCGATGGCTTCTCTCGCCTGATTGTTGATCTTCTCCAGATTCTGCAGTGTCTCAAAAGCCTCGTCGCTCGACTTTCTCATATCGTTGGCATTGTCGGTAAGTTCCTCCACCTGCCTGGTAGTCTCCTCCACCATACTGCCCATCAGAATCACGTTCTCCGTAGCTTTCTGCGTCTCGTCCGCCTGGGAGGACGCGCCGTCGGATATTTCCGAAACCGCCTTCTCCACCTGTTCCACCGTAGTCGCCGTCTCTGAGGCATTGACATTCAGAACATCGGAAGCCTCGTACAGCTTTTCGCTCTGCGCACGCAGATCACTCACGACCTCCACAAGCTGCCTCCGAAGCTCCGCCACGGCACGGCTCATCTGCCCTGTCTCATCCGCACGCGCCGTCAGTTTTTCCTGTCCGTCAATCTCGGAAAAGTCCATGTGTGCCAGCTGACCCACCACACCCGTCACCTTAATGATCGGTTTTATGATCCTGCTGACAAAGAAAAATCCGATAATACTGGCAATGATAACCATAACAACCGTACATGCCGTTCCCGTGAGCGTAACCCGGTGCACGGTGCTCATCAGCTCATCCTTATCTACCGACATCACCAGGATACAGTGCCCCCGCTCCGTCACATAGTATGCCGCATACTTTACGGAACCGTTAAAGTCATACTCAACAACATTCGGTTCCGGAACAGCGCCGGAGGCTATCTCAGCCACCACCGCCTTCACCACCTCATTTTCTACAGGCTTTCCGACTTTATCCTTTGTCGGGTGATAGAGCATCGTTCCTTCCGACGACACCAGATAGGCGTAACTGGATTCCACGCCTTTGAGACCAGCCTCGCCGAGGGAATCAGCCAGACTATTATAATGAGTTGCCGTATTATATCCTTTCTGCTCAATTTCTGACTGCAGTTTTTCTCCGTATGCCAGCGCCAGATCATAGAGATAACTCTGGTTCAGATTCATCAGCGGAATCCGCAGATTCCTGATCAGAACAACAGAAAGGCACACCGACAGAATAACCATCGCCATTATCATAACCCCGACTATCTTCGTCCTCAGAGAATGCAGGACATTCCCCTTATCTCCGTTTCTCATACCCCTTTTTTCTTCCGCCATAACGCGCCCCTCTCTCCCCTTGGTAACAGTAAAATATATTTCTTTTATTTTACAGCCAAACGGGAACTATGTCCAGAGAATTGTGAAAGAGTGTGCATGTGCAAAAAAAGAGCGGTGGCAAATTCCGCTCTCCTTTATTCCTTATTCAGTTTTCCCTTTTCTTACTTTTCTCTGCGCAATTCTGCGATTTTTCTCGTTTCTTCCTCTAAGTCCTTACACACGTCTACTATCATTTCAATCATCTGCAAAATGCCATCGTATTGTCCGTCATAACCTTTCCCCTGCTCCTCCATTCCCATTTGATTATAAAAAATCATCGATGGACCAGACGGGAGTCGAACCCGTGTCCAAAAGCCCATTCCCTGTCCTTCTACTATCATAGTCACTCATTGCGGATTTCTCCTCGTTCCCTCCTCCACAGGGAGAGCGACACCCCCGTGGATTCAGTAGCCTCTGATACGCCCGCGGGTAAGAGGCGTCCCCCGCGTCGTTTCCTACATAGATGATGCCCGGTTCTTAATGTGTAGGTGCACTAAGGCGGACAGCTGCCTTTAGGCAGCGTATGCTAAATTATCTTCAGCGTTTGTGTTTAAGTTTGCGATTTGACGCATCAGCCTGCGGATAGCTTCTCCAGCTGCAAGACCCCTGTCGAAACCTTGACTGGCCCGTATTTTTCTGCTATATAAATTATAGCACATTACCATATATCTATGCAATCACAGATTCTTGATTTTAAATTCCCGCTCATGCTCCCTGCGCAAATCCTTCTTCGCGATATCCTGCCGCTTGTCGTAGAGCTTCTTACCTTTTGCAAGACCGATCTCTATCTTCGCCCTGCCGTCCTTAAAGTACACCTGCAGCGGAACGATCGTATACCCCTGTTCCGCCATTCTTCCCGACAGCTTTCGGATTTCAAACTTATGCATCAGCAGTTTCCTTGTGCGGAGCGGGTCTTTGTTAAAGATATTTCCCTTCTCATAGGGGCTTACGTTCATGCCGTAGACAAACGCCTCCCCGTTCTCGATCCGCACGAAAGCCTCCTTGATGCTGCACTTTCCCATGCGCAGGGACTTCACCTCCGTGCCGTGGAGCGCAAGACCCGCCTCGTACTTTTCCTCTATAAAATAATCATGGTAAGCTTTTTTATTGTTCGCCACCAGTTTCATCGCTTCCTTTGGCATAGTTACCTCCCTTCCAAAATGCCGTTACTTTCCTTCTTCCGGCAATCCGGTTTCACCTTCGGGAAATACAAAGTCCACCGTCCGCGCCAGCCTGTCCACGCCTTTCACCTGTACGGTGACGCGCTGTCCCAGCTTATACGAGACGCCACTCTCCTTCCCCACCATCTCACAGGCTTCCTCATCGTAATAAAAGTAATCGCCCGCCAGCGAGGATACATGGATCAGTCCCTCCACGGTATTTGGCAGTTCGACATAAATGCCCCACTGGGTAATGCCGCAGATCACGCCGTCATAGATTTCCCCGATGCGGTCCTCCATATATTCCGCTTTCTTAAGCTTATCCGTTTCCCGCTCCGCCTCCGCGGCGCGCCGCTCCATCTTCGAGGCGTGCTTCGCCACCTCCGGCAGCTTTTCCTCATAATGGCTGATACGCTCCTCTGAAAGTTTTCCCCGCAGCTGTTCCTTAATAATGCGGTGAATCTGCAGATCCGGATAGCGTCTGATGGGCGAGGTAAAGTGGCAGTAATACTGACATGCCAGCCCGAAATGCCCTGTGCACTCCACCGTATATTTCGCCTGTTTCATGCTTCTGAGCGTCAGACGGCTGATCAGCGTCTCCTCATCCGTATCCGCTATCTTATCAAGAAGTTTCTGCAGCTCCTTCGGGTGGATTTCCTCCCCTGTCTGTTTGATACGATAGTCGAAATTTCTGATAAAGGTCGCAAGCTTCCTGATTTTATCCGGGTCAGGCTTCTCGTGCGTCCGATATACAAAGGGTGTCTCCAGCCAGAAAAAGTGCTGCGCCACCGTCTCGTTGGCAATCAGCATAAAATCCTCGATGATTTTTGTCGCCACGTTGCGCTCATAAGGTCTGATCTCCAGAGGATGCCCCTGTCCATCCAGAATGATCTTACTCTCCGCGAAATCAAAGTCGATGGAACCGCGCTTATGCCTTTTCTTTCTGAGAAGCGCTGCCAGTTCCCCCATCTGTTCAAACATAGGGACAAGCGCCTCGTATTCCTGCCGCTCCGCCTCGTCCTTATCCTCCAGAATCTTTCTGACGGAAGTGTAGGACATTCTGCGGTCCACCCGGATCACGGTTTCCGCTACCTGGTAATCCGCCACCTCGCCCTTTCCGTTGATCGTCATCAGACAGCTTAAAGCCAGCCTGTCCACGCCCTGATTCAGGGAGCAGATACCGTTGGAAAGTTTGTGGGGCAGCATGGGAATCACCCGGTCCACGAGATAAACGCTGGTTCCCCGTTCCAGAGCTTCCCAGTCAAGCGCGGAATTTTCCTGCACATAGTTGGTCACATCCGCGATATGGACGCCCAGATGGAAAAGCCCGGCTTCATCCCGATAGAGACTGACCGCGTCGTCCAGATCCTTGGCGTCCTCCCCGTCTATGGTCACCATCTGCAGGCCGCGCAGGTCCATGCGCCCCGCCCGGTCCGCCTCAGACACGGTATCCGGCGTCCGATTCGCCTGATTCATCACCTTCTCGCCAAATTCCGTGGGAAGTTCAAAGCCACGCACGATGGACATGATATCCACGCCTGGGTCATTGATATGCCCGATCAGCTCTGCCACTCTGCCCTCCGGCTTATGCCGCTCATCCCCGTAAGAGGTCAGTTCCACCACAACCTTGTGCCCCGTGACCGCCCCCTTGGAACGCTCCTTCGGCACAAAGATATCCGTGCCGATCTTGCTGTTATCGGGTATCACAAAACCAAAATTCCGTGACTGCTCATAAGTGCCCACAAGCTGCTTCGTGCCCCGCTCCAAAATGCGGACGACTTCCGCCTCCCGCCTCTGACCGCGCCGTCCGGACAGAAAGGCGATCTGCACCCTGTCCATGTGAAAGGCTCCGTTCGTCTTGTCTTCGGGAATGTAAAAGTCCTCCCCGTACCCCTCGACCTCCACAAAGCCGAAGCCTTTGGCGTGGCTGATAAAAGTACCCACGGGACGGTTCGCATCCGGCTTCACATATCTGCCCTGCCTCGTGAGCTGTATTTTCCCTTCCGATAAAAGCGCGTTCAGCGTCTCCCGGAACGTTTCCCTGTCCGCCGGCGCCACCTGCATAAATACAGCCAGCTCCTTTTCCTTCATCGGCACATACTGCTCGTCCGCCACCAGCTCGCATATTAAATTTTTCCGCTTTTCAAATTGTGTGTCCATTTGCCTTCCATTTCCACTGACTCTGCTTATACGCGCAAAAGCACCCTCACCACATGTGTGCAAGAGTGCTTTTCGTTCTTTCCGCTTAAGAATACTTTAGAACAAAGTCAGGTTTAAAACGACCGCCAACAGCATGAACCCGACCGCAAGCCCCGTCGTAATCTTGACGAGTTTTCCTTCCATCGAACGGCCCTTGTTCTTGCCCCAGTAGGTTTCCGCCGCGCCACTGATCGCGCCAAGACCGGCTGCCTTCCCCTCCTGCATCAGCACCAATACCACCAGTGCGATACATATTAAAATATAAATCACAGTCAGTATGATTCTCAGTACACCCATCTTTATCCTCCACTCCGAAAAAACCGAAATCTTCTTCTGCCAATCAAGCAGATATCATAATACCACAGAACCGGGCATTGTGCAAGCCTTAAATTTCACAGCGCAAATGCATCGAAAACATCCGCCGCCATATGCTGTTCCCCATGATACTTCATCAGGTAAGCCTTCATTTCCGTGTGTGCCTGTCCCATATCTTCCATCATGGGCTGGAAGTTCTCTCTCGTGACGCCGCCAATCTGTGTGAGGAACTGATAGTAACGCAGATCGTCCCCGTATTCCTCCAGCACCACTTTCCACGTCTCCTCCGTCTCACACCCCTTTATGTGCGAGAGAAGATACTGTTCCAGTTTTTCACGCACAGCCTGCTTAAGCCCATAGTCATGCATCAGCCGCAGCATGGAAAGCCGCACCTTCTCCCGTCTCCGCTGTTCCGTATAATAGTCCAGATTATTCTCCCTGCTGCCGTAATCCTCTTCCCCGCAGAGCAGCATTTTGGAAAACCCTTCCGTATCCTCCCGCTCCATCAGCGTCTGCATCCGCCCGTCCCACTGCACCATCCACTCCGCCGTGCCTGCGTTCTCAAAGTCAAACAGATAAAAAGCGTCAAGCCTGCTCATCACAGCCGCCAGAAGAAAGGCGGTGTCCACAGTCTTTTTTTCCCCCGCATCTGCACTTTCATCCACAATCTCCTCTAACAGAAAGCATTCCTTAAAAATCCCCTGTCCGATTTCCATGCGGTGATAGGGCAGAATCACCCGTGCAAGCTTTGCGCAGTAGGCGAAAGCCCAGTCGTCAATCCTGACCACCGACTCCGGCAGGGAAATTTCTTTTAACATCTTATTGCTCAAAAATGCCTTCTTCCCGATGCAGGTTACAGGACAGCCGCCTGCCTCGGACGGCACCGCAATCTCCGTATCCTTCCCCCGGTATCCCGTAATCTCCGCCGTCTCCCCGTCCGTCTTATAGGACAGGACGCCCTGCGGCATATTCAGTTCCCCGTGTCTTATTTTTCTTTCCATCGTTTCATTACCATCGCTTCACTCTGCAAAATCTCAGCTCCCAAAACTGACAGAATTGTCAGAAAAAACAATTGAGCAACGTTTTTCGCGCACTTATAATTCTAGCTCCTCAATCCGTGCCGTCAGCTCCGCCCCCCGCTCGGTAAGCATCAGCTCCTCGTTGTGTCTCTGATAGTCCTCACATCCGTAAAGACTGATAAACTTCGCGCAGTCAGCCTGCACCGTACACTCCGTCACCAGAATCAGCATCTCGTTGCCGGAACCGAAAGCGTCCTCCACAAACTGAAAGAGAAAATGCATCCGCTCCTTCACCCGCTCCGTATCGCGCTTGTAGTCGGACACCTTTTTATCAAACTGCTCTTTCACCCGGGCAAACCCGGCAGCGCCGTCCTCCGTCTCTGCAAGCCGCAGGCTCTTTTCACAGGCGGAAAGGAACCCGGCTATCGCTTTGTTTAACCGCTTGTCCCGCACGGACAAAGCCCCCGCTTTCCGCAGGGATTCCATTGCCTTCTGTCTGCCCTGCGCCTGTTTCCCGACAAGCGCCGAAAGCACCTGCGCCGTCTCTCCCGCCTCCGCCTTTGCCTTCAAAGCCCTGAGGGGATTCATCAGTTCGCTCAGGATCTGGGACTCCAACATATTTTCACGGATATCCTGCTGTATCGTGTCGATCAGCATACCCATCAGGGACAGCCTCTCATCGAAGTCCGCCTTTCTCGCCTTATCCTTCACCTGTTCACTGACTATGCCAGTCAAGATTTCCTCCGCCTTATAGTCGTTCTGATACTTCCGATACAAATCATAATATGCCGTAAACTCCCTGACCACCCGCTCATGCCGCAGATACTGCCCCACAAAGGACTCCTCCACCGTGATCTGCTCCTCCTCGTAGAGCTTTAACATCTCGGACAGATCCTCCCAGCCTCTGGCCGTAATGTAGCTTCTGCCCTTCACCGTAGTCTCCACCTGATAGAAATCCTCTTTTTTCATGTCCAGATAGTTCAGGATCGCCGTGTGCACGCCCCGCTCTCTCGCATATTCCCTCCAGACCGCGTAGTCCGCCTCCACCTTCAGAATTTTCAGCCGGTCCAGCGTCACGATATCAAACTCCCGCACCGATTTATTGTACTCCGGCGGGTTGCCCGCCGTCACGATCACCCAGCCTTCCGGCACCTGATGCCTGCCGAAAACCTTGTACTGCAAAAACTGCAGCATGGAAGGCGCCAGCGTCTCGGACACACAGTTGATCTCGTCCAGAAACAAAATGCCCTCACGGATGCCGCTCTCCGCCATCACGTCATAGACCGAGGCAATGATCTCACTCATGGTATACTCCGACACGTCGTAAGCCTTTCCCTCATACTCCTTGTGCACGATAAAGGGAAGCCCCAACGCCGACTGTCTCGTGTGGTGGGTCATGGAGTAGGACACCAGCGCGATCCCCAGCTCCTGCGCGATCTGCTCCATGATCGCCGTCTTGCCGATGCCTGGTGCCCCCAGCAGAAAAATCGGGCGCTGCCTGACAACGGGAATCCGGTACTCTCCCTCCTCGTCCTTTTTCAGATAAATCCTGACGGAATCCTTGATGTAATTCTTTGCATCCTTAATATTCATATCGTTGTACGCTCCTATCGCTCCATTTATGTGGATTCTCCAATCCAAAGGCAAACCTAAGAGTGTCTTTAGAAGTTCTTTTCACTCTGAATCTCCTCTTCCTCGAGGACAAGCCGGATCGCCCACGGCGGCACCTTCGGCGCGTTCTCATCGTCATGGAGAAAGACAAACGCCACGTCGTAGTCCGGCATCTGTTCCGGGTAAATCCCATACCCGTCGGTAAAGTAGATCATCCCTTTCAGCCGCGCAAGCTCTCCCTCCTCCCGCAGCTTTTCCACGTAGGCAAACACCGGGCGAAAATCGGTGGAACCGAAACCCGTCAGTTTTCCCTGCTCCATAAACCGGTCGAACTCTTCCCGCTCCGTGATCTTCACATCCTGCTGTACCTCGCTGTCACACTGGATGATGTGCACATTGATTTTCGTAAAAAAGCTCTCCGCATCCTGCATGATATTGTAAGTCTTCTGCAAAAAAGCCTGTACGACCTCTCCCCTGCAGGAGGCGGAAGTGTCAATCGCGATCACGAAATCCCGGATTTTATTGCTGTCCTTATACTCCAAAGGCTCCACCAGGGGCATATTGCCGTAGGTGTCCAACCCGTAAGTGTAGTAAATATAGTCAAACTCGTCGTCGTTGACCTGTATGGACTCGCCCATAACCATAAATTTTTTCAGGAAACCCGCGTAGTCATAGCGCTCCCTTGTCGCCTCTTTCAGATTCTCCTCTATGCTCTCCGCACTGTTCTTGTCACGGCTGAAACTCTTTAAGTCCGCCTTGATGCGCTCGCTGACCTTGCGCCACTCGGTCTGTGACAGTTCCAGTTCCTCCCGCCTGTCCCAGTAAATATGCTCGTCGAAATGGCACAGCTTATGCCATTCCTCCACCGCCTTTTGTGACGGCTCCTCCACCCGGAAATGCCTGTAAATCTTCTCCGCAGTCAGTCCGCCCGCCTGCTTTCCTAAAATCTCCAGACGATTCTTCAGTGTATCGTCCGTCTGCAGACCGGTCAGATGCAGGTCTATGTCCAGAATCGTGTTTTCCACGGCGATATCGGTCGCCATATCCCAATAGAGCCTGTTCAGCTTATCCGTCCCGCTGGCATGGAAAAAGATACAGTGCAGGAGCGTGTGCAGATAGAGCCTTGCCGCGTAGTTCGGAGCCACTTTATACTGCCTCAGTAACCGCACCGGGTCATAATATAATGTGGCTCCGTCAAATAGATGGGTCCCCGTCTGCGGCCGGCATTCCAGTTTCAGTTTCGACAGCGCCACATCCAGAAACCGCATGTTGATCAGAAGACCGTCGTGGGCAAGGCGTAGAATCTCCTCCGCCAGGCTCTCTATTTTCAGTTGTCTGTCGGAAGTTTCCTGTGCGCCCATAACAGCTCCCCCTTTCCCCGTGCCTGTATACCGTTTTATATGCTCACAATTGTACTTTATGTAAACTTAACTTAATCATATACAACACAAGAAGGTGCGCCGGATAAAAAATATAGAAAAACCACTTGGAAAAATTCCTGCCCTTCTGTGCCCGCTCCCCATTATAAAATACCAGAACCACAACCGCCGCAACAAGGATGCCCACCCCGGAAAGCGCCGCGTGAACCACGGTATACGCTGTCCATTCTCCCTGCTGTCCGAACATATAATTCTGCGTGTTCAACACCGCGAAAAGCAGATAAACCACGCCAAAGCTCACCGCCTGCTTTCTTCGGTCTCCCGCATTCCTGCAAAGCAGAAACGTCAGCAGCGGCGCCACAATCGGCCAGTCACCGTTCACCGTTGCCAATATCAGAAACAATACGCATCCCCCCTGCAGGACAGGGTTGTTCACACGCTCCATCACCACAAGAATCAGAAAACAGCAAAAAAGCGTATAAATCATGTTAAGACCGCGCTGCCCGAAGGCGAGCTCAAAGGGTACCTGGGATATAACTGCAAATAAAAGCAGTCTCAGCCCATACCCGATCCTGGAGCGCGTATAGGTATAACCCTCCACCATAAAAAAACACATCACCGGAGCCGTAAAGAACCCGATATCCTCCAAAATCTCATAAAGCGGCGTACCTCCTGTAAGGAACATGTGCCCGATGTGGTTGAGCAGCATGGTAAGCATGGCAATATATTTGATGACGTCACGATTCAGAATCTGCAGCCCACTTTCTGCGTCCTTCTGCGTCTGTTTCCCCATCATCTCATTCCCCAACTCTTACTTTCCTCCCCGTCTGCCGTTTCCGCCGTCCAGTCTGACCGCCGCCCTGAAATGCAGCGTCGCTGCACTCGTTACGCCGAGATAGGCGATCCACAGTCTCTGCAGTCGCCCATCTTTTGTCCCTTCCTATCTGTTTTTAACCGTTTATCCTGCGGCTCTTCTCCCATCACTTTTCTCGCGCGCCATACACTTGCGTCTGCTTCATCTCCATTTTTTGCGCTTATGCACTGATCCTGCACAACAATATCGCCGTTCCACGTTTCCTGTCACTGCACAAACGGATTGTACTCCTTCTCGTGACCGATCGACGTGGATTCCCCATGCCCGGGATAAACCTTTGTCTCATCCGGCAATAAGAACAGCTTGTCTTTGACCGATCTGGTCAGCGCGCTCATACTTCCCGTCGCCAGGTCTGTCCTGCCCACCGACTCCTGAAAAAGCGTATCACCCGCAACGAGGATGCCCGCCTCCTCAAAATAATAACAGCAGCTCCCCACCGTATGTCCCGGCGTGGCAATCAGCCTGCAGGTCATATCCGCGATCGTGATCTCCTCATTCTCTTTCAGATATCTGTCCGGGATCACCGTGTAAGGGCGTCCCACCTGATCGGAAACGTTCGTCACCGCGTCCTCACAGAGCGGCTTTTCCGCCTCGTAAGCATAAACCGGCGCACCCGAGAGTTCGCGCAGCCTGTTGCAGCCCCAGATATGGTCAAAATGGGCGTGTGTCAGAAGAATCCCCTTTACCTGAAACCCCTTCTCCTGCAAGGTCTCATAAATATAATCGCCCTTGTCCGCCGGGTCAAAGAAAATCACGTCCTTCGTCCCCTCTTTGTATACAAAATAACAGTTTGTCTGGCAGATGCCCAGCATCAGCCTGCCGATTTTTAAATCACTCATCCTTCATCTTCCTCATCCTGTTGTTCTCTCAATATCTATAATGCTCTCTATGGTTCTGATCTTATCAATGATCCGCTGCAGTTCTTCCTTGCTGCCAACCTCAAAGCTGACCATAATAGTCGCCGTCCCCTGCTTGCTCACCCTCGTATTTAACGCCTGAATATCAATCTCTTTCTCCGTCAGCGCGCGGGACACATCCGCCAGCAGCCCGTTTCTGTTATTGGCGAAAATACTGATTTCCACCAGATATTTCTCTCCGGCTGCCGCTCCTTCCGGCTGCTGCCACTCCGCGTCAATCAAGCGGTTTCTGTCAATCTCCGGCAGGTTTAACAGGTTCACACAGTCCGTCCGGTGAATGGAAATACCCCTTCCTCTCGTGACAAAGCCCACGATCTCATCGCCAGGCACCGGGCTGCAGCACTTGGAGAAACGGACAGCCACATCATGAATCCCCTTCACCACGATGGCGCTGGTGCTCTTCCCCGGCTTCGCGCGGTTGATGCGGACGCTCTCCTCGATCTCCGCCATCACCTCGGCGTCGGTCATCTCACGCTTGTGGTCTTTCTCGTAAAGCTCCTGCATCCGGTTAATGATCTGCCCTTCCTTGAGGGCACCGTGCCCAACCGCCGCAAGCACCGATTCCCAGTTCTGGAAACCGTATTTTTTAATGACAGCTTCCTCGTACTGAGGTGTCAGAACATTCGAGGCATTGATCGCTTTCGCCTTACAGTACGCCTGGATCAGTTCCCGCCCCTTGACGATATTGTCCTCTTTCAGCTCGTTTTTAAACCACTGATTGATCTTATTTTTAGCCTGGGTGCTCTTTACCACATTCAGCCAGTCACGGCTCGGACCCTTAGAGTTCTGGGAAGTCATGATCTCCACCCGGTCGCCATTTTTAATCTCGTAATCTATCGTCACAAGTTTGCCGTTGACTCTCGCGCCGATCATTTTATTCCCCACCGCGCTGTGTACGCTGTAGGCAAAATCAATGGGCGTGGAACCCGCCGGCAGACTTTTCACATCCCCTGTCGGGGTAAAGCAGAATACCGTGTCGGCAAAAAGGTTTAAATCATCCTTCAGAAGATTCATAAACTCTTTATTGTCCGTCATGTCCTGCTGCCACTCAAGAATCTGCCGCAGCCAGACAAGCTTCTCCTCCTCCTGGGCTTCCACCTTCTTCCCGTCGGATGCCTCCTTGTATTTCCAGTGCGCCGCGATACCATACTCCGCCGCCTTGTGCATCTCATAAGTGCGGATCTGGATTTCAAACGGCTGCCCGCTCTCCCCTATCAGCGTGGTGTGGAGAGACTGGTACATATTCGACTTCGGCATGGCGATATAGTCCTTGAAACGACCCGGTATCGGCTTATACATTTCATGGATCACGCCCAGCGCGGCATAACAGTCCTTCACCGTATCCACAATAATACGCACAGCAAACAGATCATAGATCTGGTCTATGGTCTTATTCTGGTTTTTCATCTTCTTATAAATGCTGAAAAAATGCTTGATGCGTCCGTCGATCTGCGCTTTGATGCCCGCATTTTTGATATGCACGCTGACCTCGTCCACAATAGCCTGAATATACCGCTCCCGCTCGCTCTTTCTGACGGCAATTTTATCCACCAGATCGTAATAAGCCGCGGGCTCCAAATATTTCAATGACAAATCGTCCAATTCCACCTTAATCTTAGAAATGCCCAGACGCTGGGCAATGGGAGAATAAATATCAAGCGTCTCCCTCGCGATCTCCTGCTGTTTCTCCGGCCGCATGTGCTGCAGCGTCCGCATGTTATGCAGACGGTCAGCCAGCTTTATCAGTATGACGCGGATATCCCTCGCCATGGCAAGGAACATTTTGCGCAGGTTCTCCGCCTGCCGCTCCAGCTTCTCCGCGTCTTTATCGTAATTTCCGTGTTCCCCGTGAAAATTCAGCTTATCTAACTTTGTGACGCCGTCCACAAGATGCGCCACCTCCACGCCGAACTGCTCACCGATTTCCTCATCCGTCATAACGGTGTCTTCCACCACGTCGTGCAGAAGCCCCGCAACAATCGTCTCCTTATCCATCTCCAGATCCGCAAGAATAATTGCCACATACAGAGGATGGATGATATAGGGTTCCCCGGACTTCCTCGCCTGCCCCTCGTGTGCCTCCGACGCTACCTTGTACGCCTTTCTGATCAGGCTGATATCCGTTGAAGGGTGATATTTGCGCACACGGGTAATAAGCTCCTCATAAAGCTGCCCCGGAGTCTGAAATTCTTCTATGGATTCAATTCTGCCGTCGTCAAAGACCAGCTCAGTCTTTTCTTCTGTCGCCATACGTTCACCTAACCCTTATCGGATTACATAATATTACATACTAGCCATTTTACGCCATTCTGCTAGTATTTGCAAGAAAAATCAAAATAATTTAGCAGCGCATCCCATAATATTTGAGTTCTGCACTATAAAATGCGCCCTTTTTGGCGATTGCTCACAGAAATTCCACCCAAATTCGCCTTACAGGGGATGTCATTGCGCGCCCAAAATGCTATACTTGCCATAGAAAAACAACTGGAGGTACATGAACATGGATCAGACAGCAACAGGCAAATTTATTATGAAAAAGCGCAAAGAACTGAACCTGACACAGGAACAGCTTGCACAAAAATTAGGTGTCTCAAACAAAACCATCTCTAAATGGGAAACCGGAAAATGTATGCCCGATTATTCCATTGTTGAATCGTTATGCACAGAACTGAACACGACGCTGGCCGAGCTTATGAACGGGGAAGAGGATGATAAAAGCATACACACCTATGACAATGAGCAGATCATGGAGATGATGAAAGAAATGCAGGAGCTGAAAAATGCTAAAATCACGTTTACCGGCTATATTCTGATTATCGTTGGGATTGTTATGTTAACCCTATCCCAACTGTTTGGCGGGACAGAATTTCAGAATTTTCTCTCGGGCTTCATGCTGGGATTATCCATTTGCCAGATGTTGGTTGGTATTTTTGTTGTCAGCCGGCAGATGGCCGGTAAAACCAGAAACAAATAGGAAATACCATCTGCTCGCAAAAAATGCGCCTTCTCGAGCAAGCTCGGAAAGCGCATTTTCTCCTCACATCCGCTGCGCCGCAGCTTATTACGTTATACTCGCAAAGCCGCGCTTACGCGCTTTCTGTCCGTCTCCGACAGACCTTTGCTCGTTCACGGCGCGGGAAAAACAAATGTCGCTTCGCGCCGCTTGTTTTTCCCTCTGCGCCTTACATCATCCCCATGCCGCCGGCACCGCCTGCGGGCATTGCGGGTTCGGGCTCTTTGATGTTTGCCACTACGGACTCGGTGGTGAGCAGAGTGCTTGCCACGCTGGTCGCGTTCTGCAGTGCGCTTCTTGTCACCTTAGCGGGATCAAGAATGCCTGCCTTCACCATATCCACATACTCCTCGGTCAGCGCGTCGAAACCTACGCCTGCCTCGGACTCTCTCACCTTGTTGATGATAACGGAGCCTTCCAGACCCGCGTTCGCAACGATGTGGAACAGGGGCGCCTCAAGCGCTTTCAGGACGATCTGTGCGCCTGTCTTCTCGTCGCCTTCCAGCTTCTCCGCCATCTTCTCCACTTCCTTCGCCGCGTGCACATACGCGGAACCGCCGCCGGCAATAATGCCTTCCTCCACAGCCGCTCTGGTTGCCGCAAGCGCGTCCTCCAGACGAAGCTTCGCCTCCTTCATCTCGGTCTCTGTCGCCGCACCCACGCGGATCACAGCTACGCCGCCCGCCAGTTTCGCAAGACGCTCCTGCAGTTTCTCCTTATCGAAATCGGAAGTCGTCTCCTCGATCTGCTTCTTAATCTGACCGATTCTCGCCTCAATCTCTTTCTTTTCACCCTCACCGTCCACGATAACGGTGTTCTCTTTCTGCACCTTAACGGACTTCGCACGACCGAGCTGGTCGAGGGTTGCATCCTTAAGCTCCAGACCAAGTTCGGAGCTGATTACCTGACCGCCTGTCAGGATAGCGATATCCTCCAGCATAGCCTTTCTTCTGTCGCCGTAGCCGGGCGCTTTCACAGCAACCACATTGAAGGTGCCACGCAGTTTGTTCACAATCAGGGTTGTGAGCGCCTCACCCTCCACGTCCTCAGCGATGATGAGGAGCTTCGCGCCGGACTGTACGATCTGCTCTAAGAGGGGCAGGATCTCCTGAATGTTCGCGATCTTCTTATCTGTAATCAGAATGTAGGGATTCTCTAAAACCGCCTCCATCTTATCCATATCGGTTGCCATATACGCGGAAATGTAGCCTCTGTCGAACTGCATACCTTCCACCAGATCCAATTCTGTGAGCATGGTCTTGCTCTCCTCGATGGTGATTACGCCGTCGCCGGAAACCTTCTCCATCGCATCTGCAACAAGCTGGCCAACCTCGTCGTCGCCGGAAGAAACAGCCGCCACTCTCGCGATATGCTCCTTGCCGTTAACCTTGGAGCTCATTTTCGCGATCGCTTCCACAGCCGTCTCGGTAGCCTTCTTCATACCTTTTCTTAAGATAATCGGGTTCGCGCCCGCCGCCAGATTCTTGATACCCGCATTCACCATAGCCTGTGCCAGCACAGTCGCTGTGGTGGTGCCGTCGCCTGCCACGTCGTTTGTCTTGGTCGCCACTTCCTTGACAAGCTGTGCGCCCATATTTTCAAACGCATCCGCAAGCTCGATCTCCTTCGCGATGGTCACACCATCGTTTGTGATGAGGGGCGCGCCGTAGGACTTATCCAGAACTACGTTTCTGCCCTTCGGTCCAAGCGTCACCCTAACGGTGTCCGCCAGCTGATTTACGCCAGATTCCAAAGCCGCCCTAGCTTCCGCGCCATACTTAATTTCCTTAGCCATAATTTTATGTCCTCCTGCTTTTCGATTTTGATTACTTCAATTTATTCCATGCGGAGAATGCTGCTTTTCAGGCATTCTCCTGAGTGAGATTTAGTACTTCTCCGCGTTCCGTCCTATGGCAGAACGTCTTTAGAAGTACTTCTCACTCTATGACCGCCAGAATATCATTCTGTCTCACGATGATATATTCCTCATCCTCGCCGAGCTTCACTTCTGTGCCTGAGTATTTGGAATAAATAACCTGATCGCCGACCTTCACTTCCATCTTCACTTCCTTGCCGTCCACAACGCCGCCGGGACCTACCGCGATCACCTCTGCCTGCTGGGGCTTCTCTTTGCTCTGTCCGGGCAAAACGATGCCGGACTTCGTGGTCTCCTCCGCTTCCAGCTGCTTTAATACTACTCTGTCGCCAAGTGGTGTTAACTTCATAATAACTGCCTCCTTTTTATTGTGTGATACCTTTTGTGCTTATCCTTTGCTTTGTTAGCACTCACCTCTTATGAGTGCTAACTCTGGAACATATATTATCTTCATATGCGGGCGTTTGCAAATGGTTCTACATCCGCATATGAAGACATATCTTTCATTTTCTCTTCTTTTCTTTAATTATCTCCCATTATCTTGTTTTTATCCAGAAAAAGGGATTTAATATTTATTTTAGAATTTTCCCGTTTACTTTCTTTTTTCCAGCCGCTCCCTGTATCCGGGCGCATTCTTGATCTCGAATTTGTTGTTGAACATCTCGTACTCCGCGTCGTCAAGCTTATCCTCTATCATTTCCTCCACATTCGTCCTGTAGACGACGCCGCAGGCAACAGAGGGCGCAAGAATCCCGTCCTCATAGGAAAGGCATGCCTGCTGCACTCTCTGGCAGTAGTCTTCCGCCTCACCGTCCTCCGCCATGGGAATCAGCACGATAAAGACATCCCCGTCCACACGGCCGATAACGTAATCCGGTTTCTTCTCCTGTTTCAATATGTCGGCAATGGTCTTGATCAGCCGGTCGCTCTCCTCGTCACCGAAATGATCGTTCGTGTACTTCCAGTCGTTTATGTTTACATTGATCACAGCCACAGGCACCACTTCCGCCCTGTCTATCGCTCTCATACGCTCCTCAAAATAGAGCTTATGGTACACTCCGGTAAGCGCGTCCTCGTTCTCTCCCCTTGCCGTCTGCACATGCTGTACGCCCAGCTTCTGTTCCAGCTCGTCCGCATAGATCGCCGTCTCCGTATGCAGATAAGTCTCCTCCCCCCAGTGGGAAAGCATTGCCGCGAAGCCGTCCAGCATTCTCTCCACAGCCTGCCGTTTTCCCTCCGGCACCTTGCCTGTCTCGGCATACAGATGCGCAATCGTCCTGCCGCATACCCTGACCTTGCGTCCCGGCTCCCCGACCACGTCCGGCGTAAAGCCCGCGAAACCTCCCACCGATATAATCTTCTCGCCGTGTCTCTCTGTCATCAGAAGAGCGGCGCCTGTCACCGCGCTGAGCGCCTTGCAGTATTCCGTCAGCGTATCCAGCGCGTAAAGATGATCCATGGAATAGCTTCTGATATTTTCTTTGATTCTCTGCTCAAAAGGAATTGCTTTGTAGTCCATATGCCGTCTGTTCTCCCGTTTTATTTATTTTGGTTCTGCTTCTTTAACAAAGTAAAAAAGTCCTCTGCTGCCATGGGCTTCGCGTAATAATAGCCCTGTACCTGATCGCATCCAATGTTCTGCAGAAGCTCCACCTGCTCCTTCGTCTCCACACCTTCCGCCAAAAGACCAAGCCCCAGCCTGTTCGTCATGGAAACCACCTGCTCCAGAATCAATCTGCCTTTTGCCGACACCATCATATTCTCCATAAACTTTTTGTCAAGCTTGATCACATCGAAAGGTGTCTCCAAAAGAATATTCAGGGAAGAATACCCGCTTCCGAAATCATCCATCAAAAGCGTAAACCCTTCCTCCTTCAGCTGGAACGCCTTGCTGCTCACCTGCTGGTCATCCACCGTCTCCGTGATCTCCAGCTCCAGAAGCTTTCTGGGAATCCCTGTCTTCGTAATCATATCATCCAGCATCATGATACATTCATTGTCCCTCAGGTGTGCCCTGGATACGTTCACGGAAATCGGACAGTCCCCAAGTCCCTCGTCCCGGCACCGCCTGATAAAGCGGCATGCCTCCTCCCATATATAGTAATCTACCTTTCTGATAAAGCCGTTCTCCTCAATGATGGGAATAAACTGATCCGGGTAAATCATGCCCCTCTCCGGATGTTTCCACCTCACCAGCGCCTCCGCGCCTATAATCTCGTTCTTCGAAATGCTGTACTTGGGCTGCAGATACATCAGATACTGCCGCTCCGTTATGGCAGCCTGCATGTTCTCCTCAATAAATTTTCTATTGTATAAGGAATCCTTAAACTGCTCCTCATAGAACACAATATTGCCCAGAATACTGTTCTTAGCCGTCTTTCTCGCCATGCCGGCGCGGTCTTCCATCTGCTCCGTAAAGCGGCGGATGAACTCCTCCGTTTTCTTATTGCCGTAAATCTCCTGCTCCGTATCCTGGGAATCGTAAAACCCGAACGCCAGTCCAAGCACCATAAGAGAAGCCGTGATACAGCCGCAGACACCTCCCTGCCGCATACCGCCGCCAAAGCAGGTGCTGATCTTAAAAGCCGTCTTTAAATCCAGCCCGAAGTCGGAAGCAAATGCGCCAAACAAAGCCTGCGAACAATGATATTTCTGATGTAACAGTTTTTCCGCCTTTTCTATATGCGTCATACATAACCCATCCCATCTCTGAGCGCTTCCCCTATAGACTTATTCTAACAAATAACAACGCGCTTGTGAAGTTGAAAATAGAGTTCTAGCGGCATATATTTTGTTTTCCAAATCAGGTTATTGGTAATTCCGACTGCGATAGACGCGCTCCTCCACCCCGTTCAGGGCATTGAGCTTCAGCGCCAGCAAAAAGAAATAACCGGAGAGAAGATTCGCAAGATCCAAAAGTCCGTCCGGGACTCCGCCTCCGCGGTGCAGATATCTGTATAAAAGCCGCACCAGACACTTGGCTTTTACCCGCAGCAAATGAGCCGTGCAGGCACACTGACAGCCGCAGGGCAGCACAAACCCATGCACGCTGCTTGCCGCCTGCAGCCTGTCCACCGCGGCGGCAAGACGGGCGATCTCCTCCTCCGTCACCGTAAAGGTAGTGCGCAGGGTCGGATTCATATGGTAAATCAGTTCGCAGACCCACAAAAGTTCATCCGCCAGGGGCGGTTGCGTGATCTGGCTTCGCAGCAGTCCGGCGCCGCTTGCCAGTTCGTCCGTGAGCAGTTCAAAGTCGCAGCGCAGATCGTCGTCCGCATCGCACAAAAACGGGTATGCCTCATAGGGGCTCCTGTATATCGCCATATTCTATCCTCCTCATGTCCACCTTCCGTACATCTCCCTCATATAACTTCGCACATCCATGCCGTAAAGCCGGTTGAGCAGCTTTTCATCCAGTTCCTCCACAGGACCGCAGCCAAGCTCCCTGCCCTCCTCCAGCAAAAGCGCCGTGTCCGCAAAGGCGAGCGCCAGACCGATATCGTGAAACACCCCCGCCACACACCGCTTCCCGTCCGCCGTCCAGTCCCGCAGGCTTTCCAGAAGTTCCGCCTGATACCGCAGGTCCAGATGGTTTGCCGGTTCGTCCAAAAGGATAACCCGGGGCTCCTGCGCAAAGGTTCTGGCGAGAAACACCCGCTGCATCTGCCCGCCAGAAAGCCTGGTCACCAGTTTTTCCCTCAGTTCCCACACGCCGGTGCGCCGCATGGCGTCTTCCACAGCTTCACGGTCCGCCGCCGTCTCCGACGGGAACAGAGAATTGCTCCGATGCGCATACCGCCCCAGCATCACTGCCTCATAGACCGTATAGTCGAAAGCCGCCCGGGAAAACTGGCTCATCAGCGCAATCTTTTTCGCCCTCTGCTTCGGGGACAGCCCGCGCTGGGAAACCCCATCCGCCTCCACACTGCCCTGCCATGGAATCACTCCCGCAAGCGCGCGCAGAAGCGTCGTTTTGCCGCAGCCGTTCGGACCGAGAATACACAGCCTCTCACCCGCTTTCACCTGAAAAGACAGGTCGTGTATCACCTCTGTTTTCCCGTAGCCGCAGGATAGATTTTCTACCGCAAGCATCGCTGTTTTATCCATGCCATACTCCATTTTGTTCAGTCATACCTCCCGCCTGTCGTACAGACCGTCTCTCAACCGTCCTTGCGCCCCGCAAAAAAAAGATAGAGAAAAAAAGGTGCACCAAGCAGCGCCGTGATGGAGCCGATCGGTATCTCATGGGGCGGCGTGAAGGTTCTCGCCGCCAGATCACACAGCACGAGAAAGGTTCCCCCGAGCAGGGCGCATGCCGGGATCGTACGCCTGTGCGCCGCGCCGAAAAACCGCCTCGCAATATGGGGCACGATCAGATCCACAAAGCCGATGATCCCCACAAATGCCACCGCCGTTCCCGTCAGCACTGCCACTGCCGCCATCAGCCGTCCCCTGACCCTGCGCAGATCCACGCCCATCGCCGACGCCTGTTCTTCCCCGAAAGTCATCACGTCAAGCTCCCCCGCATAGCGCAGAAAATAGAGACAGGCAAGGACAGTGACCGGAAAAAGCGCCCACACCGCACTCCACTCCCGCATGGAAAAACTGCCAAGCTGCCAGAGCTGAATGCGCTGCGCATGTGCGGGAGAGCCCGTTGCAAGCAGCGACATGACCGCATTGCAGAACAGGGAGACTACCATTCCAATCAGAATCACGGTCACGTTGGACATTCTCCGATCCAGCTTTGCCGCAAGAAGCAGCACAAAAAACACCGTGCCGAGCGCAAAACACAAACTTACCGCAGGCAGCAGAAACGTGCCAAGCCCCGCCGAGGCAAGCCCCAGCACAATGACGAGAGCCGCACCCAGTCCCGCCCCGGAAGACACCCCCAGCCCAAAAGGCGAAGCCAGTGGATTTTGTAAAAGCGACTGCATTACCGCACCGCAGACAGCGAGGGCTGCCCCCGTCAGAAAAGCGAGCAGCACCCGCGGCAGACGCATGTCGAGTACCATGACACTGAAATTTGCGGGAATATGTTCCGGCAGGGACCGTCCAAAAAGACGCTCTGCCAGAATGGCAAGGATATCTGCGGACGGCACATACACGCTCCCAATCCCCACTCCGAAAAGCAGGGTCAGGAGCGCCGCCAGCAGGAGAATCCCCATCTTTGTCCCAGTCTCCATTCCTATTCTCAATCTCATTACAGTCTTCTTCCTCATTCCGTTCCGAAGCGCTCCGGATAAAGTGCCCGCGCCATCTGTTCCACCGCAATCACAATGTTATGGTCCGGCAGGGACGACGCCATATTGTCAATATAATAAACTTCCTTATCCTGCACAGCAGACACACCTGCCCAGCCCTCTCTTCCGAGAATTTCCCCCACAGGATCATCCGTGTAATTCACATTCGTAAAGATCACATCCGGGTTTGCGGCTGCTACAGTTTCTCCCTCCACGGAAATCCAGCCGTTCTGGTCAGCCAGCACATTCCTGCCCCCTGCCAGTTCAATCAGTTCATGCAGATAGGTGCCGCTCCCGCTGCTGTACAGATAGGGTGCGGGAGAAATCTCAAAATAGACACTCTTTCTCTCCTCCTCCGGAATATCGGAAACAATACCCGAAAGTTCCGCAAGTTTCTCGTCCATCTCGGCCACCACGCGTTCCCCTTCTTCCGGCACACAAAAAGCCGCCGCCAGAAACCGTATGTCGCTTCTCACATCTTCCACACTCTCACTGGTAGGCACACAGATCACGCACACACCCGCGTCGAGTAACGGCTGATAGGGCGCTTCCTGATCGTAGAGGGAAAGGTTTGACACCAGAAGCATATCCGGCGCAAGGGCAGTCAGCTGCTCCACATCGGGATTCACCGTGTCAAAGGTGGGAACATCCTCCGGCAGCCCTTCAAGACCTGCACTCTGTAAGTCATATCCAACGATCTTATCCTCCAGTCCCAGAGCCACCAGCGTTTCACAGATCGAGGGCGCCAGCGTCACCACGGAATCCACCTGATCGGGGATGGCGATGGACGCGCCGCTAGGGTCAGTTGTGGGGAGCGGCGATTCCGTCTCTGCAGGCGATTCGGGCACCGTTTCCGTACCGGGTGCTTCCGATTCCATTTCCGACGTTTCGGGTTCCGCAGTCTGTTCGACCTGTGCCTCCGATGCGGTCTCTGGCTGCGCGGTCGCAGTTCCCCCTCCGCACGCCGTCAGCGCAAGCAGCATACCTAGCAAAGCTGCCGCAATTTTTGTTTTCACCCTGCTCTGTGTCATCATTTCTCTTTTCATGTTTCTCTCCTCGTCTTCTTTCTGGTCATACTTCCGGGACGCCGCTCACAATCCCCCGTGTGTAGGTGTGTATAAACAAAAAGGCGTCCCGCACCGAAGCGCAGAACGCCAAAAAGCCCGCCGCAGACGCGGCAAGGCCGAATATCACGCAGTTCCGGTTTCGGCAGAATGCCGCCAGACTGCCGCGTATCTGACTTATCCTTCTATAAGTATAAAGGCTTCACAGTGACCGACTCGCAGGGCTTTTCACCCTATTCCGCGTGCCGCAAAAGCGGCTGCAGCTGACGCCGTATTCAGTTATGGTGACAGTCTAGCACAGTTCTTTCCCTTTGTCAAAACCATGGCGGATATATATTGACCAACTCATTTTTCGATTCATAATACTAATTCTTTCCACTATTAATATATTCTTCTGTTCTCCCGAGAAAATCTTCCGCAAAATCAAGAAGTTCTCTGGTTTCTTCTTTATTCACTACATAAAAATCATCATAATCAGAAGCGTTTCTGATGCGATCTGCCTTAGCAATTTTTTGGTAATCATTCTTTGTAAAAATTGAATTGTCTCTATTATGTATAAAAATAAGATTAAACTGAGATACTGCCCCATTATGTGTTTCCACATCTATCTGCTGTGTTGCCAAAAGCGCTTTAATACATTTTTCAATTGCATAAAATGCCCTGTTATTTGCAGATTTGTAACTATCCATTTTCACAAGCTCTTTGGATTCAATGTATAATTCTTTTGCCCTGTCCAATCTTACTAAAGCCAAAGCTTTAAAATCTTTATCATCCATACAGCTTTATCCCTTCTTTGTCAATATTCTTAAAATAACCATACCAACTCTTTTTCTCCTCAAACTCATCGTAAGGAAGAAGGACAAAATTTACAATAGCAAAATATTTCATTGCCAATTTTGTTGCCACTTCATCAATTTTATCGTTATATTTCCAAGAGTCAGTCCGGCTCCCTTTCGTAAGAAGCGCTATATCTACATCCGAATGTTCCTTAAACTCTCCCCTTGCACAGGAACCATAAAGAATCATTTTTACAAGATCATTTTTCATAAATTCCTTGATTAGTTCAGGCGCTTCCACTTTTATTTTTTCGATAATACTACTATTCAAATCTATATTTTTCACTAAAACCAGCTCTCCTTCATCAATTTCTCATACTTAATTTTATCTTCTATTCTCAAATTTATTTGCTATCATTATAATATACATATCCTCAAAAAACAAACAATTTATAATATATATCTGATATACTATATGGTGAGCAAAAGAAAAACTTAACTATAGAAATAACCCCGGGAGGAAAATCATGTTTACCAAAACTGACAAACAAAATTATCTGTCACAGATTGAAGCGGAAATCGCGCGCGGTCCTTACCACGACGACTGGTCGTCGCTTACATCATTAAACCCGCCCCGGTGGTTTTCGCCCGCCAAATTCGGCATTTTTATCCACTGGGGGCTATACAGCGTACCCGCCTACGGAAACGAATGGTATTCCCGCAATATGTACATGCAGGGAACCCCGGAGTACGAACACCACATCAAAACTTACGGTCCCCATAAAGACTTTGGCTACAAGGATTTCATCCCCCTGTTTACGGCTGAAAAGTTTGATCCCGATTTCTGGGCGGAAACCTTTGCAAAGGCGGGCGCGAAATACGTGATTCCCGTGGCGGAACACCACGACGGCTTTCAGATGTACCGAAGCGGCCTTTCCCTATATAATGCCGCCAATATGGGACCCGGAAGAGATATTCTGGGGGAACTGAAAACTGCCTTTGAAAAACAGGGGCTGCTTTTTGGCGCCTCCACCCACAGGGCGGAGCACCACTGGTTTATGGGCTGCGGCAGGGAGTTTGACAGCGATATCAAGGAGCCGCTTTCCTGCGGGGATTTCTACTGGCCCTCGGAGCGCACCCAGCCCGACCATCAAGATCTGTTTGCAAAGCCCTATCCCGATTCAGAGTTTCTGCAAGACTGGCTGCTTCGCACCTGCGAACTCATCGACCGCTACCAGCCGGGTCTCCTCTATTTCGACTGGTGGATCCAGCATGAGGCGTACAAGCCCTATCTTCGCAAGATCGCTGCTTACTACTATAACCGCAGCGCACAGTGGGGACAGGAGACCGCCATCTGTTACAAGCATGACGCCATGGCATTCGGCAGCGGCATCGTGGATGTGGAACGTGGTAAATTTGCAGACGCCAAGCCCTATCTCTGGCAGACCGATACCGCCGTGGCACGCAATTCATGGTGTCACACGACATCTCTCGATTACAAGAGCAGCCACGAACTGATCTGCTACCTGATCGACGTGGTGAGCAAGAACGGCAACCTCCTGCTGAACGTGGGTCCAAAAGCGGACGGCAGCTTTGCCGATGAAGATCTGTCCATCCTGCGGGATATCGGCAACTGGCTTTCCGCAAACGGGGAGGCGGTCTATCACTCAAAGCCTTGGCGGTACGCGGCAGAAGGTCCCACCATGGAGACGGAAGGGCAGTTCTCCGACGCCTCCGCCCCCGAATATACCCCACAGGACTTCCGCTTTACGGCGGGCAATGGCTGTGTCTATGCTGCCTGTATGCGCTGCCCCGGAAACGGCTCTGTCACCATCCGCTCCCTCGCCACCTCTGATGATCCAGACAAACCGCATTTCCACGGGATTATCCGAAATGTGGAGATCCTTGGTTTTGACGAACAGCCGGCTTACACGATCGACGGGTCGGGACTACATATCACGGCAAAGATGATGTGCAGCGATTTCCCGGTGGTATACAAAATATATGTGGAATGAGCCTTCCGGCGGCATACCAGACATATGCAGCCTAAGTCATTCGGTTGCCTGAAAACGTTTTTGATGGTATCATATTTATATGGAAAAATTGTTGATTGCTGACGACGAAGCGTCGATCAGAGACGGATTAAAATGTATCATAGACTGGGAAGCGCTCGGTTTTTCCCTGTGCTGGGAGGCGTCCAACGGCAAGGACGCTCTCTCCCAGATTCTTGCGCGCAAACCCGGTCTTGTTTTGTTGGATGTGAAGATGCCGGGAATGCACGGCACGGAAGTGATCCGTCTCGCCAGAGAAGCGGGTTTTCAGGGCAAGTGCATTATCTTAAGCGGCTACTCCGATTTCAAATACGCGCAGGAAGCCATGAAAAGCGGCGTGCGCTTCTATCTCACCAAGCCCATCGACGAGGACGAGCTGATACAGACTGTCACGCAGATCCGGGAAGAACTCGCGGAGGAAAAGCAGCGTTCCAGCCATTTCACACAGTATAAAAACAAGGCGAAAAATGTAGTTCTGCAGGAGCTTCTTCACAGCGCGCCAGAATCGCCCCTCTCAGAGGAGGACTGCCGGATGTTTGGTCTGACGGCTGACGTCTATCAGGTGGTGATATGCGAAAATTATCACGCGCCATCCACCGCCGCTCCCTTTCTCTTTGCGGAAATGCTCAAGGTGTCAAACCGTGACAACATGATCTTCGACCATCTGAGCACAGACGGCAGGGACGTGGTTCTCTTGAAAGGCGTCCACGGACTGAACAAACTGCGGGAGTTTCTGGAACGCCTTGAACAGAACGACATGCAGGACGGAAGTCCCATGGATTCCATGTTCCTCGCCTGCGGCAGACCCGTTCATGCCGTGGAGGACATCCATCTGTCCTACGCGGACGCGTCGGCGCTGTTGGCACGCCGCTTTTTCTGCCTGCCCGGACAGCACACCGCCGGATATGACGCCCTGCCGCGCACGAATGAAAACCCGTCACCAGAAGCTGACGCCGCCGCATCTTTTTCATGGAATGCGGACGCCGTTGCCGGCTATGCGAACCGCCTGACAGACTATATCGGCGCCTATAACCGCCGGATGATCGTGGACACAATGCAGGAAATTGAACTGGGACTTATGACAGTGCCCAATGCCATTGAAGATATCCGGCTGCTTTTGATCGACTTATATCTGCAGGTCAAAGAAAACCTGACCCGCAATTACCCTGCTGCCGAATTTCCCTTCCGGAACAATCCAGAGGCGATCGAGTATATCCACAGCCGCGGCTATCTCTATGAGATACTGCGCTTCTTGTCTGAGCAGTCCGAGGCTGCCATGGGCGCCCTTGGCAGTTCCTCCAAAGATACGGTTTTAGCCGACGTGCTCTTTTATATCGATCACAATTTTAATAAAAATATAAAACTGGAGACGATCGCCCCGCTGTTTGGTTACAACAGCGCATACCTTGGCAAAATCTTCACAAAGAGCGTGGGGGAAAGCTTCAATACCTACGTGGATCACAGACGCATCGAGCACTCCAAAAAACTTCTTCTGGAAAACAGGCTGAAAGTATATGAAATTGCGGAACAGGTGGGCTATAAGAACGTGGATTACTTCCACAAGAAGTTCAGAAAATATATGGAAATGAGTCCTGCCGAGTTCCGAAAAGGACAGGGACTTGACGAGGAGCCGGAAATTTACCCCCCCCCCCCTAGAAAATTCGTAATTCTCAAGTCTAAAACAGCCGCACGGACGTCCATGCGGCTGTTTTTATGCGGAGAATGCCCGCATTCTGGGCATTCTCCCACGCGAGAAGGAGTTGCATCGCAACTCCTGTACTTCTTAGCGAGGCAGCCTTTGCTGCCAAGCTTTAGAAGTATTTCTCGCATTGTTATTGTACGATCGCCACCTTCTCCGCAATGATGTCCGACATCATCTCCTCCGCGTCCATCATGCCGGTAGCCTCCAGCTCTGCGATCATCGCATCGTAATTTGAGTCAAATTCCGCCTCGGTGCCGGTCACGCATTTGATCAGCGCGGACCATGCCACCTCATCCAGCTTATCCACGATTTCCGTGAACTCAAGCGGCATTGCATATGCCCAGAGGGGAGAATAATCCGGTGTTTCAAATTCATCTGGCTGCGGGAACACATCCACCAGAAGTTCAACACCCCACGCCTCAACAGCAGCCTTCTCCTCCACATTGTAATCATTGATTACGGCGTCCTTACTGGTTGTTGTGTAGAAGCTGCCGGTAGGATCCTGAATACCGTCGCCGTAGGAGGGGAACGGATAATTGTGGAAGCCTACGCCCGTCTTCTTCTGGTAATCCGCATCTTCCTGAGAATACTTGACTTCTTCCTCTGTCCTGTAACGGTGTCCCTCCTCGTCTATGAAGTAGTTCACACCCTCGATACCCCACTTGTTGAGTACCTGCCCCTCGTCGGAACAGAGGAAGTCGATGAATTTGATAGCCGCCACAGGATCCTTACATGTCTTACTAATGCCCACGCCGGTTCCTGTTGTCAGACCTTGATACATCAGCGCCGGACACTTTGTATCCGCATCCATACAAGTGGGAAGCCCCGCATAGGTCAGTTCATATTTACCGTCCGCCTTCAGCACCTTCTCGCCGTCTTGATAATCCCAGTCTTTATCGAAAAGGGTTACCACACGTCCGGAAGCAATCTTCGCGATATAGTCCTCGTGGGTCTGGGTCGCAAACTCGGGGTCAAGGATTCCCTCGTTGTACATACGGCACAGCCATCTGAAATACTCTCTCTCCTTGTCGGAACGGAATTTATACACACCCTTGTTTTCCGGGGTAACAATCCACTGTCCGTTGTCCGGCGCGCCGTCCGCGATAAAACCAGCCGGATTACCCAGCGTAATCAGCCAGTGCCAGTCAGATGTGGACAGGGAAATACCGATCTTGTCAAGACCGTCATCAGTCTTCGGATTCTCCGCGATATAGTCCTTAATCATGGTCTCAAGCTCCTCCAGAGACTCGGGAATCTTATAATCCTTCGCTTTCAAAGCCGCCCACTGAATCTGGATATTACCTACATCCTTGAATTTCGTACCGCCCACCATATAAGCGGACAACTGGTAGATGGACGGATCGTCCGCGGACTGTTTCAGTTTCTCAAACTCCTCGCCGTAGAGCTTCTTGATATTGGGACCATACTCCTCGATCAGATCAGTCATATCCATCATCGCGTCCGCGTCGATCAGGTTTCCTGAAGAACCCTTTGCAAAAATAATATCGGGATAATTCTGCTCCGCGATCATCAGCGCCACCGCCTCGGACTCATCGTTTCCGCCCACAGGACGAGTCGTTTTTAACTTTACTCCCGTTTTTCCGTAATTGCAAGCGCCACAGGATCTGTCCACGGATCATCCTGATTCGCATCCGCATTAAAAAATGTCAGCTCAATCACATCTCCCGACGCGCTGTCGCTGCTGCCCTCCTCAGTCGCCGCGCTTCCTGTCTCAGTTGAATCGGAACCACTGTCTCCACCGCATCCAGCAAGCGTCCCCGCCGTCATTGCCACTGTCAGTAACAGCGCACAAATCCTCTTTTTTTCATACTTACTCTCCCTTCTGTTTCTCACATTGCAACTTTATATTGATATGGCGGTATTTTTTTGCCGTCATAAAAATATCTGTTAACCATCAGTCCTTTACCGCGCCTACTGTCATGCCGCCCACAAAGTATTTCTGCAGAAACGGATATACGATGATAATCGGCACTGTCGCCACGATGGTGACCGCCATTCGTATGGACAGCGGCGATACCGCATTCTTCATCTGCTCCGCTGCATGGGGATCGATCTTCACCTGTGCCTTCTCCATAATCTCATACAGCACGTACTGAAGGGTCGGCAGCTCCTTGGCGTACAAATAAGTATCCATAAAGGAGTTCCACTGTCCCACCGCGTAGAACAGCGCCACCGTCGCCAGCACCGGCTGACACAGAGGCAATATAATTTTCGCCCAGATAATGAAATCGTTGGCGCCGTCCACTCGTGCCGCTTCCTGCAAAGCCAGCGGCAGCCCCTCGATAAAGGAACGCACCAGAATCATGTTGTAAACCCAGATCAGTCCCGGAATGATATAGACAAGGAAATTATTTCCCAGTTTCAAGTCTCTCATTAACAGCAGATACTCCGGAATCAGTCCGCCGCTGACATACATGGTGATGACAAACAGCGTGGTAAACAGCTTGTTAAAGTAAAAGTCTTTCCTGCTCAGCACATATGCCAGCATTGCCGTGCAGATCACGCCAGCCCCCGCGCCGATCACCGTTCTTAACACCGACAGTAAAAAGGCGCTTCCGAGGTTGTTCTCCTTGAACACATAAATGTAATTGCTCAGCGTAAACTGTCTCGGAATGATGAAATTGATGTTGCGCATCGTGTCAATGGGATCATTGAACGAGATCGCAAGCACGTTTACAAACGGATACACCGTAATGACGATCAACAGCAGAAATACCGCCAGCAATATATAATCAAGGATATTATCGCGGCTTTTGATTCGATTTGATTTCGTATTTGCCATGACTTCTCCCTCCTGTTATGAAGTGACCTTTGTCAAGAGGAAATTTCAAAAGAAACTTTTATCCCTTGATTCAGCCACATTTGTT
>RAYM01000047.1 GCA_003611805.1 bacterium 1xD42-87 | reverse complement strand
GTAACTGCGCCTATGATGCAGTTCCAGATTTTCTGCGGCAGCTCCTTTACAACGTCTATAACCTTTGTTACAAACTCTGTAATGACAGTACCGCCCTTTTCTTTCATGCTTGCGCCCCACTCGGCTATTTTTTCCACGCCTGCCGCTATCGCCTGCGGTATCCGTGCTGGCAGTTCCTTTAGCTTGCCTAAAATCGTCGTCACAAGCTGCCCTGCTGCCGCCACGATTTTAGGCAGCCCCGTTACCAGCCCCTCTACAATGGCTACTATAATCTGCGGCACTGCTGCAATAAGCAGCGGTATTGCATCTATAATGCCGTCCACAAGCGCTACTATAATGTCGCCTGCGCTCTCCAAAATAAGCGGTATGCCCTCTACCAGCGCATTTATTATGCTGGTTATAATCTGCGGCAGTTTCTCTATGATGACTGGCAGCGCCGCTATAATCCCGTCTGCAAGCCCCGTGACAAGCTGCAAGGCTGCATCTATCAGCATAGGCACGTTGTTTATCAGCGTATCCACTATGGTAAGCACTGCGTCTATTACGCTTGGTATCAGCTCTGGCAGCGCCTCCCCCAGCCCTTTTGCCAGCCCCGCAACAATCTGTACTGCGCCCTCTGCCAGCGACGGTATCAGCTCCACAATGCCGTTAATCAGCGTTGTTATTATCTCCGTTGCGCTCTCTGCCAGTGTCGGTATCGCCTCTACAATGCCGTCCACAAGCCCCGTAATCATGCCTACGCCCGCCTGCACGATTGCTGGCGCACTCTCTACAATGCCGTCCACAAGCCCGCTTACAAGCTCTACGGCAAAGCTGGTAATCTGCGGCAGCATTTCTGCCAGCCCGTTTACCATGTTGCCTAATGCGTCGCCAAAGCTCTGCGCCAGTTTCCCCATGTCGCCGCCCGCCTCTGCCGCTCCCTGCGCCAGCTCGTTTGCAAACTGGCTGAAAATCGGTAGCGCCTGCTCGCCTATCGGCATGATAAAGCTGGTCTGTAGTATCCTGCCTGCGCCCTGCATAGCCTCTGAAAATGTGTCGTATTTTACGGCGTTAATCTTCCCCATAGCGTCCGTGGTCTTGCTTATCTGCCCCTCAACGTCCATAAGCGACGTGCAGGCATCAGCGCCCATATCTTCCCACATAGTACCCATTAAGCCCACGCCCGCCGTATACTGTAGCGTCTTGTCGTCGCAGTTCTTAAGCGCCTCGCTTACTTGGCTCATAGCCTCTTTTGCACTGTCGCCGCCCTTTTGGAATTTCCCTACTACCTCGTCCGCATTAAGCCCCAGACTTTCAAGGTATTCGTTTGCCGTGCCGTCATTCATGCGGATACTAAACTCTTTAAAAGCGTCGCCCATTTTGTCTATGCTCCAAACGCCAGTAGCAGCGCCGTTTGCGATAGAGTTAAACATATCCTCTGCGCTTAGCCCCGCCTGCGAATACTGGTTACTGTATTCGTTGATAACGTCCAGCAAATCCCCGTTCTTGTTAAGCCCGTTCTGTGCGCCCTGCGCAATAAGGTTATACGCCTCGTCAGAGGATAAGCCGAATTTCTGCATAAGCTGTGTGGCGGCTCTGGTGCTTTCCGCTACGTCAAAATCAAACGTATCCCGCAGCGCTAATGCGTTGGTCGTCATTTTTTCCAGCTCGTCTGCCCCTAAGTCGCCCGCCTGCTGCCGTACCTCTGCCATAGCCGCCGCTATGTCCTCAAAGCCCTCGCCAAAATTTGCGTTGTAGATATTCTCCATGACTTGCTTGTACTGCCCTGCGTCGTCCGTAGCCGTCCCCGTGGCTGCGCAGAAATCATTTAAAGCGCCCTTTGCCTCGTCCGCTTGGCTTACGGCATAGCCCAGCCCTGCCACTACTGCCGTGCCGATTGCAGCCGCAGCCGCCCCCACTGCCGCTATTCCTTTCGCCATAATGCCGCCCAGATTTCCCATAGCAGATGCAAGCCCGTTATGCCCCTGCTCGGTTTCTGCAAGCTGGTTTTCTACGTCATATAAGGCGGCTCTTTCATTGTGCAGCTGTGTTTCAAGCTCTTTAGCCTCGCTGCTGGTTTCCCCGTACTGCCTTACCATGCTTTCATAGGCTCTTTCTGTTTCCGCTACCTTTTTTGCCTGCTCGTCATACGTCCTTTTAAGGATTTCCTGCTTTTCAGCCACGGCTTTTGCGCTGTTCTCATTCGTCTTGTATTTTGCATTTACTTCCTGCAATTCTGCGCCCAAAAGGGATAAATTTTTATCTATCCCCTGGCAAGCCGCCTCATACTGGCGCTGTGCCTGCACGCCCTCTGATAATTCATTTTCTACAGCTTGTAAAGCTGCCTCTGCGTCCAGCAGCGTAGCCCGTTGGTTATTAAGCTCTGTTTCTAGCTTTCTTGCCTCTTCGCTGTATTCCCCGTTTTCTTCCTTGCATTTTCTTAGTGCCTCTTCGGTTTCATTCAGCTTTATTCCCTGCTCATTAAAGATTTTTGCTAAAATTTCCTGCTTTTTCCCTAATGCCTCTACGCTGGTTTCATTTCCTTTGTACTCCGCTGCCACCACCTTTAATTCAGACGATAGCTGTGTTATATTTTCATTTATCTGTTTGCAATGTTCTTCATATTGCTTTTGGGCTAATGCTGCTGCGCTGGTTGCTTTTTCTGCCTCCTGCTGCTGTCTTGCATTTTCTTTTAAAGCATTATTTGTATTTTCTAAAGCTGCTCTTTGGTAATTTAACTCTTTCTGTGCTTTTTGGATTGCATCAGCATTTTGATTTTCAGCGTTTTGGTATTCTTGTAATACTTTTTTAGCCGCCTCAACTTTCTTAGCCTGCTCGTCATATGTCTTTTGTAAAATCTCCTGCTTAGCCTTTAGCGCCTCAATGCTGTCTGCATTATCCTTGTATTCAGCCGTTACAAGTTTCATTTCCGAATTGAGTAGCGCAAGGTTTTTGTTTATATCTTTGCAGGCTTCTTTATATTCTTTTTCACCGCTTATACCTACTCTGGTTGTCATATTTACATTTCTGTCAGCCATTTGTTACAATCCCCCTAACGCTATGTCAATGTCGTCCAGTCCCTCTGCCGCCTGCGGTACTGCTGCCCGCTCCTGCCTAAAAATGTGCGGGTTATATTCCTTGTGGTATCCGAATAGGGTTACAATCTGGTACGGCGTTTTTCTCCACGCCTCACGCTCCCTATACCCCAGCAGCACCATAGCGATATACAAAAGCCGTGCAGTGTCTAACTTTCCTGCACGGCTTTCATTTCCCCCGCCTCTTCGTCGTCCTCTGTTTCAGTATCCCTGCTGCTTTCCTCGTCGCCTGCCGTGCCTGCTGCAAACGACGCAAAAATAGCACGCTGTACCTCTGCCAGATTTCCCATGTGTATCAGCCTGCCTATCTGCTGCTCTGTGAAAAGCTGGGCGTTTTCGTCCTCTTCCAAAAGTCCCTCATTGATAAGCATTGTAAGCAGCCATTTTGTATCTTTTACCCAGTCTGGGTTACTCTGGTTAAAAGCCTCTCCCAGCTTGTCATAACCGCCGAATTTCGTTTGAATTTCGTCTAATGCGTTAAGTGTAAAAAGAAGTCTGTACTCTTTCCCTTTCAGCGTTACTGTATAGCCACCGTCTTTAATTGCGCTCATATCAATAAATTAAGGCGCAGCCATACGCTGCGCCTTTTCTCCTTTCCCTTTTATTCTGTTTTTTTATGCCTCTGTTATGGTTTCCGCTGGCTCTGGCACTTCTGTAAACCACGTCTTAGCTGCGTCGCTTTCCTCTGTGCCTACAAAGTCCGCTTTCCAGCGCCCGTCTTTCTTTCTTGCGGTAAAATCCGCCTCAATGTCTGGCGTGTTGAATTTGATGCTTTCCCCTTTGGTTTCGTACTTTTCAGACGGCACTTTAAACTTAACTTTAAGCAGCCAGACGTAGCGGAAACGCCCGCCCGTTTTCTTTGCCCTAAAGCCGATAGCCACATACGGCGGCTCGTCGTCTTTTCCAGCCCATACTACCTTATTCTGGTCTACTTCCTGCCCCAGTACCTCTGCCAGCACTTCTGGCGTAAGGTCTTTTACGCCCAGCTTAAGCGTGCCGCTGGCAAACTCGGATATGCTTTCACTCAACGTGTCATCTGCATATAAGCTGCCGTCTGCCGTCTTTACAGATAAATCAGCCGTCATAGCCTCTGCCATTTTCTTAGGCGTTCCGTAAGTTTCCACGCCGTCTGCCTCTGTGCATACTGCATAAAATAAATCTCTTAATCCCAGTGTCATTGTTTTGTCACTCCTTTAAAATTTCGATTGTGATAGGCACTAACCAGTACCCCGTTTCTGTTTCGTGGTTCTCTGTGTCAACGCTGTTAATGTAAACGTCTGCCGCCCGCAGCACTTCCAGAGTTTTGTTAAGCTGTGCCTCATAGTCGCCTTTATGGAAAAGCGTTACCCTATACATTTCCCTGCTTTCACTCTCTGTATCGTCTGCGCTTACGGCAGCGCCGCCATTCAGCCGCAGGAAAGTATAATAGGCTTTCGGCTTGCATCTGCCAGTATATACTCCCCGCTGTGCTGGCAGCCCTGCGCTCTCTAAAATCTCTTTTATGCTGCTCATTTTCCCTGCTCACGCTCCCATACTTCCAGCTCTGCGTCTATTACTTTTTCATGTGCCTTTTCGTTTGCAACGGTCATATATGGTCGTGCCTGCTGGCTGCTCGTCCCGTATTCTGCTACAAATCCGATAGTAGCATTGCGCACGTTGCTTTTGTCGCCTTTTCTGTCGTTTCCATGTTTTGCCCTGCCCTGCGGGTAAACGTCTACATATTTCTCGGTATCGTTTCCCTTTACGGCAGTTGCTTTGATTGATTTCACAAAGCCGCCCGTTTCATTTAATCCCATAGCCAGCGCCTCTGCCCTTTGTGCCTCTACCAGTACGTCTGCACCCGCCTTAAGCATTTTAGGGACTGCTGTAACTGCTGCCTCTTCCATTCTCAAAAACGCTTTTTCTACCTCTTCCAGCCCTACCGTAGTAAACTCTGCCATTTTATTTGCCCCCTTTCTGTTGATTTTAAATCGACATTGTTCTATAATTTTCTTTAAAACGATAGAAAGGTTGTGTTTTATATGAAAAAGAAAACTATAGTCTTTTCCTGCCTTGCCGTCCTATTCCTTTTATCCGCTTTTAGTGGATTTGCGGGCGGTCTTGTTTCTGGCGGCGTTGGCTGCCTTGTTATCTGCGGCGTTTTTGCATTTCTGGCTTTCCGTTCCGCTAAACCAGTAGTAGAAACAAGTAGCGAAACGCCACAAGTTCCAAACCGTTTTACCCCCCCTGCGAACAAAAGTTCTGTTCCTCGTCCCTTACAGGATAATACGGTAAATCCCAATACAGTAGAAACGCCCGCCGCAGTACCAGTACCCAATATCCCTGCGCCACATATTGCAGAAACAGCCCCCACTATTTCGCCCGTTTCCACAAGTGAAGATAAAACGGCGGCTATCCAATCTGCTACTGTTTCAGATGCGCCAGACTTATCAAAACAATTTGAATATCTGGAAATAAAAGTAGCTGGTGTTACATTCAAAAACGAAAAGGGACCCACACGGCAAACTATTTTACGCAAAATACATTTTAACGACAAACCTTTTGACGAATACGTTGAGCTTGGTCTGCGTGAGTATGAATTTGACGGAAAGCCCGCTTTCGGCGTTTATGCTAACAATATGCAAATAGGCAATATCCCTGCCGATTATGTGCAGTTTATAATTGATAATGATGCACGCTATGAGGGAATATGCGGTATTAATGTATATGGCGGTGGTCGTAACGAAAACGGTTATGCTATTTCTTATGGTTGCAAAATCACATTGAAATACCGAAAATTAAATAATGAATAATTTTAACGGCGGGAAAACCGCCGTTTTTATTCCCCACTGTCCTTATGCCGCAAATCAGTTAGCGTAAGCTCTATGGTATCGTCGTCTATGTCGTAGGTCTTAAGCACGAAAAAGCGCCGCCCGTCCATTTCTACGGTGTCCTCGCCCTCATAGTCTGCCTTATGTACCTCGCATTTTGCCTCTACCACTTTGCCCGTTTGCTGGCTCTTAAAATACTCGCTGTAGCCTACTGATTTCTTATTGCAGAAAACAGTACGGGCGCTCTCCTGCTGCTCATTCTCAAAGCCGCCAGCGTTTACCCGCTCTTCTGGCGGCTGCTGGCTTATAAGTGTAAGCTCGTCTGCCCATGCTGCCATATCATGCCCCGCTTTCTGCGCCCTCGGTGTCCGTTTCGGACACTGGCGGCGCTGTGTTGTACTCCTGCGACAAGGCAAGCCGCATTTTCAGCGTGTCGTATGACTGCCTAAACTTCTCCGCTTTGTCGTTGTAGCCAAATTCTGCCTTGCAGTAAAGCGTTACCGCCCTTATAATCAGTGCGTCGCCCTCGTCTATGGCTTTTACCCCGTCATTTGCAAGGTCAGCTTTGCAGGCGGCTATACAGTCCTCTATTTCTGCCGTTATTTTCTCGCTGGTGCTGCTGATACGCAGCGCCGCCCGCATTTTCTCTGTTAATGTTGTGGCATCTGCCGCCATGCGCTGCACCCTCTTTCTGGTTATCCCACAATCTCTGCCACGCCTGCTGCCACCAGCTCTGCCGCACGTTTCCCGCTTACGCTGTAAGCCTCTCCTGCGTCCTTAATCTGGTTAAACTGCTTGTCTAAAAACCTTGTGACGGCTTTTACCTTTACCAGCCCTGCTGCCTTTCCTGCCTCTTCCTGCGGCTTTTTGGCATCTTTGGTATTTTCCTCTGCTGCGCCCTCTTCCGTCGTTTCCTGCCCCGTCTGCGGCTCTCCTGCGGTGTCCTCTGCCTCTTCCACTGTCTGCCCGCCTGCTGCCCGTTCCTCTTCCTGCCGTGCCGCCTCTTCCTCAAAAAGCGCCTTTTCCTCTTCTGTAAGCTCTCCCTCTGGTACGTCCACCTCTACTGCTACAATTCTGGCTATAATATCCTCTGCCTTTCCAGCAGCGCTTACGCCCATATCCTTTGCCAAAGCCTGCAAGCTCTTATAATCCATGCTTTTCAGCTGCTCTGCGTCTAAATGTCCTTTCATGCCCTTTACCTCATTTCTGGCAGCCAGCGCAGGCACGCCAGCCGCCGTATTTTTTCCTTATGCCGCCGCAATCTTCTTGACTGTTACCAGACTGTTTTTATCAACTACCTTGCCGTCTGCCAGCATGATACCCTTTGTAATCTGGTCGTCGGTGTCGTTGTCCTCATACTTCTTAACGCCCATAGCGTAGTTGGTGTTAAGCACGTAGTCCTTGAAATTGAAAAGGAATGCAAAAACCGTGCCTGCTGCCAGCGTCTTTGTGTATGCCGCCACATAATCGCAAAGCACTACTTCCCTGCCTAAAAGCGTGCGCTCTGGCTTTCCCGCTATGCCGTGGTTTACCCTGGCTATCGGCTGCCCGTTGCTGTCCGTAATGCCTGCATACGCCATAAAGGTTTTTTTGCTCATGCACCACTTAGCGCCATTCTCATAAGCCAGCGGTAACGCCGCCTCTGCTGCAATCAAATCATCATAAGACGGTGCGGCGCTCTCCACTTCCTGCCCCTCTGCGGGCGTTTCCGCTAAAATCCCTTTCGGTTTCCCGCTGCCGTCGCCGTCAATGATAGACTGCTCTAACGCCTTTGTCATAGCCTCTACAATATTGTTGATAAGCAGGCTTTCAAAAGCACTGATAGCCATTGTATCAACTTCCAGAGATACGGCTACTGCGCAGCGCAGCTTATGGTATGCAAAGGTAATCATGCCGTCTTTCTTGATGTCCTTATTCTGCTTGTCGCTGCCCTTGCCCTCGCTTACCCATGTAGCCACGGGCTTAACGGTGGATACGGGGATAGCCACGCCTCCCTTGTACGCCGTTCTGGTTACAAGCGTTAAAATCATGCCCGTGCTTTCCAGCTTTTCTACAATCTGGTTAAGCACCGTAGTAGGGATAACCGCCCCTACGTCTGTAGTCTTGCTTACTGCGTCGGCTCTGTACTCTTTCGGCAGCGCCTCGCCCCTGCACACATACTGCATAAATGCCTTGCGGTACTCCATGCTGCCGTACTTGTCGCCGTCGTCCTGCCCCTCGCCTGCCGCCCCTGCAAAGTTCCTAAGCACCATAGGCGCTGCGCCGTTCCCGTCGCCGCCCTCGTCGCCTACGGTTTCGCCTGCCGCAATTCTGGCAAGTAAGCTGGTGCGCCGTTCAGCTGCCGCAATAATCGCCGCCCGCTCTTCCTGCAAAGCCGTTACCTCACTTTCCAGCGCCGCTATTTCCTCTTCTTTCAGTTCTGCCGCCCTTGTGGTTAATTCCCCTCTAATCTGGGCTAATCTGGTTTCAATTTCTTTCAATCTCGGATGCATTGTCATTTCTCCTTTTCTTTTTTGATTTTTTATAAGCTCGTCCTAATCTTTAGTAAGTTTATGCGCCTCTGTAGCAACTCCTGCCGCTCCTGCTCATAACTCCTATCAGCAAAAGCACGGGCGCTTATTTCCGTACCGCTGTTTGCTGGTATGCTAACCGCTGATACGTCATAAACCTTTTTAATTCTTATGATAGTCCTTGTGTGCGTCTGTCTGTCGTAGCTTTCCTCTGCCACCGTAAAGCCCCATGACATTTTATTTATCATGCCTTCCTCTATGTCTTGGTAAAGCCCACGGGCTAAGTCCGTCCTGCCTAAATCGGCGGCAACTAAAAGCCCCTTGTGGTCTGGGACTAGGATAAGCGTTTTATTTGACTGGCGGGCAAATACCCTGCCTGCATGGTCGTACTGCATGATAACGTCGCCCATGTCTGCGCCGTCCAGTGCGTGTGCGTCTATTCTTTCGTAAATCTTTGTGCCGTCCTCAAACTCATACAGCAGATACGGCGTATCAAACGTAGTTGCGTAGCCCTCTACGTAAAAGTCTGTCTGTATCCGCTTTGTGGCAGCCCCAGCGGTCAGAGGCGCAGCCAGCGCCCTATATTCCCGTTCTTTCTTAATCGGCATCTTTTACACCCTCTTTCTTTCCGCTGCCGTCCTGCGGCGGTTCTGGCGGCTCTGGCGGCGTTTCCTGCTGCTGTCCGTCCTTTGCTGGCTCTGCTGCCTGCTGCCCCGCCTGCGGCGCTTGCTGTATGATTATCTGCTGCTTTTCCCTGCTGTTCTTCAGCTCGCTTATCTCCGTGTATTCCTTGCGGATATAATACTTGTCGCCGCCCTCTACGTGCGGCATATTCCAGATATCCATAACGCCGTCACGGTTTAATAATGCACGGTCAAAAAGCTGTGTGCTTACTTGCAGCTTTGTTGCGTTGCTGGCATATTGCAGGCGGTTAGCGGAAAACATGATAGCATTACCGCACGCCCTCTCACGCTCCGTAAAGCTCATGTTTGACATTACAAGCGATAGCTGTATCGCAAACGGCTCTATCTTCCCCTCATAGTAGGCGTTCCACGTTTCCTCGTTAAATTTGTTTTGCAGAATATCCATGTTTGTACCAAAATGCGTGCATACATTCTCTTGTATGTTCTGCATCTGCAATGCGTTTGGCGTGTACGGCTTGCTCTCCACCTGCTTAAGCTCGCTGAATTTGTTGTCATAGATAATCATGCCGCTGTCATTCTCTGCGCTTAAGTTTTCCTCTGTGAACCGCTGCCGCTCTTTCTTTATGTCCTCTGGTTTCAGCATATTTGCCACCTTTGCCAGAAAACGGATATTTGCAGAATTTTTGACGGCGTTTATAATGCCCTCATTCTGCGTATGTATCAGCTGCATTGTCGGCTTAAGCGTGCGGTTATCCTCTCCGAAAAGGTCGTCTGTATATTCAAAGTCCGTCATAATCCCCACACGCTCAAACTCGATAGCGCCGTGTTCCCCGTTCCCAAAAAGATACCGTAAGTACACTTGCCCCGCCGCCTCTACTACCTCGCAGCGCTGCGCCCGCAGGGGATACCAGCCAATAAGCGTGCCGTATCTGTCCTCTACTGGCACAATAAAAGCGGTGTGTTCCACCGCTACATAGGTCGCCAGCCTCTTTATGAATTTTGTCGTATCCATGAAATAGTTAGGTTTTTGCTGTAGCGTCTTTTCCAGCCGCTTTAGTGCGCTGCCCTCTATCTCTGGCTTTAGCTTGCTGCAATGCGTGGCAAAGCTGTTTACTGCCGTTCTGGTCAAGTCCATTTCATATACGCCGCCGCTGTAGCTGGTAAACGTCGGGCTGTACCCGTTCAGCATCTTAAAATAGCTGTCAATATAGCGCAGCTCTTTACCATGAAAAAGATAGTCTAAGAATTTGATACCGTCCACTCTCCTTTCTATGCGGCGTTTTTAAGCAGCTCGCCGCACTCTTCCCAGTATTTCTGCCTTACCGTCATAGCGTCTATGACGGATACAAAGCCGTCGATATGCGCCCGCTGCTCTATCTTTATCGGTCTGAATTTCCTTGTTTCCATGTTGTGCTTAAGCGCAACATTCAAGAAATGTGTCTTTAGTAAATTGTTGTCTGCAATCTTGAAATTGCCGTCCTTTATGATACCCTCAAACTCCCGTATGACTGGCGTTAAGTTCTCCCCTTGATGCACGTCGTCTGTCTGGAAACCGTAGTCTTTCAATTCCTCAATCAGATATTTTGCCATGTATCGGTCATACCCTATTTTGAGTATGTAAATGCCGTATTTTTCCACCAGCCCCGTAAACCATGCGTATACGTCGTGGTAGTCTACGTAGTTGTCGCCGCTTAAGGTTATCAGCCCCTTTTTAACAAAAATGTCATACGGCACGCCGTCCGTAGCCTGCAAGGTTTCCACCCTGCCCCGTGGCATAAAGAATTGAGTGAACGCATAAAGCACGCCGTCCCTTTCAATTACCACGCTGGCTGCGGTCAAGTCCGTTGTCTGGCTTAAGTCTATGCCGCCCACGGCGTAGCAGTCCCTAAAGTCCTCTAAGGTCTTTTCAATGCCTGCGCCGTCCACCGTCGCATATTCCAGCCATGCAATAGAGCTGTTCTGCTTGATATTGCAATATTTTGTTAAAAACTCTGCCCGCTTGCTTAAGCTGTTTTCTGCTACCGCTATCTCGTCCATGAAAAAGCTCTCTGGTACAGATACCCCCATGTTAGGGTTAGCTTTCTTAAGCTCTTCTATATCGTTCCACTTTTCCACGTCGTCTATCATGTATAAGAACGGCAAAAGCCGCCTTTCCTTGCTGTTACCCTTTAAAAAGCTGGTGCTGCGTTTCATCAGCTCGTCGTATATGCTGTCGTTTATGTAGCCTGCGGTACTGATAGACAAAATCATAGGCTGGCGGCGTGCGCCTAAAGCAGACTTCATAACCTCATACTGTTTTAGCCCTGCGTCGCCGCTCCATGCCGCCATTTCGTCACATACCACCAGCTGCGGGTTAAAGCCGTCAGACTTCTTGGCGTTAAATGCGATAGGCTTTACAAAGCTGTTTGTTTCCTCGTAATAAATATCGCTGCGCCGCTTTTTCGCCAGCTCGTTTAGCTCGTCCTCTGCCTGCACCATTTTATAAAATCCGTCATACACAAGCGTTGCTTGGTCTAACTTTGGCGCTAAGCAATAGATTTCCTGCCCGTACTCTGGCTCTAGGTATACCATGTATGCAATAATCGCAGATGCAAACAAAGATTTTCCGTTTTTTCTGCCAATTACTATAAAAATCTCACGGAAAATGCGTGTTTTTTCTGCGTCTTGTATGCCAAAAATGATAGAAACTATGGCTTTCTGCCATAGCTCCAACTTGATTAAATCATTGCGCCCCTTGCTGTGGTGGCAAAAGTTCTCTATGAATTTTATAGCCTTGTTTGCCGCTTTTGCATTGAAAAAATATTCCTGCTTTTCCAGCCCTCCTACAATGATTTTATATATTTCCTTTATCCACTTTCCCGCTACAATTTCGCCGCTGGTAATCTTAGCGTGGTACTCATAGATATAGTTTTTATACGGCACTTTTGCCTACTCTTCCCGCAGCGCCTCTAGCCTGCTTTTCTTCCGTTTCGCAGCTGGCACTAAATCGGTCAGCTGCTTTATGACTGCTGCATAATTCTTGCTTAAAGCTATGTACGTTTCTGCCTCTGGGCTTTTCTTTGTCCCGTACTGGTTCTCGCCGTTCTTATACTCGCTCGTCCAGCCGTCCTGCTCTATGGTTTCCTGCAAGTCGTCCAGCTCCACGCTCATAAATGCAGCCTTTTCTATCAGCGGCGTTACTAAGTTTTTCTTGTTCTCGTCTAAGTCCTTGAAAATCTTCTTAAGCCTGCTCTTCTCGGACTTAATTCGCTGTTCTTTTGTCTTTTCCGTCTTTGTCGCCATTCCTTTTACCCCGCTTTCCTCTCCTGCGCCCACCACACCCCCTACACCACGTATGCGCACGCCCGTAGGGTAATTTTAGGGTATCCCCCTCGGTATTTTCCCCCTTTAATTATTTTTCTGAATAGGGGGGACTATGCGCCCGTCTGCATCAAAACCGTACCGCAGTTGCGGCGTGCGCTTATGATGCTCTTTGTTGTGGCAGTCTTGGCACAGCGCCTCTAGGTTATCCCAGTTAAGCGTTATGTTCGTGTCGTTAATGTTCGCTCTGGTTATGTAGCGCTTGTGGTGCGCCACCTTTGCAGGCTCGCCGCAGCGCTCGCATATATAATCTTGTGACATTAAGTAAGCGGCTCTGGTATTCTCCCATGCCGCCGATAGATAGAAACTCTTAGCCCATGCTTTCATACTTTCCCCGCTCCTTTCTCTTTGTATTCCCAGCGCCCTAGATTTCATGCGCTGGGTAGAGGCTAAAGAATGAAAACAAAAAAGAGTAGGCTACTGCTGCCGCCTGCTGCGGTTTAAGCTATCGCCTACTCTTTTCATGTTACCATTATACAGCTTTCAAATTCCCATGTAAACACCACGTTTTTACCACGGTATTACCACGCCTGCTGCCAGCCTGCTATTTTAGCTTATCCTCGTCTATGCCCCATAACAGTACCGACAACTCATTGATTATGCCAGTTACCCAGCGCCTCGGCGTGTTCTTCCCCGTCCCCAGTTTCTCTGCTATTGCCTCATAGTCCCAGCCCTGCATAAAGTACAGCTCAAAAGCGTTATACTCTATTTCCCTGCCAGCCATTCTGCGCCTATGCTCTATCTCTTCTACCGCCTTGTCTATGTGCGCTGTCATAATCAGAGTTTTAAAGCGGCTGCGCCTCACGCTCTCTAAGTACGTCCTCTGCTGCTCGTCGGTCATTCCCTTAAGCTCTAACTGCTCGCCGTCGCTTATGGCGTTCTCGATATGGAAAGCGGCATCACGGTAGCATTTCATAAGCGTAAAAGTATTGTGGTACTTATCACGCTTGCGCTCTTTTTCTTCCTGCCGCTTATACTCGGCTACTGCTGCCTTTGCTGCTTTCTGTATCAGCTGCTCTACTTCTGGCGTTACTTCAATCGTTATTTCCTGCATTTTCTTTGTCCTGCCTTTCATTCATTTTCTTAAGCTGCCCGTAAATATCCACCAGCAGCAAAATTGCAATAATCAATAAAATATTAGTCATGCCCGCCCTCTCCTTTCTGGCACGGTGGAAACGGGCAGCTGTCGCAGTCTGGGCTTTCACATTTTGGCTTTTCCACACTTTCAAGCCCTGCCTTAAATCCCGCTATTGCATATTCTCCCATTTTAGCCACCTCTTTTGCGTAGCTGTAATTTGCCCGCCATTCCAGCGCCCGCCTTATCGCTTTGTATGGCACTATCCATGCTGGCGTAGTTATTAAAATCACTATCTTTGCCAGTACCCCCAGTATGATAAGCGCATTTTCGCCTACTCCCTCTACAAACTGCTCTACCGCCTCTACAATCTCGTCCATAAATTTTATCATTTTCCAAACGCCCCGCTTTCATATGCCGTAATGACCGCTGCCCGCAGGCTGTCTGCCGCATCATTCCTGCGCTGTATCCTATCTGGGCTTGTCTGCCTTATATGTTCTAAGTGGTCGCTCTCTAATATCTCCGCTATCTTTTCAGCCGCCTTTTGGTTGTATGTAACGGCTCTAAGCTCGTCAGCGCCGCCCAGTGCGTTTATCTCATACACTGCATAAAGACCACTGCCGTACTCCCTTACTTGCCAGCTGAATACACGCCCCTTAATCTCTATCGGCTGCACATTATCCGCAACATTCCTGCATACCGTCCCTGCCGTATCAAATGTCGCCCAACCCCCGCATAAAAGCTGCTGCTGCATTTGTAATAACCTCTGCCGCTCTTGTGGCTACTGCTGCAAAGTCTATACGGCTTATGGTCTTAACTGCCTTTTTTGCAAGCCTGCGCTGCCTGCGTTTATTCAGTTCTAAAGGCGGGTTTACTCCATGCAATTTTTTATAATTCTTTTTCCACTGTCTATACTTCATGCTGTTTTACCTCGCTTTCCTGCTTAATCTCAATACGCCTGCTGCCCCGTTGCTGTATGATTGCCTCAACGTGCAGATAGGCAGGCAGCACTACTACGCTGCCCGCTCTAAGCTGGTACTCTATACTATTTTTCATTTTTCGGTAGTCCTCTGCCTTTGCTACCATTTTGCAGCCTATGAAAATCGTAATTTCCTGCTGCTTACTCTTCTTTTTCCGCTGCCGTCTGTTCATTCCCCGCCTGCCCGCCTTTCTGGTAATCCTCAATGCTCATTTGCCCCGCTATCTGCTCTGCCCCCCCCGCTGCGTCCTGCGGCTCTGTCTGGCAGCGTATCATGATGTCATGCAGCAAATATAAATCCTCTTCACTTACCTTGTCTGCCTGCTGCATAATCTCCCTTGCGGTAAATACTACCCACTCCGTATTATTCCAGTCCTTTTGCGGCGTGTCCGTTTCGGACACCTTTAGCACGGCATCTGCGGCGGCTTTCGTTGCGGCGCTTACGCTCTCCTTTACCCACTCCCGCAGTACCTTTGCGTGCTGGGCGGCTAATTCTGCCTCTTTTGCCTTTTCCTCTGCCTCTTCCCGCTTGCGCTCTGCCTTTTCTATCTCTTTGTCGCTCTCTTCCTGCTGCTTTTCATAATCCCGCTGCGCCTGCTCTGCGTCCTCTGCGGCTTTGGCTGCTGTTTTCTCTGCCACCTTTGCGGCTATCTCCTTTGCCCTTATGTCCTCGCCCGCTGCCACTTTATCAGCAATAGCTTTCTGCTCTTCTGGCGGCAGCTTTGCAGCCTCATAAGCAGCAGTGATACCCATATTGCCGCTCTTAAGCTGCTCTTTTACCTCTGGCGTGGCGTTATTGTTTATGCTCTCCATTCTGGCTACGTTTGTGCTGCTTTCATTCAGCATAGCGGCTATCAAATCCCGCATTTTTCCTTGTATCTCTAGCCCGTCCTCTTCCTTTGCCCGCATCAGCGCCGCTTTGGTGCGCTCTACTAACCTTGTTTTCTCATATGCCGTAAGCGGCTGCGTGTATCCGTTGCCAGCCAGCAGCCGCAGCTCATACATAGCCTCGCTCATATCCATATAGCGGTAAAGGACTTTTTCATACTCCTTATGTCCCCGCTCCAAATTCAGAATATTAGCGGCGTTGCGTCTGTGTCCGTCGATTATGAAATACTCGCCCTTTATCCTCGCTAAAACCGTTGGCTGCTCTTGCCCTACGTGTAAAAAGCTGTCTGCCAGTTCCTCTATGTTCTCTAAGCTCTGGTGTGTGTTCTCCTGCGCCGCCTTTACCTCATACGGGCTTAAATAAATCTCTTTGTATCCCTCTGCCGCTGTTGGCGCTCCCGCTGCCTTTGTCTTTGCGTTCAAAATGTCATTGATACCAAACTTCGCCATATTCTTTACCTCGCTTTCTGCCTCTCTATCTCAATCTTTTGTTTGCACTTTCCCATTACTCCGTTGCAAATTTCGCAAGTTCTCCAATGCTCGCAAGCGTCGCTTTGCGGGCAGGCACGCCCAGCAAATTTGCCGCCCCAGTTCCAGCACGTAGTACCGCCGTTTCTGCTGCAATGCCAATAAGCGCAATAGCTCTCTTTATGTGCCATGCCTTACCTCGCTTTCCCCGTATAAGCTGTTACAAACTTCTTGTATCCCTGTGCCGCCCCGCAGCACGGGCTATACTCATAAATAGGCTTTCGCAAGAAAGAATTTTCCGCTACTTTCTTGGAATATCTTACAATTCCCAGAATGTTATATACTCCCTGCTCTTCCAGCCACTCCACGCCTGCGCTCTCCCCGTCCGTGTTCTGGTATGACGTAATCAGAACGCCAGCCAGTCTGATTGCTGGGTTAAATCCCCTCACGTCCTCTATCTGCTCTGCTACAATGTCCAGCCCCTCTAAAGCGTAATTATCCAGCTTTACGGGTACTATAACCTCGTCCGTTATTGCCAACGCATTTATCACGTTAAGCCCTATGTCTGGCGGGTTATCTATGATGCAGTAATCATAATGCCATAACTTGCAGGCGCTATACCGCTCCGTCTGGTTCTCGTTTTCCTCTTTGGTTAAATTCCACGTAGCGCCGAAAAGTGACATATTCGCCGTGATAATGTCTATGCCCTCATAGTCCGTATGCTGTATTATTTCCTCTGGGTTTTTCCATTCCCCGCTAAGCAGCTTTGTTATCGGTGCTACGCTCTCTGCGTCGTATCTGCCGTATGCCTTGCTTAAGTTCCCTTGCTTGTCATTATCCAGCAACAGGACTTTATAGCCCCTGCGGTAAAGCTCATACGCCATGTTTGCCGCTGTAAAGGTCTTTGCCACGCCGCCCTTTAAGTTCAAAATGCTTATTGTTTTCATTCTTTTCCTCTCTTTCTGCGCCGCCTCTAGCGCATTGTAATTGTTTTCTGCTCTTGTGTAAGCTCTTCTGGGTGCAGTAAATACCGCTCTATCAGTTCTGCCGCTGGCTGCCAGCCGTAGCATACCGCCGTATAATACCCCTGCTGCCGCAGATACTCTAACCAGCGTTTCTGATTGTCCGTTGTGGTATTCTTTCCAGCCTTAAGCTCTATGTACAGCCCGTGGTATCCTGCCCGTACTGCTGGTAGCACAATGTCTGGCACTCCCGCCTTAACGCCCTGCCTCTTAAGCGCCGTGGCTGTAGTCTTGTCCCTTTTGCCGCCGTTTGGTACATGATGCAGATACTCTAACTCTGGCATACGCCCTTGCTGGTATGCCGCCCAGCTAAATAGCGCCTCTTGATGCCCGCTCTCGTCGTCCAGCCTAAAGTTCCTCATTCTTCCGCTCTCTCCTTTCCGTGTTTTTCCTCTCTTTCGTCCTGCGCCAGCACGTCTGCCCTGCATAGGTCGTAATACTCGCACCATAGGCAGCAGTGCTTACAGTTCTTGCCTCTCTGGAATATCCAGTATATAAGCCTCTGCCCCATTCCTTATGCCCCTCTGTCGTCGTTATCGTTCCAGCGTTCCCAGTTCCTCATATCCTCGCTGGCGTGCTTTATGGCTACCGCCAGTGCGCCTACTGCTGCCAGCCCCGCACTCAAAAGCCCTGCCCCTATGACTGCTGCCGCAATCCCTATAACCTTTACTGCCTGCATCTTATCCCCCCTCTTTCTCCATTTTTACAAGCGTGTATCTGAAATACCCATATCCGTAATACTCTGGGCTATGTACTCCCTTGCTTACGCTGTCCTTGTCTACGTAGTAGCCCTTAATCGGTCTTGCCTCTGCCTTAAACCATTCACGGCTTGAAATTATCCGTATCTCTGGCTCTGGTCTTACTAAATTCCTGCTGCAATTCCAGCGCTTGCCTTGTAGCGCCCCGTCCTCTGCTTTTCTGTGCGTATCCGTGTATTTAATCAAATACGCTGCCAGCTCCGCATAGTTCCCGCTATCGTCCAGAGGGAATACTTTTACTCTGTTATGCCCCTCATACGCCTTATACCAGCACTGCTGCAATATCTTTGTGTCTATCTGATTTATGACTAAATGATGATGCCTTGCGCCTTTCTTGCCTATCTCCATTACGTGTATGTATTTAAACTCTAGCCCAGCCTTTTTATACTCCTTGCGGCACTCCCTTAGAAATATATCTATGTCTTTGCGCATCTGCTCTTTTGTTCTCTCTGGCTCTCCCTTTTTCCGTATGTAGTCCAGCACTAAATGATAGTCACCGTATCCGTAATTTGCATTTATCAGAATACGCAGCTTTCTTTCTGCCTGCCTTGTGTTTATTTTCTCCTGCTGCTCTGTGGTGGGCTTAACCTTATCCCCCCTCTTTATCCCCTGCTTTTTATATCTGCTCGTAAAATAGCGCTCTACCTCTATGGTTTTACCCGCCCTTGTAATCCTCTCAACGTATGGCATATTTTTTACTCCTTTTTTGGCTATCCTTGTCCTAAAGCTAATACTTTTATCAAGTGATAAAGCAGGCGCTTTGCCCGCATTTTGCTTGATATTTTCGCCATACAGTGATATACTGGATTTAGGTTGTAAAAGCTGTATAGCTTAGCCCTCTAAGGTATTCCCGTACCGTAGAGGGCTTTTTACTTTATCCACTTGTAAAATGTTTCTCTGCATACTTGTAAGCCTCTCTATATGGCTGCTGGCAGCGGTAGCTTGTGCAAGTATGTAGCCTGCTGCCCCTGCAAAACTCGCAGGCGTGCAGCTTTGCGTACTCTTCCAGCCATGCCCTGCGGTCATATTCCAGCTTGTGCCGCAGCTTGTCTGCGTTCACTACTTCTATGCCTGCCGCATCTGCCGCCGCTATTTCGGCGCTCATTCCCTCGCTTATCCCGTACTTAACGCCCACTATCACAAAGTCGCAGCCTTTCAGCAGCGTTAAGCCTGCTGCCATACCTGCCGCCCGTTCCTCTGGCTTGTCCTCATTTAAGCACTGCGTCATATATAAATGTGGCGTAATCGGCGCTAATCCCGCCTCTATCGCCTGCTTTGTAAGTGCCTGCGCATAGTCTATGTTTCTATCCAGCTGGGCGCTGTCAGCTGCCCTATACGGGCTGCATATATATACTTTCCTCAATCTATTTCTCTCCTTTCAGTGCCGCCGCAATCGCCTTATATTCCCGCTCTCTTTCCCTTATCTCCATTTCCAATTTGTCAAGCCGCTTAAACAGCTTATTTACCGTGCTGTCTGGCAGCCTCTCCCCGCCACGCACTAAAGCCTTGATAATTTCCAGACTGTCTACGGCGTTCAGTTCTGCAAGTATCTGTATTTGTTGCGCCTTATGCCGTGCGCTATGATAGCTGCGGCAGATTTCACGGGCTGTCATGCGCCGCTACTCTTGCAAGCTCGTTTTCTACCAGATGCTCTACCATGTGCATTAAGTCATTGGTGCTTTTCTCCGTCATAAATCCGCACAACTCGCAGCACGTAGCAAAACCGCAGATTATATGATAATGTGTTACTACGTCCTGCTCTGTTTTCATGGTCTTAAGCCCGCTTATAAGGGAAGTTAAATTTATAACCGCCCGCTTCCCCAGTTCGCCGCCCGCCCCCTCTATCGGTATTGCTATTTCTGTAGCCTGCGGCTCTCCCTTGCCATTTACTATTGTTTTAACTCTCATTTTCTGCCCGTTCCTTTCTGTTAATCAGCTGTACCGATATTTCATAAGCCGTGCGCCGCTCCCTGCTGCCGCTGTCGGTGTCAATAACCTTTTCATACTGGCGGCTCTGGTATCTCCCCAGCAGCTCTACTGTGTCGCCCTGCTGCCAGCCTGCTACCTCGTCCGCCTGCTCTTGCCAGCAGATGCAGGGAACAAAGCACTTGTTACCCGTCAGCTCATTTTTTACCATTACGGAAATATCCGTAATCCGCTTGCCCCTCGGTGTTGTCCTATAGATAGGCTCATGCGCAATAACTCCCCGTAGCGCTACGTCGTCCTGCATCATAGGATTTTTAACCAGCCCCACAAAGTCCGCCAGAATGAATACCAGCACCTTACCGCTTTCAAAGTCCTTAAGCGTCTGCACTATGCCAGATACAATAACTTTGCTGCCTGCTGTCATAAACTCTTTAAGCGGTCGCCCGTCCCTCTGCTGCCCTACGTCTACTTTTCCGTCCGTAAAGGCTACTATAACCTCGTCCAGCGTTCCCCGTGGGCGTGGCGTTTCAATTTTTGCCAGATAGCCGTTAAAACGCAGCCCGCAAAGCTCCGTAACCTCTTCAATCTCTTTCAGCTCCCCTGCCAGTCCTGCTGCATTGTCCTTGATGCCGCCCGCCGTCAAATCTTCCATAATCGCCGTGTTAATGTCCCGTAAAAAATCTGGCTTATTATCCTGCTCTTTTTTCATGCTTTACTGTTTCCTTTCCGCTGTAATTTTCCAGCATTTCTATTGCCCGCTGGTAGCAGGCTATTTCTGTATCCTCTTTCACTTTGCAGATACAACGCCCTTTTCTTTCGCCCTTATACTCCCAGATTTCAATAAGGTTATTGCCGTATATATCAAAATGGCTATGTTCCCTTAATCCGCAGCTCTTCTGTATCGGTCTGTAAATCTGGTAGAATTTGTGTATAAGCTCCCTGCGTTGCTCGTCGTTCTCTTCCATGCGCCGCCCTCACTTTTCGCAAAAGTATTACTTAATCCTGAATAGGTATTACTTTTTAGACGCCAGCTCGTCACACTTTAGCCGTACATACTCTGCTGCCATGTTCCGCACTTTGTCAGAAAAGCTGCGCCCCGCTACCGCCTCTATGATTTCCATTGTTTCAGTGTCTATTTTTATGCTCTTCTGAATGTTTGCGCCTACGTGCTGATAGTTCCCGTTTTTCCATGTGTACATATTTCTACTCGCTTTCTTTATGAGAAAAAAGCAGCTGGTATAAGCTCGTAGCCGTCAATATCTTCATTTTCCAGCGGCTTATCATACTCAATGTATCCCCACGCCAGCCGCCCTATCTCTGTCACGTATTGCCGCTCATTGAAATTGTGAATAAGCATAGCTGGGTTATCCTTTGGCTTTGGATACGTTCCCGCTGATACTGGGCGCTGTGTGCTGTAATATTTGTATTTCACTCTCTTACCTCGCTTTCGTGTACCCCGTGCTGCTGGTATCCCTCTAAATACCCCGCACATTCAATATCAATCTGCTTTCCGTCCCTGCCGTCGCTGTTTATCTTGATTTCTCCGTAATACGCATAAATACAGCAGCCGTCATAATCATATACTCTTATGCTGCCCTCTGTAGCTGGCTCTGGTGTTTCAATAACCAGCGGCTCTGCCTGCTGCCTCTGTACTGCTGCCTCTTTATCAGTCTGCGGGTATGTATGCTGCCCTCTCCACCAGATAAATACAAAAAACAGTATCAGCCCTGCTACGCAAGCTGCCACGCCTGCTGCCGCCCGTATCAGTCCTTTAAGTATCTGGTTTTCCCGTTTGTGTCGCCTCATTGCCTACCTCGCTTTCTGTGTCTACCCTCTATGCTTAACCGCTGTTTTTCCTCTTCCCAGTCAAAATAAGTACACGCAATACAGCGCTTGCACTGCTCTATAGGCTCGTCGTCAAATTCTTTACCAAATCCCAGGCAAGCGCCGCTACCGTCCACGCCTGCTGCCCCGCACTTCTTTTGCAAGCTACATTTTTCTATACGCCTGCTTATGCGGCAGCTTTTACAGATAACCTTTTTTGCCCGTCGTGCAGCCCTCTTGACGTGCAAAGTACGCCGCCCAGCCCCTACTTACTCCACCCGTCCTGCCTGCATTTTTAAAGGCTACTATCTGCTCGCCGCATATATCGCAGTATACCTCTGTTCGTACTTCCCTATATATTGCCATTGCCCGCCTCACTTTCTGTCGTTTCATGCAGTATCATTTTTCTAAACAGACTTTCAAATATCGGTACGGGTATGCTATTGCCAGCCTGCTTATAAAGAGGCATTGTATAGCGCCCTACCCTCTTATGCACTGCTGCCGCTGCTTTAAAATCTGCATCTGTATAGCCCTGCAATCGCCAGCACTCTAGCTCTGTCAGATACCTATAGCGCCCGTTACCCATATCTATTACTTGTGCTGGCGTTCTGTCCTGCCTTGCAGTAATTGTAAAAGCGTAATCCTCTATTACCGTTGCCCGCCGTATTCCCTTTTTGCCTATTGCCTCTAAAACGCTTGGCTGCGTCACGTCATATACTGGCGGCGCATCTGATAACAGAAAATCGCTTATATTCCTCATAGGCGTTTTAATTAAATCATCAAAAGAAAATTTTTCATTCCCCAGTACCGATACTGTAAAAACTCTTTCCCTTGCCTGCGGCAGCCCAAACTCCCTAGCGTCCAGTATCTCAAAATTATTGCTATATCCTAGCCGCTCCATTTCCGATAAATACCGATTGAAATTTACCCGCATATAACGGCTCAATACATTTTTCACATTTTCCCAGATAACGTAGCAGGCTCGCCATGCCTGCTACCAAAACCGCCCTGCTGGAATTGAACCAGCGCCCCGCTATAGGCTTGTACTGCTATAGTCAGTTTTAACAAGCTCGGTATTCTGCCATTAAATTAAGGGCGGGTGCTGGCGGCGCTGCCGCCTATTCGTCAAATATGCTTAACTGCCTATTTTCCTGCCTTATGTCCTCGTCTATGTCGTCTATATCCATACATTCATTGAAAACGCTTTGCAGGCTCTTTGCCTTTTTCCATGTGTGCTGTATCTTCATTTCTGCCCGTACATACTCTGCCGCCATTTCTGGGTATCTCTTCATATTCTCTGCGGCGTGGCGCTCTGGCATAAACATACAAAACATACAGCTACACCTACCGACGTATTCATAGCACGGGTGCGGCTCTAGCTTAAGCTCCCTGCCCTGCTCAAACATTTTGCCTTTTTCATAATCTAGGCAAGGTCTGTACCAATGGCACGTAAAATCTGCTACCCGCTTTGTCTTAAGCGTCGTGCTGTGATATTCCAGTTCTGGCAGCTTTGCCCGCCCCGTGCTTTCGTCCCTGCGCTCCCCAGATACAAATAAGCACTTTGCGCCTAGCTGCTGCCTATGCTGCCGTATCCATTTGTCAGTTACCGCCGTTTTCAGATAAGCCGTACACCATCTGTTTTTCATATCTGGAAACTTAAGCCGCTCATTCAGCAGCAGCCCTAAAAAGCCTCTGGTATCCGATAACAGAACGGGCTTAACTCCCATGAACGCCGCCACCTTGTAAAACAGTGCTACGTTTTCTGGATACTCGCAGCCAGTATCACAATAAAGCAGATATATCTTTTCTTTTGGGAAATTCTTAACCGCCCAGTACAGCGCCCCCGTGCTGTCTATCCCGTTTGAGTAGCTTACTATTACGCTGGTATACTCCAAATCGCTTAATAATCCCTCTGTCGGTACTATCTTTGTGCGTGCCATTGTGTTTACCTCTCTTTCGTTTCAATCTGAATAGCCGTAACAGCTCTTATCTGTCGTACCGTCGCTATAGTAATTGTCTGCCCAGTCCATGCCGTCTGCGTGGTACTCGCTGCTGTATACGCCCACTACCTTGCCAGCGTCAAACTCTTCCAGCCTTTTTGCTTTCACTTCCCTTGCCATGTTCGCCCAGAAACTATGCTCTCCCCAGTGCCTAACCTCTGCCTCTATCTTTCTGTCATATACAGCCTCTAACTCTTCCCTTGTGTATGGCTCTCTCACTTTCTGGCGTTTCGGCTCTTCCTGCTCTCCCGTCAGATACTCCCCGAACAAATCAAGCGCTTTTTCCCACTCTTCCTGCGTCCCTTTTGCCGCCTCTTCCAGTGCCGCTGCCTGCTCAACTACCTTAATAGCTGCTGCCTTTGCCTCTTCATATGCAGCCCTGCTTATTCGCCTGCGCACTAAGCCGCCCTCTCTGGCTACTTGGCTGGTAAAACTTCTTGACGTATCAAGAAAATAGCATCTGCCGTTATACTCGTCCTGCTCATAATCAACATTTTTATATCTGAAATCTGCGCTATACTTATTGCCGTCCTTTACTATCATTGTTTCTGTGCCGTGTGCCTGCATCATTACTGCTGCCATACTGTTTACCTCTCTTTCGTTGCCCCTCTGGGTTTAAAGTGTCGCCTGCGCTACGTCTGCTGTATATGTGTGCTGGTCTGTGCCGCTGCGGTTAAGTTCCTTGTAAATCGTATCTCTATGCACTCCCAGCGCTCCTGCAATCATTACTACGCTGTCGCCAGCCTTAAGCATCTTTTCTATTGTCCGTCTGTCCTCATAGCGTAATCTTTTATACTTCCTTGCCACCGTCCCCGCTCCTTTCTGCTTAATGGTAAAAAATAAGCGTGTCAGAGTTTCTACACTCTGCACGCTCTCTTTTTCTCTGCTATTTCAATAAAAAAAGAAATTCGGCAGAGGCTTAAAACCTCTTGTCGAATTTCATTCTAAAACTTATCGTTTATTTTCACGGATGCGTTCATTCTGCACTTTTATCTTTCCCATTCTTTTCAAAAACAGATCGGTTCCACCTCCTCGTTTAACGGCTTCATCTCATACTCCGGCAGGCTGTCCAGAAGTTCTTCCAGACAGAGGGTTGTGCTGCCGACCACGTCATGGGCGAGCAAGACGACTTTCTTCCGTCCAAGTGTCGTTTCCACACCATTTTTTATCAGCTGCTTCGGATCCGGATTTTTGACCGCATCCTCCAGACTTGCATTCCAGTCGTAATATATGTAGCCCCTGTCCGTCATCTCACGGATGATTGCCTTGCCCGTTTTCTTATTATATGCGTTGACGCTGCCGCCCGGGAAACGGAACAGGTTTGTCTCCACCCCCGTCACTTCATACACGGTCTGTCTCGCCTTTTCAAAATCCGCCACATAACTGTCCACGCTCGCATACAGGGCATCGTAGTCATGTTTATCGCAGTGGATACCTATGGTATGTCCCTCCGCAACGATCTGCCGCGCCACCTCCGGATGCTGCCTCACATTCTCCCCCACCAGAAAGAATGTCGCCTTGATATTTCTCTCCCGCAATATTTCAAGCACCTTTCGGGTATTTTCCTCGGAAGGTCCGTCGTCAAAGGTCAGGTACATGGTCTTTGGATGAAAATAATAGGCAATTCCCTGCACAATACCGCCCGCGATCTGCTGCTGATACTCCGCCAGGTTTAATTTCCTGCGCTCCCCTGCATTGGAGAGAAATCCCGTCTCAATCAGACATGCAGGCATGGAAGTGTTTTTCGTCACATAAAAATCCGCATCGCTCCGCAGCTCCCGCTCTGTGGCTTCTGTGCTTTTCAAAGTCTGCTGTCTGATCAGCTGCGCCAGTCTTTTGCTGTCCGTCCGACCGTCATCCTCCGTATACCACACTTCCATCCCGTTCGCACTGGCGCCTTCTTCCGTTGCGTTCTGATGAATGCTGATATAAATATCCGCGCCTGACCGATTTGCCTCCGCCACGCGCATTTCCTTCGAAACGTAAGTATCCGTTTCTCTTGACATGATCACCTGGTATCCCTGTTCCTTCAACTGGTCCCTTACAAGCAGCGCTATCGCCAGATTCAGGTCTTTTTCCCGAACGCCCTCTCTGGAACAGCCCTCGTCCGTGCCGCCGTGCCCCGGATCCAGATAAACCGTCGGAATATGCACAGCCGCCGGCTGTACACCCTCTCCCTCATCGGAAGCTGTTGTCTGCTCCGTCACCAAAACGGCGGGAACCGCTGCCTCCTTCTCCCATACCGCCTCTGTCTCTTCCCCGCCAAGCGGCAGCGCTGCCGCCGCTTCTGTTTTCGTATGCTGCAGCTTTTCCGTCAGGAACCGAACGCCGCCCGCCGACACAAATTTCACCGATATCATTACCGTCAGACTGACAATACACACTGCGGCTGTCAATGTATATGTCCTCCTTAACAGACGTCTTTTTCTCTGCTCCCTCGTCTCATAACCGCAGACATATTCCCACGTGAACGACGATTCCCCGTACATAACTGATGCTCCTCTCTTGTATGCTTTACATTTCAAGCGTACAAAAGAGGAGCATCATAATCTCATCTAAGTTGCATCAAAACCCCATAATATTTGCATCAAAAACCCATCTTTTTTGCATCAAAGTTGCATCATCGCCTCTCTGTTATCTGGATATTTTTAAGAACAGTTCATTGATCCCCTCGTAGAATCCCAGAGTCACCACCGTCTGTCCGCTCCCCATGCCCGCAAATACATATTTGCGAAAATACGGGGTCGTTTCCAGAAGAGGGTTGTCCGACTCATAAGGCGCAGGTTCGCCAAGCCCCATATATGCCGCCCATTCCGCCACCAAGGCGTCCGCGTCGATCTCTTCCCACAGAAGCGGCGTCCGCACATAAAATTCATATATTTTTCCGTCGTCCGCATCGATATAGGCATCCATCAGGCGGTTTGTCTTATCCGCGTTTTTCTGGGAATTGGAGAGACTCATTTTCCAGACTGCCACATTGTTGCGCGGCTCCAGCACATCGATCGCCGAGTAGAGTGTCACGTCGTAGGAAGACGCATCCACTTCCCTCACCTGTTCGGGCAGGATTCCCTTTCCCTTGAGCAGCTTAATCCCTTCATTGCATGTGACATAGATCTGCTCGTCTGTGATCTCCCTGCCGGACGGTCCCCTTCTGTTCACCACAAAGGCATAGGAACCTTCCAGTTCCGAATAATCCACCTCCTCATCCGCTTCATGCGTCATGGCGCTCATCTCACTCTCCGGGAACGTCTGACTGCTCAGACAGCACGAAAGGATATAAAGTTTCTCATTGCTGTTCATCTGGTAACGGTAGCCCTCCCCGGCGTTTTCCACGCTTTCCGTATGCGGGCTGTCCAGAATCTCCTTGTCTTTATACTCCGCCAGCGCCTCCGGTCCCCATATGGAAATAAACATCGCAAGCGCCGCCAACAGCGGAGCCGCCAGATAATATACCTTATTCTTCATATGTACTATTCTCCGCATGTGTGCATCCCTATTCCTGCACCTCTAAAGTGCAAGCAGGAAGCTGAAACAGGAGCCTTCCCCAACCTTACTCTCTATCTGCAGCTCGCTGTGATGTATCTTTAAAATCTCCGCGCAGAGCGCAAGCCCGAGCCCCGCCCCGTTCTTACTTCTCGCCCGGGACTTGTCCACCATGTAAAACGCCTTGACGATCTTACTCTGCTCCGCCTCCGGTATGCCGATGCCGTAATCCCTCACCGCAATCCGATAACCGCCATCGACTATCTGTCCTGTCACCTCAATCACACCCATCCTGCCAACGGAAGTCTCCGCCCCGGTCACGCCAGCCATATCCGCACCCGCACCGCCAGTCTCCGACGCCTTGCATGCATTGTCAATCAGATTTACCAGCACGGTCTTGATCAGATTCGCTTCCATCCGCACCACGGCTTCCTCGTGAGCGAAACGAATATCCGCCTCCCTTTTCTCCGCAAACATTTCCCGCAGATAGGCGAACAATTCTCCCACCGGCGTTTCCTGCAGCTGCGCCTCATCCTGTTTCGCCACAATGATATCCAGCAGGCGGAATGACATTGCCTCTAATCGTTTTCCCTCCGTGTAGATGTAGTTTGCCGACATGATACTCTTTTCCTCATCCATCTTGTGGGAGCGCAACATATCCGCGTAGCCGATAATCGCCGTCAGAGGCGTTTTCAGTTCGTGGGCAAAGGCCCCCATGAACTCTTCCCTCGCCTCAAGCTCCTCCTCCAGCTTGCAGATATTTTCCTCAAGCGCGTTTGCCATCCTGTTGAAATCCCCGGTGAGCTGCCCCAGCTCATCCCGGCTGATCTGTCTGGCGCGGTATGTGTAATCCCCCGCCGCCATTTCCTTGGTTGCCCTGGTCAACAGGCGGATCGGCTTCGTCAGCAGAGAGGCAATAAAAAGCATAATGACCGTTCCGATCAACAGTATGACCACAGTCACTTTCCGATACAGCGAAAACCCCATGGCGCGTTCCGTGAAAACCCCCGTCACATCCTTCATGGTTTCCAGATAAAGAATCCGATTCAGCGCATTGATGGATACACAGGTGTGCACATAGAAACCATCCTGCGCGCGAATCACACGGTAGGATTTGGTATGCTGGTCTGTCTGCGGAAGCAGCCCCTCATCCGCAGTAAACCCACCGCTTGTATATAATATGTTTTTCTCCTCATCCGCGATCCGTAAAAGACGCCCGCCGCCCTGTCCTCCCATTTCCAGCTTGGACGCGATCTCCTCCACCACACTGTCGGGCAGGACGCTGTATTTGAGCGGCACATTCAAAGCCGCCGTCTCAAAGGCAAAACTCAGGATACTGCTCTCGTCGAGCGCCTGACCCACTTCTCTGTCCATAGAGGTCTCAAACACATAATTTACAAAGTAAAATCCGCTGAATCCAAGCGCCAGTGCCAGCACGATCATGGTAGACAGCACTAATTTGATTGAAAATTTCATTCCTGCACCTCTAAGCGGTAGCCTACCTTGTATACCGCTACCAGATTATGCTCCCACCCCAGCTTCTTTCTCAGGCGCTGTACATGCAGGTCAAGCGTGCGGCTGTCCGCAAAGTATTCCCCTTCCCACACCTTTTCATATAGAGTTTCCCGAAACAGCGCGACGTTTTTATTCTTCATAAAAAGCAGCAGCAGCCCAAACTCTTTGTTCGTCAGTTCTATGGGACGTCCCGCCTTGGTCACCCTGCGCGCGTCCAGATCCACCGTCACGTCTCCCGCTGTAAGATGCTGTTCCGTTTTGTTATAACGGCGCAGCACTGCCTCCACCCTCGCCACCAGTTCCACCACGTCAAAGGGTTTTACGAGATAATCATCAGCGCCCAGCTTCAATCCCTTCACCCGGTGCTTCACCTCATGTTTGGCGGTAATAAAAATCACCGGGATTCCCAGCGGGCGTATGTACTCCATCACATCATACCCGTCCGCCCCCGGCAGCATAATATCCAGAAGGACAAGTTCAAACTCTTCCTTTTCAATCAGGTCAATCGCCTCCAGACCATCCTGCACCGACGTGCAGTGGTAACCAGCGGAAGATAAATTTAAGTCTATCAAATCACAGATCGGTTTTTCATCATCTACAATCAGTATTTTAATCATTTGTGGACTGCCACCCCCAATATGCCCGCGCTTTCTCTACCAGTATTTCCATCGTGTCTTCGTCGCTGCAGCGGTAAGTATCCCGGATTTCCGTATCCGGCTCAAACCCGCCGGTTCTCTGATAATAGATCCGGTAATCGCTCTCGACGAGAAGCTCCCCGCCCTCACCCTCATAGCTGTATCTGGCAAGAATTACAATGTCTTTGAGCCCGTCCCCGTCAATATCCCGGCAGGTGACACCCTTGAGCGCATAGAGATTGTCGTACTCTCCCATCGGCTGCAGCACGGAGACAATGTCTCCCTGCTCGTTCACCAGATAAATCATAAAAATGTCATAGTCCGCAATCCGATATGTTCCCGGCGTCACCTGCAGTTTCCCCAGCTTGCCGAAAGTCCGCAGATAACATTGCTCCGAAATGACACGGAAACGGTTTCTCAACAGTTCCTGCAACGTGGTCGCCGTGTACAGAAACTCCGTGGAATCTCCGTCCCGGACAAAAGCCGCTATGGAATCCGCACTTTTATTCATTCCGAAACGGTTGATTTTTTCCGAAATCCGATAATCCCTGTAAAAACCGTTTCCCGTCTGATTCTGAAAAAGCACGTCCCCGACCTTATAGGTTTCACCCGCATAGGAGCCGCTCTCGTTGACACAGGCGGTAATCAAAATAATATCCATCCTGCCGTCCCGGTTCAGATCCTGAAAGGAAACCGCCGCAAGGGACTGCACCGGCTGTCTCATTCGCCCCCTGACACAGTAATTCGTCTCCAGCTGTTCCGTCCGATAAAGAATCCTCCCATCCACATCCACAATAAACAACGCCAGACGGTTATATTTTCCGTCAAAAGCCGGCACCATCAAAATGCTGTCCTCGTTATCAGGGTCCAGCGGAAAAATCTGGTCCTCCACCACCCTGAAACCGCCACCCGCGATCCCGCCCCGATTCTCGATCGACATGAAACGGTCATAGTAATCCTCGTACTCCGCAAGCACAGAAGTCTCATCTGTATTTGCCGGCGCCGCCTGCACAACAAGTCCCATAAACAGCAAACAGCAGATCACTGCCGCCGACGCAAGTGCACCCCTGTATCTACGCATCCTTTGTCACACTCCTACATGGCATAGTCATTTGCCGCTTCCCTCTCTCTCAAACACCGCTTTCACATGCAGACCGTTTACCGGTATCTCCAATTCCAGCGATGTCTCCGCGATCGTTTCCTTCTCCTGCCCCGCGCTTATTTCCCAACCTGCAAAACGATATCCTTCATTTGCCGCTGCCGAAATGGTAACCGGATAATCCGTAAAATATTCCCCCTTCCATTTCCCCTGCTCGTCAAAGGTAGGCGTTATTGTATTCAGCGTAATCTGCCCCGCAGCCATGTCCGGCATTTCGATCTCAACAGGCGCAAGGCAGCCTTCCAGCCCAAAATTCTCTTTCAGATGCTGTGCGGCATATGGTCTTCTACGCTTGATAAACGCCCGGATATCTGCCACTTCCTCATCGAAGCGATACAGACCTTCTTCCCCATAAAACCGCCGCAGATGTACCTCCATCGGCTCTCGCATCAGAGCGAGCCAATCTTCGATCACCTGCTCCGTATTCTGCACCGAAAAAGTTTCATTGGCAAAGTCCATAGAAGTGAGTACAAACTGCTTTTTAAACGCGGCGCTCTGACATAAATTGCGAAACGCAGGGCTTCTCTCCATGGTAATCGCCAGCACGTCTTCCTCCACCACTCTTTCCCGCAATGAACCTGAATTGACGTCAAACAGCATCCAGCGCCATCTGCCGTCTTCGTAATTTACCCCCCTTCCTGTATTTTTGGTCAGTTTTCGCGCTCTCCAGAAAGCCTCGTTTGTACCGGGCCAGTCTACGCAGCTGCCGATATAAATCTCCGTGGCATAATAATCAATATAGCTCTGCAAGTCAATCGTATAGCCCAAGGACTCGTAATTCTCCGCTTTTGTAAAATCAGTATTCTGCAGGTAATTTAACATGCTGCCATAAACCGCCCAGTCCTCCTCCCTCTCCCGGGTCAATTTGTTATTTTTCACCATAATAATGTTGTCGGCATCAACACCATAGTAATAGTCGAGATACGTATTGTTATACCTTTCCGTCAGCCAGTAGACACCCCAGTATTCACCGTCCAAAAACATGGTATACGGCACAAAGTTCATCGTGCAGAAAGCCCTGTCCTTTGACAATGTGGACACCAACATATCTCGAAACTTGGTAAAGGCATCCTGCCCGCCTATGGAGAGCGTTACCGTGTCCGCCATATACTCAGTTCCAAATAAGTCCACATAAAACCGAGTTGCCCTGCTATAGTTTTCTCTTGCATAAAGATTCAGGCTTTTGGGCAGATACGTACGGCTGCCGCCCCCTTGAATACGCACACCACAGGACTGCTTCAAAAGCACATCACGGTTCGTGTTAAAGATCTGGATATCCACCGGGCGCTCCCACTCGAAACCGTGGTTGTAGGAATTTGCGTTTTCCCACAGAGGTTTCCCATCCTCATCAAGAATACTGTCATATTTACGACCGAGCACATAAATTCCTGTATCATAATCAAAAAGATTTTCAGGAGCTGTCACGATAGATATGACATTCATATCCTGATAGCCCGCCTTCTCATCATAACCCACAAAATAACTTTCCGTTTTCACTTCGCCGAAATTTCCGTCGGCATTCTGACTTGCGGCTCTGACAATCGTACATTTGTCAACAGGATAATCCGGCAATCTATACTCGCTTGATTCCGATAAAAATATGGGCGATGTGTCAGTCCTCATGGAATGTACATTTGGCTGTGAAGTCGCATCATCAATAAAAATGGGAGTCGTGTACAGAAAAGCATTTTCGTCCGGCACAGAGCCGTCCAGTGTGTAATAGATTTTTTCCCCGAAAGGAGCAGACAGCTCCAGCTCAAAAGGCTCCTCATAAAATCCTGACTCTCTGGAAAAGCGCAATTCCTCCGGGCAGTAATTGTCGCACAAAAGAAGCACACACAGAGTCCCGCATATGAGCAGCAAACATAACAATGCACATTTTCGGCTCATCATCCTACCGTCTCTCCTGACTGCGCCACCCAGTTTACAGACTGAATGCCTGAAACAGTCAAAAGCGCATCCAATACATCAAGATTAATTTCGCCCTTTGTTCCGATTTCACAAATCATTTCCTCATATTCGGCGTCCTTGTTTACTGTCCTCACCCGAAAACTGACAACATAAGGCTTCAGCTTCTCCTCAAACTGTTTCCTGTCAATCGCCTGTCCTCCGCCTCTTACGACCAGCAAATATTTATTCCGTAGTCCCGGCGCCTTGCTGGAAATAATCAGAATCGCCGCAATAAACAGCACCGTGGTAAATGTCAGCCGCCAGTTCTGGGAACTCACACAGAGCCCTTCCGCCATTGCCCAGAAAATAAACATGGTGTCCCGGCTGTCCTTTACCGCCGTTCGGAAACGCACGATAGACAGCGCGCCCACCATACCAAGCGACACGGCTATATTACTGCTGATCATCAGCATAACCACCACGGTAATCAGATGCATAATTACCAGAGACCAGTTGAATTTACTGTTATAAGCAACTTTTTCAGCGGTAATATAATAAGTCAGGTAGATCACCATACCCACCGCCAGACCGCACAGCAGTATGAGCAGCGTCGTTTTCACACCGTATTCATTGCTGTTTGTATAAAAATACCCCAGAACTTCTTCCTTTGACATAATAAACCTGCTCCTCAGTAATCAAAATCATAATAGACGGGACGGCCTGCGCAATATTTGCTGTAAGCGCCCTGCGTCAGGTGAAACTGTGATAAAAGCGCCGACAAAAAACCCATCGGTTTCCCGCTGTATTTCACCTCAAGAACCACGTTTTCCCTTAAAATAGGCGTATATTGAACATCCTGTGAAAAAATATCCATATTGGATTCGGAAGACCTGACATTCATATCCAGCGTTACACGCGTGTCATACATGGGATATTTGTATGCCAGCCTGTCGTACGCAATCTGTACGACAGGACGATACAGCCCCTGTGCCATAATGCCGTATGCCGCCAGACTTGTCCGGGAGTTTTCAAAATACTTCCGAAGCGCCTTTACATTCCCGCGTGACAGCTCCGCCGCGTCGGACGCCGATACGATCAGGCTCAATTTCTGCTGCCGGTCATCGGTTTTTTGCTTAATTTCTAATTTGCAGAGAGACGCATCCCCGCCATAAATCCGAAGACGCACCTTTTTACGTTCGGATACACCCGCAAGCTTTTCCGCAAAATCTATCTGATTAACCGAATCAAAATACAGGCTTCTCACCAGATACGGACCATCCGCGCAATGCTCGTCCCTCTGCAGCAGCCTGTCCAGCTGTTCCCTGACCGCCAGAGCCTTGGCAAGCGGCACAATATATTTAATTTCCTTTCTCCGGGAATATAGCTCTCCGCCCATTGTCCAGTCCGGGTTCCTCTCCTGCATACAAAACTAACGCTGTTTCTAACTAAACTTCAACAAGTATAGCACTAATCAGCCATGATTTCAATCATTCCCCTCTCAATTTAAGACTGCCCATCCATTATTGCCGCTCATTTTCCCGGATGAGCATTTCCATCATCTCCTGCTCTTTCCATGTAAGCGTATCCCTGTCAATCAGTTTCCGGTCGTCCCCCTCATCCCACCAGAAGCAGGTCACACCGCTCTCTTTTGCCCGAGCCAGATAATACTGCAGCCATTCCAGACGCTCCTCCCTGTTGCCTTTATCTTCGCTGCCAAATTCCGTAATAATCACCGGAATATTTTTCTTTATATAGTTCTTATTGAGCGTGTCAAACATGGTGTCTATCTTTTCCGTGTCCTCCTGGTCTTCCGCGTCAAAGTCTCGGTTTTCCCTCTCCCCGTCGCAGAAGGAATACGGAATATAAGCGTGGACCGACACAATGATATGCCCCTTTATATACTGGAGCGCCTCCAGCGCTTCCGCCTCATAGCGGTTTGCATAGGGACAGATCAGCAGATACCTGTCCTCGTTTGCTCCACCTGCCGCGCGCACTGTATCCACAAATACCTGGTTCAGGCGGTTAGTCATCGCCTGCAGTTCCTTCGTCCCCGCCGTCCACTCGTATTCCGTATCCCGCATTCTCGGTTCATTCATCCCCTCAAACAGAAGTCTCTCGTCATAATCACGGAAACGCAGTGCAATCTGCCCCCAGACTCCGGAAAGCTTTTCGCTGATCTCCTTTTCCCGTTCCGGCTGCAGGTCAAGCCACGCTTCATGGTGCGTATCCAAAATCACATACAGCTCTTCCTCCATCGCCATGTCAACGACCTCCTGCACGCGGTCCATCCATGCCTGCTCTATATTTCCCGCCTCATCCATATGCTCGTCCCAAGTCACCGGTATCCGCACGCTTCGGAATCCGGCATCCTTTATTGCCCGGAACAGTTCCCGCCTGATCGGCGGATTATGCCAGTATGTCTCATAGTCCGCCGCAGCAGCTTCGGGTATATGCTCCCGCACGCCGGTAGCGTCCAGGCTGTTTCCAATATTAATACCGTTTCCCAAAGCCTGCACAAAACGCATGTCTTCTTTCCTCCGATAGTCCGCATAGCACAATGCGCCAGCCACAGCCGCAAGTGCCGCCACTATGACCACACCCCATATGATCTTTTTTTTCATAATCCGTCATTGTCCTTTACTTCACTGCGCCGCCGCTTCGCCGCCCTGCAAAATCAGATGTTCCCCATCGCTTTGAAACACTACATCCGCTTCCCCGGAAAAGAGAAGCCTGCTGCCGTACTGTCTGCCGCAGCGCACAATCTCCTCATCAGCCGTTTTCGATGTAACCACAGCGTAAACCGGCTGCAAAGCTTCAAACATCTCATCTGATGCGCTGTTTGCCCTCCCATGGTGAGGCACTTTATACAGACTCACCTCCGGCAGATTCATAAGCAGAAGTTCCTCGCTGCGTTTCCTGAGCGCATCCCCGCCAAAAAACATCCTGACACTCCCATGCTCCGCCAGCACGGCAAGGGAATAATTGTTACTTTCTTTATAATGTTTTTCCTGTGGCGGATATATGAGCAGATTCACATATCCCACGTTCATTTTCCATACATGATTCGGACAGTATACCTGAATCCCCGTCTTTTTGCAATAATTTTTTACCGCATCCAGTTCCTCTTTTTCTCCATTATAGTAAGGCACAATCACCTTGTCCACAGCAACTGCCTGCAGGACAGCCGACGCCCCGCCGACATGGTCCAAGTCCGGATGCGTCAGGATAAGCGCATCCAGCGTTTCAACCCCCGTCTCCTGCAGAACTTCCAGAATGCGCTCCCCGTCCTGCGCTTCACCGGCATCAATCATCACTGCCTTCACGCCGTTTCCGATAATAATGCAGTCAGCATCCTCCTTCGTCCGCAAAATGCGCACCTTCGTCTCCCCATTCTCTTCCGAAAGAAAAAATCTGCCTCCGGCTGCCCGGTATGCAAGCCCCAGTATAAGTATCAGCGCAATCCACGCACCAACCACCGCCGCTTTTCTCATTCCTGCCTCCGTCAATCTTCAAAAAACGCAAACGCCCTGTCGGCAATATTATAAGGGTAAACTTCAATAATCAGATAATCATACTCTTCTTCCCGGATCAGTTCCTCATAATCAATATCATTATGATTGGTCCTCGCCCATACCAGATCAATCTGGCTGCACATAGGCGCCAGAAAACAGGCAACGGGAGACATATACGTATCCCTCAGGCACAGAATTTTCGGTCCTTCCGGATTCTCCGTGTTGACTATGCGGTCGCGATTCACCACGCCTTCCAGATAAATATCGCTCCCCGGATTTTCATATCTGCCTTTCCCGTCCGGCTCCAGGTCTATAAACGCTTCATAGAAGCTGCCCGCCTTCCTCTCCCCGCTCTCTAGGTCATACCACTTCATCCCTGTCTCAAACTCCGGGTACAAAACGGTATAGTCTTCCTTACCCACATACGAAATTCCCATTTCACTGCCAATGGTTCCTATCGTCGCTTCACGGTATACATCCGCATGGTAATTCTCCCTCCTGCAGTAGAAGCGCTCCGTATCCCAGTCGTCGCCGAAATCGTCCCGTATCTTATCCACAAGCGCTCCGGCGGCGATAAATGCCGCTTCCGACGTCCACATGTGATCCGTGCGGTAAAACAGTTCTTCCTGCGTCATACCCGAGTTTTCCAGTGGTTCCCGCAGATCAAGCGTGTTCACTTGATTCTGCTGCAAGTAGAGCAGAAGTTCGTCCTGAACGGCATTGGTATCATTTATGGGAAGCTCCCTGTCCTCCCCCATCATACGGTACATCACCTTTGTGGGCGGCATGACGAAAATCGTCTCCGCCCCCTGTTCCTCAGCACAGCGCGCCGCCCTTCCTACCCGCTTTGCATACTCCATAAGCATATCGTTGCCATTCTCAATAACAGCGCCATAATAGATCATGCCGTTTTCACCCTTTACGAAAGAAAAGTTCCGATATTCGTGCCTGTTCAACATTTTCTGTGTCATGCCATACAGTTCCGTAAAGGCATTTTCCGTGACGTCCGCCTGCATGACCTCCGCTATTTCATCAGCCAGTTCCCCTGCCTGTTCATAATCTGAAACATCCGCCATCTTTTCTAAAAGACTGCCAATCTCATCCTGTTTTTTATAAATATGATATCCCGAGAAAGCGGCAAGACCTGACAGGAAGCAGAACAGGAATATGTATTTTTTCCAAAAATATGCCTTCATAACACCCTCCCGCTGACATTCCGCCCGGCGTCAGTACAGTGAATACAGGAACGGTCTGCCCAATCCCTGCATCAGGTAGCTGATCGAGAGCAGCAGCGCCGCCAGCATCACAAACGGGTAACACACCGTAACAGCCGCCTTTCCAACCCATCCTCTTCTGCCCTTTACCAGCCAGTTGTTCACCTTTCTTGCCACCGGTGTGCAGAAAAAAACTCCAACAGCCAGGTACATCCAGTATTCCCTGAGCAAAATTGCCGTCATATGGTTCCAGATCCCGTTATAGTTTACCCCAAACATATTCATATAGTACTGTCCCGCCTGATATAAATCGGGAACCCTGAAAACCACCCAACCAAATGCCACTACTACAAGCGTATATATCCTCATAAGCGCCGTATGCCGGCTATCTTCCGCATATCCCAGAAAGCGTTCCGCCAAAATAAACAGGAACTGCCACAGACACCACATGAGGAACTTCCCCTCCGCGCCATACCAGAGCCCTATTGCCAGCCACATCAAAAAGAGGTTTCGCACCATCATATCCATATTTTTCTGCCTGCCGCCGCCCAGAGGTTCATATACATACTGCCGAAACCACTTTGTCAGCGAAATATAAAAACGGTTCCAGAAGCTGCTCACGGAAACCGCCGCATATGGATAAATTACATTTTCCTCAAACACTATACCAAACATCAGGCTTAATCCCACCGCCATATCCGCGTAGCCGGAAATATCAAAATATATCTGCAGTGAAAAAGCGAGCAGCCCAATCCACGCCATCAGCGCCGGAACCGTGACGTTTTCCCGACCCATTGCCGAATAATTAAACACAATATCCGCAAGCTGCGCCAGCGTGTCCGCCAGAAGCACCTTTTTGGCGAGGCCGGTCACAAATCTGCAGCAGCCGACCGCACTGCGCCGCAGCGTCATTTTCCTCTCGAGCAGCTGCTTTTGAAACACCTGAAATGTCACAGCCGGTCCGGCAGTCAGCTTCGGGAAAAAGGCAAAATACAGCCCCAGCGTAACCGGGTTCTTTACCGCCGGCGTATCTCCGGAATAGACATCCACCAGATAGGAAATGCCCGAAAGCATCACAAAAGAAAGCCCCACAGGCAGAAGGCTTCCCTGTGCATAAATATATTTAAAGAAAATGACAGGCGCCATATTGCAGACAACCCCCACTATCAGCGCCGCCCTGCCCCTGTCCGCTTTCCGCCTGCCAAGCACAATTCCGAGAATGCCGTTCAACAACGTCAGCGCCAGCACAAGTGCCGCCCCCGTCAGTGATCCAATGGCATAAAATGCAAGACTTGCCAGAAGCAGCCATACCTTTTGCAGTGTCTTACTGAAAAAGAGCAGATAATACCCCAAAAGTGTAATCGGGAAAAAAAAGACTAAAAATGTCATACTTGCAAAAGACATAAACCCCTCCCTACCTTCTGGCGATATAGTAAAGCGGAATCAGGAACACACAGGCAGTCAGAAACAGCCATGCGCCATGCCAGTTCCTGACACCGGTGGTAAATACCGCGCTCTTATGCAGTACTGCCAGCTGAGCCGGAATCGCGTCTCCATGTTTGCGGAGAGCCGTTTTCATGCGGTACAGTTCATCCTCATAAGTTCTCGCATCCCTCGCAAGAACCGTGTTATCCTCAAGCTCATATTCTTCCAGGCTATACTCGGTTTCCTGCGTATACATATGCTGCCAGCGGTACCATTCCCGCTCTCTTGCCCCGCCAAGATGTGCCGCAATTTCCTCCATTTTGTCCAGGACATGTTCCTCAGAAAAAGAACTCCTGCGCAATTCAAAATAACGTTTTTCCATCCTGCTGATAAAGGTATTGTCCCTGCAAAGCTGCTCAAACCACGGCTTCGTCTGAAAAGCAAGCGCATCCGTATCAAGCGGTTCATGTTTATAGTTGTCAATCGTGCCGTCATAATCCCATGCAGGTCCCATGGTCAGCTTACCGCCCTGATCCTTATAACAGTAAGTTGAGAAATTACCGCTGTCATAGCTGCCAAAAAACTCATTCAGAAGAAAATAATCCACAAAGGAATCCACATCTATGATATTCTCATATGTAGAAAATACGTCCTGCTCCTCCGAATACAGAACCCTCTCGATCCTGCTCAGGTCATCCTCAATATAAGTAACCGCATCCTCCGAAACATCGTGCCTGGACGGATAAAGAAGCCCAAACCACTCCGACGCAAGCCCCTGTTCACGCGCATACGTGTCCAGCATCAGACCCTCTTCATCAAACCTGTCACGCCGCACAAGATATGCATTAAACACATCTCCTGCGCGGTACTTGCTGATATTAACCCTGTCCGTTCCCTGTCGGATGCTCTCCCCGAGCAGAAACACGCCCTGATATGTATATCTGCCGCCCGTGTGCAAAATCACCTCACAGAATTCGTTATCCGGCGTGTAGGACATGATCTCGGAGGCAATACTGTAGACAAGATAATTCCTCATCATGCTCTTATCCGCCATGCTGCCGTTCAAAATCCACTCATGTTCCTCCCCCATGTCAAGAATATCTACGTCCCGGTATTCTCCCGACTCGGAGACGAGCTTGAACATATACTGCGCCTTCTCATAGAGCATGGAGGAATTTCCCCTTCGCTTAATCCGCATCCGGCTCACGACACGCGGCTCACCGTCCAGGCTGTTTACGCCACCCTCACCCGCGTAAAGATAAAACACGCCGTCCACGTACGGCTCAACACCTTCTATGGGTACGAACCTCCCATCCTCGGGATTCTGCCTTGTCGTAATGGGCGGTTCTTCCTCCATCTCAAGAACCACCACGGGCAGGTGCGACTTAAAATTCTCATTCACCGTAAAATCCCCGTTGATTCCGATCAGCGGGGCTTTCTCCCGGGGCGCAGCCGTAAGCGGCGCGGCATAGCTGTTTTTTACTGTATCCTTATGCATTTCGTAATGACATGCCGCCGCAGCCATACACACCGCCAGACCACCCAGACATGCCAGCAGACCTTTCCATCGGTATCCCAACATATAACCGTCCCTTTATCTGTTAATCTCATCATTCTGACAAACCAGATTGACCGCTGTCACAAGCTTGCTTTTATAAAACATGTCCGGAATATTTCCCTGCTTTTTTACTTTTTCGATCACTTTTTCCGAGGTCTCATAAATATATTCCGCATTCTCAGCCGTAGAATTGTCCACACGCATCCTCGCCCGGCCGTTAAACCTGTTTTCCACAAGTTTCTCCACTTCCGCCGCATTCTCCTGCGGGCAGCGGATAATCAGCAGGTATCTCTCATTGCTCTTCACCGCCCCAAAGAGAATCAGCACAAGAAAGATGACAAGCGTACCCACGCCAGCCATCACATACTCAGAGACGCCGCAGCAGATTCCCACCGCGATTCCCCAGAAAATATACGCCGTGTCCCGCGGATCTTTGATTGCCGTGCGGAAACGCACAATGGAAAGCGCACCAACCATGCCGAGGGAAAGCGCTATGTTATTCCCGATCACATTCATCACCAGTGTCGTAACCAGCGTAAGCATCAGAAGGGAGACGTTAAACCGCGCGCTGTAGGACGCTCCGGAATGGGATATCCTGTAAGACAGGTAGATCACCGCTCCAAGCGCCGCCGCCACCAGAAAATTGAGTATCATGTCCTGCAGAGTCAACGCTCCCGTATTTGCCGAAAAATAATTCATCAACTGCTCTTTCATTATCCTGTACCTCTCCTCTCGCCGTTCTGAACTGTTACTATTCGGTTCCTCTCATACCGATGCTCCGCGCCATACAATACTTGCTCGCCGATACCTGCGGCTGTCCGTGCAGCGCCAGCAGATCACGCACATAACTCAGCAGAAAGTGATTAAATTTAACTTCCAGCGTAGTGATACCCCGCTCCGATACGGGATATGTCAACAGATTCCGGGAAAACAGATCCAGATGGCTCTCCGTCGCCCTGATATTGGCATCCAGCGTAATGCGAATGTCATTTTCACGGACAAGCCATGCAGACCTGTCATATTCCACCACACAGCGGGGACGGTATGCCTTCTCCTGCATGGTAAGATACATATCCTGCGCAAAAGCATCTTCCCGCAGCAGCAGGCTTGTATAATTTCCCTCCATCATCTGCTCCGCTTCTTCCCTTGAAACAGTCAGGGACCGTTTCCTCTGAAAATCACCCGTTTTTTCTTTCAGTTCCAGTTTCGCGTTTTTATCCCCCGGGTCGTATATCCTGAGACGTATCTTTCTTCTCTCCCCTATGCCGTCTGATTTTTCGCGGAAATCCGTGTCGTCCGGCGTGTCAAAATACAGCGAGCGCACCAGGTAACCGCCCTGTCTTGCATGGGCGTCCTCCTCCAAAACCCGGCCCAGACTGCGGCGCATCCTTTCCGTCTGCTCAATTGACAGCAGATATTTCTTTTCCTGTCTGAGAACATCTAAAATTTCCAAAGACAACCTCCCCGTCCCTGCTCTACAGATATTCCATCTCGTTAAATTCCGCCCTGCCCTGCCGAAGTTTCCGCTGTTCATACCCCGCCGACATATACACCAGCCAGTCAACCAGTTCGTCCCGCTTTTTGCGGTCATCCACAATTTCTTTATAGTTCTGCACATTGTACAGCCGCAGTCCTTTGCGGATCTCTGTCTCGAACTTACAGTCTATGGCAATATTTCTGCTGATCCTCAGCCGCAGCTCATCAGGCGCGTCATTATCCGTAATCGTTGCACAGACAAAGTTAAAATCATACATATGCACCCGCTCCGGAAATGTCCCCTCGCAGTCTATCCCGTCGTCAATCACAACACGGGGATAGTTTCTTTTCTGGTAAAAAGGTGTGACAGCCCGTTTTTTCAAATTCAGTTTCAAATCCTCAAAACTGCCGCTGTCCCGTCTGATTTCCATCGGCAGCGTCGGGACTCTGTCATACAAAATTCCCAGAAGATCATCATAGGAATGATTCCAATCCGTAATTTTCATGGAGAAATTCCAGAGATCATCCTGCTGGCTGACATGCACTACAGTAGCGAACAGGTCTACATGATACATATCCTCCTCCATGATAATCTCCACTTCATCATCCTTATCAAAAAAGTATGGCTTGGAAAGCCTGACTGCAATTCCCTCCTCGGATGCATCCTTGGTATACCCCTCGTACACCTCGCCTTTGTATTTCACCTTGCAGGGTATGTGCACCATGATACGCTCCGTCTTTCTGTACGGAACCCTCCCGTCCACAAAGAACAGCGCCATCACCATCAGGAACAAATTGTAGATCAGCCAGAACAGCACTACCACCGGACCAAAGGAACCGCTTCTCAGCATGATCAGGACACACCGCACGATACCAATGACGGACAGGACAATCAGCAGCAGAAACGGGATTGTATAAATAAAGTTCTTCCCCTTTTCGTTTTTCTGCTCCCCCTTGCTGGTAACCTTAAACTTCTTCATGGAGATACCCACACTCTCAAGGAGCACCGGAATCAGCATATAAGGAAAAACTACAGTCTCATAAATACTGGTCCATTTCGTCGAGCGGATATTTCTGCTCAACATCCGCAGGCTGATGTTGCTGCTGATATACATCGGCAGCCAGAACAGCAATACCTGTGGCAGTGTACATTTGAGTACCATGAAGTTAAATGTCGCATACAGAATGGGCGACAGAAAATAAATCAGTCGTTTCAGCGGCGCATACCAATACCAGATAGATGCCCAATAGTTCATCTTCTGCGAAAACGTCAGGTCGGGCGAAGTAAAAATATGCATTTTCCTGCCGGTTGCAATCACACCCCTCGCCCATCTGACCCTCTGCTGTATCAGATCCTTCAAGTCCTGTGGCGAAAGCCCCGATGCCAGCGGCTCCGACGTACCCAGACTGACATACTGCTTCTTCTCCATAAGGATGCCTGTCGCAAAATCCTCGGTAATCGCCTTGGTGTAAAATCCCCCGATATCCTCAAGCGCTTTTCTGCGCAGAACCGTATTGGAACCGCCGTATATTACGCTGTTCGTCCTGGTGCGTGCCACCTGGATATCCTTATAGAAATAATCCTGCTCATTCGGTATTCTCTGCTCGGAATACAAATTAAACTGGAATAGATCCAGATTATAGAAACTCTGCGGCGACTGAAGAAAGCCAAGCTTAACCTGATCCTCTTCTTTTTTATCCCTGTTACGAAGATCGCAGTCCACAAAATAAGGGATCGTACGCATCAGGAAATTGCTCCTCGGTATCATATCCGCGTCAAAAGTAACGACGTAGGGCGAATTTGAATGCGCCAGCGCATTATTCAGATTGCCCGCCTTCGCACCCGCATGGTCTTCCCTGTCCAGATAGTTAACCCCAAGCCGCATGGCAAGCGCCTTCATCTCTTCCCTGTGCCCGTCGTCGCAAAGGTAAATATGTACCTTGCCCTTATCAGGGTACTTCATGCGCGTACAGCCGCGAAGCGTCTTATACAGCAGATCGACCGGCTCGCTGTATGTCGCGACAAATATATCCACATCGGGAAATTCTTCCGGCGGTATATTTTCCGGGAACGGATAGTCCTCCACCGAATACATATTTGCATAGTGGACAAAAGCCTCTACCATGCCCAGAATCTCTACCACCAGCAGGGAAATACCCGCAACAACAGATACAACTCCCTCGCCAAAAGGGATCGTAAAGAAGGTTCTCCACATCAGATACATAATGGTAAAAAACATATTCAGGAAGAACCATATCTTCCCTTTCCAGTTACGAAAGACGGCTTTTATATATTTTCCGAATGTGTCCTCCCTCCGGCTCATACCTGATCCCCACCTTTCGATGCCCTGCCCGCAATAAAGAGACCGACTCCGGCTGCCACCACTGCTGCTCCTTTGGCAAGTCTGCCATCCTGCTTCTTATGCTGTCTCCGGCGCCTTCCGGGCGCATTATCTGCCCCCGATGTGGATACCGTCGCCCTGTTCATCGCGTCTGCCGCCTTACTCATGGCATCCGCAGCCTTATTCATAACATCCGCCGCTTCGCGCTGCGCGGCCGTCACTGCTTCCGCGTGCCTGTGTGCCGCCATCGCCGCAAGCCCGATGTCAATCTGCTTTATCTGCCGCCTGTCTTTCAGATACTCTCCCATCTGCCGTACAAAAAGTGCGTCTTCCAGTATGTCATCCTCAGCTTCGCCTTCCATTCTCTCAATTAGCATATCCTTAATTGACTCGGGGAACCGGCGCGGTGCCCCAGCTTCCGACTCCGCTCCTTCGATTTCTATTAATGCAGGCACGGGTTGCGGTTCCGGCTCAGACATAGTTGCCTCCACAGGCTCCGATCCCGGCTCAGGTATAACCGCCGCCACAGGTTCCTTTTCTGGCTCAGGCATAACCGCCTCCACAGGTTCCTTTTCTGGTTTAGGCATAACCGCCTCCACAGGTTCCGGTTCCGGCTCAGGTATAGCTGCCTCCGCAGGTTCCGGTTCCGGCTCAGGTATAGC
>RAYM01000046.1 GCA_003611805.1 bacterium 1xD42-87 | reverse complement strand
AACAGCGAATAAACAAAATGTTTACTCGCTGTAAAAAGAATCCTAACTGCAATGTTGTCCTTATCTAAATGACATTGAACGAAATACAGGGATTTTTATTATTACGGCTGTAAGCACCGTACCATGACGCGCGGACATAAGTGTGATTATAAAAAGCAGATCAGAGAGGAACTGTTAGATGATAGTCATCGTTAAGCTGGTTGGCAATCCCAAGTGCGGCAATGATGCAGGAGAAGATTAACCGCAAAGTGGATACTGACACAATAGACACAGAGCTTGCAGCATATGAAAAGCAGTTGAGACAATATTATGCCGTCAAGCTAAAACTGGCGGAGGAAATTGATTCCCTTGATCCGGATGACAGGCATTATATGAAACGGAAGGCAGACCTTGATGACAGGCTCTATCGAATGTATGATAAAATAGAGGATGTGGAAGCGAAGCTTATTGAAACAAGGGCAAAGAAGCAGGCGGTTGAAGCTGAGAAACTGACGGGAGATAATATTTATAAGGTATTGATTTATTTTGAAAAGCTGTATGCTGTGATGAATGAAGTAGAGCGGCGACAGCTTATGGAAGCATTGATTTCTGAGATGCAGATTTATGAGGACAGACAACCAAATGGGCAATGGCTGAAGTCTATTAAATTCAGACTTCCAATCATTGAGGAAGATATGGATTTGTGTTTGGAAGATGATAAGCACGTTAAGACGGTGCGCCTGCTGATCAAAAACTAAATCCAGAATAGTCAGCCACTATCATTTTTGATAAAAGAAATTTGATACAAATTCTATTTGCAACCCGCCCCAATATACAGTAAGATAAAAGAAGCAGGACGCTAGGAGGAAACAGCAGTGCTAAATATTCTGCGGCGTTCCCCGGCACAGAAATCTCAGGACAGGGTGGCCGGGAAAAATTACGGTCCCGGGAAACGGGATGCGCTCACGGGCGCGGTGAACAAAAGCGCTTTTCAGAAAATAGTGGAGGATGCACTGGCAGGCGAGCATATGCAAGGCTGCCTTCTTTTGGTGGATGTGGATCATATGCAGGAAGTCAACGACAGCTACGGCAGGGAGACGGGAGACCGGGTGCTGCAGGCTGTCTACGCCACGCTGCGGGAGTATTTCAGAGGCGAGGATGGCATAGGGCGACTTTCGGAGGATACGTTCGGGATTTGGATCGAGGGGCTTTCAGCCGACCAGTTGGGCGGCATCCGCAGGCGGATCGCCGTTGTGAACGACAGGCTGCTGCACGGTGACCGGGATATGCCCACCGTTACGTTGAGCGCGGGAGCGGCGCTGGGGGAATCCGGCGAAAGCTATAAGGAGATGTACCGACAGGCGCAGAAAGTACTGTACCGGGTAAAAGAGGGCGGACGCTGCGGCTGTGAAATATATACAACATAAGAAAACGGGAGGAAAGTATGGGCGGTTTTTTTGGAGTGGCATCTAAGGAAAATTGTATATTTGATTTGTTTTTTGGGACGGATTATCATTCCCATCTGGGAACCAGACGGGCGGGTATGGCGCTTTATGATGCGGAGGCGGGGTTTAACCGTGCGATCCACAACATAGAGAACACGCCTTTCCGCACCAAATTTGACAAGGATGTAAACAAGATGTACGGAACGCTTGGAATCGGCTGTATTTCAGACTATGAGCCGCAGCCCCTGATTATCCGTTCCCATCATGGCACCTATGCGATCACTACGGTAGGCAGGATCAATAATAAAGATGAGATTGTGTCGGAAATTTTTCAGCACGGAAAAGGGCATTTTCTGGAGATGAGCGGCGGCGATATCAATGCCACGGAGCTGGTTGCGGCGGTGATTAACCAGTGTGACAATCTGATCGAAGGCATTCAGTACGCGCAGGAGCTGATCGACGGCTCCATGACCATACTGATTATGACGCCGAAAGGGATTTATGCCGCGAGAGACCGGATGGGACGCACGCCTGTCACGATCGGAAAGAAGGATGACGCCTGCTGTGTTTCTTTTGAAAGTTTTGCTTATCTGAATCTCGGCTATGTGCCGGAGCGGGAACTTGGTCCCGGGGAGATCGTTATTATGACGGCGGAAGGTGTGCAGACGCTTGCCGCGCCGGGTAAAGATATGAAAATCTGCACGTTTTTGTGGATTTATTACGGCTATCCTTCCTCGTCTTACGAGGGGATCAGTGTGGAGGAGATGCGCTATCACTGTGGGGCGATGCTGGCGAAACGCGACGACGCGAAGCCGGATATCGTGGCGGGGGTGCCGGACTCCGGGATAGCCCATGCCATCGGCTACGCCAACGAGTCGGGGATTCCGTTTTCCAGACCGTTCATCAAGTATACGCCCACGTGGCCCCGCTCCTTTATGCCTACGATCCAGAGTAAGAGGGATCTGATCGCGAAGATGAAGCTGATTCCGGTGCACGATTTGATTAAGGACAGGAGTCTTTTGCTGATCGACGATTCCATTGTGCGTGGCACGCAGCTTCGGGAGACGACGGAGTTTCTTTACCAGAGCGGCGCGAAGGAGGTACATATCCGCCCGGCATGCCCGCCGCTGCTGTACGGCTGTAAATACCTGAATTTTTCCCGCTCCACTTCGGAGATGGAACTGATTGCAAGAAGGGTGATTCAGGAGCTGGAAGGAGAAAATAAATACCCGAATCTGTCGGTTTATGCGGATCCTGACAGCGCAGAGTACGGGCGGATGCTGGAAGGAATCCGGGAGAAACTGAATTTTACCACGCTGCGGTACCATCGGCTGGATGATATGATTGCTTCCGTGGGCATTGACAAGTGTAAGCTGTGTACCTATTGTTGGGATGGGCGGGAGTGAAATCCCCCGCAGTAAGCTACAGAGCATTTTACCCTCGCGGCAGCCGCAAAGGCCATGCAGGCATGACTTTGGCTCGCTGCCGCGGGAATAGCAGCGCGAGAAAAACTTCCGGCCACTCACGGCAAAGGCTGTTTCGCAAAATCAGCACAGAGGACTTGGAAGTTCTAAGTCTCGCGTAATGGAATGCCAAAATACGGATATTCTCCGTATTTTAGAAAGGTAAACGGATGTTATTTAAATGTAAAAACTGCGGCGGCAATACGGTGTATTCGCCTGAGAGGAAGAAAATGTACTGTCCTCACTGTGAGAGTACGGACAGTGAGGAAAAGATAGAGGACAGTTCCCTTGTGCAATGCGTGAACTGCGGCGCGCCCTTACAGTATACGACGCATACGTCGGCGTGCAGATGCGAACATTGCGGCACGTATCTGATATTTAATGAGCGGGTGGAAGGCGCCTTTGAACCCGGGCTGATTCTGCCTTTCTGTATAGGAAAAGAGATGGCGGTGGCGGCAATGGAGCATGAGTTTTCCAGAAGGCTGTTTGCGCCTGCCGATTTCCTGTCTGCGAAAAGCCTGGAGAAGATGGAAGGGATATATGTGCCTTTCTGGCTCTACGATTATGGCGCATACTATGATTTCGCGGGAGAGGGCACTAAAATCAGGACGTGGCGGAGCGGTGACACGGAGTATACGGAAACTTCCTATTTCGAAGTGGTCCGGCAGATGGACGTGGATTTTGACCGCATTCCTGTGGACGCGTCCATCGCTATGGACGACGGTATTATGGATTTGATGGAGCCTTATGATTACCGGGCGCTTGCGGATTTTGAGCCGCGGTACATGTCAGGCTTTTTCAGTGAGGTTTACAATCAGGAAGCGCAGGAGCTGGACGCAAGGGCGCAGGAAAAGGCACGGCAGGCTTCGGAGGAGCTGCTGCAGGGCTCTTTGACAGGATATGCCGCAGTGCGTCCTTATCGAAAGAACCTGAATTTGAACAGAGAGGATTTTTGCTATGCGCTGATGCCTGTCTGGCAGTATGTTTACCGTTATAAGGATCAGTCTTATCTGTACCATGTGAACGGGCAGACGGGCAAGGTGATCGGCGTGACGCCTGTTTCCCGTGGAAAGGTGCTGGCGTACAGCGCCTCGGTATTTGCGGCCGTGACGGCGCTTTGCTGCATGGCTGTCCATGTGCTGGAGATTTTATAAATTTCTGTGCTGGTCGGAAAAATGCCGGCTTCGGCTTATTCGGACCGGCGGGAAAGGACGGGAACGGTGAGAGAATATTTTCGTTATTTTAAATGGCTGTACATCATACTTGCCGCAGCCGCGCTTCTGACGGCTGTGCTTCACGTGGGTCACTGGGTGTTGGCAAAGACAATGAACTATCAGCGGACAAATACAGAATGTGTTACTGATGAGAGGGTTTTTGACAATGCGGGTGTGCTGTCGGACAAGGAGGAGGAGAAGCTGCGCCAGCTGATCGCAAAGCGGGAGAAACAGACGGGATGCGATATCGTGCTTGTCACGCTGAACGAGCCCTTGGAGGAGTATGCGAGAGCGATTGAACCGGGCGTGGCCTCGGAGGAATATGTGAGGGTGTACGCGGAAAAACGCTGGGAGAACGACGGCTTCGGCTATGACGTGCCGGATGGCGACGGTGTGATGCTGGTGGACAACTGGTCAAGGGAGGACGACGGCAGGATACATACATGGCTGTGTACCACGGGGCGGGCGCGGGATGCCTACTATGTGGAGGATATTGACCATCTTCTGGACAATGTGTACCGCTATGTGGAGAACGACCCGTACCGTGCCTACAAGACTTATGTAAACGATTTTTATCACGATATGATGGGCTGGAACGTGTCTCATCTGTCCGTGCCGGGATTTGTGCCGTGGCTGATAGGAATAATAGTGGCTGTTATTTTTGCGTCGGTCAACTGGCGGTCGAAAGAGGGGAAAAAGACGACCACAGCGACTACCTATGTGGCAGGCAGGGAGCCTGTGTTCCGGGTAGCGCAGGACCGGTTTTTGCGAAAGACGGTGACGCAGCGGAAAATCCAGACGAGCAGCGGCGGTCACGGCGGCGGAGGCGGAAGCCATGGAGGCGGGGGCGGTCATCATGGCGGCGGCGGACACAGCCGCTAAGCATAAACGTTCCTTTAAAAATCTGTAGATTCTCGAATAATCAATTCTGTATCTAAAATAAACCGTTGGGGCAGCTTTGTCGGATCGGCGATCATGGACAGGAGCTGCGTGCACGCCATAAATCCCATGTCATGTCTGGGCTGGTTGATCGTGGTGATGTTTGGCGTGGTCATAACGGAGATGTCGATGTTGTCGAATCCCGCAACCATAATATCTTGTGGAACACGGAAGCCTTCCAGGGCGCAAGCCCTGAGGGCGGCGGCTGCCATGATGTCGGATGCACAGAATATGGCATCCGGCGGGGAGGCTGTTTTGAGCAATGCGGAAATGGCGGAAACAGCGGTACTGAAATTCCCGTCCGGCACGGTGACGATGTGGAGGGGGTTTACGGTAATTCCTGCCTGTTCCAGTGTTTCGCAGTATCCCTGCAGACGCAGTTTGGCATAGGTGTAGCGTGCCGGGTCGGAGTTGACCAGGGCTATCTGTTTCCTGCCTGCGTTCAGAATGTAGCGCAGCATCTTACGTGTGGCTTCCAGATTATCAATGGTAATATAAGAAATGTCATTCACTTCATTAAATTCACTGCATTGTACAAGAGGGGTTCTCAGTTTTAACTGATCCAGCACATCAATTTCAAGTTTTTGCATGATAACAACACCGGAAATATTGGATTGGCTGATAAAATTAATAATTTGGTGAATATTAAATTTTGAGAGCGTTTCGTTCACGATCAGCAGCTGACAGCCATTTTGGTTGGCAGCATCCTGAATACCCAGCACGATATCTGTGTAAAAGGGATTGTTAAAAACCGGTACAATAGCAAGAATGCGCATGTCATGGGTCATGGGAGCAACGGCATCGGGCAGTGTTCCGCCTAATTCTTCGATGGCACGGTAGATAATTTTCAGGGTTGCGTGTTTGACCAGATGAGGCTGTTTTAAGGCACGGGAAACGGTTGACACAGACAGCCCGGTTTTTTCGGATATTTTCATGTATGTTACGTTTGATCTGTTCATGAAATAGATTCTCCCACTGCGATTTTGGCGTACTTGTACAGGACTACTTTAAATGATATATGATTCAAATTATTGCGTCAAGCAATAAAATGAAAAGAAATGAAAAAAATGCAAAAAATGGTAAAAATATTTGCGTAGTATATGCGGAAGTGGAAAAGTTAACAATTTTTTTTAGAAAAATCAAAAATATTATGTTAGTTTATCTAATGAAATAAATGGAAAATGAAAAAGTATTGAAAAGTTTTCTGAAAATGAATGAAAAATAATGAGAAATTTTGTTGACATGAAAAAAGCAGGATGTGATAATGTGTATAACCAAAAACAAGAGTGGCAACAAAAGTTGCGGAAGGAGGATCATTATGAAAAACGGCAAAAAAATTTGGGCGGTTATGCTTTCCACGGCGATGATGTTTTCACTGGCGGCATGCTCGTCCGGAAAAGGTGAAGCAGACGGCAGTAAACCGGCGGTGGAGGGAGAGAACACACAGGAGGCGGCGAAGGAAGCTGTGGATGAAAAAGCGCAGGAGCCGGTATCGGAAGAGACGGCTGAAAAAGCCGGCGGCATGAAGATCGGCTATATTTCTCCCGGGCCGGACACGTGGTATCTGCGTGCGGAAGAAGGCGCAAAATGGGCATGTGAGAAGGCGGGAGCGGAATTTTTGTCGGTTAATTCCAACAGGGACTCCGAGCAGGAACAGACCAACATTGATTATCTGATTGACGAAGGTGTGGACTGCATTGTCATTCTTTCCTGGAATGAAGCCGGCTGTGTGGCCGCCGCCGAGAAATGTAAAGAGGCGGGAATTGGCTGTGTTGTTTTTGATGCCTGTGGCGCCATGCAAAACCACGATGTGGACATTACGGCATCCGTAGATTTTGACTGGCAGAGTATGGGTGGCATTTATGTGGACTGGATGAATGCTACATATCCGGGAGAGGATTATGTATTCATCAGTGGTACGGTGGACAGCGTAGTCTGCCAGACGGTGGAGGCGAGTCTGAAAGAGGCGACGGAGAAAGCCGGAAAGATGAAATGTGCGGATATCCGTTACGGTGATTATGAACCGGAAAAAGCGGCCAATGAAGTGGAAGATCTTGTGAACTCCGGTTTGGATTTTTCCGTTATCGGCGTTATCAATGAGGACTGTGCGGCGGCCATTATCACGCGTCTGGAGGATCTGAATGTGGCGGACAAGTATCATGTGTTTGCGCAGAACGGCTCCGAGGTGGGCGCACAGCTGATGAAGGATGGTTCCCTTGAGTTTACCATTGCGTCATCGCCGGGACTGGAAGGCGCAGTAGCGGTGTTTGCGGGAATCGACGGGGTGAAGAACGGGAAGGAGCCTAATCAGCTGATTGCGTGTCCCATTGCCTCCGTGACACCGGACCTGGCGGACGATCCGGAAGCCATTATTTCATGGTCTGTGGATGAAGAGGCGTGGGGAGCGATTATCCGGGAAAGCTTTTCTGATTATGCAGTCTTTTTCTAAACGCCCGGACAGGCATTTGCACCGCCATCAATATGGCGTTTGGAAGCGATAGGTAAAGCAGTCTTGAGAGGGGAGCGGGAAAATCTGCAGTTGGCTTCCCGCTCCTCTGACTGCATGGGAAATTTGCGTTTTTGACATGGAGAAACGGTGAGGCTATGGAAAAACTACTGGAACTGAAAAATATCTCCAAATCCTATTCGGGGGTAGAAGTTTTAAAGGGTATCACGATTGATCTTGAAGAAGGCGAGGTGCTCTGTCTGGTTGGCGAAAACGGGGCGGGAAAATCTACGCTGATCAAGATTATTTCCGGCGCCGTATGGCCGGATGCGGGTACGATCCGGTATTTCGGCAAAGAGTATGGGAGGCTGCATCCGAAGGATGTCATCGACATGGGGGTTGCAACGATTTATCAGGAGATTGATCTTGTGGACAATCTGACGGTGGCGGAAAACATATTTTTGGGCGCCGAATTGAAAAACAGTTTGGGGATAATTCGTGCAAAGGAGCAGGAAAGGCAGGCGGATGAGCTGTTGGAAAAGCTGAGGCTCGATGATATCAGCGGCAAAACGTTGCTGTCCAAGCTGTCCACGGCGCAGAAACAGTGCGTCCAGATTGTGAAGGCGCTGAAAAATGAGGCGAGAATACTGATTTTGGATGAACCGACCGCATCCCTTGGGGATAAGGAGACAAAGAGCCTGCTCGCGCTGGTAAAGAATTTGGCGGGACAGGGGATCGGGATTATATATATTTCCCATTTCATAGAGGAACTGTTCGCCCTTGGAGATACTCTGCTGATTCTCAAGGACGGCTGCCAGACAGCCGTGAGAAAGGCCGGGGATACAACGCCGGAGCAGGTCATTCACGACATGATCGGACGGGATGCTTCGAGCTTTTATCAGAGGGAATATTTTCAGACGGGCGACCGGATCCTGCGGGCGGAACACTATGCGAACCGGCATACGGTGCATGATGTGAGCTTCGAGATGAAGTCGGGGGAGGTATTCGGTCTTGGAGGACTTGTGGGCGCGGGAAGAACGGAGCTTGTCAGAATGCTGTACGGGGCTGATGCCAGACTGAACGGGAGACTGTACATGGACGGTAAGGAGATTACCCCTTCCAGCCCAAGAGATGCCATCAGCAAGGGGATTTTTATGATTTCGGAGGATCGGAAGGGAGAAGGACTTTTGACGCTCCGCTCTGTCAAAGAAAATATTATGATTACCCATAACGAGGAGAGGGAATGGATTTCTCTCGACAGGGAAGCCCGGATGGCCGCGCAGAGTATAGAGAATTTTGCGATCAAGACGCCGGGGCAGGACGCGGAAGTGACCAGTCTTTCGGGCGGAAACCAGCAGAAAACGATTATTGCAAGATGTGTGACGGATCCTGGAGAGGTCTACATTTTTGACGAGCCGACCAAAGGCGTGGACGTGGGTGCAAAAGAAGAAATTTACAGGCATATCCTAAATCTGGCAAAGGCGGATAAGTTTGTGATCCTTATTTCGTCGGATATGCCGGAGCTCCTTTCCATGAGTGACAGAATCGGTGTCATGTGCGGCGGGAGATTAGTGGATATTGTGGATGTCGATCAGACGACAGAGTCTGATCTTATGCGGAAATATTTGGGACTGTCATAGACTTGTTTTGGAGGGACATTTATGGAAGAACAGAAAAGAGCGAAGTCAAAGGTTTTTAAAGTGCTCACATCGCAGCCGTTTATTCTCTTTGTATTTATTATTCTGGTGGCTATTGTGACCAATTCCATCAACAGTAAGTTTCTTACATGGGGAACGATCAACAGTATTCTGGGACAGGCAGCCGGGCTTGGCCTTGTGTCCGCGGGAGCGACGGTTCTTGTGATATCCGGTCATTTTGATATTTCTACGGGAAGAATGCTGGGGCTTGCCATGTGCGCCATGGCGATTATGCTCAACGGCGGTATGCATCCGGTATTGGTATCGGTTCTGGGCATATTGATCTGTGTCGCCTGCTCTGTGTTTAACGGGGCTGTGTCAATTGCCTTTCAGGCGCCGTCCTTTGTGGTGACACTGGCGACCCAGAATATTTATTACAGCATTGCGCTGCTTTTGACAAACGGCTATATGCAGACACTGTACGGGAAATACAGGACGCTGGCGTCCTTTCGGATTTTTGGCGTGTTTCCGCTGATCTATCTCATTTTGATTCTGGGGTTTGTGAGTATCCACGTGATTTTGAAGCATACAAGAACCGGGCGTCATGTCTATGCCATCGGAACCAATGAGCGCGCCGCCTATATTTCCGGCGTGAATATTAAGCTCAGCAAGCTTAAGTGTTTTGCGATCAGCGGGGTTCTGGTGGGAGTTGCGAGTATGCTGATGCTGTCAAGGATTAATGCGGCGCAGGCTACCACGGGATACGGTATGGAGACGGAGGCGATCGGCGCGGTAGTGATAGGCGGTTCCTCGATCAATGGCGGGAAAGGCGGCGTGGTGGGGACTTTCATGGGAGTGATTCTTCTGAGCATGATGTCAACCGCAATCAATATGCTCCACATTAACACTTTTTACGAATACATGGTATATGGCATTGTGATTCTGCTGGCGCTGGGCACTACGGCGGTGCGCGGTTATACGGTAGGGAAGAGCGGCGGCTTTTGATGCGGGGCGGCACATTGTCTGAAAAGCCCGCGGAAACGGAGGAAAATATGTTTCACATAGGAATGACACAGTGGATTGTCGGTGATGAGCCGCTTGCGGTAAGCTGCGAGCGTCTGAAACGCTGCGGTTACAACGGCATTGAATTTGCGGCGGAGCCCTACCGCATGGATGCGGGGGAATGCAGAAGTCTGCTGGAAAAGTACGGATTGGACTGTCGCTCCCTCTGCGGCATCTTTGATGAGAGCAGGGATTTGACGGCGGATAAAGAGGCGGGGGAAAGGGCCGTTCAGTACATCAGGGACAGCGTGGATTTTGCGGCGGGAGTCGGGGCGAAGATTATGATTGTCGTACCGTCCCCGGTAGGCAGATGCGTGAAACCGAAAGGATTGTCCATGGAAAGGCTGACGGAAAATGCCGTCGGCAATGTGAGAAAAGCGGCGGATTATGCCCTGGAAAAAGGGGTGACGCTGGCGGTCGAAGCCATCAACCGGTATGAGACCTATTTTGTAAACACCATTGCAAAGGGGCTGGACTTTGTGAAAAGGGTAAACCACCCTGCTGTCGGCATGATGGCGGACCTGTTTCACATGAATATAGAAGAGGCAGGTCTTGTGGACAGCCTGTATAGGATGCGGGACGAGCTGGTACATGTGCATATCGCGGATAACACGCGGGAAGCAGCGGGAATGGGGCACATTGACTTTAAGGAAGTGCTCCGCGCATTGCAGAGAATCGGCTATGAAGGCTCCCTGACCATGGAATTTATGTACCGCCTGTCTGATCCTTACAGCGCTGCGGGAATCCGCACACAGACAGGCAGGATGGACAGATATGCAAAACAGGCAATCGACTATATCAGGATGACGGAGGAGAGCATTCAAAATTTTGAAAGCGAGGAGGAAGTACGGTGATAAATATTGGCATAATAGGGTGCGGCAAGATTGCGCAGGTCAGGCATATTCCGGAATATGAGGCGAATGAGAACGCCAGAATCCGCGGGTTTTATGACATCAATCAGGAACGGGCAGGGGAGCTTGCGAAAAAGTATCAGGCAAAGGTTTATGACTCTTATGAGGAACTGCTGGCGGATGATACCATTGATGCGGTGTCGGTGTGCGCGGCTAACAGTGTGCACGCAGCCATCACCATAGCGGCATTGGAGGCAGGAAAACATGTGCTTTGCGAAAAACCTATGGCGATGACATTGACGGACTGCGAAGCGATGGTGAGAGCTGCGAGACAGAATGACAGGATTTTGATGATCGACCAGAACCAGAGACTTGCCGGTGCGCACAGGGAGGCAAAGCGGATGATAGACGCGGGGGAAATAGGGGATATCCTTACTTTCCGTACCACTTTCGGGCACGGCGGGCCGGAGACTTGGAGCATAGACCCCGGGAAAAGCACATGGTTTTTTGATAAGGACAAAGCGGTCATGGGAGTCATGGCGGATCTTGGCATCCATAAGACGGATTTGATCCAGTTTTTGACATCACAGAAAATTGTGGAGGTTACGGCGAGGCTGTTGACGCTTCACAAAAAGGACGGAGCGGGGGAGCTGATCGGCGTGGATGACAACGCGTTTTGTATTTACCGGTTGTCCGGCGGCGCGACGGGAACCATGACTGCGTCGTGGACCCATTATGGGGCGGAGGATAATTCTACGGTTCTCTACGGGACAAAGGGAATGATGAAAATATATGACGATCCGGTACATAGCATTGTGGTCGTGAAGGCAGACGGCACCCGGAAAGAATATGATGCGGAGGCAATGCAGACAAACGATAACCAGACAAACTCGGGCATGATTGATTTGTTTATAAAATGTCAGGAAAGCGGGAGAGAGCCGGAAATTTCCGGGGAGTCTGTTTTGCAGGCAATGCGGGCTGTGTTCGGAAGCGTCGAGTCCTCGCAAAAGGGGCGTACAGTTACTGTAAACGGGGAAGATCAGGAAGGCACGGGCGAAGCCTGAGACCTGAACATGGAGGCGTATATGAAAATAGGATTTATTACTTCTATTCTGGAAGATTATACATATGAAGAAATGATAGACACCGCGTCCGCGCTCGGATTTGCGTGCGTGGAGGCGGCGTGTTGGCCGGCGGGCGGCGCTGAGCGGCGCTATGCGGGGGTGTCCCATATTGATGTGGGGCGCGTGATAGAGGATGAGTCGTACAGGAAACATATACTTTCCTATGCGAAGGAGAGAAATATCGAGATATCCGCCCTTGCCTATTATCCCAATACCATGGATGGAGATTTGAAAAAGCGAAAGGAAAATATCTGCCATCTGAAAAAAGTCATCAGGGCGTCTGCTCTTCTGGAAATTTATATGACCACGACGTTTATCGGGAGGGATCAGCATAAAACCATAGAGGAGAATCTGGCGCTGTTTGATGAGGTTTGGCCGGACATCATAAAGTATGCGGAGGAAAATCGGGTTAAAATAGGGATAGAAAACTGTCCTATGCTATTTGGGGCTGACCAGTGGCCGGGCGGGCAGAACCTGATGACCACGCCGGTGATCTGGAGAGAACTGTTTGGGCGGATAGAAAGCGATCATTTTGGATTAAATTATGATCCCAGTCATTTTGTCTGGCAGGGCATGGATTATATTCAGCCGATTTATGAATTCAGGGATAAGCTGTTTCACGTTCATTTTAAGGACATTAAAATAAGGAAAGATAAGCTGGCGGCGTGTGGAATCATGGCCTATCCACTGGACTTTATGCAGCCGAAGATACCGGGTCTTGGCGATATAGACTGGGGGGCGTTTGTGTCGGCGCTTACGGATATCGGGTATGACGGATATGCGTGTATTGAAGTGGAGGACAGAGCCTTTGAGGGCAGCAGGGAAAAAGTCAGGAAATCTTTGTCGCAGTCTAAGCGGTATTTAGAGCAGTTTGTATGAGAGGTGCGATCAAGCAGGGAAGATTCCTCTTCCCCTGCTCGCCGCGCGGCCCGCATGCTGCGAAACAGCAAACTTCCATATGCGGGTCTGCGCATGAACAAGAGGCGGGTGCAAAAGCATCCGCCTCACATAACGTCATATCATAATAAGATCGTACCGCGCTCCCTACGCCATCTTGTTCACTGCAAGGGTCATGCGGGAAACTTTTCTGGCAGAAGTATTCTTGTGGTATACGCCTTTCTTGGTAGCCTTGTCGATCGCGGAAGTTGCGGCAAGCAGCGCGCTCTGTGCGGCAGCCTTATCCTTCGCCTCGATGGCAGCGTACACTTTCTTGATCGCTGTCTTAACGCCGGACTTGATGGATTTGTTTCTTTCAGCTTTCGTCTTGTTTACCAGAATTCTCTTTTTTGCAGATTTGATATTAGCCATAACATCCTCCATTTCAAAACATTTACGCTTTTTCTTCTTACTGCTTATAGGGACGTGTCTCATTAAAGCCGGACACGGACGTCTTAATAGAAACACACGCATTTTATTTTAGATTATGGAAATGGGGATGTCAATACATATTTTGTTTATTTTTGCAAAAAATAGAAAACAAAATGGGCAGGCGGGAAAATGGCGCATAAAATATAACAGAGCAGGCGTCCTGTGAGATCGGACATAAAGCGCTGAAAGCGCAGGCTTGCGAGTTAAGATGATTGCGACAGGCTTGTCAAGACGGAAAGGAATGGAAATTGCTATGGATAGCTGGTCAAATGTCAGGACGGACTTGGCGTTGGAAGCCAGAGAAGGCATTGGGGAAAAGGAGTCCGGGCTTCATGGAGTGGAAGTGGAAGAGCACTATGACGAGGAGAGCGACGTGCATATCACCCGGGTGGTTATAGAGACGAAAAACGGCGCGAAGGCGCTTGGGAAACCCATGGGCACCTATATTACGCTGGAAGCGCCCGCCATGACGGAGCCGGAGGAGGACTACCATCAGGAAATATCGCGCATTCTGGCAGAGCAGCTTCGGGGGATTCTGCCGAATCCTGACAAGGAGCAGTCGATTCTGGTGGTAGGGCTTGGAAACAGGGAAGTCACGGCGGATTCCCTCGGACCAAATGTGGTGGATAATCTCTTTGTCAACCGGCATATTGTGATGGAGTATGGAAAAGTGGCTTACAATCGGACGAAGATGCATCTGGTGAGCAGTCTGGCGCCGGGCGTTATGGCGAAGACGGGTATGGAGTCCGCGGAGATCATCAAGGGGGTGATCGGGGAGACAAAGCCGGATATGGTGATTGCGATCGACGCGCTGGCGGCACGTTCCACCAAACGCTTAAACCGTACCATCCAGATCACGAACACGGGCATTCATCCCGGCTCCGGTGTGGGGAACCACCGAAACGCCATCACGGAGGAGACACTTCACATTCCGGTGCTTGCGCTCGGGGTGCCGACTGTGGTGGATGCGGCTACAATCGTGGGGGACGCCATGGGGGAGAGACCTGTTACCCTCAAAGAACTGAATAATATGTATGTGACCACAAAGGATGTGGATCAGCAGATCCGCCAGATCAGTCATATTATCTGTGACGGGATTAACGGCGCGCTGAATCTCTGACAGGAAGTGTTGGCATGAAGTTCTATTCGAGGTGCATATATCTTTAGTATGTACATGAATAGAAAGTGGTTGAAGCTTATTTTAATAGCGGTTGTTATCATTACTCTCGGATTCGGATGCGTGGAGCTTTTGCGGGAGAGGGAGAAAAAGACGGAAGTTTCTGCCCTGCAGGGGATTGCTGAGGAGCTGGTGATGGAACCTTATCTGCCCGGAATCCGCAGGATGAGCGAGGCAGACGGTCACGCCGCGGGCAGTGACTTTTGGAGAGACGCACTGCTTTTTCCGTATCCAGGGCTGCTCTATGCGCTGGAGAACGGGTCGGATGGCGTGACGGAGAGTGATTACGCCATCCTTCTTCTGCCGGAGGGAAGCGACGAGGACCGCAGGGGACTGCCGGAGGAGGCGTTGGAGTACGGCGATGACGCCATGCATCTGGAAAAGAATATGGAATCGGCGTTTTTAGAGGAAAACGAGCGTTATTTATCTGCGGAGCAGCAGGAGGAGGAAGAGCCGGCTGACGATACGCAGGAAGAACGGTCGTTTGTCTGCATGGAGGAAAAGAGCTACCGCTACCAATGGGAGGAACTGTCTTCCTACGAAGCGCTGGTCAAGGCTTTTTATGCAGTGGACAGCACTACCGTTGCGGGGGAGGAGCTTCTGCGGACCGGAACACTTCTGGAAAAGGATATGCGGATCCGGGGGGATGCGGACGCACCCCAGATTCTGATTTATCACACACATTCCAAAGAAGCGTTTGTGGATTCCGTGCCGGATGATGTGAACAGCGGAATTCTGGGGGCGGGAGAATATCTGGCAGAGCTTCTGCGGGAGAATTACGGGTACAATGTGATACATGACACAGGATGCTACGATGAGGACAGGTCTTATGCCTACAACAACTCCCTGCCTTCAATTGAGGCAATTTTACGGGATAATCCTTCCATCGAGGTGGTAATCGACCTGCACAGGGATGAAATGCCGGAGGACAGGCGTCTCGTCATGGAACTGCAGGGGCATCCCACCGCGCAGTTTATGTTTTTTAACGGTCTGTGCCGGACGAAAAAAGGGGCGATTGCGCAGCTGGAGAATCCTTATCTGGAGGACAATCTGGCGTTGTCCTTCCAGATGCAGGCGGCGTGTAACGAGTATTATCCCGGAATTGCACGCAGAATCTATCTGAAGGCGTACCGTTACAATATGCATCTTTGCCCAAAATCCCTGCTGATCGAACTTGGCGCGCAGAACAATACGGAGGAAGAAATACATAACGCGTGTGATGTTTTGGCGCATGTGCTTGACCTGGTTTTTTCCGGCAGGGAGCCGGAGCGGGGAGAAGAGACCGGGGAGGAGGTGTCTGAGGGGGATTGATGTGGACATTCCGCGGACAATTTGATATACTTTCTCCAAGTAAAGAATGGAGGAAGTTATGGACCAGAGTAAAATCAGAAATTTTTGTATCGTCGCCCACATCGACCACGGAAAGTCCACGCTGGCAGATCGGATCATCGAGCAGACCGGGCTTCTGACCAGCCGTGAGATGCAGGCGCAGATACTGGATAATATGGAGCTGGAGCGGGAGAGGGGCATCACCATCAAAGCCCAGACCGTGCGCATCATCTATCAGGCGAAAGACGGGAACGAGTATATTTTCAACCTGATCGATACGCCCGGGCATGTGGATTTTAATTATGAAGTGAGCCGTTCCCTCGCGGCATGTGACGGGGCGATCCTCGTTGTGGACGCGGCGCAGGGCATCGAGGCGCAGACGCTGGCGAATGTATATCTGGCTTTGGATCACGATCTGGACGTGTTTCCCGTGATCAATAAGATCGATCTGCCGAGCGCGGACCCGGAGCGCGTAAAGAATGAGATCGAAGATGTGATCGGCATCGAGGCGCAGGATGCACCTCTTATTTCCGCGAAGAACGGCATCGGCATCGGGGATGTGCTTGAGGCGATTGTGGAGAAAATTCCCGCGCCCGGCGGCAGCCCCGACAATCCGCTGCAGGCATTGATCTTTGATTCCGTGTATGATTCCTACAAGGGCGTGATCGTGTTCTGCCGCATCAAAGAGGGCAGGGTCAGAAAGGGTACGAAGATCAGGATGATGGCGACGGGAGCCACCGCGGAGGTGGTGGAAGCCGGGTATTTCGGCGCGGGTCAGTTCATTCCCTGCGACGAGCTGACGGCGGGGATGGTGGGGTATCTCACCGCCTCCATCAAGAACGTGAAGGACACCGCCGTGGGAGATACGGTGACGGATGTGGACAATCCCTGTGCAGAGCCGCTTCCCGGTTACAAGAAGGTAAACTCCATGGTATACTGCGGCATGTACCCGGCGGACGGGGCGAAATACCCGGATCTGCGGGACGCGCTGGAGAAGCTGAAACTCAACGACGCCTCGCTAAACTACGAGCCGGAGACTTCCATTGCGCTGGGCTTCGGGTTCCGCTGCGGTTTTCTTGGGCTGCTTCATTTGGAGATCATACAGGAGCGTCTGGAGCGGGAGTACAATCTGGACTTGGTGACCACTGCGCCGGGCGTTATTTACAGGGTATATAAGACAAACGGAGAGATGATCGAGCTGACCAATCCCTCCAATCTGCCCGACCCATCCGAGATTGACTATATGGAAGAGCCGGTGGTCAGCGCGGAGATTATGGTGACGACGGAGTTTATCGGTCCGATCATGCAGCTCTGTCAGGAGCGGCGGGGAAGGTACGTCAGTACCGAGTACATTGAGTCGTCCCGGGCGCTGTTAAAATACGAGCTGCCGTTGAATGAGATTATTTACGACTTTTTCGATGCGCTGAAATCCCGTTCGAGAGGATACGCTTCTTTTGACTATGAGTTAAAGGGGTACGAGCAGTCGAAACTGGTGAAGCTGGATATTCTGATCAACCACGACGAGGTGGACGCGCTCTCCTTCATTGTTCATGCTGACAGTGCCTATGAGCGGGGCAGGAAGATGTGTGAGAAGCTCAAGGACGAGATTCCGAGACACCTTTTCGAGATTCCCATTCAGGCGGCGGTTGGCGGCAAGATCATCGCCAGGGAGACGGTCAAAGCGATGCGCAAGGACGTTCTTGCCAAGTGTTACGGCGGTGATATCACCCGGAAAAAGAAGCTGCTCGAAAAGCAGAAAGAGGGCAAGAAGCGCATGCGCCAGGTGGGCAATGTGGAGATTCCCCAGAGCGCCTTTATGAGTGTGCTGAAGCTGGATGACAACTAGGAGGCGGGACAAAGAAACGAGGAAAGGTGGTAATTAATATGTCAACATTGCAGAGTCAGGTAATACAGTCCCTTAACGGCTTATCGGAGGATAATTTGCAGTTTTTGCTTGATATGATACAGCGGTTTATGAAGCCGAAAGAAATCGGTGAAGAGAATCTCAGTGGAATGGCTATGATGGAAAGCAGGACTCGCAGAATAGGCAGTTTGGAAGGGCAGGATCTTATAGATGCAGATTATGATATAGATGATTGTAATGATGAAATAGCCGAAATGTTTGGAGTATAGCGCAGATGAAAATATTGATCGATACGCATATCGCTATTTGGGCAGTGATGAATGATTCTAAATTGCCGGAAAGGGCGAAGGAAATCATTCTTGATAAGGAAAATGAAATATTTTACAGCACAGCCTCTGTCTGGGAAATTGCAATTAAGCATATGCTGCACCCGGACAGGATACGCATAAATGGCAGCCTTTTGGAGAGAGGGTGTGAAGAAAATGGATATCTTGTGCTTCCTGTGTTTAATAGGCATGTCTCAGCATTGGAAACATTAAGACGTCCGGGAAATGCGCCTTCACATAAGGATCCGTTTGACAGAATAATGGTGGCGCAGGCGAAAGCAGAACATTTAATGTTTCTGACACATGATTCGTTAATTCCATATTATAATGAGCAGTTTATTATTTCAGTATAGGCAGAATGTTTCGGAATGGAGGACAAGTTGAAAAACCTGAGCATCTATATCCATATCCCGTTCTGCGTTCGCAAATGTCTGTACTGCGACTTCCTCTCCGGACCGGCATGTGACGGGGAGATGGAGAGTTATGTAAACTTGTTGCTGCGGGAAATAGAAAAACAGTCGATATTTTATGGAGATCACAGGGTGGTCTCCATCTTTCTTGGCGGGGGTACGCCGTCCCTTCTCCCGGCGCGGGAGACGGAACGCATTCTGTGGCAGGTGAGAAATGTATTTTCTCTGGCGGAGGATGTGGAGATTACGATAGAATGCAATCCCGGCACGGTGACTGCGGAGAAACTTAAAAATTACATAACATATGGCATTGATCGCCTCAGCATCGGTCTGCAGTCCACGGATGACGGGGAGCTGGCGCGCATCGGGAGAATACATAACTACCGTGATTTTTTGGAAACTTATGAGATGGCGAGGAAGGCGGGATTTGGCAATATCAATATTGACCTGATGGCGGGGCTTCCGGGGCAGGGTATAGCTTCGTACAGAAAAACGCTGGAGCGGGTCGTGGCGCTCTCGCCCGAGCATATTTCTGCATACAGCCTGATTCTGGAGGAGGGGACGCCGCTTTATGTAAACCAGAAGTCTTATACCTTTCCGGACGAGGACGAGGATCGGGAGATGTACGAACTGACAGGAACGGTTCTGGGACAGGCTGGCTTTCACCGTTACGAGATTTCCAATTATGCCAGAGAGGGACGTGAGTGCCGCCACAACAAAGTGTACTGGCGCAGGGGCGATTATGTGGGATTCGGTCTGGGAGCGTCCTCCATGATACGGAATGTGAGGTGGAAAAACCCGGACATGCCGTCGGACTATGCGGTTTGTTTGGAGAAGCCGGAGACTGATGGACAGAGAGAGGCGGCGTATAGTTTGATGCGGCAGACAGCGCAGGGCATAGGAACTAAGGCGGAATGTGCGGCTCATATCGCGGAAACAGAGACGGACCCGGCGATACGCATGAAAGATGAAGGAGTGTGGAACAGGGCATTTGCGGAAATGCTGCGTCAGACGGGAAGGTGCGGGGTGCAGTCCCTCACCGTGCAGGAACAGATGGAGGAATTTATGTTCCTGGGCCTGCGGATGATGGAAGGAGTGGATTTGGGTGAGTTTCGGCGGTATTTTGGAAAAAGCGTGGACGAGGTTTACGGAAAACAGATCGGATCTTTCGTGGAGCAGGGACTTTTGGAGCGTGATGACAGGCGGATCTGGCTTACTCCGCGGGGGATTGATGTCAGCAATACGGTGTTTGCGGCGTTTTTGCTTTAGCCGGAGAACAGTTTAGGGCGAGACGGGGGAACGGTATTGAATTTCCCCTGTTATGCTTGTATAATGTATAATAGATAGAAAAGCAAGAATGATTAGGGAAGAAATTGAATAGTTACAAGCCTATTTGTAATTGGGACAGATGGAAAGGCACTTGGGAAGCCGCCAGGTCATAGAATAGAGTAAATGGACTTTGGAGGCTCCTTTTGAAAACATTCAGCCAGCCACTTTCTGCGAAGGATGAGGCAGTTTATCTGGGGCAGCTTAAAACAGGAAGCGAAAGAGAGCGCGGGGAGGCCAAAGGGATTCTGGTGGAGCGGAATTTACGTCTGGTGGCGCATATTGCCAAGAAATACCAGAACGTGGACGAGGACATGGAAGATCTCATATCCATTGGCACCATCGGATTGATTAAGGCGATAGATTCCTTTGATGCGGGGAAGGGGAAACTCAGTACCTATGCGTCACGCTGTATAGACAATGAGCTCTTGATGCTCCTCCGGGCGAAAAAGAAGACTTCCCGGGAAGTATCTTTGTATGAACCGATCGGTACGGACAGGGAGGGCAACGAAATCAGCCTGCTTGACGTGATTGAGCAGGACCAGGTGGACGTGATCGACAGGATGGAAGTGGAGGATAAGCTGCACAGACTGAAAGGTATGATCACCGACAGACTCTCGGACAGGGAGAGGGAAATTATTTTGATGCGTTACGGTCTTTTGAGCGGACAGGAGATCACCCAGCGGGAGATCGGTCACAGACTCGGCATTTCCAGAAGCTATGTGTCCAGAATTGAGAAACGGGCGCTGGAGAAGCTGAAAGAAGGTTATGAGTCCTGCGGCATCGCATGAAAGAAGGGTGAGGAAAAAAGTCGGACGCTGCGCGAACACGAAGTCGGATGTGAAGATAGAGATGGAATGGAGGAAATGGGACAATGCGTTTTATAAAGAGTGAAGATTTGAAGACCGGAATGAGATTGGCGCGTCCTATCTACAATAAAAACGGCGTTCTGCTCTATGAGAGGAATTCCAAGCTGACGGTACAGGGTATCAACAGCGTAAAGAATTTCGGGCTGCTGGGGATTTTTATTCTTGAGCCCGCGGAGCCTGTGCCGCCCATGACGAGGGCGGACGTGGAATTTGAGCGCTTCCAGACCATGTGCGTGTTTTCAATTCGGGAAGAGCTGGATTGGATTGCGGCGAATGGGCGGCCACAGAGAAATGACATGATCGCTTCCAATATCATCAAGAATTACGGTCATCTGGACGGCAGGATTAATTTTCAGCAGAATCTCCGAAGTAAAGAGGACTACATATACAAGCATTCTCTGAATGTGGCGATTCTCTGCGCGCTGATAGCACATGTTATGAATATGAGGGTGGAGGAGCAGATGGAGACGGTACAGGCGGCTCTTGTCCACGATATCGGAAAGATCATGCATTTCGAGGAGGAGGAGGTCGCCGGCGGTCCGGTGATCGACATGACAATGAACGCCAAGGAAGAGGCGGGACATGCCCTTCTGGAGACAGCTTTTTCGGCAAAGCCCAATATCAGGCGGATCTGCTCGCAGGCGCACAGGATACTGGCGGACATGGACACCTCGTCGCTCCGGCTGGTGAACGGCGCAAGGGTGCTTGCTGTGGCGGAGACATATGATATGATGACGGCGATGAAGATAGATGAGGAGCCGGCTTCCGAGGTGGAGGCGCTGAAATTCCTTCTGAACAATCCAGAAAAGTACCACAGCAAGGTGGTGGAGGCGCTCATTAAGTCCGTCAATATTCTTGTGCCAGGGGTCAGCGTGGAGTTAAATACAGGGGATAAGGCGCTTGTCCTTGCGGCGAACGAAACGGATGTTCTGCGCCCTATGCTTCTGATGTTTAAGGATAACAGTATCGTTGATCTTGCGAATATGGATGTGTATGAGGATCTTGAAATCAAGGATATTATGAAGACGCTGGACAACCGTCATGTAATGGATATGGAATTGCTGAAGAAAAACGGTATAGAAGTGGAAGAAGAGGAATATCTGGAGGTCGCAGTTCCGTAGGGATTGCTAAAATACGATAAGAGGGGGAATCGGAAATGCCGACGATACAGGAGATTATGCAGACGGCGAAAAATGCCGGTGCGTCAGATGTACATATCACGGTGGGAATACCGCCCAAGATGCGTGTAAATGGAAATCTGATTACCATGGAATATCCGAAAATGATGCCGCAGGATACGCTGACGGTCGCTTACTCTATTATGAATGATGTGCAGCGGGAGCGCTTTGACGAGCGGGGCGAGTATGATATGTCCTTCTCGATTCCGGAGCTGGGCAGATACCGTGTCAACGTTTACAAGCAGAGGGGTTCCGCGGCCCTGGCGCTGCGTCTGGTAGGCACGCAGGTTCCGGCGCCGGAGAAGCTGGGCGTGCCGGAGTCGGTTATCAATCTTTACGAGCGCAAGCGCGGGCTGATCCTTGTGACAGGTCCTACGGGAAGCGGTAAGTCTACCACGCTGGCGGCTATCATCGACAAGATCAATAATAACAGGGACGCCCACGTGATCACGCTGGAAGATCCGATCGAGTATCTGCACCAGCATAAGATGGCGATGGTGAACCAGAGGGAGATCGGACTGGATTCCCAGAGTTATGCCAACGCCCTGAGAGCGGCTCTCCGCGAAGACCCGGATATCATTCTGGTCGGCGAGATGCGCGACTTTGAAACCATAAGCGTTGCGATCACGGCGGCTGAGACCGGGCACCTGGTGCTTTCCACCCTGCATACCATCGGTGCGGCTAGCACCGTAGACCGTGTGATCGACGTATTCCCGCCCCATCAGCAGCAGCAGATCAGAGTACAGCTGGCAAATGTCCTGGAAGCTGTCATTTCCCAGCAGCTCATTCCCACAATGGACGGCATGGGCAGAGTGGCGGCATTTGAGGTGATGCACGCGAACCATGCGGTCAGGAATCTGATACGAGAAGGGAAATCACATCAGCTGGCGACTGTTATGCAGACCAACCGCAAGCTGGGTATGATTACCATGGACGACGCGATCATACAGCTGTTTTACGAGGGAAAGATCGACAGGGAGATGGCGATTCAGTTTGCGCAGGATCCCGATGGTATGCAGAACAAAGTAATGTAGGTTGCGGTTAAATGGGGGCTGACTATGGATTATAAGAGAAAAAAGGTGCGTCTGGGAGACGTGCTTGTACAGAACGGCGTTATTACGGAGGAAGATCTGCAGAGAGGACTGGAACGGCAGAAGGGCAGTGGACGTAAACTGGGCGAAACGCTGGTGGATGAGGGTATTACCACTGAGGAGAATATTGCCAGGGCGTTGAGCAAACAGTTCCACTATGACATGGTGGATCTGCAGAACACCGAGATCCCGCAGGAGATTCTGGATCTTGTGCCTGCGAATGTCTTAAAAAAGCACCGGGCGATTCCCTTCGAGTATTCGCCGGATAACATGAACGTGCTCCGGGTGGCAATGTCCGATCCCATGGATATCGGTGCAATGGACGATATCAATATCATTACGAACCTGCAGGTGGAGCCTGTGGTTGCCACCATGGGCAGCGTTATGCTGGCGCTGGACAATTATTACGGGCAGGCGGAAGTGAATTCCGCTCTGGAGGAATATACCAGAGAAAAAGAGAGCCAGATAGTTGAGCAGGAGGACATGTACAGTGAGGATGTCAACAATTCCCCCATTGTGCAGCTCGTCAAGGGTATGATTGATCAGGCTGTCAGACAGCGCGCTTCCGATATTCATATCGAGCCGATGGAAAGGCAGGTGCGGATACGTTACCGTATTGATGGCGCCCTCTATGAGAAAGCGGTTTACAGCATCAGGCTTCTGCCGGCGATCGTGGCGCGTGTCAAGATTATCGGCGGCATGGATATTTCCGAGAAGAGAAAACCGCAGGACGGTCGTATCACCCAGATCGTGGACAGGAAGGAGTTTGATATCCGTGTTTCCATCCTGCCGACTGTATACGGGGAAAAGATCGTTATGCGTCTTACTTCCAAGAACGCTCTGACAAAGGAGAAGAGCCAGCTCGGATTAAAGGCTGACGAATTGAAAAAGTTCGACCATATCTTAAAGCATCCGCATGGGATCCTGCTTGTGACAGGTCCTACGGGAAGCGGTAAGTCCACCACCCTGTACACGGCGCTCAGCGAGCTGAATAAGGAGGATGTGAACATCATTACCGTCGAGGACCCGGTGGAGGCGAATATTGACGGCATCAACCAGGTACAGGTTAACACGAAGGCGAATCTGACATTTGCATCCGCCCTGCGCTCGATTCTGCGTCAGGACCCGGATATCATTATGATCGGTGAGATCCGTGACCAGGAGACTGCTTCGATTGCCGTGCAGGCATCTATCACAGGTCATCTGGTGGTCTCGACCCTGCACACCAATTCTGCGGCAAGCACCATCACCCGCCTGGCGGACATGGGAATCGAGCCATATCTGATTGCGGATTCCACGATCGGCGTTATCGCCCAGAGACTTGTGCGCAGACTCTGCCCCGAGTGCAAGCGGAAGAAAAAGGCGGACGCGGAGGAACTGGAGCTTTTGCAGATGGAGCCTGACGCGGATGTGACGGTCTATGAGCCGTGCGGCTGCCCGAGGTGCGACGGCACCGGTTTTAAAGGACGTATCGGCGTCTATGAGATCATGGAGGTGAGCCAGCCCCTGAAATCCATTATCAGCAAGGGCGGAACCGCGGAGGATATCAAGAATAAGGCGCTGGAGGAGGGGATGAGCACCCTGCGCATGAGCGCCACCAGGTATGTGCTGGAAGGAATTACATCCGTGCAGGAAATGATGCGGGTATCCTTTGACTTGTAGGAAGCAAGGAAAAAACGAGTGATATCCTAAAAAGCGTCAATAAATTTTGCAAAAAATCTTGACAAATTTTTCTGGAAGCGATATTCTAATAATAAATCAGCCGGTCATCATGACGTGTGAGACCGGCTGTTTCTATCGGCGGATTTTTACCCGCATCAGTTATTCTGGCAGGTTCTGCCATAATTTCACAGACACAGGCAGGGTTTGCGGGACGGGAAACAGGGAAAAGAGGAGGTCCCAGTGGCTCTGTATACATAAGGAGAGACAGATGGGACAAAAGGATTTGGCAGCTAAGCAGTTTGAATACAGCGCAGAGGTATTCGCAGATACCATTAACGCTTTGATTTTTGAAGGAGAACAGGTCGTATTGGCGAAAGATCTGCAGCCGGCGCCGACAGAGTCCTTATATCAGGCTGTAAACGGTGCATTGCGCAATCAATATAATGATGTCAGCAAATATGAGATGAGAAATGGCAGAATCGCAACGCAGTATACGTTGGAAAATCAGTCTGGACCAGATTATAGGATACTGCTCCGCAAGGCCGGGTATGAAGGCGCGATTTATAGACAGCAGTATGACGGCAGGGATATCTATCCCGCAATTACGCTCGTGTTGTATTGGGGTGATAAGGCATGGAATGCTAGCCACGATTTTTATCGGTTTTTTCGCAGGAAAAAGATTCATCGTATGGCGAGAAAGTACATAGACAATGTCTGCCTGCATATGTATTCGATGAGAACCCTGCCTCTGGAAATACGACAGAGGTTTAAGAGCGACATGAGAGTGGTAGTTGATTATCTGGCGGAAGGGGAACAATATACACCTACGGATCAGGAGATTAAGGATATAGATGCGACAATGGGTATGTTACATGCATTGACGGGTGAAACAATTTTGCTGGACAATAAGAAATTATTGCAGGAAGAACAGGAGAGAGGAGGAAAGGTAACGATGGGATATGCAGCGACTATGTATGTGGAGAGAGGGAGACAAGAAGGAAGGCAAGAAGGAAGGCAAGAAGGAAGGCAACGGGGGATGCGTGAAGAAAAAATCCGCGGGGCAACTGCCTTTGTGAAAGAATCCATACTACAGAAACAGTCCAAAGAGTATATTAAAGGTATGCTGCAGACCTGTTTTCAGCTAAAAGAGGAGGAGGCTGACACTCTGTACCGGGAAGGATATGAGAGAGAACATGAAGCAGAAATACCCGCTCTTACATAAAACAGTAGAGATATTGTCGGCGGGAGCGGACAGGGTGGCGATGCTTGCGCGGAAGGTGGAGGCGCTGCCGGGGAAGATCCCGGAAATCTTCGCGTTCCTCGTCTATGCGGCGGCGCATCTGGGCATGGCGGCTGTACACGAGCCGTTCTTTGACGAGGCGGAGGCATGGCAGATCGCGCGCTCGGTGACGCTTAAGACCCTGTTTCTGGAGACCACCCATTACGAGGGGCATCCGCCGTTATGGCACTTGATTCTGATGCCGCTTGCGAAGGCGGGAGCGCCCTATGAGCTGTCGCTGTCGCTTGTGAGCCTGGCATTTATGGGGACGGCGGTATTTCTGATTCTGTGGCGTGCGCCTTTCCCCAGACTGGTGCGGCTCTTGCTGCCGTTTACCTACTTTTTCTTTTATCAGTATGGCGTGATTTCCAGGGTGTACTGTGTGCTGACACTGGCATTTGTGCTTCTGGCGATTGTCTATCGGAGCAGGAACGAGAGACCGGGGAGATACGTGGCGGCGCTGATTCTGATGTGCGTGACGCTCGCCTACGGGCTTGTCATTGCGGGCGGGCTGGCGCTCGTATGGCTGTGGGAGATCGGGAATGCGGGCAGTCGGAAACAGGATGTACGGGTCAACAGAGGAAAGTATGGGAGCCGGAACGGGCAGGACGGTCGGTTTCCGGACGGACTGCAGATTCGGGAGTGGCTGCGTGGATGCGCCGCCGACAGGCGGATTCGGTGGCTGGCGGTTCTTCTGGCGGCGGCGTTAGGCGTTATCTGGCAGATTATGCCAAGATCGGATACTTATGCCGTGGTGTCTGGTGACTCCGAAATCATAAGAAATTCCTTTGCCGTGCGGCTGCTTTATACGCTTCTTGTTCTGCCGGCAGACGCGGTGGCGACGGATATTTACAGTGAACACATGATTCTGCCGAGGGCGTTCCTGATGCCTTCCGCGATGGTCGGCGGGGTAGTGACAGGCCTGCTGGTCTGGGGCCTGCTGCTGTACTACGGAAGAAAAAAGGGCACAGTGCTGCTGCTGGTTCTTCCCTACAGTCTGTTTGCGGTATTTGCCGCACTAGTGTATATGTCGATCCACCATATCGGGATCGGGCTGCTCTATTTTGTTTTCTGGTGCTGGGTTTCCGCAGAGAGCGGGAACCACGGTGTGTGCCCGGCGGGGACGCGGGACGGGGAGAACGCCCGGAGGATGCCGGGAAGCGTGGAAACTGCAGCGGGAAGGGTGGCGGATCGGCTGGAAATGTCTGCAGGCATAAGCGCAGCTGATGCTGTGCGGTGCACGGCGGTCCTGTTCGGAACGCTGGCGATGAGCGTTTCCCTGTACTGGACGGGTGCGGCTTGCAGATTGGATATGGATAAGGAATATGCGCCGGGACGGAACGAAGCTGCTTTTATCAAAGAACATCATCTGGACAGGTATTGGATCATGTCAGGCTGGCTGGTGGAACATGACGCGGAGGGAAATGTCGGGAACGTGGATATCAATGAGTGCAATATGGCGGTAAACCTGGCTCCCTATTTTGAAGATAATTTGTATTTCAACTTTAATGGCGGAAAGAATGACCGCAACTACATCACCCACATACGCCTTTCGGAGGATGAGACGCAGAGGCAGTTTGCACAATGGAGGAAACAGGAACCGCCCCAGGTGCTCTGGATGTCGCCGGATCTTTCGGCGGCATATGGCGGGGCGGTCAGTATGCGGGATTATGTGCTGGTCTATCAGGGAGACGCGGAGCAGGTGTGGAAGGCGGGGGCGGACTATCTGGCAAGCAGCATCCATGTGCGGCGGGACTTGCTGGAGGAGACGGGACTCAGTCCGCTTCAGACAGGGCAGTGAAAAGCGGGCGGCGGGAACTGTCCTGCCCGTAAAAGATACAGACAGGGGAATGACAGGATATGAATGAGGAACGAAAGAGGTGGGGGTTGCCAGAAAAGGGGTTGCTGCTCGTTTTACTGGCGTCGGTTCTATATGTCGCGCTGCTTGCGGGAGGGAATCCGGAAGTGTTTCTGATCGACGACAACAGGACACAGTGGTATCCGGTCGTGGAGCGCGCCTTCGAGGACTTTTGGAGGACAGGCAGGATTTACTGCTATGATTTTTATCAGATGAAAGGGATGCCCGTGGCGGAGCAGGGGTATTACGGCGTGATGAATCCGCTTATGCTGCTCTCGTACACGGCGGCGGAGATTCTGCCCGGCGGGATGGATGCCATCACCTTCTATATCGGGCTGATGGTGGTGTTGGGGAATCTCTTTTTCTATCTGATATGCAGACGGTTCGGATGTAAACAGGTCCCGTCATTCCTTCTTGCTGTGACCTATGGTACGATGGGATGTTTCTGGGCGTTTTACGTCTGGTATTATGTGTTCAATAACTATTTTATGGTGTCTCTCCTCATCTATGTTTTTCTGTGCTGTACAAGGGAGGGAAAACTCATGTACTGTGCCTGCGGCGTTGTGCTGGCGATGGATCTGTGGATGGGGAACGTGCAGTACACCTTCTATCACTATATCCTGTTCGGCGTCCTGTGTCTGACGATGATGATATTAAAAAACAAACGTTATTTTATGGTGCTGTGCACCAATGCGGCGGTGGGCATAGGGCTTTCCCTGCCTATGTTGCTGCTCCTGATGCAGGCGTCCGGCGGTTTTCAGAAACAGGAAGAGTTTATGAAATATCCCCTCTGGTATTTCAGCTTGCTGATCCACTCCGCGATCCCGCAGGGCATCCTGCGGCGGCACGGGGACGGCTTTTCTTTTCTGGACTCCTTTGTGATGGAGCGGGACGACAATCTCGTGTGCTATATGGGTATAGTAGGGGTTCTGTTGTTTGCGGCGCTGTTCTGCGCTGTCGTCCGATTCCTGAAATGGGCAGGGGCATTGGAGCGGAGGCATAGGTACGGAGGGGAAACGCAGGCGGGGGCGGCGGTGTGCGCTGACGGATTTTGGGAAGAATTTCGGAAGGAACTGCGGTCGGGATATGAAAGGGCAGCCGGCTGGTCCCACGAGAAGAAGACGGCAGCAGGATGTGCGGGCTCGTTTTTCTTCTTCCTGTCTCTTATGAGCGGCGGTGCGGCGGCATATTTTCTCGGCATGATGCCTGTTGTCCATAATTTCCGTTATCTTTTCAAGGCAATTTTTACGGCGGTACCGTTGGCGGTTGTGATACTGGCGTATCTTGTCGGGGCGGCTGAGCGCGGGACAGGCGCGGACAGGTATGGGAACAGCGCGGGCAAACGGGAGACAGTTACAGGCAACGGTGAGAAACGTGCGGCAGAAACCGAGAGTCGGAAAATGCGGTGCATCCGGCTTGCGGCTGCGCTTCTTGCGGCGGTCTTTGCCTGTGTGGGCGTGGTCAACGCCTGTGATACTGTCAAGGTGGTGCGGCACATGTTTGATATGCGGATTGAAGGGAATTTTGCGGAGGAGAAGGAGGCTGCGCTCTCCGCGCTCGCGGCAGCAGGTGTGGATGGGAAAAATTACAGGACAGCCGCGTTTTTGCAGTTTCCGGGGGTGAATGATGAATGCTTTGACCTGTCTCGCAATATGACCAGGAATTTTCCTACTGCTATTGGTGCCTTTTCATTAGCTGGCTATGAGGTTACTGCGGAAAAAAGCAGACTGAAGATGTTTGATGCAGTTTATACAGATACAGATTTTTATGCCGCGTTTACTAATGCAGAGACGTTGGAAAGATTCAATATAAGCTTGCAACAGAAGCCTGAAAAAGTTGAGAAACAGCTGATAGAAAACAGCGTGCGCTATCTGCTTCTGGATAAGACCGCGCTTGCGGATAACAGGATGACACAGGAGAAAAAGAAGTTTCTTTCCGACTGGCAGGATCGGAGGGAGGACGTCATCGCCGCCCTGCGGACTCTGCCGGGGATCCATGTGGAGCGGGTGTGCGCTTTCAATGATCGATATGATCTGGTGGAGATTGTGGGGGTGGACAGCCTGTGTATGGACGGCGCGGGGAATCGGGTGCCTCTGACGGATGAAAATATGCAGACTCTCTCTTTTGACGGGGAGGCAGGGCAGAACTATATACTTTCCTTTGCTTGGGACAGGTATTTGAAGGCTTTCGTGACGGAGGCGGACGGCATGGTGAGAACGCTTCCAGTGGAAAAAACGGAAAACGGCAATGTCAGGCTGTCCACGGCGGGGAGTGCCGGGGGACGGGTGACGCTTACCTGGCATGATCCGCTCTGCACGGCGGGATTTGTGTGGGAAGGGCTGACAGCGCTGGCGTTTTTAAGCCTGTTGGCGGCACTTGCATTCTACGGGAAAAAGTGCTATAGTAATTAGTATATATAGTAAATTAGTACTGAATGAGAAAATCGGCGCTAGTATCTCTGGCATTGTGTCAGGGGAACGCAGGCAAACTCATGCAGGGCAGACATCTGTATGGAAGTACGCGGGGGAAGTACGGAGGATATGCTATGGCGGTCTGGGGATATGTCGCGATCGATAAAAGCGGAAAAGAAATAAAAGGAAGTAAAGACGCTGATAACAAAGATCTTGTACTCAGGGATTTGAAGAATCAGGGTCTTATTGTGTTGGAACTGACAGAGCAGAACGCGCTGACAAGGGATATCAGCATTGACTTTGGCGGCAAGCCCACGCCCCGTGACATGGCGGTGTTCTGTCGGCAGTTTGCCAGCATTACCCGAGCCGGGGTTACCATTATTGAGACCCTGAATATGCTGGCGGACTCCACGGAAAATAAGAAGATGCAGAAAGCGCTCTATGCCGTGCGCGCGGACGTGGAGAAGGGCGAGAGTTTCGCGGATTCCCTTGCGGGGCATCCGGGGGTGTTCCCGGAACTTCTGGTACAGATGGCGAGGGCGGGTGAGGCGTCCGGCAGTCTGGATACGGCGATGGAGCGTATGGCGGTGCAGTTTGAGAAATCTGCCAAGACGCAGGCTATGGTCAAGAAGGCGATGATCTACCCGATCGTGGTAGCGCTGGTTGCGGTTGCGGTCGTGATCGTTATGCTGGTGTTCGTTATCCCGCGTTATATGGATATGTTCGAACAGCTGGATACGGAACTCCCGGCTATCACACTTGCGGTGGTCGCCCTGAGCAACTTTATCAAGAATAACTGGTACATAATCATTCCGGTCGTCGTGGCTGTCGTATTTGCGATCAGGGCATATGCCAAGACCTACTCCGGCAGACATCTTTTCGGGAAGCTGCAGATGAAGATTCCGGCGGTGAAAAATCTGGTGGTGAAATCCGCCAGCGCCCAGATGGCGAGGACGCTGAGTACCCTGCTGACAGCGGGTGTGCCGCTGATCGAGGCGGTGGATATCGTGTCGGACACCATGACGAACATCTGGTTTAAGGAGGCATTGAAGGATGCGCTCGAGCAGATTATGATCGGTGTGCCCCTGTCCCAGCCCGTACAGACATGCGGTCTGTTTCCGCCCATGGTTTATCACATGATGCGGATCGGCGAGGAGGCGGGCTCCACCGAGGAAATGCTGAATAAGCTTGCGGATTACTACGAGGAAGAAGTGGAGATGGCGGTGCAGTCGCTGATGGCGGCGATGGAACCTATGATTATCATCGTGCTGGCATGTATCGTCGGCGTTCTGATCGCGGCGGTTATGGCGCCCATGGTGACGATGTACTCGGCGCTGGATAATCTGTAAACAGTTTTTGTATAATACAAGTAGAGGATATAGGGTTTGCAGAAAGAGGTGTTGAAAAAATGACAGCGTTAAGGCGCGAGGCAATTCAATTAGTAGAGCAGATGCCGGAAGAGCAAATGCCATATGTGATTCAGTATATACAATCATTAAAAGAAAGTGTATTAGATATTAACTTAACTTTAGGAGAAATTGAAGTCTCTCCTAAAATGAAAGCATTTTGGGATTTGGAAAAGATGATTGTTCCAATATCAGGGGAATTAGATTACGACAAGGAACTGGCGGAGGCAAGAGACGAAAAGTATGGTTGTTTTGATTGATACGAATGTAGTATTGGATTTTTTGACTATGAGGCAGCCGTATCATGAAGATGCCAAAGCTGTGATTCGGATTTGTGCAGGAGATAAAGTAACAGGATATCTTGCATTTCACAGCGTACCTAATATTTTTTATATTCTACGCAAGAGCCATTCGGAGGCAGATAGGCGGGCAATGTTGAAAAAGCTGTGCTGTGTGTTGCATGTGATTGCGGCAAGCCATGAAAAGGTCTGTGAAGCGATAGAAGAGACAGATTTTGCTGATTTGGAAGATTGTCTTCAAGAAAAGTGTGCGAGAGAGGCGACGGTGGATTATATTGTTACAAGGAATTTGGAAGATTTCAAAAATTCTCATATTAAGGCGATATTGCCACGGAAATTTATAGAGATGGCAGGTAATTTTTCTTGAATTAAGCGCGCTGAGTAGGGAACAGCGGCGTTTAAGATAGAACAATACAAAATGAAAAAAGAAAAGGAGAAGGAAACATGAAGAAAGAGAACATGAACAACAAAGGTTTCTCCCTCGTCGAGCTGATCATCGTTATTGCCATCATGGCAATCCTGATCGTGGTGCTGGCTCCCCAGTATCTGAAATATGTGGAGAGATCCCGTAACTCAACGGATATGCAGAATGCGGTGTCTTTAAGAACGGCTATTGAGACATATGCAGCTGATCCCCAGGCAGGTACACCTTTCCAAAAAAGTGATAAGTTTAAGATTACAGTGACTAGTGCGAATCTTTCAATAGATAACGGCGATGGGGCAGATAGCGCTGCGGCAGCACTTGTGGATGCAGCACTTGTACCAAATGATTTTGGTGCTGGTAAAAATACAACTGATATTAAGTGCAGTAGCAAAACCCGATGGACGCAATACACCATGGAAGGAACAATTAAGGATAATGGTGCTATTGAATGGAAGTATACAGATGCGGCATTTGAGGCAGCTATGAAGGGTAACGCTACTACCTAACCCACCCGCACTACCTACATAGAATTCAGTCATAACATAACATACAAAAGATAACCCCTCGCCCTCTGTGCAGAAAAACGAACCTCAAAAAACGCTTTTTTGCACGGGGGGGGGGGTAATACGTTACAGACAAATATCCTACAGTAAGGAAACGGCATGTTACCAGATATCATACTATTCAGCATTATATTTCTCTTCGGCATCGTGATCGGCAGCTTCTTGAATGTCTGCATCTTCCGCATCCCGAAGAAGGAGGATATCGTGAAGACGTCCTCCCACTGTATGAGCTGCGGATACCATCTGAAATGGCATGACATGGTTCCGATATTCAGTTTTCTTGCACTGCGGGGGAAATGCCGCAAATGCGGCGCCAAACTTTCTGTCCAGTATCCTCTGATTGAGGCGGCGAACGGAATCTTATACGTTTGTATCGTATGGACAGGCGGCATCGGCATAGAATCCCTACTCTACTGCCTGATGGCTTCCGCGCTCCTTGTCTTGAGCGTGATCGATTTTAGGACATATGAGATTCCTTTTGGAATCAATCTGTTTATACTGGCACTGGGGCTGGTTCGGGCGGCAACGGACTTTTCCAACATCCTTACCTACCTGATCGGCTCCCTTTCTGTCAGTATTGTGTTAGCAATTTTGTACTACGCCACCGGCGGCAGGGCGATCGGCGGCGGCGATGTGAAGCTGATGGCGGCATGTGGGCTGCTTCTCGGCTGGAAACTGATTATTCTCGCCTTTCTGCTTGGCTGTGTCCTCGGCGCAGTCATCCACGTGATCCGCATGAAAGTGAGCGGCGAAGGCCGCGTGCTGGCGATGGGTCCGTATCTGTCCATGGGCGTCCTGATCGCGGCGCTATGGGGCGGGCGGCTGCTCACATGGTACTTTGGGCAGTTTACATAAGATGCATAGGGCGGTGCTAAGCGCCAGTGGCGCTTGTTCAGCACGGACCGTAGCGGAGCGCAGACAGACAATTTGACTTAGGAAATAATACCTGCACGGCATCCCCGGCAGGTTTGTTGTCTCTTTATAGATAAGTAATTTCAGCATAAATATACGACAGAAAAAACAGTTGAGGGAGGAAATGGAGCATGGCTTCCAAAAAAGCGGTTGCGATAGAGATCGGTTATTCGCTCACCAAAATCTGTGAGGTGGACTACAAGACAAAAGCGCACAAGATTTACAAAAGCTTTACGGTGCCAAACGGCGCGGAGGTCATCAACGACGGCGCGCTGATGGTGTCCCCGGAATATGTGGAAAATCTGCAGAGGGCGCTTGCGGCGAACCATGTGAAGACGAAGCAGGTGGTGTTCACGATCACCTCATCGAGGATTGCCAGCCGGGAGGTCACCATTCCCTATGTGAAGGAGAACAGGATCGCGGATGTGGTCAACGCCAACGCCACGGATTATTTCCCGGTGGATTTGAGCCAGTACCAGCTCGCCTATACCATTCTGGGAACCATCGGGGAGACGAAAGGCGCCCAGCAGTACAAGCTGCTCGTGATGGCGGTGCCCTCGGCGCTCCTGACAGGCTACTACGATCTGGCAAAGGCGCTGAAACTGGAAGTTGCGGCGATCGACTACGCCAGCAACAGTATCTTCCAGGTGGTGAAGGACGAGTGCGCGAAGGGAAAACATATCGTCGTAAAGATTGACGAGAGGTCGTCCCTTGTGATGGCGGTGGAAAATTCCGTGCTGACATTCACAAGAAGTGTCTCCTACGGTTTTGATGAGATCATGGAGACGGTGATGAACACACTCTGCTGGGGCGAGGTTTCCAATGTGGAGCAGGCGATCCGTGTCCTGCAGAGAAATGACTGTATCGTGCCGGAGACGGGCGAGGATTCCGAGAGTGTGGGGGCGGGTGAAAAATCCGCTAAGGACAGGGCACAGGAGGATGTGTTTGATGCCGTGATGCCGCTGATCAACGGTATCACCAGGGTTATCGATTACTATGCGTCCAGGGCGTCGGGCGTCGCCATCGAGCGCATCCTGATTACGGGCGCGGGCGCGGATTTCAAGGGAATGGCACAGATGCTTGCCAGAGAAACCAACATGCCGGTAACGGTCTTAAAGGAAGCGGCAGGCTGGAACCTGATGCGCAACTTTAAGAACGAGTGTTTCAGTGAGTACATAGCCTGCGTGGGCGCGGCGGTTGCGCCGTTGGACTTTAAGCGGGAGGCGGAGAAACGCGGCAAGGATAAGAAGGCGAAGAAAGAAGGCACTTCTCAGGGAACGAACTGGGCGCCGCTCGCCTACACGATTTTCGGTGTCGGCCTCGTGGCGGCAGCCGCCCTTGCTGCGGTTCCACTGATTAGCTACGCGCAGCTGACGAAGACAAACATGGAGTTAAAAGCACAGGCGGGCAGTCTTGAGGACATTATTCCGATCTATAATGAGTTTGTGGAGACACAGACACGGTATACGATGACGGAAGCCATGTACAGGACGACGGAGAGCCGCAATGAGGAACTGGAGGAGTTTTTGGGCGAACTGGAAGACAAGCTGCCCTCCAATGTGAATGTGATATCGCTTACCAGCGACCAGTACCAGGTCACCATCAATATGAGGGTGCAGACAAAAGACGATGCGGGCGAGACAGTGGAGCAGATGCGCTCGTTCCACTCTCTGATTCCGGAGATGGTGACGGTGACGTCCCTTGTGGAGGAGGAGAACGAGGAGAGCGGTGAGAGCACAATTAACTTTACGGTGACGGCGGCGTATCAGGTTGTGGGTTATGAGCCGGAAGAGACGGACGGAACGGAAACAGAGGGAATGGAAAACGACGGAACAGATGCTGCTGCGGGCGATGCGGCGGTAACGGCGGAATAGGAGGCGCAGAAGATGAAAGTTTCAAAGAGGGACATATTATTGCTGGTTGCTTTCATTGGCATTCTTGCCGCAGTCTGCTCCTATCTTTTCGTCTTCCAGCCGACGATGGAGAAGACGGAGGCGCTGGTGCAGGAAAACCAGCAGCTGACGGAGCGGATCGTGGACCTGCAGAATAAGTCTGCGAACAGGGACAGCTATGAGAGCCAGACGGCACAGATGAATCAGCGGATCGAGGAAATTTATCAGCTTTTCCCGGTGGATGTGCGCGAGGAGGACGCGGTTCTTCTGGCGATCAACCAGGAACTGCTCTCACCGATGGAGGTGGAGTCAATCACCATAGACGCTTTGTTGGAAGTGCCTCTTGTGGAGGCATCTGATCCGAATATGCCTGATGCCACCTATGAGATCGACGAGGTGGAGGCGATCGAGGACGATCTGGGCACGCAGGAGGCGCCGACGCCCGAGTCGGGAGATACACAGGGGGCGGCAGGCGTGAATCCTTTCAGTCTGATGAACCGCAAAGCAACGATCAATTATGGGGTTTCCTATGATGGACTGAAACGAAGCGTAAAAAATATCTGCATGCAGACAGACCGTATGGTGATTGACAATCTTTCCGTGGTTTACGATGAGCAGACGGGACTGCTAAAGGGCACCACGACGGTGAATATGTACTGTGTGCCGAATCAGGAGGGCAAGGAGTACGAGGAGCCCGATTTCGGCGGGGTGCTTCTCGGCACAGACAATATTTTCGGCACGCGTGTGATCCGCAGCGAGGGAAGTCTTCCCGACCTGGAGGACGGTGAGGAAGGCGCGGAAGGTGAAGAAGGCGGAGCGGACGAGAACGAGGCGGCGGAGTAACAGTTACTTTTGAAGAAAAGAATGTGTGCGGGATGACGGTTGACATAACTCGCGGACAAGGATGAATGCGCAGCATGACAGGGGGCAGCGGTTTGATGACAGCAGAGGACAGGAGAAAACTGAATAAAGATGCCGGATTTTCCCTGCTGGAGCTTTTGATAGCAGTTGTTATCCTTGCTATTATTGTGATTCCGCTGCTGAATCTGTTCCTCTCATCCAACAAGCTCAACATCAAGTCCAGACAGACCCTGCGCGCGACTACGGCGGCGCAGGATATCATGGAGGGGTTGAAAGCCTACAATATGGAGGAGATAAGGGCGCAGTTTGACGATCCCGCCAGCGGTTTCTATGTGATAGACAGCAGAATGATCAAGGGCGGCGTGAAGGAGGAAGCGCCGGGTAAGGGCAATCCTACGGACGGGCTCTATGTGTTCAGCATGAAGGAGCTGAACATGCAGGGCAGCAAGTTTGACGCGAAGATAGAGATAGACGGCAGGGGGTATATGTCGGCGACTCCGGCGGGAACGGCGATGAAGGATCACGACGCCCATCCGGTTTCCCCTACAGGCACTGAGACCTATAAATTTAACGATGCGGCGCTGGCGGACGCCAGGAGCATCGACAAGAATAACGGTACCTTTGTGGAGTCGGAGAAGTACAGGCGCGCCGCGCTGGAGGGCGCTTTTAAGTACAGTGGTCTGGAGACGGCAGTAAAAGCCAGCCTCAAGGCTTCGGGAGTAGCGGACAGCGATATTGACCAGAAATACAGAGATCTGTATGATGAGACTTTGCCGACCGCAGTGCATTATAAGAACCTCACGAGTTTTTTCGATGAGGTCAGCCGGACGATCACGATCGACCTTACAACCAGCGCGGAGGTGGACGCGGACGGACACCCCATGGTGGATATGAAAATCACGCAGTTTTATAATTTTACCTATAATGGGATAAGCGTACCTCCTTCTTCTGGCGATATAGGCTCCGGGATTCTGGTGGACGCAATGCCCTGCGGCAAGATCACGAGAATGGTGGATGCGGCGACAGGGGATGAAAAAATCAACGTCAATCTCTTTTACTATCCACTATATGAGGCAACGGCTCCCGACCAGATCATTATAAACAACACATCGGGAGCGGACTTAAACCTCCTGATTGCGAAACTGCGGCATGAGAAGACCGATGCGTCAGGGATGCCCATCCCGACTGACCCCGAGTATCTGACCGACCCGCAGCTGATGGCGGCGGAGCAGACATACAGGGCGGAAATAGAGATCAACGACACACATTTTGACGCGGATGCGTTTTCCCTGAAAACCAACCTCGGCTTAAACTTGGTGGGTCAGAAGTATATGGGGGGCGTATCGGCGGAAGTCCCGACGCAGTTTAGCGTGAAAGAAAAATCCTTAAATCAGCTGAATATCTTTACGCTGGACGGCGTGCGCAGTCCGCTGGGAAAAGCGGGGGCGCCCGGCGAGGCAACGGAGCTGATCTACGACGTGGAAGTCACCATCTACGAGGAGGGCGGCTTTGATGACGACACGAAGCGTATGGTCGTGATCGGGGGCAGCATGATGAACTGACGTCGAAAAATAGCAGAAACGATAAATGGGGTACGGGGTATGAAAAGAGCGGACGGCAAGATCGCACAGCTTTACAGATGGGCGAAAAACAGACGGGACGACAGAGGCTCCGCCATTGTCATCGTGATTATCGCGATGGCGATGATCGGGATTCTGGCGACTACCATGCTCTGGATGGCATACATGAACTACATGATAAAGGTGGCGGATGTCCGCAACAAGAACAGCTTTTACACCGCGGAGGAAGTGGTGGAGCAGATCATGTCGGGACTGCGGAGGGAGTCCGCCGAGGCGGTGGGCGTCGCTTACCGGGATGTGCTGGCGAACTGGGATAATCTGGAATCAGAGGAGGCACGCTCCAATGTCTTTATGACTACTTATCTGGACACGCTGGTGGAAAAATTAAAGCATCCTTCCTATGGTCCGTCTTACTATGACAGGTCAATCCTTGCGGGATATGTGGATGGTTACGTGGACGATACGTCGGGTTTTACGTCCCTGAACGTGGACTTCGATGCCTGGAAGTGGGGCAATGCGCTCACTGAGCCCGAAGGCAGGGCAGAGATGGAAATTGTAAACAACAACAGCATTATCCTGAAAAATATCTATGTCTCCTGCACGGATGCTGAGGACAGAGTTTCCATCGTGCGGACGGATATCTGTCTGGATGTGCCGAAGCTCATCTTTGAGAATGCCGGCTCTATCGACGGACTTTATCAGTATTCCCTGATTGGCAACGAGGGGATTGAGGTACAGGTGCCAGGCGTTGTCAGGATGGAAGGCAGTATTTACGCGGGCACGGATTCGGCTGGTCATGGCGGCTATCAGATTGGCGGCAGCACAGCCGGTACGACCGTGAATATGGAGAATGCCCTGCGGGTGGTCTCCAAAGGCGATATCGCGGTAACCGGACCGTCATCCGCGCTGAATGTGCGGGACGTGATGGGACAGGATAACCGTGTGTACGCGAGAAACATCAATTTATACAGCGCGGCTGCGAGCATCGACAGCAAGGTGTATGTGGCGAATGACCTGACGCTTGACGGGGTCGGCAGCAAGGTTGCTCTCACAAAGGAATATTATGGGTATGGCTATTCCGCCTCCAACGGGCTGACGGGGGAACCGACCATAAATTCTGCAGCCAGCAGCGCCATTATTATAAACGGCAGGGATTCCACGGTGGATATGTCGTCCGTGACGAGGCTTCTGTTAGCGGGCCGTTCCTACATCGGTCAGGATGTGACAAGCGCGCAGGCGGCGTACAATAAGACACAGATTGAGGCGGGGCTTTTGCCGCCGCGTACCCCTGTGATGATGGGGGAATCCATCGCCGTCAAGGGCGGTCAGGTGGCTTACCTCGTGCCTGCGGAGTGCATCGGGACGTTAAAGGGGGAGAGCGAGATCGGGCAGAACCCCATCAATGCCGATAAGGAAAGCACCGATATAAAGGATTTCAAGGATGAGTACGGTGCCGATTTTAAGGAAGTGGATTTTGACAGGGAAGTTTACCGTCTGGGAGGCAAGCGCCTGAGCGACTTCGGAGTGACTGACATGAACCATATCCGCAAGGTTTACGCGCCTTATCAGGGCGGATCCCTGCTCTACTATTATCTGGTCATGGATCAGAAGCGGGCGGCGGAGTATTTTGTACAGTATTATGACTTCCATGCAAACAGGGAGGAGATCGACACCTATTTTGGCAGATATCTCTCCGGCGGTTTTAAACTCGGGGATTTCTCGAATCCGACGAATCAGTACACGATTCTGGGCAACAGCCTTGTGAGCAGCGCCCTCACCGACAGCGGCGTGACCCTGCTCACGACAAGCGTTGACCAGACGACCCTGTTCCCGCCGGCGACACCTGGGGAAGGCGGAACGGGAACGCCGGGAGAGGGCACAGCCCCGGCGGCGCCTGTTGATCCGAACGCCTACACGGAGACTGGCATCAACGCGGAGGAAGTGATAAATAACCGAGATGAGGCATCAGTGCCCGGGGAATGCGAAACGATAAAGAGAGAGTACAAGGGTTTAAACTATAACCTGACGGAGAATGCGCCTCCGGCGCTTGCCGACCCGGATATCGATCCTGTGGAGGCGGCGAAGCATTATGTGTTCAACAGCGTGATTAAGGAGGCGGAGGTAGAAAAGTATCTGGATGATAATGGATGGAATCATGTGAGCTATATGACGTCCTCGGATAAATGGGCATATCTTGCGAAAAACGATGTGACCCTGTCGAGCTTAAGCGTGCCGTCCGCTATCACGGGACATACCTGTAAGGCATCGGATTTAAGGCTGCTCGTCTGCTTTGGGGACGTGACGGTTGACTGTGATTTCACAGGGCTGATCATTGCGAAGGGAAAGATTACCGTGACCGGGGCGAATAATATCAGGCTCGACGGAACGAATCTCGGCAACGTGCTGGAGGCGAAGAGCCAGTATTGGGTAGACGACGGCACGCCCGATGGCAGCGGCGACCTGCATACCCCGATTGATATGTTTGTGAACGGCGGCGGCAGCATGTTAAACGGGGCGGCGGCGCCGAGTGTGGACGACGCAGGCAACCTGGTGCTCGATTACAGCGAGCTTGTGCGTTATATGAACTGGATTAAGAAATAAGGCTTGGTGCGAAAAAGGCGGCTTTGGAAGACAGGGCAGGAAGACACAACAGGAAGGAAGCGGAAGTTTGGGCGCAGAAACGCAAAAAAACGGCAAACTTCATAGAGGAAGCGGACATAGCGGAGACGGGCAGTATATAAATAACAGATGTTATAGCAATAACTATGGTTATTCTTTGATAGAGCTTGTGATCGTCCTCGCGATCATTGCGATTCTTATGAGCACGGTGTTCTATTCGATCATTCTGATATTCAGCGCCAATGCGAAGAGCTGTGCCAACGATATCCAGCGTTCCATCGGTGACTGCAAGGTGACGACCATGGGGAGGGCGTCGGCTTACATGACGCTTTACCGGGATGCGGCAAATGAAAATGTGTACACGAAGATGTATATCTGGGATAAAGGCGCAGGCGATTATGTGGAGTCGGAGCCCCAGAGAGTGGGCACGCGGCGGGTGACTGTAAAATACAAAGCTTTTGGTGACGTGGAGAAGGAACTTCTGGCGGGGGATGAGATTGAAATCTGGTTCGACCGTGCAACCGGCGGTTTTGCTGACAATGCAAGCCACACCTTCTATGAACATATCCGCGTGGAAGGCGGCAGCAAGAATTTTAGGATTGCAATGATACAGCTTACGGGCAAGTCCGAGGTGATAGCGGAGACGGCAGCGACGCCGTAACGGGGAAAAGGGACGGTACTCCAGAGAGAAGGAAGAGACTGAGAACGGGGAAGGTGCGTTCGGGCGAAACGGCGAGCGGTTTGACGCCATAAAGGTTATTGGGAAGGGCATCGGGGGTGAGAAAATGCGTGTGAGAAAGGACCAGAGGGGCTTTACAATAGTAGAATTATTGATTGCGATAGCGATCCTGTCCATCGTCGTGGCGGCGGTGTGCGGGTTTATTCTGGTCGGCTCCAGAAGCTATGCGACAGCCAACAGCGATATCAACGTGCAGCAGTCGGCGCAGCTTTCCCTAAACCAGATGTCGGACGTGATGATCGACACCACCCGGAGTGTCAATTACGTGGGCTACGACGCGGGCGGCAACCCGACGCTTGCTCTGAAAGATTCGGAGTTTACCTTCACGCCGGAGGATAAGAGCCTGATTATGTATAACGGAGTGGTGGAGGAAACGCCCTCTGCGGTTCCCGGCGGCACGTCCACGAAGACGGTAGATCCGGGCAACGGCAACAAGCATTATCATTTTTACTGGAATAAGGCGAGTGAGACGCTTTATTATTCACAGCTGGATGTGCAGCCCGGGGATGTGGATACGTCTGCGATTGCTTTTCCGACCTTTGACCCCGCTGATCCTATCGGGGCAGGCTGGGTTGAACTGGCGACCCATGTGACGGATTTTTCCGTGGACCTGACGCAGGTGGAGGAAAAGCGCGTGGTGATGCTCGCCCTGTCTTTTCTGGACGGGAAAAAACTGTACACCACTTCCAATAATGTGACCATCCGAAATAAAATAGGCGTGAATGACGCGGAGATTGAGCCGCTTAACAGGAGGAAGACGCTCTCCATTACCCCTAGGGACGCGGGCGTGATTCTGGAGCCCGGTGAGACTTACCACTTTTCCGTGCCCAAAGTGACGGGGGAGAATGTGGCGGACAAGAGCGTTAAATGGTCTGTGGTGTCTGCAAGCAGTTCAGGCACATATTTTACGGATGTGGCGAACGGCATCCTGCAGGTGGGGACGGACGAACCGGCGGGGACGATTCAGGTAATGATTACCTCCAATGCAACGGATGAGACCGGCGCCCCGTTGGCGATCAGCTCTCCCATAACGGTTTACATAAAACGCGTAAGAACCGTATCTTTGAGCAAGACCGCCGATGCGGATGCGACCAATGCGGCGAATCAGGTCAGCGTGGGCAGTGAGTTTACCATCAGCGCCCTGGTTGAGGGTGAGAAGCTGGGCGTGCAGTGCAACGGCTGTACGGCGGATATCTCGCATGACTTTGACGTGGTAAACTGGCGTGTCACGCAGGGCGATGCGTTCCTTGACATCGTAGATGCCGGTGACTGCAAGAAGGATACGAAATACTGTGTGAAGACGGGCACGCCGGAGGGCACGGTCATCAAGATCGCGGCGACCTCCGAGCTGGGTCTGCCCACGAGCAGGCTCTATCCGGCTGTGGACGGGGAGATTACGCTGACAGTGGCGAAGAGCAAGAACCCAGCGCTGCCGCTTACCGGCGGCAAGCTGACATATGGCAGCAAGGAGGATGATCTTGTTCACAATGAGCTGCAGTCAGACCCGGATAAAGGGGAGCTGAGAAGAGACGGCGAGAAACTTATAACTGCGATCCGTGTTGTGGACAATAATAATCCGGGAATAGAGAATCATAAATTAATATTGTTTGATCAAGGCGGCAGGGATACACGTGTGTGGGTGGATTTGTTTGACTTGGATTTGAATGGAAGCTACACCTTCTATATACAGGTGCTTGACGTGGCGCAGCGCAATGGCAACGAGGATACCTATGATCGGATTTGGAAGGAATATCTCAAAGATACAAGCGAGACAGTGCCGTATGATTATCATGGAACCAGGTACGATTACAGAAGCGTACGTTACGCGCTGTTGGATAAACCGAAGGCTACTTATACATACGACGGTGTGAAATATACCGGTCAGGAATTTACACTCAGACCGATTGATATCTATCTGGATAATACCATGCTGATGGACCGCTTAAAAGCGGATGAGGACGGCTATATTCAAGTTAACGGAAATGAAGTTATGAATAACATGAAATATAGCATCTACAAGGGCGAGGGAAGCGATCGGTCCACGTGGGAAAGGCTGGCTTATTTCGATGAGGATTCGTTGTCATACAAGAAGGGGGAAAGTAATTTAATAAGCCGTATCGATAGTGGATCAGCTACATTGGGCACCGACGTAACGATTGGTCTTGGAAGGGAATTTTTCATGCAGAGCGGGAACGGGGGGAATAGAGAGCAGCTTTGCGGTACCTACCACGTTGTTCCCGGTATTACATACAGAAATAAGAAGGATGGCGAAGAGAGGGTGATCGGATGGCAGGGGTTCCCCGAATGCCCGTATACGTCAGCAGGGGGATTTCATCTGACACGCAAAGAGAAATATTATGAGTTTGACGAGAGCACATTCCATGTGGAGCTTACGGACAAATACACGATGGATATTAAACATGATAATTTTACGGGGCGTGTGATGTTCCCGAAGCCGGAAGAGATGAGGACGAGCTGGCGGTTCCCGAATATGATGAGCACAGAAGAGCAGACCACGACAGCGCCGCTGACGGTGATGGCTAAGAGAGGGAATAATAACTGGACGGAGAATTTGACTTTTACCTATGTCAAATATCACTATGTTGCAGATGAAAAGACATGGGTGGTCGAGCCGGTCACCTTTGAATACCGTCAGGGAGAAACGGAAGTGCTGGTTCATTCCTATGGTAAGTATAAGTGGGACCAAGAGGAGGAGAAGTGGATATGCTTTCAAGCAGGCACAACCAAAAAACGACCGTTTACAATCCAGCAGTTTGAGTTTAATGGCAGCACTTATCGTACCGACTTCCCGATTCCTACAGACAGTGATTTCCCGTTTAAGAGTGGAGAGGGGGAGACCAGACGTACGTTGGAGCTTTACGACAGCAATATGAATCAGGCAAATAACGTGCCTGTATTCACCGTGAGCTGTAAGAAGAACGGGGAGGCGTATGAGATTGAGTTCCGCACGGAGGAAGGAGCGCCTTCGTGGGAGCCGAATAATCACCAGATCACCGTTCATCATTATGGGACTTATACATGGAGTCCGAGTTCGGGACAGAACGGGTGGACGCGGACGAAAGGAAACTATACCGATTATAAGACGAACTATGTGACGAATCTGGAAGGAGCGGTTGTGAATGGCACATCCTACAAGATGTATTTCCCGCTGCCGTCGGAGAGCAGTTTCCCGTTCAAGGGCGGCGCGACAAAGATAAACTGTTCCAATGTGGCGTATGCAGTGACCGATATTTACTGTAAGAGTGCGGATTATACCCTGCAGCAACAGGCGGATATAGAATATACGCACAGTGGAAATACGCATCGGATTACGTTCGTAAACAGATGGAATGGCAGCCAGAAGTATGGCACTTTCGAGTGCACGGATGGAGGGACAGGCTGGACGAAGGTGAACTGACCTGCAGGTAGGGTGATGTTTGCAGGTTAAAAGAAACTGTTTTAAAAAATGATGTATGGAAGAATCCCACATACGGCGGAGGCTGCGGTGGGATTCTTTGTGGGGGAGTTCTTAAATCATTCTTTGTGCAGTTTTAATGGTATTGTTAGATATTAATTCTGCTTTCTGCTGTTTGCTCATTTATAATGGAGATATAGTATCTCTATCTGCCTATAGGTGGCAGATGTAGCGGTTGACATAAGGGAATATGATACGTTACCATGGAAAGAAGAAGAGTAGTCTGAAAACTGTATAGTAAAAGGGAAAACGCCTGCTAAGAGAGAAGGTGGTACATATGAAAAAAAGCGAGTGGGGGTCTTTATTAAAACGGAATAATGATAAAAAGCCGATCAATCCGATCGCTCTGTTTTTTGCATTCATTGTTGGGGCTGTGGCAGCTTTTGCGGCGGCATGGCGCATCAAAGGATCTAAGGAATCAAAAAATGCCGGGAGCGGCGGGGTGTCTGACAGCGAAAGCGCGCGGAACAACCGGGAAATGAGGAAACTGATCCGGGAAATGCGGGACGAGAACGAGCGCAGGAAGCGCGCGGAACGCGAGGCTGCGAAAATGCGTGCGGATATGGCGGCGGAGCTTCCTCCGCTTGTGGTGCAGGCAAAGCCGGTAAAAGCTTACAGACCGCGCAGGCGTTTGTCCGCAAAAAGGATATTCGGGCGCGCAGTGGCGATGGCGTCAGCGGCGGCGCTTGTGGTAACAGGGCTCTACATGGTTCCCTATGACAGGACGCCCGTGCCCACGGTGCAGGCGAGGGAATCCTTTGGCGGTATCAAACAGGTTGTGGAGGAGCACGGCGAGGACAATCCTTTCGTGATTTTGGATATTGTGCCCGGTAAGGCGAGCGCAGAAGTAAACGGTAAGACATACGACTTTTCTCTTGGCACTATCGGCTATCTTGCGCCGGGCCAGTCGCCGATCCAGAAAGATCTCTTCCGCATTTTTAAGGGGGATGAGGAAGAGGGTAACAATGAAGATTTTTATGACTATGTTGACAGGAAAAAATTGACTGACTCAGTCATTTCCGGCGGTTATTCCGGGATTACCTATCAGGAGGCATATGGCGGAACCGGGGAGGATCTGAGGGCAAGCATGTGGAGCCAGATCTTTGAGTCTGCGGAGGTGAGGCATGACGAGACGGGAAAACTGACGGATGAACTTCCTTATCCGACAGGGAGGCTCTATGCTCGTGTGGAGAAGAGGCCTGATGTCGGCGGGGGTACAGACGGTCTCCCGGCGCTTGAAGGGTATGACTATAATCTGACGGGACAGCCGGAGGGAAGTACGCTTTTTAGTGCGTCTGACATGCCTGCCCTGTCTGCGGAAGGCGTTTATACATTTGCGGGGGGTCAGGGAAATTACCGTGTGATTTTCGGGAATCCCGCGATGGCTGTGAGCGGTTACCGCGCCAAAGTGGAAGCCAGCGTCAGCGGCGAACCTGATGATGTGATAAGCGCTTTTGCGGCGTATTCTGACGCGACAGCCCTGTATTATGTCAAAGATGGAAGATATGAATATATGTGTACGCTCGGGGAGTTTAAGGGGATTCCACGCCCGGAGCCAAAGCCGGAAGAGCCGGAGGAACCGGCAACCCCGGAGACGCCGGTAAATCCAGTGGAACCGACAACCCCGGCAGAACCGGTAACCCCTGAACAGCCGCAGCCGGAACAGCCGGGCGGGACACAGCC
>RAYM01000045.1 GCA_003611805.1 bacterium 1xD42-87 | reverse complement strand
GGGCACTGTCATCACGACGAGGACGACGAGGGACACGGGCACTGTCATCACGATCATGACCATGAAGGACACGACCATCACCACCATCATGCGGACGAGGTGTTTACAAGCTGGGGGCTTGAGACGCCTGCGGTTTATACGAAAGAAGAGATCGCGCATATTCTGGCGGAGCTTGATAAGGAAGAGTACGGCATGGTGCTCCGCGCGAAAGGCATGGTTGCCGGCGCAGAGGGCGGCTGGATTTATTTTGACTATGTGCCCGAGGAGAGCAATGTCAGGGACGGAAAACCCGGCGTGACAGGAAAATTCTGTGTGATCGGCTCCCAGCTGAAAGAAGAGAAGCTGGCAGCGCTGTTTGGAAAATAAATTACGAGTGATATTATTTAATGTAAAAGAAATGAGAAAGGGATGAAGGAAGATTGAAACCGGTCTATATGATTAACGGCTTTTTGGAGAGCGGCAAGACAGAGTTTATCACCTATACGCTGGCGCAGCCTTATTTTCAGGTGCGGGGGAAAACCCTGCTTATTCTCTGTGAGGAGGGGGAGAACGAGTATGATCCCGTGCTTCTTCGGCAGAGCCGCACGGTGCTTGAGCTGATTGACGGGGAGGAGGAATTTACGCCAAACCACCTGATCGAACTGGAGAAAAAGCATAAGCCGGAGCGTATTATTATCGAGTTTAACGGTATGTGGAACTACAAAGAAATGAAACTTCCGTGGCATTGGAAGATCGAGCAGCAGATCACCACGATCGACGCCTCCACTTTTCCCATGTATTTTACGAATATGAAGTCTCTGCTTGCGGAGCAGATACGGAAATCGGAGTTGATTATATTTAACCGCTGCGATGGTGTGGAGGATCTTGGCAGCTACAAGCGGAACGTGAAGGCGATCAATCCAAAGGCGGAGATTGTGTTTGAGGATTCCAACGGGGAGATCAATGAGATTATGGAGGAGGATCTGCCGTATGATCTGAAGGCGCCTGTGATCGAACTTGATAACGAGCGTTATGGAATATGGTATCTGGATACCATGGATCATCCGGAAAGATACGAGGGAAAGACAGTCTCCTTTGTGGGGATGGTGTTGAAGCCGAAACAGTTTCCGAAGGGCTACTTTGTGCCGGGACGCATGGCGATGACCTGCTGTGCGGAGGATATGGCTTTTCTGGGATATGCCTGTGAGTATGGGAAGGCGGAAGAACTGGAAGACCAGCAGTGGGTGAAGGTCACGGCGCGGGTAGAGACGTCGTACTTTGAGCAGTATCAGGAGGAAGGCCCGGTACTGCATGCCCTCAGTGTGGAGCGGACGAGGGCGCCGAAAGAGGAAGTCATCAGCTTTGTCTGATGTATGAAAGGTTAAAGGTTATGCTTGGTTACACAGGATTTCAATGGCTGTTTTTGTTCTATTTTTACTGTTTCGGAGGCTGGTGCTTCGAGTCGGTCTATGTGTCGATCAGATCCCGGAAATGGGTAAACAGGGGCTTTATGAGAGGCCCCTTTTTGCCGCTGTACGGGACAGGGGCAATTATGATGCTGGTGGTGTCCATGCCCTTTGCGGATAACATACTGCTTACTTACTTTGCGGGCGTGGTCGGTGCGACGGCTCTCGAGTATGTGACGGGTGCCGCCATGGAAGCGCTTTTTAAGGTGAGATACTGGGATTATTCGGGACGGTTTATGAATTACAAGGGCTATATTTGTCTGAAATCATCGCTGGCGTGGGGCTTTTTTACCATTTTGATGACAAGAGTGATACACAGCCCCATCGAGAATTTGATGTATGCTATGCCGGAAAAGCTGCTGCATCACCTGACGGTGTTTCTTAACGTTTATGTCGTGGCTGATTTTACGCTCTCCTTCAAGGCGGCTCTTGACCTGCGAGACCTTATGGTCAGGCTTGTGGGCATAAAGGAGGAGCTTTTGCGTATGCAGAAGCGCTTGGACGTGTTGATTGCGTTTAACAATGATGAGAAGGAGCAGAGGCGTCTTGACAGGGAGGAGCGCAGGAGCACCCGCCTGCGGGATCTGTCTGCCAGTCTGGAGCAGGGGTTCGCCATGATCAAGGAGGCGCTTTTGAGCAGACCTTCGGCGTATGGGGAGAGCGTCCGGGAGGAAATTGCCGAGCTGCGCGGCAAATTCAGTTCCTATCGGGAACGAGAGAAGGGCTATGGCAGACTTCTGGATTTTTACAAGCGCGATATGATACGGAATAATCCGACTATGCGAAGTGACGAATATGAGAGCGAGTTTGAGGAGCTGAAAGAACTGGCGAACGATAAGGCAGAAAGATAACGCGTCTGCCGTGAGGACGAAATCCCCCGCAGCATGCCGCGGGGGATTTCACTCGTCTCTCAACGGAATATAGCGTGGATCTTTGCGCTTCCCGGCGCGGATAGAATCAAGGAGCTGGTTTTCCATCAGCTCGAAATTACGTGCTTTGCGGCGAAACAGCGCAAGGAATTTGTTATAGAGCCAGAAAGAGTATACCAGTACATTGTTTACTTTTCCAAGTTTGGCTTTCGTGGTATGCATGTAGTGGCGTCCGCCGATCAGGGTGGGTTTGCCGGAACGGATGTAGTCGATCAGTTCCGTCTCGGAGGCAATGTCTTCCTGCAGTATCGTGTAGCCGAAACCGGCGCAGTCCTCCTTGTGGGAATCGCTGCCGCCGAAACAGGGCAGGCTGTGTTTTTGTGCAAGCGACATAGCGCGCATATTGGAATCCGCGTCCTCGCAGGCATTGTAGCCTTCCACGAAATCAAATTTGTGGTAAATATGCTCGTAAAATCTGCCTCGCAGCGTGTTGCAGATACTCAAAAATTTTTCACCGCAGGGGTGTGCGGGTCCGATAATACCGCCGTAGAAATGGACAATTTCTATAAGGAGGATGATGGGAAGTCCTCTCAGCTCCAGAATCGGCAGGTTGACGCCTGTGGGCATCACAATGAGCATGTGCCCCGCGTTTATGGTATCGTATTCTACTCCTTTCAGGACAACAAAATCGTCCGGCTTTTCCTTACATTTTTTATAATAACGGTAGGCTTTGTAGGAGTTATGGTCTGTTATGAGCATTCCCTGATAGCCCTTCTGCTTTAAAATAGAAATATTTTCCAGCAGTTCCAGTTTTCCGTCGGGAGATCCTTCCTTTGTGTGACAATGCATGTCCAGCTTCATATCGTTTCCTCTTTGATCACCATTTTACCCTATCTATTCTACCCTCTTTTCAAATGAAATGCCACTGGTTTTTTTTGCATTCGATGGGAAATTGCAATAGTGTGACATAACGTGGACAAAGTTTCATATATTGTAATGGGACAGATACATGTAAAGGCTGGTATGGTGTGAATTATATTATGAAATGAGGGGATGGCGATGCGCGCGGAAGAGATACTCGGCTTGTTTCCGGAAGAAAGCCGGGACAGGTGGCGGGAGGTGGCGAAACAGGCAAAGCGGCTTCAGGAAATCCGGCTCCGGGCGTGCCTGCCCATATCCATCTTGGCCGATAACAGGGAATCTTTTGTGGATAGGCAGGGGCGGATCGTGGACATGCCGGAAGCGGCAGCTAAATCGGCGCCGGAAGAACTGGAGAGCATACTCGGTCATCTGTGCAGGTATTCCATCTATGCCTTTGCGGATGAGATCAGACAGGGATTCCTGACTGTGCAGGGGGGACACCGGGTAGGGGTTGCCGGGCAGGTGATTCTGGATGGGGAAGGGCGGATTAAAAATATGAAATACATCCGTTATTTAAATATTCGTATCGCCCATCAGATACGAGGCGCCGCGGATGCGTTGATGCCCTGGCTGTTCGAGGATGGGCGGGTGATGAGCGCCCTTCTGATTTCTCCGCCAGGCGGCGGAAAGACCACAATGCTGCGGGATATTATCAGGCAGGTTTCGGACGGAACGGTTTACGGGCGCGGGGTCAATGTGAGTGTGGTGGACGAACGTTCGGAGATAGCGGGAAGCTATCTCGGCGTGGCGCAAAATGATGTGGGAATCCGCACGGATGTGCTGGACGGCTGCCCGAAGGTGGAGGGCATGATGCGGCTGATCCGTTCCATGGCGCCACAAGTGCTGGCAGTGGATGAGGTCGGGAGTCTGGCGGATGCGCAGGCGCTGCAGATGGCGGGCGGATGCGGCTGTAAACTATTGGCAACGATTCACGGCGGTTCCATGGAGGAAGTAAGACAGAAAAATTACATGAGCTATATTATGGAGCAGGGGCTGTTTGAACGGTATGTGATGATGGACCGCAGACAGGGCGCGTGCAGGATCGTGGAAATTTATGACAAGGAAGGAAAACCATGTACAAGGCGGTAGGTGTCCTATGTATTCTTGTCGGCTGCGCCGGATGGGGGCACAGTCTGGCGGGGCAGGAGAAGGAACGGGTGAGACATTTGAGGGCTCTTTCTCAGATGCTGTCACAGATGAGGAGCGAAATCTCCTACGGAAAGCATACGATGCCGGAGATATGTCTTTCGCTGGCAGAATTAAATGATGAGTGTTATTCTCGGTGCTTCGGACGCATCTACGAGAGGACGGAAGGGGAGGGCGGAACAGATTTTCCAAAAGTCTGGGAGGAGGAAATAGGGAAGTGTCTGGAGCCGTTACCGCTGCGGGAGGATGAGAGAAGGACAGTGACAGAGCTTGCAAAAAGCCTGCGCTTCCGGGAAGAGGGCGGACAGGCAGGGCGCGTCGGACAGGCGGAACTCTTTTTTGAAGGCAGATACCGACAGGCGGAGGAAGCAGTGGAAAACAGGTCAAAAATGATACACAGCGTAAGCATTCTGACAGGGCTGCTCCTGGCGATACTAATGCTGTGAGGTAACAGTTTGAAATTTTGTGTGCATCAGGCGCTGCAGTGCAGCCGAAGGCTGAACCGCAACGCCGTGACGGACAGGGAGGACGGATGAGCGTTAGTTTAATTTTCAAGATAGCGGCAGTCGGCATCTTGGTTACAATATTAAATCAGGTTTTAAAACATAGCGGAAGAGAGGATCATGCCTTTCTGATCAGCCTTGCAGGGTTAATTCTTGTTTTAACCTGGATTGTTCCGTACATATATGATCTGTTCGTGATGATGCAGGAACTGTTTGAATTATAGCAGATGGAATCTGACGATTTAATCGCGGGCGCTGCTTCGAAGGCTCGGTGTGGAGGGTGAATGTCATGGATATGGTGAAGGCGGGGATTGTCGGCGTGGTCGGTGTGCTGCTTGCGGTGTCGCTAAAGAGCCATAAGGCGGAATACGGCGTTTATGTGGCGCTTGCAGTCTGTTTCGTGATGTTAGAGTATATCATGCGCTATTTTATGCAGATCCTGTCGGGAATGGAGGCGCTGCGCGGGTATCTGCAAGAGAACTACAGTTATCTGGCGCTACTTTTAAAGGCGGTGGGAGCTACTTATGCCTGTGAGTTCTGCTCGGGGATCTGTAAAGATGCGGGGTATGCCGGGGTGGCGGGACAGGTGGAGATGCTTGGCAAGCTTTACATTCTCTCCATGGGGATGCCGGTGCTGCTTTCCCTGATGGAGAACATACAATTGATGGCAATGTAAAACGCGAAAAGTACTTCTAAAGAGAGGAGGTTTCGGGATGGGCTCAGAGGAGAGTGCGCTTGTGTGGGAGCAGATGGAGATGGATGCGCTTGTCAGAGATTTCGGCAGGCTGTTTCCCTCTTATTCTTTTGACGGGCAGGCGGTGCTTGCCGATATTATGGGAGGTCAGCTCTGGGAGGCGGTTAAAAAGCTTTGCGGCGGTATATCCGGCGCTGTTTTGTTCCAGAGAGAAGAATTCCGTGTGTTATTTTTTACAATTATCGTTCTGGGAGTTGCGGCGGCGCTCTTTTCCAATTTTGCAGACCTGTTCCGCGACCATCAGGTATCGGATCTCGCCTTTTACTTTGTATATCTGCTGCTGATTGCGGTGCTTTTGAAATTCTTTGCGGAGACGGCAGGGGCTGTGAAAGAAATTTTAAACGGCGTCTTAACATTTGTCAGACTGTATATTCCGACCTATATGCTGGCTGTGGGCAGCGCTTCGGGAGCTGCCTCGGCAACAGTGTATTATCAGCTTCTTCTGGTGGCGGTCTCACTGATTGAGTGGGGGTATCTTTCGGTGCTGGTGCCCTCTGTTTATGTCTATGTACTGCTGACAGTGATCAATGGAATCTGGATGGAGGAAAAACTGGCGCTTCTTTTAGAGCTTTTGGAGAAGGTGATAAAGGGGAGCCTGAAATTTTCGGTATGGCTGATTACGGGATTCAGCCTGCTACAATCTATGATATCGCCTGTTATAGATTCGCTGCAGTCGTCGGCGGTAAAGAAGGCGCTTTCCGCAATGCCGGGAATTGGCGGATTGACGGAAGGAATGTTCGAGATGGTACTGGGATCAGCCGTGCTGGTCAAAAACAGTCTCGGGCTTTTTATGACATTTATGCTGATCGCGCTCTGTGCGGCGCCCGTTCTGAAAATAGCAATGACGGCATGTGTGATTAAGCTGAGTGCAGCGCTGATCGGCATCATAAGCGACAAGCGGCTGACAAACTGTGCAAGCCGGGTGGGGGAAGGCAATCTGATGCTTTTGCGGATCGCGCTGACTTCTGTGGGGATGTTTATGATTCAGGCGGCAATCATCAGTTATTCCACAGGACATGCCGTACGCTGAACGGAGGTGGCGAAATGCTTGACACGATCAGGGAGATCGGCGTTTTTATGATAGCGGCGCAGGCGGTTGTGCATTTTGCGCCGGGGAGACAGTACGAGAAGTATATCAAATCCGTGTCGGGTATTATCGTACTGATTCTCTTTCTGAAACCTGTTCTACGGCTTGCCGGGGCTGCATGGGAAGAGCCACAGGTTCTCCTGGAGAAATGGGTGGACCTGACGGATATGCCCGACGTTTCGGTAAATGTGCAGGCGGACGGCGTGGCAGAGGAGGTAGCTTCCCGGATGGAGAGGGAGCTGACGGAGCGGTTAAACAGAGAGCTGACGGGGGACGCATACTTTGTGAGCCGTGTCTCAATCCGGCTGATACTGGATCCGGAGGCGGAGACGGGCACGTTCCTGCCGGACATTACGGTTTTTTTGAGGGAGAGGGCGAAGGAGGAGAGCGGGCTGATCGGCATTGAAGAGATTGTGATCGGGCAGCCGCAGGAGACGGAGACAGGCGAACCGTTTTTGTCCTATCGGTCGCGGTTTGCCGCACTTTTGGAGATGGAGGAGGAGCGAGTGGAGGTGAGACCGGATGGGAGAGGTTAAGAAGATCCTGGGAAAGATAAGCGGTGGAAAGAAACTCGGAAAAGACCAGTGTCTGATACTGATTCTGGCGGGCATCCTGCTTTGTGTGATTTCCCTGCCGGTGGAAAAAGATAAATCAAAGTCCGATTTATTGGACGAATCTGGCACTATAATGAAAAACGAACATACGTTTGACAAAGAGGAAATAAGCAGAGACTATGTGACGTATTGGGAGGAAAAGCTGGAAGAAAGCCTGCAGTGTGTGGAGGGGGCGGGAGAGGTCAGGGTATTGATTTACACAGGGGGGTCGGAAGAAACGATTCTGGCGAGGGACGGATCGGAGGAGTTTTCGGACACGACAGAGACGGATGCGGCGGGAGGAAGCCGCCATATATCGGAGAACAGACTGGATAAGACAGTGGTCCGAACCGTAGATGAGCGGGGGCAGAATGTGCCTCTTGTGGTCAGAACTGTGGCTCCCGATGTGGAGGGGGTCCTGGTGATTGCGCAGGGGGCGGACCGGCAGCAGGTGCGCAGGGACATAATCGAGGCGATTCAGGTATTATTTGATGTAGACATGAATAGAATATCAATAATTAAAATGAAAACAAATAATCAGTGAAGGGGAGAAGAAATTGAAGAATATGATTAAGAAGAACCAGATGATGATTACGGCGCTGGCAATTATGATCGCGGTGGCAGGTTACCTGAATTTTGCCGGCACCAAGGTGACGGATGAGGATCTGATGAGCGTGAGCGGGGAAATGGGGGCGACCGGGCTTACGCAGGAAGATGCGGAGGCGGAATATGCAGCGCTTTTGGATTTGTCGGACGAAGATATGGAGCAGGCGTCCGAAGACATCGAAAGTCTGGACAGCGACGTGACGATGGCGGAGAGTGGCAGCGTAGACGAGGAACTGGCGCAGGCGCTTGCCGAAGAGCAGATGGATGAAGTGCCCGGAGAGGCGGTCTTTACGTCGGCGGAGACAGCGTCAGCCCTTTCCGGTGCGAAACTGGAGAAGGAGCAGACGAGGGTACAGAACAAGGAGACGCTGCTGGAGATTATCAACAATGCCAATATCAGCGAGACCCAGAAGCAGGAAGCAGTGAGCAGCATGATCTCCATGACGGACATTGCGGAGAAAGAGACGGCGGCGGAGATTCTGCTGGAGGCAAAGGGATTCGATGATGCCATTGTCAGCATAGACGGGGACAGTGTGGACGTGGTAGTGAATACGGCGGAACTTTCAGAGGCACAGCGCGCCCAGATAGAGGACATAGTCATCAGAAAGACGGGTGTGAGCGCGGACGCGGTTGTGATCAGTACGGTAAATGCCGACGAAAAATAGGCGGATGAATTCCTGTGTGCATTGTGAAGGGTTTTGTGATACTATAATAAAGTGTGGATTTTGGCGGCAGACGCCGTAGGCTTGGCGCTTGCCGGCACATCCACGCTGTAGAATAGCGGTTGGAGGATAAAAACGTGGGAAATTATGCGGATGAAATAAACAGAAGAAGGACATTTGCGATCATTTCGCACCCGGACGCGGGAAAGACAACCCTTACCGAGAAATTTCTGCTATACGGGGGAGCGATCAATCTGGCGGGCAGCGTCAAGGGAAAAGCGACGGCGAGACATGCGGTTTCCGACTGGATGCAGATTGAGAAGGAGAGAGGAATTTCGGTTACCTCCTCTGTACTGCAGTTTTCTTATGACGGATTCTGTATCAATATTCTGGATACACCGGGACATCAGGACTTCTCGGAGGACACGTACAGGACGCTGATGGCGGCGGATTCGGCGGTGATGGTCATAGACGCTTCCAAGGGGGTGGAGGCACAGACGCGTAAACTTTTTAAAGTGTGCGTGATGCGCCATATCCCGATCTTTACCTTTATCAATAAGATGGACAGGGACGCAAACGATACCTTTGAGCTCTTGGACGATATCGAGAAGGAACTGGGAATCGCCACCTGTCCGGTAAACTGGCCGATCGGCTCCGGGAAAAATTTTAAGGGCGTTTACGAGCGGGAGAGCCAGTGCGTGATCACCTACGCCGATACGGAGAAAGGAACGAAAGAGGGACATGCCACAAGGATTCCTTTTTCGGAGACGGAGAATCTGAAAGAGCAGATTGGGGAAGATTTCCTGTCACAGCTTACTGACGAAATCGAACTTTTGGACGGAGCGAGCGCACCCTTCGACTTAGGGCAGATTCAGGCGGGAAATCTGACACCAGTGTTTTTCGGGTCGGCGCTCACGAATTTCGGTGTGGAGATTTTTTTGCAGCACTTTTTAAAGATGACGACCACGCCGCTGCCCCGTAGGGCGGATATTGGTCTGATTGACCCGGTGGAACATGATTTTTCGGCTTTTGTCTTTAAAATTCAGGCAAATATGAATAAAGCGCACCGGGACAGGATAGCATTTATGCGTATCTGTTCGGGCAGGTTTGATGTAAATGAAGAAGTCAGACATGTGCAGGGCGGCAGGGTGATGCGTCTGTCCCAGCCCCAGCAGATCATGGCGGACGAACGCAAAATTTTGAGCGAGGCGTATGCGGGCGATATTATCGGTGTGTTTGATCCAGGTATCTTTTCCATAGGGGACACCGTCTGTATGCCCGGGGAGCAGTTTGCTTACGAGGGTATTCCCACCTTTGCGCCGGAGCATTTCGCGAGGGTCAGGCAGGTGGATACCATGAAGCGCAAGCAGTTTGTCAAGGGTATCATGCAGATTGCGCAGGAGGGCGCTATCCAGATTTTTCAGGAGTTTAATACCGGTATGGAGGAGATCATTGTCGGCGTAGTCGGCGTTCTGCAGTTTGATGTGTTGAAGTATCGCCTGGAAAATGAATATAATGTGGAAATTAAACTTGAGAACCTACCTTACGAGTATATCCGCTGGATCGAGAATAAGGACATTGATCTGGACAAGCTGACCGGAACTTCGGACATGAAGAAAATCAAGGATTTGAAAGACAATCCGCTCCTGCTTTTTGTCAACCAGTGGAGTATCGGCATGACGGTGGAGAGAAATGAAGGGCTGATTCTGTCCGAATTTGGCAGAACATAAGGAATCGGGAGCCTGCGGGAAGGAGAGTGGCTGCGTATGAAAAAGGCGGGGATACTGCTGTTTTGTATGCTGGTTTTGACCGGCGCCCTTTATTTTGCGTCGCAGGGACCGTCCAAGAGTGAGAGCAGCCTCTGCAGGCAGGAGGATCTGGCGGCAGGAGGGACGAAGGAGAGTCTGCCCGAACAGGTGCTTACCCGGGCGGATGATGAACTGCGGGAAGAACAGACGGACTGTTATGCCTTCGGTAAGCTGTCGGAGGACGAGCAGGAAGTTTATCTGGAGATTCTTGAGGCATTGATCCATTTTAAGGAAAATGTGAAGCTTTCCAGCTGCGATAAGGAATTGATTTCCCGCGTGTTTCAGTGTGTGCTAAACGACCATCCCGAAATTTTTTATGTGGATGGGTACAGCTATACGGAGTATACGCTTGGCAGTATCTTAAAAAAGATCACTTTTACGGGAAGCTATCGGTTCAGCCCGGAGGAAGTGAAAGAGAAACAGATGCAGATAGATAATTATGTAAACCAATGTCTTGCCGGTATGCCGGAAGATGCGGATGAGTATGAGAAGGTTAAGTATGTCTATGAGTATCTGATCCACCATACGGACTATGACGCGGCGGCAAAGGACAGCCAGAATATATGCTCTGTTTTTCTGGAGCGGAAGTCCGTGTGCCAGGGATACGCGAAGGCGACGCAGTATCTGCTGAACCGTGCCGGGGTTTTTGCGACGCTGGTGCTCGGTGAGGTCGTGGGCGGAGAGGGACATGCCTGGAATCTGGTGCGGATTGACGGGGCATACTACTATGTGGATACCACCTGGGGGGATGCGTCCTATCAGGCGGTGGGCGGCAGCGATTACCCCATAGAGAAGATACCGACCATTAATTATGACTATCTCTGCGTGACCACGGAGCAGATGGAGCAGACACATACGCAGGATAATGTGGTGGAGATGCCCGAATGTACATCCATGGACGCCAATTTTTATGTGAGGGAGGGCGTTTACTTTACGGAGTTTGACGAGAAAAAGATTGAGAAAATTTTCACGGACAGCTATGAGCGGGGAGACACCTATGTGACGCTGAAATGCGAGGGCCCCGATATCTACAGTAAAATGCAGGAGACGCTGATCGGTGAACAGGGGGTCTTCCGTTATCTGGACTGTCCGGACAAGGCAGTGTCTTACGTGGAGAATGAAAAGCAGTACAGCTTAAGTTTCTGGCTTTGAGGGGGCTGGTCAGCTGCCCGGCAGAGTGAAAATTTATCCTGCGTAAAACATTAAGGCAATTAGAGTGAATCATACTAGGCAAACCCCGGAAATTTTGATATACTTAAGCCAATATGGACAATAGTGCATGATGCGCGGAAATGAGGAAAACATGGAAGAAGAAACAAAGAACGGATACGAGTCACAGGAGGAGAAATCCGGGACAGTAAAGATAGCGGATGATGTGGTGGCGATGATTGCCGCGCTTGCAGCCACAGAGGTAGACGGGGTTGCCGCCATGGCGGGCAACCTCACGAACGAACTCTTAAGCCGTGTGGGAGTCAGAGGGCTTTCCAGGGGAGCCAAGGTGGAAGTGACAGGAAAAAAGGTCAAGGTGGGGCTTGCGATCACCATGGAATACGGCTACAATATTCCTGCCACATGCCAGAGAGTGCAGACTAAGGTGAAAGGCGCGATTGAGAACATGACCGGGCTGGAGGTTCTGGATGTGAACATTCGAATTGCCGGCATCAATGTGACAAAAGAAAAATAGGACGAGTGTTTTATGAGCAGAAGAGAGTTGCGTGAACAGATATTCAAGCTGCTGTTTCGGGTAGAATTTAATAAAATGGAAGATATGCCGGAGCAGGAGGAACTGTTTTTTGAGGATGAAGACGCTGCAACGGATGGGGACGCCGACTATATATCAGAGAAATACCACAAAATTTCGGAGAAACTGGCTGAGATCGACGCTCTTTTAAACGAGAAGGCGTCGGGCTGGGACACTGGAAGGATGAGTAAGGTTGACCTGACGATCCTGCGTCTGGCGATCTATGAAATTCGCTATGATGAGGACGTTCCCACCGGTGTTGCGATCAATGAGGCGGTAGAGCTGGCAAAAAAATTCGGTCAGGACGCTTCCTACGGCTTTGTCAACGGCGTTCTGGCAAAATTTGCGTAAGGCAGGATTCGTATGCAGAACGTATACACAGTGGCGCAGGTTAATTCCTATATCAGAAACATGTTTACACAGGATTTTATGCTGCAGAAGGTCCGGATCAGGGGTGAAGTCAGTAACTGTAAATACCATACCTCCGGACATATTTATTTTACGCTGAAGGATGAAAAGAGCGCAATATCATGTGTTATGTTTTCCTCTGACAGGAGAGGTCTTCCTTTTCGTATGGCGGAGGGGCAGCAGGTTATTGTAAGCGGAAGTGTGGATGTTTATGAGCGTGACGGAAAATACCAGTTATACGCCAGACAGATAGAATTGGACGGTATCGGGGCTTTATATGAGAGATATGAGCGGCTGAAAGCGGAACTTGCGGAGCGGGGGATGTTTGCCGAGGAGTATAAGCGCCCGATTCCGCGATATATCAAGGTACTGGGCGTGGTGACGGCAGAGACGGGGGCGGCGGTGCGTGATATCATCAATGTGGCGACCAGGAGGAACCCTTATGTGCAGGTGATCCTCTATCCGGCGATCGTGCAGGGAGAGATGGCGGCGCCCAGTATCATAAACGGGATTCGTGCGCTGGAGAAGCTGCAGGTCGATACGATTATTGTGGGGCGAGGAGGCGGCTCCATTGAGGATCTCTGGGCATTCAACGAGGAGGCGGTTGCGCAGGCGGTTTTTGACTGCAGCGTTCCGATTATTTCCGCGGTCGGGCATGAGACGGACGTGACGATCACGGATTTTGTGGCGGATCTGCGTGCGCCCACACCGTCTGCGGCGGCGGAACTGGCGGTCTGCGACTTCCGGCAGCTGGAAGAGCAGATGGAGGAGTACGCCGACACCATGCAGCATCTGTGCAGGAGAACGATACAGGGCTGCCGGAACAGGGCTGCGCAGTACGGGGTGCGGCTTCGCTACTTAAGTCCCCTGTACATCCTTCGTACGAAAAAGACACAGGCGGTATCTCTGGAGGAACGTCTGCAGGCGGCTATGGAGAGAAAGCTGCAGGAAATGCGACACAGGCTTGCGATTTACGCGGCACAGATGAAGGGGCTGTCACCTCTGGACAAGCTGAGTCAGGGATATGCTTACGCGTCTGATGCCGCAGGAAAGACACTGTCGTCCGTGGAACAGGTGGCTGTAGGGGAACAGATTCGGGTATATGTGAAGGACGGCAGTCTTTTGGCGCAGGTACAGGAGAAACAGCATGGCTAAAAAGAAAGAAGAGAAAACGGAGAAAGAACAGGCGTTATCCTTGGAGGAGGCGTTTGTACAGATAGAAGAAGTGATCGGCAGCCTGGAGACGGAGGATATTACACTGGAGCAGTCCTTTGCGGAGTATAACCGGGGAATGGCGCTTTTGGCACAGTGTAATGAGACCATAGACCGGGTGGAGAAGAAAGTGCTTAAGATCAACGAGGATGGTGGACTGGATGAATTTTAAGGAGGAACTGGAGAAGAAAACCGGGAAGGTGGAGGACATACTCGCGGCGTATCTGCCGAAACCGGAGGGATTTCAGAGTAAAGTGCTGGAGGCTATGGTATATGCGGTGTCGGCGGGAGGCAAGAGGCTGCGCCCGCTGATGATGGCAGAGAGTGCGGCGCTGTTTGTGGAGGCGGAGGAAGTGTGGCGGACGGACGGGACTGCAGTGCCCAAGCCTGCCACGGCGAGGGCGCTGCCTGTGTTTATGGCAGCCATTGAGTTTATCCACACCTATTCCCTCATCCATGACGATCTGCCGGCTTTGGACAACGACGATTACCGCCGGGGCAGGAAAACCACCCACGTGGTTTACGGGGAAGACATTGCCGTGATTGCCGGGGACGGGCTTTTAAATTATGCCTATGAGACGGCTGCCCGCGCTTTTTGCAAGGCGGTGACATTGGAGGACTATCAGCGGATCGAGTGTGCCATGAACATTTTGGGGCGCAAGGCTGGTGTCTGCGGCATGGTCGGAGGGCAGTGCGCGGATCTTCTGGCAGAGAAACCGGAGACGGAAGTGACGGAGGAAATGCTTCTGTATATTCATAAAAATAAGACCGCCGCGCTGATTCAGGCGGCGATGATGATAGGAGCCGTCCTTGCGGGAGCAGGGGAAGAGGCGGTGGCCCAGATCGGGCGGTGCGCAGAAAATATCGGCGTCGCCTTTCAGATTCAGGATGATATTCTGGACGTGACGAGCAGTCTGGAAGTGCTTGGAAAGCCGACGGGGAGCGATGAGAAGAATCATAAACTGACTTATGTGGCCATGCACGGGCTTGAAGAGTCGAAAAGAAAGGTGAGAGCGCTTTCCGAGGAGGCAGTTGGGATTCTGGAGGCATTTCCGCACAGGAACGCTTTTCTGGAAACTTTGGTGGAGCAGTTGATCTACAGAGAAAAATAAGGGGCACACATATGTTACTTGAGCAGATAACACAGACGAATGACATCAAGCAGATTGCGCCGGAGGATTACGGTGTATTGGCGGAGGAGATCAGGAAGTTCCTGATTCAGTCCATCAGCGTGACTGGCGGGCATCTTGGTTCTAATCTGGGGGCGGTGGAACTGACCATGGCACTCCATTTGTTTTTAAACCTGCCGGAGGACAAACTGATTTGGGATGTGGGACACCAGTCCTATACCCATAAGATTCTGACGGGACGGCGGGACGGTTTTGTGAACCTGCGGAAATTCGGCGGTATGAGCGGTTTCCCGAAGCGGAAGGAGAGCGACTGCGACTGTTTTGACACAGGGCACAGTTCCACCTCCATATCGGCAGGGCTCGGCATGGTGAAAGCGAGAGATATTCAGGGCGGAAATAACACCATCGTCTCTGTGATCGGCGACGGGTCGCTTACGGGCGGCATGGCGTATGAGGCGCTGAATAACGCTTCCCGCTTAGAGACGAATTTCATTATTGTGCTGAATGATAACAACATGTCCATCTCCGAAAATGTGGGCGGCGTTTCCAAATATCTGAACAATATTCGGACGGCGGATATGTATCTGGACTTGAAGGAGGGGATTTACAAGTCGCTCCGCGGTAAACCGAAATACGGCGACAAGGTGGTAAGCCAGATCAGGCGCGCAAAGAGCAGCTTTAAACATCTGGTTGTGCCGGGTATGCTCTTTGAGGATATGGGCATTACCTATCTGGGACCTGTGGACGGTCACAATATTCAGGAGATGGTACATATCTTCCGGGAGGCGAGAAAGGTCAAAAAGGCGGTGCTTGTCCACGTCATTACCCAGAAGGGAAGGGGGTATGCGCCCGCGGAGCGGCATCCGGCAAGATTCCACGGCGCGGAGCCTTTTGATATCGAGACGGGCATTCCCAGTTCTCCCAAGGCGAAGGCGAATTACACGGACATTTTTTCCACGGTTATGTGCAAGCTGGGGCAGCGGGATGAAAAAGTGGTGGCGATTACGGCGGCGATGCCGGACGGTGTGGGATTGAAGCGGTTTCGGAACATGTATCCGGAGCGGTTCTTTGACGTGGGGATCGCGGAGGAACATGCGGTGACCTTTGCGGCAGGTCTGGCAGCAGGCGGGCTGAAACCTATCGTAGCGATATACTCTTCTTTCATGCAGAGGGCTTACGACCAGATTCTGCATGATGTCTGTATCCAGAATCTGCCTGTGGTATTCTGCATTGACCGTGCCGGGCTTGTAGGGAGTGACGGGGAGACGCACCAGGGGCTGTTTGACCTGTCTTATCTGTCATCCATTCCGAATATGCATGTGATGGCGCCCAAAAACAAGTGGGAGCTTTCCGATATGATTAAGTTTGCGGTGGAGTTTGGCGGTCCCATTGCCATCCGCTATCCGAGAGGCGAAGCGTTTGACGGGCTGAAGGAATACAGGGTGCCCATTGCCTACGGGAAGAGCGAACCGCTTTTTATGGAGAGGGATATTCTTCTTCTGGCAGTGGGCAGTATGGTGAAAGTGGCGCTCACCGTGCGGGAGAAACTGAAAGAAAAGGGACTTTCCTGTTCGCTGGTAAACGCCCGTTTTGTGAAGCCCATTGATGAGGAGCTGATCCGCGAGGCGTGCAAAACCCACAGGCTGATCGTTACCATGGAGGAGAATGTGGCGAGCGGCGGTTATGGCGATCGTGTCAGAGCGTTTGTGGATTCTCTGGGGGGAGAGGCGAAGGTGCTCGGCATCGCTATCCCCGATGAATATGTGGAGCATGGCAATGTAGAGCTTCTGAAGCAGGAGACGGGCATTGACGCAGTGTCCGTGGAAGAGAAGGTAACCGCGGCATGGCATCGAAAGACAGATAAGCAGGGATCATGAAGGAAAGACTGGATGTAATTCTTGTCAGACAGGGCTATGCGCCTTCCAGAGAGAAAGCAAAGGCGCTTCTCATGGCGGGAAACGTGTTTGTGGATAACCAGCGGGAAGATAAGGCGGGCACGTTGTTTGATGAGAGCAAAATAAAGATTGAGGTGAAGGGCAGACCGCTTCCCTACGTGAGCAGGGGCGGGCTGAAACTGGAGCGTGCGGTCGGGCAGTTCCCCATTGTGCTGCAGGATAAGGTCTGTATGGACATCGGCGCTTCCACAGGCGGTTTTACGGACTGTATGCTGCAAAACGGCGCGGCAAGGGTGTATGCCATAGATGTGGGGCACGGGCAGCTCGACTGGAAACTGAGGAACGACGAGCGGGTGGTCTGCATGGAAAAGACCAACTTCCGCTATGTGACAGATGAGAACATCGGGGAGCCCATCGACTTTGCGTCGGTGGACGTCTCTTTTATCTCGCTTACCAAGATACTGATTCCGGCAAGGAAACTCCTGCGGCAGGGGGGAGAGATGGTCTGTCTGATCAAGCCCCAGTTTGAGGCGGGACGTGACAAAGTCGGGAAAAAAGGCGTGGTGCGTGACAGGGCTGTACATATCGAGGTGGTGCGGCGGATTGTCGATTACGCGGATATGATCGGTTTTTGCGTGAAAGGGCTCACCTATTCGCCGATTAAGGGACCGGAAGGAAATATAGAGTATCTGATGTGGCTGGAAAAACGCGGTGAAATTTCGGAAAAGATTCTCAGCATGTCAGAAAAAGAGGCGATCGATGAGCTGCAGGAGCTGTCTGCGGCAGGGGGAGGCATCTCCCGGGAGGAGAGGCAGGCGCCGCGCATTGAGGAGCTTGTAGAGGAGGCGCACGGAGCGCTGGATGAGGCGAAATAGCAGATGAAGAGATTCTGTCTGATAACCAACGAATCAAAGGACCCCACTGGGGTGGTTACAAATAAAATAACAGATATTATCAAAAAGCGCGGCGGGGAAGCTGTCTGCGTCAAAAATGAGAAGAAGGCGCTTACGGACCGGGGGACAGATGGTGTGGACTGTGCGCTGGTGCTCGGCGGCGACGGGACGCTGCTCCGGGCGGCGGGAAACATGTTGGACAGCGATATCCCCCTTCTCGGCATCAATCTGGGGACGCTGGGTTATCTGGCGGAGGTGGAGAGCGTCTGCGTCGAGGAGGCGGTGGAGAAGCTTCTTAAGGATGAGTTTGTGCGGGAGGAACGGATGATGCTCTCCGGCAGGGTGATGACGGGCGAGGAGCGGTATGCGCTCAATGATATTGTGATTTCCCGGTGTGGTTCCCTGCAGATTCTGAACGTCCGCATTTATGTGAATGACAGGTTTCTGCATGATTACTGCGCGGACGGCGTGATTGTGGCAACGCCCACCGGTTCTACGGGTTATAACCTCTCGGCGGGCGGTCCTATTGTGGAGCCTTCGGCGAGACTTCTGCTTTTGACGCCGATCTGTCCGCATACCTTAAATACCCGCAGCATTGTGTTTTCGCCGGAGGATGAAATCACGGTGGAGATTCCCAAGGGGAAGGACGGGCATGAGCAGGTGGTGGAGGCGAATTTTGACGGCAGTAATACAGTGACCCTGAGGACTGGCGACCGCATTCAGATTCGGCGGTCCGACAGGACGACAGGTATTGTCAGGCTGAACACGGAGAGCTTTCTGACGGTGCTCCATAAAAAAATGAGTGAGGCATAGAAGGGGAATCTGGCGCGTTATGAAAAAGAGGAGACATGAAAAGATTACAGAGCTGATTACGCAGAATGAGATAGAGACGCAGGAGGAGCTGGTGGAGCGGCTCCGGGCGGACGGGTATGAGGTTACGCAGGCTACCGTGTCCAGGGATATCAGGGAATTAAAACTTTCCAAAATTTCAAACGGCAGGGGGCGGCAGAAGTATGTGGCTTTCGGCGGTGAGGAAGTGCATCTGGGAGATAAGTACGGCAGGGTTTTGAAGGAAGGGTATGTGTCCATGGAACTGGCGCAGAACCTTCTCGTGTTAAAGACCGTGCCGGGTATGGCGATGGCTGTGGCGGCGGCGTTGGACGCCATGAAGATTGAGGAGGTCGTCGGATGCATCGCCGGGGATAATACAATCATGATGGCGATGAGAAACGAGCAGGATGCCCGGACCGTGATGGAGAAGATCGGCAGAATCGTGTGAAAAACGCGAGAAGTATTTCTAAAAGTCAGCAGCAAAGGCTGCTTCGTTAAGAAATACTAAGTCTCGCGCGGGAGAATGCCCCAAATATGGCATTCTCCGCACAAATTTTGATGGATAAACTGGAAAGAGGAAAAAATGCTACAGAGTTTACATGTGAAAAATCTGGCTTTGATTGATGAGACGGAGGTCACTTTCGGCGGCGGGCTCAATATTCTCACAGGGGAAACCGGAGCCGGAAAATCCATTATCATCGGTTCCATCAATCTGGCGCTGGGCGCGAAGGCGGATAGGGATATGATTCGCTCGGGCGCAGAGTACGCACTGGTGGAGCTGGTGTTTACCGTGGAAGATCCAGCTCAGATAAAAGCCATACAGGATATGGACCTCCCGTTGGAGGACGGGCAGCTCATTCTGCAGCGGAAGATCATGGAGAACCGCAGCCAGTGCAAGGTGTGCGGGGAGACCGTGACAGCGAAACAGCTCAGGCAGCTCTCGGAGATTCTGATTGATATTCACGGACAGCATGAGCATCAGTCGCTTCTGAAAGAAACAAAACAGCTTGAGATACTGGATGCCTACGCGGGGAGCGGGCTTACAGAAAAAAAGGAGCGGCTCAGGGAGATTTTCAGGCAGTACCGGGATAAATGCAGGGAATTGTCCGAGAACGAGACAGACGAGGAGACGCGGAAAAAAGAGTGTTCCCTGGCGGAGTTTGAATGCCGGGAGATCGGGGAGGCGGCGCCCGTTCCCGGTGAGGACGTGGAAGTGGAGCGCGCGTACCAGCGTATGAACAATGCCAGAAAGATTGAGGAGGCGGCATTGACCGCCCATGCCCTGTGCGGCTATGAGAACAGCGGGGCGGGCAGCGTGATCGCAAGGGCGATTAAGGAAATCAGGTCTGTCTCCGCGTACGACGAGACGCTTAAGGAGTATGAGAAACAGCTTCTGGACATTGACAGCCTGTTAAACGATTACAACAGGGGGATGGCCGAATACCTTTCCGGGCTTGAGTTTGACGCCGGGCAGTTTGAAGAGACGGAAACGCGCCTGAACCTTCTGAATCGCTTAAAGTCAAAATATGGCAATACCGTGGAAGAAATTCTCGCTTACAAAGACCGTGCGCTGGAGACCATAGAAAAGTATCAGGATTATGACGCTTACAGGGCGGCGCTCGAGGAGGAGACGGCGGCGCTCAGGAAAGAGGCGCTTGCGCTTTGTGAGGAAATCTCCGGTCTGCGAAAGGAAAACGCACATATGCTGTCAGAAAATATGAGGGAGGCATTGTCCGATCTCAATTTCGAGCAGGCGGTTTTCGAGATACGGGTGGAAGCCGATGAGGAGAAACTGTCCGAAAACGGTTTTGACGAGGTGCGTTTTCTGATTTCCACGAATCCCGGAGAGCCCGTCAGGGAACTCTCACAGGTGGCGAGCGGCGGCGAGCTTTCCCGTATTATGCTGGCGCTCAAGACGCATCTGGCGGATAAGGACGAGATAGAGACGCTGATTTTTGATGAGATTGATACGGGGATCAGCGGCAGGACGGCGTGGAAAGTATCGGAAAAAATGGGAATTTTAGGAAAAGGTCACCAGTTGATCTGCATCACCCATCTGCCCCAGATTGCAGCTATGGCTGACACGCACTTTGTCATAGAAAAGCAGGTGGAGGATAACCGCTCTATCACCCGGATCAGGGAGCTGGGGAAGAAGGAGAGCGTGGAAGAACTTGCAAGAATGCTGGGTGGAGACGTGATAACGGAGAGCGCGCTGAAAAATGCCGAGGAAATGAAAGAATTGGCAGCAAAAACCAAATAATACAAAATTAAAAAATAAGATTCTTCACATACTAGAAAGGACATACTGTAAAGTGTGTCCTTTTATCATTTATATTTTACACACATTATAAAGGAGAGGAATGTGAAGAGTGGGCAATTCAATAGAAATGACTGAACAACAGGAGAGAAAATACAGGGGTTTTTTGTGGATGCTGCTTCTGGCGGGCATAACCGCGCTTCTTTTTACGATATACTTTTCCTATTTGGATAAGATTCCGTCGCAGATCCGGATTCGCGCCGGAGTGGAGCAGGAATTTGATTTCCGGGTCCCGGTGTCAGGGGAGATATACCGTACCGCTGAGGAGGCGGCGCCAGTGGCATCCGTGACGGATGTAGATGAGAAGGACGAGGCGTATCTGCTTGCCGGGGAGGACAGACGGACAGAAAGCATTCACGTAGATTTTGCGCGGACGGTGAAACTGAAAGCGAATGAGATTGATACTTATCAGATGGACCTGAAGCTGTTTGGCGTACTTCCCTATAAAAACGTGGATATTGAGGTAATCCAGGATAAAATGCTGATCCCCTCGGGCATTCCCATCGGCATTTACGTGAAGACGGACGGCGTGCTGGTGGTGGGAATCGGAGAGTTCGAGAGCAACAGTGGAGAAACCATATCTCCCGCCAGATATGTGCTGCAGAAGGGAGACTATATTCTGGAGAGTAACGGGGAACCCGTGGAGAATAAGAAACAGTTTATCAGCATGGTGGAGTCGTCCGAAGGGGAGGATATGGTGCTCACCATCAGGAGAAACAATGAAATAACAGATGTTTGCATAAACGCGGGAAAAAACCGGATGGAGGAGTGGAAGCTGGGAATATGGATCCGGGATAACGCGCAGGGAATCGGCACCATGACTTACGAGGGTACGGACAGTACGTTTGGCGCGCTTGGGCACGGCATCAATGATGTGGACACGTCGATTCTGATGAATCTGGAGGAAGGAACGCTCTACAGGACGGAGATTGTAGGCATTACCAGAGGTGCCAATGGTGCGCCCGGGGAATTGACGGGATACATTGAATATGACAGCGATAATGTGATCGGGGAGATAACGGAAAACACAGCGGAGGGAATTTTCGGGGTCTGCAATGAGGAGCTGGTGGCAGATTCTGTCTATGAGCCTGTGCCCATCGCTTTAAAGCAGGAGATTGTGCTGGGACCGGCGCAGATCATCTGTTCCGTCTCCGGGGAACCGGAATTTTATGATGTGGAGATCGTGGAGGTCAATCTGGAGCATGAGAACGTAAACAGGGGAATCGTGATCCGTGTGGTGGACGAAAAGCTGCTGATGCTGACAGGCGGGATCATTCAGGGGATGAGCGGCAGCCCTATCATCCAGAACGGGAAACTGGTGGGAGCGGTGACCCATGTGCTGGTGAACGATTCCACGAAGGGGTACGGGATTTTTATTGAGGAGATGCTGACACACTGACACTTTGCGCACTATTTCCATTGCTGCTTGCGTATATTGCGGACTGTTTTGGAAGAAAACAGCCGCTGGATCAAAAGATGCACGCAAAAGCGATGCATTTATTTAAAGAGTACATGCTTGTAGGGGGAATGTCACAGGCGGCTGTGGCTTTTTCTGAAAGGTCGAAGAGATTTTGCAGCAGCAGATATGGGAAAAAGACTGCCGGGCAGTATGTTATCCATCCGAAAAATTTGTCTGTCGACAAGGAGATTGTAAGAATACCGCCATATATGTTTCCGACGGCATTTCTTCTATAAAGATTCCAAGAAAGGATATGGAATCTTTTATAATAGAAGAAATGCTGACGCACTAGCGGTTTTGACTGGAGGCGGAAAAGGGATAGATGTTGGGCTCCATCTCATAGAGGCTGCGAAACTCGGTGGGCGTGCAGTCTTTGATCAGCTTAAACATTCTGATAAAGGCGGAAAGGCTGGAAAATCCTGACTGCAGGGCTACTTCGGTGATGGAGAGCGCAGGGTCGACAAGCAGCTTTTCCGCATGTTCGATTCTTTTCTTGTTCAAGTATTTATAGAAGGACAAGCCGGTAAAGTTTTTGAACAGCCTGCTGAAATGGTATTTGCTGAATCCGGCAAGACCGGCGACATTGTCAAGGCACAGATCTTCCGTGTAATGCTCATGGATGTAATTGCAGACCATCATAAACTTTTCGGTATGTTCTTTCTGCTTGGAGAGGGCGGAGTCTTCGTTGTTTCTCATGCCGGTAAATTCACGGCCCATCAATACGAGCATCTCGATGACCCGGTAATAGATGGCGGCGCTGATCAGAATGGAACTGCTGAAATATTCTTGGTAAATCTCTAACATCAGTTCTTTTAACCGTTCGTGGATGGCCGGTGCGTTTTCGTCGGTGATTAGCAGAATCTGGGGAATGGTGGAAAGGGTGGATTCGATGTCTGCCACATTGTGGAGCATGGAAATATCCACTTGGAGAATCAGCCGTTCTCCGCGGATCACGGAGGGCATACCGTGAACCACGCCGGAGTTGATGAGCAGAATATCGCCCTCATGCAGAACGTAGGATTCGTTTTTGCTGGCGATCTCGTAGTCGTTTTCAATAGGCATGAGGATCTCGATGGGCGTGTGCCAGTGCGACGGATAGGCTTCGTAATCGGTGTTGTCGTGAAGCTTAAAGCCCTCGATTTCTTTATAGAGGACGGTTTCTTTGATCCCGTTTAACATTTCAATCATAAGACATAGGGTCCTTTCTTATAAGGAGGCAGTTTCTGCCAGTGATTGTTAAAAATTGCTAACGATAATTAAAAATTGCCATTCGATTGTCAAAAATTGCTTTTGGCACTTTCCTATTATAACACAAAAACTCGCAAAAAAGAACAAAAAGCAGATATTATTCGCAATAAAAAACGAGGCTTATCATATCTGTGTGGTAAAAATGCTGTAAAATATTTTTTGTTTCTATAAAATAAAGGCAAAATTTACATAGCAAAAAATGAAATGATAGCAATTTTTGATACACATAAAGCAACTATTTAAAAGAAGAAAGGGACGTGTCTTGCTATACTATAGTTGTAACTACGAACCACATAAATATAAGGGAGGAGAGTACATGAAAAAGAAAGTATTATCAGTTTTGCTCAGCACGGCAATGATCACATCTTTGTTAGTTGGATGTGGAGGCGGCGGCAGCCAGAGTGCACCGGCAGCTGACGGAGGCAGCACGGAAGCGCCTGCGGAGGACAGCGGCAGCGCTCAGACAGAAGCTCCGGCAGCAGACTCCGCGTCAAGCGGCGAGGTGGAAGAGATTACATGGATGTTCTGGGATGATCTGAACGCGACGGAAGATCTGATTTCCATCGGTTATAAGGATACCGTGGAGCGGTTCAACAAAGATTATGAAGGCAAGTACCACGTGAACGTGGTGACGACCAATCTGGAAGAATATTATGCGAAGCTGAACGCTTTGGTAGCGGCAGGCGAGACGCCCGACTGCTTCATCGTAAGCCCGGGTCCGAATCTGGATGTCTATGTTGAGCCCGGCGTGGCGGCTGACCTGACGAGCTATGTGAAGGCTGACGGTTGGATCGATAGCTTCAACGGCGGCGAGGGCGCATTCTCCCAGCAGACCTATGACGGAAAGATTTACGCAGTACCCCTGAACATTGCGGCGGCATGCGTATTTTACAATACCGAGATGTTTGAGACGGCAGGCATTACCACAATGCCCACTGACTGGCAGGGGATGCTAGACGCTTGTGAGAAACTGCAGGGTGCGGGTTACACGCCTCTGACGATCTCCGCAGGTACGGCCTGGTGCTTATCCATGTTGGCAGGTTACCTCTGTGACTCCGAAGGCGTAGACCTTGCGGCGATTGACAGCGGTTCCGCTTCCTGGCTTGATCCCGAGGTTGTGAGCGCAACCAATAAGTTAGTTGAGATCTCCAAGTATTTCCAGCCTACGGCGGCAGGCGACACCAACGACGTGGCTACGGCGAACTTCTACAATGAAGAGGCGGCTATGCTGATCCAGGGCTCTTGGGCGATTGCACAGATCAACGGTTCCAATCCTGATTTTGAGAGCAAGTGCGGCGTGTTCGCATTCCCCGGCACCGACGGCAGAGTCATTGCGAAGTCCGACAGTCTGGCAATGAGCGCAACAACGACCCATCCCGACGCAGTCATCGCTTTCATGAAGTATTTTACCGACGATACGGCGCAGAAGTACACAGCAGAGGTTGGCGGCAAGATTCCTGTAACGACCGTTGAGTACGATGCTTCCAAGGCTCCGGCACAGTTGGCATATGTAATGGACGTATTTGGAAACGCGAAGTCCACCTTTGGTTTCTACAATGAGTCTATGGCAACCACAGAGGCGGGCGCATTCTTCGACGACACGATGGTTTCTATCTATCTGGGAACACCTGTGGAGGACGGCCTTGCTTCACTGGAAGACTTCTACAAGAACAACGTATGGAATAAGTAATTGAAAATGATGTGAAGTTACCCACGCAGGATTGGAGCAATCCAATCCTGCATTTTTCTAAAATTCCGGAGGTGTGTATGGATAAATTATTACGTGACAAAAAAGCAATTATCGTCTTTATTGCACCGGCATTTCTCTTATTTACCTTTGTTTTGTTTATTCCGATCTGTCAGTCGGTCTATTATTCGTTTTGCGATTACGACGCGCTGACAAAACCGGAATTTATTGGATTAGAAAACTACAGACAGTTGTTTACCATAGACAGAACCATGAAGATTGCTTTGAAAAACTCCATGTTTTTCCTGATCTTTTCCGTGGTGACGCAGTTGATTGTGGGTCTGATTCTGGCGGCTCTTCTGACCAATATCAAAAAGGGTCGGGACTTCTTTAAAAATGTGTACTATCTGCCCTGCGTGCTTTCTTCCGCAGCGCTTGGACTTTTGTGGATGTTTGTCTTCACGCCGAAGCTGGGTATCAATCAGATTCTTGCACAGTTTGGCATCAAGGGACCGCTTTGGCTGATGGATACCAAGGGGTTCATCATCCTTCCTATGTGGGTGATCGCTTCGGTTTCTTTATGGCAGTATGTGGGTCAGTCCATGATGCTTTACATGGCGCAGATTTCGGGAATCAGCAGTTCTTTGTACGAGGCGTCTTACATAGACGGCTGCACGAAGGCGCAGTCTTTCCGCTATATTACGCTGCCGCTGATCCGGCCTATGGTGGCGACGGCTATGTCCTTAAACGCTATCGGTTCTTTGAAGTTTTTTGATCTGATCTTCAACATGACCGAGGGCGGACCCAACCATATGACGGACGTGTTGGCGACCCATCTGTACCAGCAGGGCTTTAAATATTTCAAGTACGGCTATGCCAGCGCCATTGGTACGATTCTTTTGATACTCTGCCTGATCGTGACGTTTATTATCAATAAGTTTGTTAAAGTCGATAACTACGAAATGTAAAGGAGGCACAAAATGAGGAAAGCGGGAAAAAAGAAATCGAAAATTTCTACGAAGATTATCTATGTATTTTTGTCAATTTTGGCTGTGCTTTATTTGCTGCCCCTACTGTGGGTCGTTTATGTTTCTTTAAAAGACGATAAGACGCTCTTTGTCTCGCCGTGGGCGCTGCCGGAGCATCTGATGATTGAAAATTACAGCTTCGCATGGACGGCGGGCAAATTGGGAGTCGCGACTTTAAACTCTGCGATTGTCTGCGGTGTCACTCTGCTTCTCTGTCTGCTTGTGGGTTCCATGGCGGCTTTTGCCATCGGCAGGATGCGGTGGAAGCTGTCGGGGGCGATGATGACCTATTTCCTGACAGGCATGATGATTCCGGTGCATTGTATTTTGATCCCGGTCTTCACGAGATTTTCCAAAATGCATCTGACAAACAGCCTGACGGGACTGATTCTGCCCTACCTGACGCTGTCGCTTCCCATCACGATTTTTATTATGACGGGATTTTTCCAGAGCCTGCCCAACGAATTGTTTGAGTCGGCCTGCATTGACGGCTGTTCCATTTACCGGTCGTTTACCCATATCGCGCTGCCTCTTGCGAGGACGGGGCTTTTCGTGACCGGACTGATGACGTTTGTGGCAAACTGGAACGAGCTGCTTTTAGCAATGGTATTTATTTCGGACGATAACAAAAAGACGCTGCCGGTATCCCTTTCGAAATTTGTGGGACCGTATAATACGAACTATTCGCAGATGTTTGCCGCCATTGTAATTGCAATTATACCGACGATTGTGGTATATTGTATGTTCAGCAACCAAATTGTTGATGGCTTGACGGCAGGCGCGGTGAAGGGATAAAAAAGCGGGAAGGGAGAAAATATGATAAATCGTGATAAGACCAGAGCAAAGGCGCGGGAGCGGGCAAAGGAATTAGTGGGAAAAATGACGGTGGAGGAGAAGGTTTCCCAGCTCCGTTATGATGCGCCGGCGATAGAGAGGCTGGGGATACCGGCCTACAATTGGTGGGGAGAAGCATTGCACGGCGTGGCGAGAGCAGGCGTGGCAACCAGTTTTCCGCAGGCGGTCGGCATGGCGGCCAGTTTTGATCCGGAGCTGCTGCAAAAGGCCGGCGATGTGGCGGCCACGGAGGGACGTGCGAAGTATAACGCGCTTTCTGCGGAGAGCGACAGGGACATTTATAAAGGGCTGACTTTTTGGTCTCCCAATGTGAACATTTTCAGGGATCCCAGATGGGGCAGGGGACAGGAGACCTACGGGGAAGATCCCTACCTGACCTCCAGATTGGGGGTGGCCTATGTGGAGGGCTTACAGGGGGAGGATGAGGAGATTTTAAAATCCGCCGCCTGTGCGAAGCATTTTGCGGTGCATTCCGGACCGGAAGCCCTGCGGCATGAATTTAACGCGACGGCGTCCAAAAAGGATATGGCGGAGACCTATCTGCCTGCCTTCAAAGCCTGTGTGCAGGAGGCGGATGTGGAAGCGGTGATGGGCGCCTACAACCGCACCAATGGGGAACCGTGCTGCGGCAGCCATACGCTGATTCAGGAGATTTTGCGCAAGGAGTGGGGATTCAAAGGACATTTTGTGTCGGACTGTTGGGCGATCAAGGATTTCCACGAAAATCATATGGTCACGCATACGCCTGAAGAATCGGCGGCAATGGCTTTAAAGAACGGCTGCGACCTTAACTGCGGCGTGACTTACCTGCATTTGTTAAAGGCGTATGAGGAGGGTCTTGTCACGGAGGAAGAGATTACGGAAGCGACCGTGCGGGCTTTTACCGCAAGATATCTGCTAGGACTCTTTGACGGGAGCAGCTACGATCAGATTCCCTATGAAACAGTAGAGTGTGAAGAGCATCTGGCGCTGGCGGAGGAGATGACGAAGGAAGCGGTGGTGCTGCTCAAAAATGACGGTGTTCTTCCTCTGCAGGTTTCGGCGGGGCAGACCGTTGGTGTAATCGGACCAAATGCCAACAGCCGGGAGGCGTTAGTTGGGAACTATCATGGAACTTCTTCCAGATATATTACGGTTTTAGAGGGAATACAGGATAAAGTCGGACATAATGGAAGGGTTTTATACTCGGAGGGTTCCCACTTATTTAAGGATCGCGTGGAGAATTTGGCGCAGGTCAATGACCGTATCGCGGAGGCGGTGACGGTGGCGAAGCACAGCGATGTGACGGTGCTGTGTCTGGGTTTAAACGAGACGCTCGAAGGAGAGCAGGGCGATACGGGCAACAGCTATGCGGCGGGCGATAAGCCGGATCTGAGTCTGCCAGCCGGCCAGATCGAACTGATGGAAGCGGTGCTTGCGGTAGGGAAGCCGGTGATTGTCTGTCTGATGACGGGCAGCGCGATGGATCTTTCGATGGCGCAGGAGAAGGCCGCGGCTGTGCTGCAGCTTTGGTATCCTGGCGCAAGGGGCGGAAAAGCTGTGGCGGATCTTCTCTTCGGGGACGCGTCCCCGTCCGGAAAACTGCCTGTGACCTTTTACCGTTCAGTACAGGAGCTGCCGCCCTTTGAGGATTATTCCATGAAAGGCAGGACGTACCGCTATATGGAAGGGGAGGCCCTCTATCCGTTCGGGTACGGTCTGACCTACGGCGACGTGAGGGTGGAGCAGGCGGTTTGTTCTTCGAGAGATACAAAAACGGGAGCAGTCCTTTTGCACGTGAAGCTTAAAAATGCGGGAAATGCGGCGACTGGCGATGTAGTGCAGGTCTATGTGAAGGATATGGAGTCGCCTTTTGCCGTGCCGAATCACAGTCTTTGCGCTTTTCGGCGGGTATTTCTTGCGGCAGGGGAGGAGAAGGAACTGGAGATTGCGGTGTCCGGTGATGCCTTTCTTGTAGTGAACGAAGAGGGAGCGTTTGAAAAGGGCAGCGGAAAGTACCGACTCTATGTGGGAACCGGGCAGCCAGATCGGCGGACGGCGGTGCTTTCGGGAAAATCATGTGTGGAGATTAGAATTGATGAATAGTAAAAAACAGGCGTATAATCCGTATCTGCCCTCCTGGGAGTACATTCCCGACGGGGAACCCTATGTGTTTGAGGGCAGGGTCTACGTGTTCGGTTCCCATGATTATTATAACGGTTATGTGTTCTGTATGGGAGATTATGTGTGCTGGTCGGCTCCTGTGGACGATCTGGGAGACTGGCGGTATGAGGGCGTGATTTACCCGAAAACGGAAGACCCCATGAACAGTGAGGGGAAGATGTGCCTGTATGCGCCGGATGTTACGGTGGGTCCGGACGGAAGATATTATCTGTATTATGTGCTGGATAAGGCGGATGTTGTTTCCGTGGCTGTCTGTGACCAGCCAGCGGGGCGGTATAAATTTTACGGTTATGTACATTATGAGGACGGCACGAGGCTGGGGGAGAGAGAGGGCGACGAGCCTCAGTTTGACCCCGGCGTGCTGACGGAGGGAAACCGTACCTATCTGTACTGCGGTTTTGCCAGCGTGGGTGACAAGACGAGAAGCGGTTCGATGGCTGTGGTGCTAGGTCCTGATATGCTGACGGTCATAGAGCCGCCGACGCTGGTGATTCCCGGCACGGAGAAAAGCGTGGGTACAGGCTTTGAGGGGCACGAGTTTTTTGAGGCGTCCTCGATCCGGAAGGCAGGGGACGTCTATTACCTGATTTATTCCTCCGTATTGATGCATGAGCTCTGCTATGCGACGAGTAAAGAGGCGACGCGCGGGTTTGTCTATGGCGGCGTGCTGGTGAGCAACTGCGATTTGCATATCGACACTTATAAGCCGGCGGGACAGCCTATGGCCTACGGGGCCAACAATCACGGCAGCATGGTAGAGATAAACGGAGAGTGGTATATTTTTTATCACCGCCACACCAACGGCACCTGGTACAGCAGACAGGGTTGCGCTGAAAAACTGGAGATCCTGCCGGACGGCAGAATCCCGCAGGCGGAGATCACCTCCTGCGGTTTAAACGGCGGACCTCTTGCGGGAAGGGGAGAGTATCCCGCCTATCTGGCATGCCATCTTTTCACCGAAAAGCCCTCTGTGTATGTGGGCGGGGACGAGTTTCCGAAGATTATGCAGGACGGCAGGGACGGGGACGATGAGCCGGGCTATATCGGCAATATGAAAGATACGGCCACGGCAGGATTTAAGTATTTTGACTGTCATGGCGTAACGGAAATCAGAATTAAGACCAGAGGGTACGGGGCAGGTATTTTTGAAGTGAGGACGGATTGGGACGGGGAAGTTTTGGCTAAGATCAGGGTAGAAGATACGAACGTGTGGGAAGAGTATGCCGCTCCGATTCGGATTCCGGACGGAAAACAGGCGATTTATCTGACTTACCGGGGAGAGCGGAACGCAAGTCTGTTATCTTTTACGCTGTTATAAGTTATTTCGGAAGCTTTGTCAAAGGCAAGAAAAATTTCCATAGAGAACAGAAACATGTGTGGCGGGAGGTAGAAAACATGAAAGGACCGAAAGCGCCGAAAGATCCTGAAAGCAGGAGGGAGTTTTTTTATGTCATACGTGAGAAAGAAATCTTCGGCTCTGTGCAGCCGGACGGCAGGAACGTGCAGTTTATTTATGAAGATATGGGGAGACTCATAAACAGCGCGCAGGTGACGGGGAACATTACCGACGAAAAGATGCTTGCGCTTTTGCGGGACACGGCGGGTTTCCGCAGGCTGGTGCACAGCATTGGGGTAAGCGTGGAAACAGAAGATCCGGCAAAACAGATCGGTTTTGTCTTTCAGATGTACGGAAAAGAGGACCGCTTAGGCGGCGGCACGCAGATTTGTGCTGCTCTTCGCGGGGACGGCGCGGAGGTACGGCTGAAGATGGAGGAACAGGAATGGAGCAGCGACGATAGGGAGCCGGGACAGATTCTTTTTCTCTTTGATGAGCCGGAGCTTATGGCGGCGGCAAACGTCCGATTTTACCTGAACGACGGCTATCATGCGCCGGAGGTTTCGGAGGAGTCGGAAATAGATTTCCATTCCTCCGATTACCGGAATATGATTGCCCGTTCCCTTATGGATATGGGAGATGCCACAAGGGTCAGGCGCGCTATCGGCAGGGCGCAGACCGAAGAAGAAGTGACGGTTGCCTATATAGGCGGCTCCATTACCCAAGGGGCAGGGGCGGTTCCGGTCAATATGGAGTGCTATGCTTACAAATCTTACAAAAGCTTTGCAAAACGCTTCGGCAGTGGAGATAACGTCCGCCTGATTAAAGCGGGCGTCGGCGGAACGCCCTCGGAGCTTGGCATGATCCGCTTTGAGAGAGACGTATTGCGGGACGGAAGTAAGCTGCCGGACATCGTGATTGTTGAGTTTGCGGTCAACGACGAGGGAGATGAGACACAGGGAAACTGTTATGAGAGTCTGGTGCGGAAGATATTAAGCCTTCCTAACAGTCCTGCGGTGATATTGCTGTTTTCCGTTTTTGCCGACGACTGGAATTTACAGGACAGGCTTAAGGCGGTAGGCGAACGATACCGCCTGCCTATGGTCAGCGTGCGGGACGCGGTGACGCCGCAGTTTCGGCTGAAGCCGGGAGAGGGCCGCGTACTGTCAAAGAATCAGTTCTTTTATGATATGTTCCATCCCACCAATGCAGGTCATACGGTTATGTCGGACTGCTTGACTTACTTTTTTGAGCAGGCGGCAGTAAGCAAGGACGACGGGGAGGACTTTCTGAAAAACGGTCTGCCGGAACCGGTGATTGGCGCGGATTATGAGCGCGTCAGGCTGCTTGACAGGAAGGAGCTGCCGGAGGGGGCTTTGGTTTCAACGGGCGGTTTTTGCTGGACAGACGATAATCTGCAGGCTGTGGAGATGGATGAGGAACTGGCGCTCACGCCGGAGTTTCCCAATAATTGGATGTACGACGGAGAAAAAGAGAAGAGGGACGAGCCCTTTGTGCTGGAGCTTTTCTGCAGGGCGCTTGTGATTGTCTTTAAGGACTCCGGCGAAGTAAAGGCGGGCAGGGCGGACGTCTTTGTTGACGGAGTAAAAAAGCTTACGGCTGATCCCCATATAAACGGTTGGATTCACTGCAATCCGGTAATCCTGATTCAGGAAAAAGAAGCGAAAAAGCATGTGGTTCAGGTACGGATGTCGGCGGGGGAGGGGAAAAAAGAGTTTACCATTCTGGGATTCGGTTATGTGTAAGTCCTTTCATTGACATAGAACAGTTGAAGTGCTATAATCGCTTAACTAATGTGACAGAAAAACGGACGGGAGAGTCGTAAGGTACGGAAGAACCGCGAAAGGAGAAGGAAATGAAGAGTTGGACGAGGAGGCTTGGCACAAGGATTACGGCCTGTATTCTGTTGATTCAGATTGTTGTTATGACGGCTATGGTTGTTTTTATTGGCAGCGTCATTACCAACAATACAAGAAAGAGCACCACGAACAATATGGAGACAGTGGTGGAGGAACGCGGAAAGATTATCGAGAATTATGTGCAGGAGGCCGAGAACACGCTTACGGCTTACAGCCGGGCGGGAGAGATTACGGCTCTGTTAAACGATCCGACGGATGCCGGCGCGGCTGCGGCGGCGCAGTCCTATACGGAAAAATTTTCGGCGGATGTGAAAAATCTGGAAGGATTTTATGTGAGTGAGTGGGATACTCATGTGCTGGCTCATACAAACGAGGCGGTAGTAGGCATTACCACAAGAGAGGGAGAATCATTAAAAGCGCTGCAGGAGGCTATGCTTGCGGCCGACGGCGTTTACAATACGGGAATTATTATCTCTCCGGCCAGCGGAAAACAGATTGTGTCCATGTACCGTGCGGTATTAGATGAGAGCGGAAATCCGATCGGTCTGGTGGGAGGCGGCGTTTTTACCACGGGATTGATTCAACTGTTAGATTCCCTGACTATGCAGGGAATGGAAAATGCGACTTACTGCATGGTAAATGCGGCGAATGGGCAGTATATTTTTTGCGACGACAGCAAAATGGTTGCGCAGGAGGCGCAGGAAGAGTATATTAAAACGCTGTGCAGTCAGTATGGAGGGACGACGGAAGCCGATATCGGATATACGGAATACACGGAGGACGGGGTATCAAATATAGCTACATACTATTATATGGCGGATCGGGGATGGATATTTATTGTTTCCGACAGTTCCGAAGAAATTTTTGAAACCACGGTGAAATTGGAACAGAGCATGACGCTTTTCGTTGTGGCGGCGTTGGTGGTTCTGCTGTTGGTATCCGGTGTGATTATCAGAGGGTTTATGAGGCCTATGGGAGACATAGAGGAAAGCATCGTGTCTTTGCAAAACTTTGATATCGCGGATAATCCAAAGATTAAGAAACATATCAACAGGGGGGACGAGCTGGGAAGCATTGCGGAGGCTACGGACGGACTGATTCACTCTTTACAGGATATTTCGGACACCTTGAATGAGTGTTCAAGGTCCCTCGATGAGAAGGCGGAGAGTATGCACGGATCGTCGTTGTCCCTGGCAGACGGCACTTCGGATAATATAGCTGTTGCACAGCAGCTTTCAGCCTCTATGGAAAATACCAATACCCTTGTCAGAAATGTGAATGCGGAGATTGACAGTATTAATGAATTGGCTGATAGTATATTAGAGGGAATCCGGTCTTCCGTGGATACGAGCGGCGCCGTAATCGGCAGTGCGGAAGACATGAAGGGGCGGGCCGACTATGCCTACCGGAACGGAGAGGTCAAGCTGCGGGAAACAAAGGACGAGGTGCAGAAGGCAATCGAGGAGTTAAAGAGACTGGCTAAGATCAATGAATTGGCTTCGGAAATTTTGAGCATTGCGGGAAAAACTAATCTGCTGTCGCTCAACGCTTCCATTGAGGCGGCAAGAGCCGGGGAAGCAGGAAAGGGGTTTGCCGTCGTGGCAGGTTCCATAGCCAATTTGGCGGAGATCTCCAAAAATACGGCCTCTTCCATCCAGGAGATCTGCGGGGAAGCCGATAGCAGCATTGCCATTGTCAATAATTGTTTTGAGTCTATTATCGCATTTATGGAACAGGATGTGGTGGTACAGTTTAAGGGGTTTGCGGAAAAATCGACGGAGTACAGCGAAGCGGTGGGAGGTATTAAGGATAAGCTGGATCAGATGTTTGATGCCGTGAGAAGGTTGGAGGAGTCCGTGTCACAGATTTCGGAAAACGCAGGAAACGTAAGCGTTATTATGGGCGAGAATAAGAACGCCATAGAGAACATTGTGGAGAAGAATGAAATGACGGCGGCGATAGCGTGCACAACGCAGGAACAGTCTGAGGAGAACAAGCAGATGGCGGATTATCTGGGCGAGATTGTCGGTAAATTCCGCAGATAGAGGTGATCAGTTTACATAATTTTTAAGACGCAGGCAAAATAGCCTGCGTCTGTTTGCTGTAACGAATCATAAAACGGTTAAATCTGATTTCCATGGGGTATCGGAAAATAGGCGTAATGCGATGCCTAAATATTCCCCATACCCCAACTATTGTTTATAATAATGTGAGAAGTACTTCTAAAACTCAGCAGCAAGGGCTGCATCGCAAAGTCAGCATAGCTGACTTGGAAGTACTAAGTCTCACATAAGAGAATGCCAGAAAGTGGCATTCTCCGCACAGCGGAATCAGGGCGGTCGGTGTGAAGGGAGACAGATAGAAAACGTCGCGTAAAAGGGGAATGGAGGAAAAAATGGAGACATTAAATGTGACAGCTGCGAGGGATCAGGAGCAGATTTACCGTATTCTGGATAATTTGATCAGTACGAACAAGGAGTTTCGGATACTGATTACCGTCCCCTCGGGGGAGAAAGGAAGGGATCAGGTAGAAATAGCGGGAGCGGCGGAGGATATGCCGGAAGTGGAAGGACGGGATCTGGAAAAAGATGTGACGGACATGATCCACGAGATCGGTGTGCCCGCCCATATCAAGGGATACCAGTATCTGCGCGAGGCGATTATGATGTCGGTGGAGGATGTGGAGATGCTTGGGTCCATCACTAAGATTCTTTATCCCACCATCGCAAAGAAATACCAGACAACGCCGAGCCGGGTGGAACGCGCAATCCGCCATGCCATAGAGGTTGCGTGGTCGAGAGGGCGTATGGAGACGCTTGACGCGCTGTTCGGGTATACGATCAACACGGGAAAGGGCAAGCCTACCAACTCTGAATTTATCGCGCTGATCGCGGATAAAATTCGACTGCAGTACCGACGTTAATAAGGCAAAATAATTTTTGGGTTTGTAAAATAATCCTTTTATTGCCACCCGAAATATTGTATACTGTTGTTTAGGAGTTCATACGGACTGCCTGTATATTAAGAATAGCAAGTTACAGTTGGAGGGTTGTCATGAAAAAAATTTTATTTGTCGCGTCGGAGGGCGTACCTTTTATCAAAACAGGCGGGTTGGCGGACGTGGTCGGCTCTCTGCCAAAGTGTATTGACAAGCAGTATTTTGATGTGCGGGTAATCCTGCCGAAGTATACCTGCATGAAGCAGGAAATGAAGGATAAGCTTACCTACAAGACCCATTTCTATATGGATTTCCACTGGAAAGAAGAGTATGTGGGGATTCTTGAGGCGGAAGTTGATGGAGTAAAATACTATTTTATTGATAACGAGAGTTATTTTAACGGCTTCCAGCCATACAGCGACAACGCACTGTTTGAGATTGAGAAGTATGCCTTTTTCTGTAAGGCGGCGCTGTGCATTCTCCCGGTGATCGATTTCAGACCAGACCTGATTCACTGCCACGACTGGCAGACCGGGCTGATTCCGGTGTACTTAAAAGAGCGGTTCCAGGGCGGGGAGTTCTACCGGGGCATTAAGACCGTTATGACCATCCATAACCTGAAATTCCAGGGCAAGTGGAGCGTGAAGGAAGTCAAGGAGATCACGGGGCTGCCAGGCTATTTCTTCACGGCGGATAAGCTGGAGGCGTACAAGGATGCGAACCTCTTAAAGGGCGGTCTGGTTTACGCGGACGCCATCACCACGGTCAGCGACACCTACGCGGAGGAGATCAAGACAGCGTTCTACGGTGAGGGCTTGAACGGTCTGCTCTGTGCGAGAGCCGGGGACCTGCGCGGTATCGTGAACGGCATCGATTACGATGACTTTAATCCGGAGACGGATAAGCACATAGATTTCAAGTACAATGCGGCGAACTTCCGCAAGGAAAAAGTAAAGAACAAGCGCGCGCTGCAGGAGCAGCTCGGGTTAAACCAGGACGATAAGGCTATGATGCTGGGCATTGTGTCAAGACTGACAGGGCAGAAAGGTTTCGATCTGATTGCTTATATCATGGATGAACTGTGTCAGGATAATGTACAGATCGTAGTGCTCGGTACAGGTGAGGAGCAGTACGAAAACATGTTCCGCCACTTTGACTGGAAGTACCACGGCAGGGTGTCGGCGAACATTTATTATTCGGATGCGCTGTCCCACAAGATCTACGCGGCAAGCGACGCGTTCCTGATGCCGTCGCTCTTCGAGCCCTGCGGTTTGAGCCAGCTCATGTCCCTGCGCTACGGTACAGTGCCGATCGTGCGTGAGACGGGTGGTCTGAAAGATACGGTGCAGGCATATAACGAGTATGAAGGTACGGGTACAGGCTTTTCCTTTACGAATTACAACGCCCATGAGATGCTTGGCACGATCCGTTACGCGGAGCATATCTATTACGATAAGAAGCGGGAATGGAATAAGATCGTGGACAGAGGCATGGCGGCGGACTTCTCGTGGCATGTATCCGCGAAGAAATATCAGGAAATGTATGACTGGCTGATTGGATAGGGACATGGAAGATCCGAAAAAAAAGAGCACGTTTGTGTTTCAGGCGGGCATTCTGGCGGCAGCCGGAATGCTCGTCAAAGTGATCGGCCTGATATACAGAAGCCCGCTTCTTTCGATTATTGGAATCGAGGGAAACGGGTACTACAATTCGGCGATCAATATCTATACAATTATATTATTGATTTCCTCCTACAGCATCCCATCGGCGATTTCCAAGGTGATCTCCCAGAGGCTTGCGTTTAAGGAATATCGGAATGCACAGAGGGTTTTTGTCTGTGCACTTCTCTATGTTCTGGTGGTTGGCGGCGTTGCCTCGATTCTGACTTTCGTGGGAGCGCCTTTTCTCGTGTGGAAGAATCAGAATGCGGTGGTGGCGCTCCGTGTGCTGTCGCCGACTATCTTTTTTTCTGGATTCTTAGGTGTGTTTCGCGGTTTTTTCCAGGCGCATGGCTCCATGGTGCACACTTCCATATCCCAGATTTTAGAACAGATTTTAAATGCGGCGGTCAGCATTTTGGCGGCAAAGCTTCTGATCGGGCTGGTTGCGGACGGCGATGCCACGACGCGCGCCATCTACGGTTCGGCGGGGTCGGCTCTGGGAACCGGTGCGGGTGTGCTGATCGGTCTTCTCTTCATGTTCGGGATGTACCGTCTCAACAGCGGCGTGATCAGAAGACGGGTGGAGCGGGACAAAACATGGCATGAGGAGAGTTATAAAGAAATTTTCAAGGTGATCTTTACGATTGTCACGCCGTTTATTCTGAGCACCTTTATTTACAACTGTACGACGGTGGTCAACATGACGATTTTCTATCATGTCATGGATTATAAAAAGGTGGACGCGATACTGGCGAGCAATCATTACGGTATCTTTTCGGGGCTTGCGGTGGCGGTGGTAAACATTCCGATCGCTATCGCCTCCGCCATGTCCTCCGCGATCATTCCGGGTGTGGCGGCTTCCTATGTGAAGGGGACGGTGTCGCAGACGAGAAAGCAGGTGTCGCGGGCGATCCAGATGACCATGCTGATTGCGATTCCGGCGGCGGTGGGGCTTGCCGTGCTGCCAAGACCTATCATGCAGTTTATTTTTCCGCAGAAGGAATCGCTTGACATTGCCTCCGGGCTGCTGGCGGCCCTCGCCGTGACGGTCGTGCTCTACAGCCTCTCGACGCTGACCAACGCGGTTTTGCAGGGAATCGGAAAGGTGAATACGCCAGTGACCCACGCATCGGTCGCGCTGGTGATTCAGGTGGCGGGACTGATCGCGCTTCTGCTTTATACGGATCTGGAACTCTATGCGCTGGCGGCGGCGAACGCCATCTATTCGCTGGTGGTGTGTATCTTGAACCATATATCCGTGAGAAAGCATCTGGAATACCGTATGGATGTGGTGAAACTGTTTCTGAAACCGCTCTTTGCGGCGGTTATTATGGGAGCGGCGGTCTATGGCGTTTACCACGGGCTGATCCTGCTCATTCCGGTGAGCCGGATGGTGCTGTTAATCGCTATCGGCATCGGGGTGTGCGTTTACGGTGCGGTGCTGCTCCTGATCGGCGGGGTGAGCCGGGAGGAGCTGCTGGCGTTTCCCAGGGGGTACACGCTGGTGCATATTGCAGAGAGATTACATCTGTTATCTGATAAGCCGGAGAGCAGGAAGAAAAGGAAGCGGAGAAAAAAGAAGAAAAGGCGGAAAAAGGAGCGCGAGTTTTATGAGTAGGAGAAGGCGGCTTCCTGCGCTTCTGCTGTGCCTTGCGCTATTTCTGGCAGGCTGCGGCGGCGGGAAGGAGAGCGGCGTTTCCCTGAAACTGACCTTTCTGGATACGGGCAAATCGGACTGTATCGTGATAGAGGCGGGGGAGAGCGTTGTGCTGAACGATACGGCGGACGTGGACGACGCGGCGGCGATCTGCGCTTATCTGGATGAGCGGGGGACGACGCGGATCGAATATCTGATCCTGAGCCACTTTGACAAGGACCATATCGGCGGTGCGGCGGAGCTGATTACCCAATATGAGGTGGGATGCGTGCTGATGCCGGATTACGAGGAAGATTCGGAACCCTACCTTGCGCTGGTGCGGACGATTGAGGAGACGGACACGGCGTATGAGCGGTTGCAAAAAGATGTTTCGTTCTCGGTGGATGGGGTTTCTTTCTATGTGGATGCGCCCCATGAGAGCGTGTATGAAAATGATAACAACTATTCCTTGATAACGTGTGTTACGAATGGAAAAAACCGGTTTCTGCTGATGGGGGACGCCAAGAAAATACGGACGGGGGAGTTTCTTTCGTCCGCTGCGGCAAAGGAGCAGTATGACCTGATCAAGATGCCCCATCATGGGAATTACACAAAGAATCTGGAAACCCTGTTTGAGACGGCGAAACCCCGTTATGCCGTCCTCACCGCAGACCCGGAGCGTCTGCGGGTGGAGGAGGAGACGGTGGCGCTGCTAAATGAATATGAGTGTGAGGTGTATTATACGGATGAAGGTGTCGTGACGGCTGTCTCCGACGGGGAGCAGGTGCAGGTAAGTCAGACTTCCGTCAGACCAGAGATATCCGAGTTGATCGCCATGGAGTAGTTGGTATAGTACACCACAAACCCGGGCTTGGCGCCTGCTGGTTTCTTCACATGCTTTTTCTGCACATAGTCGATTTCCACCTTGTCCTGCTCGCGTCCCTTGGAATAGTAGGCGGCAAGTCTTGCCGCTTCCTCGAAGGCGCGGTCCGGCACTTCGGCGCCCTCGGTTTTTAACACCACATGGGAGCCGGGAATCTGTTTGGCGTGGAACCACCAGTCGCCCCCGTTTGCGAATTTAAAGGTGAGCTCGTCGTTCTGGAAGTTGTTTTTCCCCACATAAATATGGAAGCCGTCGCTGCTTACATAGTGGAAAGGCCTGCTGGTGATCTTTACTTTTTTGGAGCCGCCTTTTCTGCGGATGTAGCCGCTCTCGATCAGTTCTTCCCGGATCTGCACCAGGTCTTCCTCCTGCATGGCGATATCCAGCGCGGCGAGGATGGATTCGAGATGTTCGATCTCCTGTTTGACCTGAATAGTCAATTCTGACAGTGCCTCGTAAGTCCGTTTCAGTTTCCCGTACTTATCAAAATATTTCTGGGCGTTTTCCTGCGGCGTCAGGGTGCTGTCAAGAGGAATCGTGATAGTCTCATTGGTATAATAATTGAGGGCTTCCATGGATTTCGCCTCCGGCTCCACGTTGTAGCCGTAGGTGTTGATCAGTTCGCCGTAAACTTTGTACTTGTCCCGCTTTTCGGTGTCTTTCATCTGCCGCATCTGCAGGTCGTATTTTTTCACGTTACGCTCTAAGGCGGTCTGCACAATTTTTCGCAGATCCACGGACTTCTGGCGGATGCGGGTAACCACGCTGCGCTCCGCATAATAGCGCTCCAGCACACCGCTGATGGATTTACAGGGCTGCATGTCCTTATCTGCGTAGAGCGTCAGGGGAAATGCCGCGTATTCCAGCGGCTCCCTGCCGTCGTAGACGATAACGGGAGAGAAACTGCCGCAGGCGGTCTGCTCCATCAGATCCGCCAGCGTTTTGTGCACTGCCAGTAAAGCGGGCTCATCCAGTACGTTTGCGGGCATGTCCGCGTCGATTCCGGCACGGCAGCAGAGTTCCTGCGCAATGATGGGCGACAGTCCTGTGTAAGTTGTATAGAGTGCCTTGTAAAGGGGCATGGGTTTTTCTTTCATATGGGCGCATAGGTTTACATAAGTCAAATCCTCGCTGTCTTCCGGCGATTTGAAGAAGAGGGAAGAGCCCTCTTTCGTGTACCGGGCGGAAAAACGCAGGGGGTTCCATTTATTCTGGGTCTGCGGGATAAAGTAGGGACGGCCGGGCAGCACCTCCCGCACGGAGCTGACCATGCCGGAAATATGTTTGATGCTGTCGATGATCTGATCTTTGTCGTCACAGAAGATAATGTTGCTGTGCTTGCCCATGATTTCCACGATCAGCTTTTTTTCACATAAATCGCCCAGCTCATTTAAATGCTCCAGACGCAGATGGATGGCGCGCTCGAGCCCGGGCTGGGAGATTGCGGTGATGTGGGCGTTCTGCAGATGCTTGCGAAGCAGCATGCAGAAACCCGGTGCGGTCATGGGGCTTGGCTTGTTGGTTTCCGTCAGGTAGACCATGGGGAGGGAGGCGTCCGCCGACAAAAGCAGGCGGTACTGGCTGCCATTATTTTTGATTGTGAGCAGCAGCTCGTCGCTTTCGGGCTGGGCGATCTTGTAGATGCGTCCGCCTAAAAGTGTCTCCGAAAGCTCCTTTGTGATGTTTGCTATGGTGATGCCGTCAAATGCCATGATTTTCCCCGCCTTTTCCTTTTATATCGTATTTTCCTGTGCGTTCCCTACTATAACACAAACGGGGACGCATTTCAATTGCCGCCGGGATTTCCAGTGATCGAGCTTTTGCTAACTATTCAGCCTTCGGCTTCATAGTTACCAGTTACTGAATCCGGCGTTTTCTCTTTCTTGACTATTTATTCTCTTTACACTATAATAAAAGCTGTATGCGTGGGTCTTTCTGCGCGCATAAGCAGAGTCAGAGAGTGGCGGCGGTTTTTTACTTTTAAGAGAAAGAAGAGTATGGCGATGATTAAGAGCATGACCGGTTTCGGGAGATGTGAGGTGACGGAGGACGCACGGAAGATATGCGTGGAGATGAAGTCTGTCAATCACAGGTATTTGGATGTCAGTATTAAGATGCCGAAAAAACTGAATTTTTTTGAGACGGCGATCAGAAACGAACTCAAAAATTATATTCAGAGGGGAAAGGTGGATATTTTTATCACCTACGAGGATTTGACGGAGACCAATGTCTGTGTGAAATATAACAGGGAACTGGCGGCAGAGTATATGAAATATCTCTGGCAGATGTCTGAAGATTTTTCTCTGGACAACGATGTGCGGGTATCCACGCTGTCGCGCTATCCGGAAGTGCTGACTATGGAAGAGCAGACGGTCGATGAAGAGGAACTCTGGCAGTTTCTGGGTAAGGCGGTGCGGGGCGCGGCGGAGTCCTTTGTGGAGACGAGAGTCAAAGAGGGAGAAAACATCCGCGACGACCTGCTGGCGAAACTGAACGCCATGCTTGCAGGGGTGGAATTTATTGAGCACCGTGCGCCGCAGATTATGGCGGAGTACAGGCAGAGGCTTAAGGACAAGGTGAAGGAACTTCTGGAGGACACCCAGATCGACGAGTCCAGGCTGCTGACGGAGGTGACGCTCTTTGCGGATAAAGTGTGCGTGGATGAGGAACTGGTACGCCTGCGGAGCCATATTGCCGCCATGAAGAGAGATCTTACGGAGGGCGGCAGTATCGGGCGCAAACTCGATTTTCTGGCACAGGAGATGAACCGCGAGGCAAATACGATCCTCTCAAAGACCACTGATCTGGAAACCTCGGACAGAGCGATTGAATTGAAAACTGAGATCGAGAAGGTGCGGGAACAGATACAGAATATCGAATAGGAATGCTGCTATGGGTAAACTGATTCATATAGGCTTTGGCAATGTGGTAAACACAGGGAAGATTATCGCGATTGTCAGCCCGGATTCCGCGCCGGTGAAGCGTATGGTGCAGAAGGCGAAAGAGACGGGAATGGCGATCGACGCCACGCAGGGGCGCAAGACCAAGGCGGTGCTGGTGATGGAAAACAGCCAGATCGTGCTTTCCGCGCTTCTCCCGGAAACCATTTCGGGCAGGGCACAGACTGAGGATGGGCAGACAGATGAGGAATGAAGGGATATTGATTGTCGTCTCCGGATTTTCGGGGGCGGGTAAGGGTACTTTGATGAAGCGGCTGGTGGAGGAGTATGACGGCTATTCGCTGTCGATCTCAGCGACTACCAGAGAACCGCGTCCGGGAGAGGAAGACGGCAGGGAATACTTTTTCCTGTCCAGGGAACAGTTTGAGAAACGGATCGCGGATCACGCGCTGATCGAGCATGCGGAATACTGCGGCAATTATTACGGGACGCCGAAGGATTACGTGGAGCGGGAACTTGCCGCAGGCAGGGATGTGATTCTGGAGATTGAGATTCAGGGGGCTCTTAAGATCAAGGAGCAGTACCCCGACGCGCTCCTGCTGTTTGTATCGACGCCGGATGCGGCAGAGCTGCGCCGCAGACTTTCCGGGCGGGGCACGGAGACGGCGGAAGTCATTCGGAAGAGACTTGGCCGCGCCGCAAAAGAGGCGGAGGGCATAGAGGCGTATGACTATATTGTGATAAATGACGATCTGGAGACTTGTGTGAGGGAACTTCATGGAATTATCGCCGCGGCGCATCACGCGCCCGGGCGGAATGAAGCGTTTATAAAGAAAATGAGGAGAGAATTGGAAGGAGAATAATCTATGTTACATCCATCTTATGCAGATTTGATTAAGGTAGTGAACAGCGGTGTGGAAGAGGGGGAAGACCCGGTAGTGAGCAGCCGCTATTCGATCGTGATGGCGACATCCAAGCGGGCGAGACAGATAATCGCCGGGGATGAGGTGCTGGTGGACGGCAGGGGCAAGAAGCCTTTATCCGTTGCCGTGGAGGAACTGAATCAGGGCAAAATACAGATTCTGACCGATGAGTCTGCGGAGGAGACGGAAGAGATTTCGGAAGAGGAGGCGGTGGCGGAAGTTTCCGACACAGAATCTCCGGAAGCAGAAGAGGCGGTCGAAGAATAGGGTTCGGGTATTTATTATATGAAGAAAAAGGTACTGTTCCAGTCTCTGGGATGCGATAAAAATCTGGTGGATTCCGAGATGATGCTCGGTATGCTTGCAGAGAGCGGTTATAGTTTTACGGACGATGAAAACGAGGCGGACGCCGTGGTGGTGAATACCTGCTGCTTTATCGGGGACGCCAAGGAGGAAAGCGTCAACACGATTCTGGAGATGGCGGAACTGAAAAAGAGCGGACAGGTAAAGGCGCTTGTTGTGACGGGATGTCTGGCACAGAGATATCAGGAGGAGATTCGAAAGGAAATCGAAGAGGTGGACGCCGTGATCGGCACTTCCGCCATAAAGGAGCTGCCAGCGGTTCTGGATGCCGCATTCGAAGGAAAAGCGAAAGACTGCTATTACCGGCTGGACGAAAAACCGCTTACGGGTAAAAAGCGCATTCTGACCACGGGCGGTCACTTTGCCTATCTGAAAATCGCGGAAGGATGCGATAAGCATTGTACCTACTGCATCATTCCGAAGGTGCGGGGACCTTACAGGAGCGTTCCCATGGATAGTCTGCTTCGTGAGGCGCAGGAACTGGCAGACCAGGGGGTCAGGGAACTGATTCTGGTGGCGCAGGAGACGACAGTCTACGGGCAGGATCTCTACGGGCATAAGGCTTTGCCGGAACTTCTGGAACGGCTCTGCCGGATAGAGGGGCTTGTGTGGATCAGGATTCTCTACTGTTATCCCGAGGAGATAGACGATGCGCTGATTCGGGTGATCCAGAAGGAAGAAAAGATATGCCATTATCTCGATATACCGGTGCAGCATGCCTCCGATTCCATTTTAAAGCGTATGGGCCGGCGGACGGACAGGGAAGAGCTGACTAATATAGTCAAAAAACTGCGGCGGGAGATTCCCGATATCTGTCTGAGAACGACGCTGATTGCGGGATTCCCAGGGGAAACAGAGGAAGATTACGAGACGCTGCTTTCCTTTGTGGAGGAGACGGCGTTTGACCGGCTCGGTGTATTCCCCTATTCGCAGGAGGAAGATACACCGGCGGCGGAAATGCCGGACCAGATTTCCGACGAAGTGAAGCAGGCGCGCTGCGATGAGCTGATGGCACTGCAGCAGGAGATCGCTTTTGACGCGGCGGCTGATATGGAAGGACGTCCCCTGGTGGCTATGATAGAAGGTAAAGTGGCGGACGAGGACGTCTATGTGGCGAGAACCTATAAGGACGCGCCGGATGTGGACGGATATTTGTTTGTACAGACGGACAGGGAGCTGATGACCGGCGATTTTGTGCGGGTGAGGATTACGGGTTCCCACGAATACGATTTGATGGGAGAGTTGGAAGATGAATCTGCCGAATAAATTAACGATTTTCCGTGTAATATTGATTCCTTTTTTTGTGGTGCTTCTGTTGTTTGATATCACGGCTTATGACAAGTGGATCGCGCTGGCGATTTTTATTGTGGCGAGTCTGACGGACTTTCTGGACGGTCATATCGCAAGAAAATACAATCTGGTGACGAACTTCGGCAAGTTTATGGATCCGCTGGCGGATAAACTTTTGGTCTGCTCCGCGATGATCTGCATGGTAGAACTTTCGCGGATTCCGGCATGGGTTGTGATCATAATTATCGCAAGGGAGTTTATCATCAGCGGATTCCGCCTGGTGGCCTCCGACAACGGCGTGGTGATCGCGGCAAGTTACTGGGGGAAGTTCAAGACAACCTTCCAGATTCTTATGATCTGCCTGATGATTGCGGACCTTCCGCCGCTTGCCCTTGTGACGCAGATTGTGATGTGGGTGGCAGTGGCTTTGACGGTGGTTTCCCTCGTGGATTATCTGATAAAGAACAAGGACGTCATGCTGGACAATAAAAAGTGAGATACAATAACAAGCGAAATGTTTTTACAAAGAGGGTGATGATGTTATGACAGTTGAGATTATTGCAGTCGGAACAGAGATATTGCTGGGAAACATCGTGAATACAAATGCCGCCTATCTCGCGGAAAAATGCGCGGGACTCGGGCTTTCCTGTTATCATCAGGACGTGGTCGGCGACAACGAGGAGAGACTTTCAGAGACGATCCGTCTGGCACTCACCAGAGCGGATATCATCCTGCTCTCCGGGGGCTTAGGTCCCACGCAGGACGACCTGACCAAAGAGGCGGCGGCGAAGGTGATGGGGAAAGAACTGTATCTGCATGAGCCGTCAAAGGAGGCGATCCGGCAGTTTTTTGCGGAGCGGAACATGGAGATCACGGAAAATAACTGGAAGCAGGCAATGGTGCCGGAAGGCTGTATTGTGGTGGAAAATCCGGGCGGCACCGCACCCGGCATCATTATCGCGGAGAACGGTAAGCATGTGGTGCTGATGCCGGGACCGCCGGGGGAACTGATCCCCATGTTTGAAAGGTCGATTATGCCCTACCTTGCCGGGCTAACAACGGGTGTTATTTATTCTCAGACCGTGAAAATCTGCGGGGTGGGAGAGAGCAAGGCGGAGAGCATGGTGGAGGATCTGGTGAACGCGCAGGATAATCCCACTATTGCAACGTATGCCAAAACCGGGGAGGTACACCTTCGTGTGACAGCCACGGCGCCGGATGAGAAAGAGGCAAAAAAGCTGGTGAAACCCATGGTCAAGGAGCTGAAAGGACGCTTTGGCAACCATGTTTACACGACGGACAGCGAGGTGACGCTGGAGAAAGCCGTGGTGGATCTGCTTATGGCAAATAAGCTGACGGCGTGTACGGTGGAGTCGTGCACGGGCGGCATGCTTTCCGCCAGGCTGATCAACGTGCCCGGCGTGTCGGAAGTGTTTAAGTCCGGCTATGTGACGTACTCCAATAAATCCAAGCGAAAGCTCCTGGGAATCAAGAAGAATATCCTGATGAAACATGGAGCGGTCAGCGAACAGATTGCCAAGGAGATGGCTAAGACTGCGGCGACCCTTGCAAGAACCGATGTAAGCGTTTCCACCACGGGCATCGCGGGACCGGACGGCGGCACGCCGGATAAACCGGTGGGACTTGTCTATATCGGCTGCAACGTGTGCGGGAGGGTTACGGTGAAAGAGTGTCATTTCCACGGGACCCGGGAAAAGATTCGGGAGAGCACGGTATCCGCGGCTCTGTCCCTGATGCGGGAATGTATTTTACAGTATTACAGTGAAGTGACTTTCGGCAGTAAGGAGAAGTAGAAAAAGGGTATCAGTTCAGCCCGGGGACAAGTAAAAGGAGAGAAGAATGAGCGAAACTGACAAGTTTGAAGGGCTGCAGGACGGAGAAAGCAGGGAAAATGACGTCTATACAGGATCCTATGTATCCGAGAGCAGCGATGATATTTATACAACGCCAGAAGTGGTTGAGGTCGCCGATGTGATAGAAGAGACGGAGACTGTGTCGGTTGTGACAGATACGCATGGTCTCTTTTCTGGGAATCATGCGGACAGCCAGAACCCTTATGGGAATCAGAACGGAAATTATGACGAGCAGCCCCCTTACATGAATCCAACGGGAAACTATGGCATGCAGTCGCCTTATGGGAATCAGAATCAGCTGGGCAGCTACGGTGTGCAGTCGCCATACGGGAATCAGAATCAGCAGGGCGGCTATG